>NZ_JBNCNZ010000014.1:0-140501 GCF_049847245.1 Micromonospora sp. DT68
ACAACGACACTGGGGCCAACCCACCACCCGAGCAGCCTGACCCCAACACCGTCAACGTTCGTGGTCACGGCACTAGCCGCCACATCTACCCATCCCGTATGCCGCCGACCTGCCTTCTAGGGAGCGGTGGTCTGCTCGGCTTGCCCCGGGTCGGTGGCAGGCGGGATGGCCTACCGCAACCACCCACGGACCGTGACCCGCTGGCGAAGCCCCGGCCATCCTGGAGTCGTTGCGCCCCCGCCGGAGGCGCTCTGACCGCAGCCGCGCGACCGCCGGCCAGCACGCCGACGCGGCCGGCGTGCGCTCTATACGCCGCGCGGGCTGCTGGCCGAGCGGCGCGGCTGGCTGCCGGCCACACCACCGGTCAACAACCTCCCTGTCGTTCTGCGGCGGCCCTCCGGGCTTCCCGCTGTCCGCGCCAGCCGCCGGGCATCAGGCGTGACGGCCGCAGAGCGACAGCGGCAGCGGCCTGCGACACCTCAGCGCGCTGATCCCAGCAGATCCGGACGTCTGCTGACCCTGGTCGCAGCCCTATTGCGGTTGTATCCCAGGACGGCGCGCCAGTCTTCACGACCTGCGGCACACGGCAGCCAGCGTCCTTCTCGCCCAGGGCGTGCCCGCCCGCGTGGTCATGGAGATCCTCGGTCACTCTCAGATCAGCGTCACCCTCAACATCTACGCCCACGTGGCCCCTGAGGTGGCTCGGGAAGCTGCGGCGCGGCTGGAGGGGGCGCTGTGGTCCGGTGAGTAGGTTGGCTGCTCGCTTGGCTGCTCGACCTCGCGACGGCAAGCAAAAGGCCCAGGTCATGATCGGCGATCAAGCCGGTGACCTGGGCCTTTCAGTGGAGCCGCCTGACGGAATCGAACCGTCGACCTACGCATTACGAGTGCGTCGCTCTAGCCGACTGAGCTAAGGCGGCAACGATCAGCAAGTGTACGGCACCCCCGGCCGTGGACCGAACGGGATACCCCTCGCCCCGCTCACTGCCACTAACCGGACAACGAATGCCATCTAGACGTTTACCGGACAGCGGATCATCGCGAGCGGCACTAGGCTGCGGCGGGTGAGCGACGATCACACCCCTCGCACCCCCGATCCGACGGACGCCCGCCCCGATCCCGTACCGGCCGATGAGCGGTTCGCACACCGGCCGCGCTCCACGGACCCGCTGGAGCTGGGCTTCACCCCGCGCAAACCGGTGCCGTGGCTGGCCCCGTTCCTGCTGATCAGCACGGGCATCCGGACGTTGCTGGCGATGCTGTTCGGGGCGTACCTGGACAAGCGCGAGTTGCAGAACGCGTTCGGCGACGGTGTCTTCCGCCAGGCCGGTCCGGACGGTGGGCTGTGGCTCGACTACGTGGCCGACCTGGGCGACGGCTTCAACGCCACCTACTCGGTGGCGTACCTGCTGGCGCAGCCGGAACTGACCGTGGACGGGCACCGGCTGCCCCGGGCGCAGACGCTGGTGATGGGCGGCGACCAGGTGTACCCGTCGGCGGCCTACGCCGAGTACGAGAACCGTTGCAAGGGCCCCTACCAGGCGGCGCTGCCGGTGCCGCCGCCGGAACAGCCGACGCTGTTCGCGGTACCCGGCAACCACGACTGGTATGACGGTTTGACAGCGTTCCTGCGGTTGTTCGTCCGCTCCCGCGACCGCAACTTCGGCGGCTGGGGCACCGGGCAGTCGCGGTCGTACTTCGCTGTGGAGTTGCCCGCCGGCTGGTGGCTGCTCGGCGTGGACGACCAGTCCGGCTCGTACCTCGACGACCCACAGTTGGCGTACTTCGACGAGGTGGCCCGGCAACTCGGCCCGGAGTCGAAGATCATCATCGCGGCGCCGGCGCCGACCTGGGTCAAGGCCGCCGACCACCCGACGGCGTACGACTCCATCGACTACTTCATCCGCACGATCATCGACCCGACCGGGGCGAAGGTGCGGCTGCTGCTCTCCGGCGACCTGCACCACTACGCCCGCTACACGGGCACCGACCGCCAGTTGATCACCTGTGGCGGCGGTGGTGCGTACCTGTATCCCACCCACAAACTGCCGGAGCGCCTCGAAGTGCCGCCGCGCGACACGTTGGCGCGGAAAGCCAGCCGTGCTCGGCCGTACGACCTGGCGGCCCGCTATCCGGACGCGGCCCGTTCCCGCCGCTACAGCTGGGGCATCTTCGCCCGGCTGCCGTTGCGCAACCCGGGTTTCACCACCCTGCTCGGCACCCTGCACACGTTGCTGATGCTGGCCATGGCCGGCGCGACCGCCAACTGGACCGACGCCACCGGGCAGCGCCTGTTCAGCGTTCCGCTGGTGGCGATGGCGCTGGTCACGGTGGCGGCGGCAGTTCTGTTCGCCCAGCCGCCCAACGCGAGCGGCAAGAGGCACGTGCGGCACTGGATCCTCGGCGTCAGCCACGGAGTGGCGCACGTGGCGCTGGCCGCGGCAGGCACCTGGGCCTGGCTGGCGCTGCCGTTCTACGACTGGCCCTGGCCGCTGCCGGCCGCCGCGGCCGTGGTGCTGTACGGGCCGGTGATCGGGCTGGTATCCAGCCAGCTCGTGGCGGCGTACCTGCTGGTGGCGGGGTCTTTCGGGGTGAACGTCAACGAACTGTTCGCCGGGCAGGGCATCGAGGACGCCAAGTCGTTCCTCCGGCTGCGCATCGACCCGGACGGCACGCTGACCATCTACCCGATCGGGGTGGACCGGGTTGCGCGCGACTGGCAGGTCAACCGCGACCAGTCCCCGACGGCGAGCTGGCTGACCCCGAAGACGCCGCTGACGCCGCGCCTGGCCGAACCCCCGGTCACCCTTCACTGACGTGGTCAGAAAAGGGTGACCGGGTCATCGATCACCTGTCACGTATAGGGATTGTCATGCCACGAACCGCAGGCCGAGGGCGTCTTCTTACCCACCCCGTCGCCATCGGCGCAGATCTGCAAGCTCAGGATGTCGAAGCCGGTCGAGAAGGGACCGGTGCTGTGCGTCTTCGTCGTGCCGCACCCGAGGTCGTTCAACAGGCCGTGGTACGAGATGAAAATCCCTTCCACTTTTCGCAACCCCACGTCACCCCAGGCGGAGGCGGCGTTGCATTTGGTATCGGCCACGGTGAAGGTGAGCGACACCATCTGCTTGCCGTGGAAAGTCCAGACTACTTTCACGTTGGCCCCGCCGTCGTGGCTGACCCAACTGGTGCCGGCCTGCGCAGGCGTGATCAGTGCGACCAGCAGGCCGAGCGCACCTGCGGCGATCACCACAAGCCGCCTCATGAACGCTTGTCGCCTTCTCCCGGGCAACCTTGCGGACGCACCCTGACTGACCCGCATCGCGTTTCCCTCCCGTAGGGCTCGGCAGCTACCTGCCGTAGCCGCCTCCTGCCGAACAGCATGGCGACGCAGCCTTACCAAAGGTTTTCCATCCACATGCCAGGCCTAATGACGACCCCGAATGCGGCTGGCCCACGCCGCAGTGAAGAGAGTCGTTGCCACTGCCCTATCGGAAATACTGTCACCGACACGACGGCGGCTGGCACGACCCGCCACTCATTGAGAGGCGATAAGGTCGGTATCAGGGGGTGTAGTGCTGGTCGTGGGCCTGGCGGGGTGCGCAGACGGACGCCCGGGAGCAGGAGCAGCGGGAGCCGTCGGCGTCCAGTCGGACCGTCACCGCGTCACGGGGGACGCTGTGGCCGACCACCCGCCCGTCGCCCTCCGGCGTGCTGACCCGGCTGCCCACCGCCGGGGCGCTCTCCTGGAAGCGCTGGTACAGCGGGTGCTCGTATTTGAGGCAGCACATCAGCCGGCCGCACGCGCCGGAGATGCGCAGCGGGTTGAGCGGGAGATCCTGGTCCTTCGCCATCCGGATGGTCACCGGCTCGAAGTCGTTGAGGAATGTGGCGCAGCACAGGTCCCGACCGCACGAGCCGATGCCGCCCTGGACGCGGGCGGAGTCCCGGGCGGAGAGTTGGCGCAGCTCGACCCGGCAGTGCAGGGTCGCGCCCAGGTCGCGGACCAGGGAGCGGAAGTCCACCCGGTGCGGGGCGGTGAAGTAGACGGTGCTGCGCTCGCCACCGCCGTCGGCGGAGGCGAGCACGTGGTCGACGGCCACCACCTTCATGGGCAGGCCGTGTGCCCGGATCAGCCGCTTCGCGGCCACCTTGGCCTCGGCCTTACGCCGACGCAGCGCCTCGTCCCGGCTCAGGTCGTCGTCGCCGGCCAGCCCGACCAGTCGGGGGAAGCCGTCGGTCTCCTCGGTCACCCACTGGGCGGCCCAGACGCACTCGGCCACCTCGGGCCCGTCGTCGGTGGGCACCAGCACCTTGTCGCCCACCTGTGGGCGCAGCTCGCCCGGGTCGAGGTAGTAGAGGCGCCCGTACCGGTTGAAGCTGACCGCGCAGAGCATGCCCATTGCTCCACCCTACGACGGACCATGGCCCCACCGCGCGCCGGCTGTCGCCGAACGATTACACCGTGCTCGCATCGATGACCGTCGCCCAGGGAGCGTCAGCGGTTGCTGGTTACCAGCCGACCCTTGTGGGCTGGTCGTAGCGGGGTCGGCCGCTCACCGTCGGCCGCCAGGTGGACTCGGCCAGGCTCGGCGCCCACTGGCGCAGCAACGTCTCGACACCGTCGTACGCGACGGAGAGCACCGCCAGCACCCGCGCGGCGATCTCGGCAGCGTCGGCCACACCTGGCCCGACGGGCTCGATGCGGCGCGGTGGGCCAGCGGCGGTGGCGGCGACCACGGCGACCGCCTCGGCCGAGCGCAGCACGTCGGCCAGGGTGCGGGCCAGTGCGAGCCGGCTGCCCTCCACCCAGTCGGCGAGCGCATCCGCATATCCGGCTGTGGATTCCAGTCGCCCGACCAGGCTCTCCGGGCCGTCGTCGAGGTGGTGCAGTAGCGCCGCGCGTTCCTGCCCGTACGCCGTGGCTGCCGGACCGGCCCAGAGCACCGGGTCGGTGAGCGTGGCGCTGACGTCGTCGTACCCCCGGACGAGCCGGCGCACCGCGTGCCCGGCGCTGGCGAGCGGCGTGGGATGCAGATCGAGGAAGCCCCGCACGGCGTCGCCCGGCAGCACCTGCATCCGGCGCAGCAGCGGCCAGACCCGGTGCCCCTCGGGAACACCTGCGGCGAGCAACGCGTCGACGCGGCGCAGCAGGTCGAGGCCGGGTTCGGCGAGCCGGTCCAGCGGGTCCATCACCGCTCCCCGCCGATCCGGCGTCGGGCGGCCCTGTCGACGTCGCTGTAACGGTCGGCGGCCTCGCGGATCGCCGCTGCGGCGGAGGCCAGCCGGTGGGCAGCTGCCCGCGCCTCGCGAGCACGGTCGTCGGTGGCGGCGACCCACTGCCGGTGCAGCGCACGGCCGATCTCGCCGGGTCGGCCCGGGGCGTCCGCTCCGAACGCGACCTGCGGCGGGTCGCTGGCGGTGACCCGGTGCGACAGGGTGGTGAGCGTGGCGCTCGCCTCGTCCAGTCGGGCGGAGAGCGCGCGCAGTGCCTCCATCTCAGGCCCCCGCGAGTGGTCGGTAGGCGGCGAACGTCTCGTTGTGCAGCTTCTCGCGGGCCCACTCGGCGGCGTCGGCTGCCGCGGTGACCGCTGCCTGCACTGAGCCGGCAACGTCGCGTGGACTGCGGGAGTGCAGTGGCCCGAGGAACCGGACGTCGGTGATCCGGCCGCCTGCGGTGACCACAACCTCGACGAGCCCGTCCGGCGACCGGACGGTGACCTCGACGGTCGACACCGCCTGGTCGAACTCGGCCTGGAGCGATTCGATGCGGCGGTAGCGCCGCACCGCCTCCTCGATCCAGGCTTCGTCGATCTCCCCCCGCGGCATCGGCGACTCCTCCCGGATGGCCCTCACTGAGCGTGCTGCAACCGTCACCACGGCACACCGGACCGTACCGCACAGCAATCGCACGTGTCGATGGCCTGTGGATGAACGGTCCGGCGGACGGGACCACGGCCGAGTGCTGCGGGTCAGCCCTTCCAGAGGGCGAGCATCATCGCCTCGACCGCGATCCGCGGCTTGACGTTCGCCTCGATGGCCGCCCGGCAGGCGAGCACGGCCTCCAGACGGCGCAGCGACCCCTCGGCGTCCCACTTCTGGGCGCCGGCACCGGCCAGCGCGGCGGTATCGGTGTGCACGGGGTCGACCGGCGCGCGCAGCGCCATGGTGAGCGCGTCCCGGTAGAAGCCCGCCAGGTCGACAAGCGCCCGGTCCAACGCGTCGCGCTGGGCCCGGGTGGCCCGCGACTTCTGCCGCTTCTCCAACTCCTTGAGCTGCCCGGCCGCGCCGCGCATCGCGCCGGCCGCGCCCCGGCCGGTGCCGCCCGCGCCGAGCGCCCGCTCCAGCGCGGTCCGCTCGGTCGTGTCCGCCTCGGACACCGACGCCTTGGCCTCCGCCTCGGCGGCCTCGATCAGGGCGGACGCCGCGTCGAACGCCGCACCGACACCGGTCAGCCGACGCGGCACCGCGAGCACCGCCTCACGTCGCTTGCGGGCCTCCGGATCGCGGGCCAGCCGGCGCGCCCGACCCACGTGACCCTGCGCGGCAGCCGCCGCCCATCGCGCCACGTCGGGCGCGACGCCGTCGCGACGGACCAGCACCTCGGCCACCGCCGCGGCCGGCGGCTGCCGCAGGGGTACGACCCGGCAGCGCGACCGGATGGTCACCGAGATGTCGTCCGGGTGGGTGGACGGCGCGCAGAGCAGGAAGACGGTACGCGGTGGAGGCTCCTCGATCGCCTTGAGCAGCGCGTTGCCGGCGGCCTCGGTGAGCCGGTCGGCGTCGGAGATGACCACCACCTGCCAGCGCCCACCGGACGGGGTGCTGGCGGCGCGGAGCACCAGAGCGCGCATGTCGTTGACGCCGATGGAGAGTCCTTCCGGCTCCACAAGCCGGACGTCGGCGTGGGTGCCGCCCATCGTGGTGTGGCAGCCGGGGCACTCGCCGCAGCCGGTGCCGTGCACGCACTGAAGGGCGGCGGCGAAGGCCCGCGCGGCGACCGAGCGGCCCGAGCCGGGTGGCCCGGTGAAGATCCACGCGTGGGTCATCCCGGTGGACGCATCGGGCCCTCCGGGCACGGCGGCTGTCTCGGGCTCGTCGCCGCTGGTGGGGCCGGCGGCGAGCAGCGCGGGTGCACGGTCGGCCGCAGCGGCGCGCAGCACGGCGGCTGCCGCCGCGGCGGCCCGGCGCAGCTCGGTCACCGCCTCGTCCTGACCGACCAGGTCGGCGAAGACGTCAGGCATCAGGTCTTGTGCTCCATCGTCACCAGCTCCGCGTCGGATAACTCGGGCTGCACCGAGGTGTCCGGGCCCTGTGCCGGGCGGGGGTGCACGATGCCGCCCGGCCTGCCGAGCATCTCCTCGACACGCCGCACCACCAGGCCGTTGATCTCGTCGGCCGGGCGGGACGCGTCGAGCACCAGGTAGCGCTTCGGGTCGGCGGCGGCAAGGTCGAGGAAGGCGTACCGGACGCGTTCGTGGAAGGCGATCGACTCGGCCTCGAGCCGGTCGGCCTCCCCGCTGCGGGAGGCGACCCGGGACAGGCCGGTCTGCGGCTCGACGTCGAGCAGCACCACCAGGTCGGGCTTGAGCCCACCGGTGGCCCAGGAGGAGAGCCAGGAGACCTCGTCGACCGGGAGCGTACGTCCCGCGCCCTGGTAAGCGAGCGACGAGTCGACGTACCTGTCGCTGATCACCACGTCGCCGCGGACAAGCGCGGGCCGGACGACGGCGGCCACGTGGTGCGCCCGGTCGGCGGCATAGAGCAGCGCCTCGGCGCGTGGCGACGGCGCCTCGTCGCCCGAGGTGTCGAGCACCAGCGACCGGATCCGCCGACCGACGGCAGTGGCCCCCGGTTCGCGGGTGACCAGGACGTCGCGCCCGTCGGCCCGCAGCCGCTCGGCGAGCGCGGCGAGTTGGGTGGACTTGCCGGCGCCCTCGCCGCCCTCGAACACCACGAACAGGCCGGCCGAGACGAACGGCTCGGCGGGCATCAGCGGACGGCCCCGGATCGAGCCCCACAGGTCGGCGAGGACCGGGACGCCCTTCTTGTCGTCCATCTGGCCGAAGGCGCTGATCCCGGCGAAGATGCCGGCGGCACCGGCGGCGAGCAGCAACAGTCGGGTCGACGAGATGGAGATGCCCAGGTCGGCGATCTCCAGCTTGCGCGAGCCACCGACACCGGCGAGCAGGCTGCTCAGCGCGATGGCCAGGATCAGCACGAGCCGGGTGCCGATCTGCACGACCGCGAAGACCCGGCCACGGACCTCGTCGGCGATCTCACCCCCGAGCAGGGTGGTGCCGGCCAGGAACGCCATCCCGGCGCCCGCACCGACAAGCACCGCGCCCACGATCGCCATGGACAGGTGGATGGCGAAGGAGAGGGTCATCACGGCGGCGCTTGCCAGCACGATGCTCATGCCGAACCAGCGACGCCTGGACATGTCCTTGACGATCATGGGACCGAGGCCGATGCCGACCGCCAGACCGACGAAGATCGCACCGAAGAGCAGCGAGAACGCGGCATCGCCGGCACCGAGCGAGCTGGCGAAGAACTTCGCGGTGCCGATCACGATGCCGCCACCGGCGAACGCGCCCAGGATGCCGAGGACCAGCCCACGCACCAGCGGGGTCTGCCCGATGAACTGCCAGCCCTCCTTGAACTGGCGCAGCATGCTCTGCTCGGTGCGGTCGCCCTCGGCGGTCTGCCCCTGACTGATCTCCTTGATGCCGAAGGCGACGACAAGAGCGGTCGCCAGTCGGGAGAAGGAGTTGAACCAGAGCGCCAGCTGGGCCGGTTCGGCCCAGTTCGGGAACTCGCCTCCGGTGATGCCCCGGACGCTGCGGTCCAGGCCGGCGCTGACGGCCGCGGCGAGCACCGGGGTGAGGCCGTACGTGGTGATCAGCGTGAGCTGGTTGGCCGCCTCAAGCCGGGCGCGCGGGATCAGGTTGGGGACCGCGGCCTCCTTGGCCGGGATCCAGATCAGGGTGATCGACTCGATCAGGAAGGTGGCGATGGTCGCCCACAGGACCACCATCGCGCCGCTCGCGCCGGCAAGCGCGACCATCGGGATCGAGGCGAAGAGCACGAACCGCAGCACGTCGCAGATGACCATCGTCCAGCGCCTGTCGAACCGGTCGGCGAGCACGCCGGCCACCGGGCCGAGCACCAGCGCGGGCAGCAGCCGGATGGCGATGACGCCACCGAAGGCCGCGCCCTGGGCGGTGCTGCCCTGCACCTGCGAGGCGGCGAAGACCGAGGTGGCCAGCAGGCCGAACCAGTCGCCGAAGGAGGCGGCGCCGAGCACGATCCAGAGCCGCCGGAACGGCTGGATCCGCAGGATCGAGCGGATCGCGGCGTAGCCGGACGGATCCCCCTGGGCGGCACTGGTCTGATTGGCGGCGCTGCTCGACTGGTCACCCGGGCGCGACACGCCGGGCGACTCGCCGCTGTTCTGGCTTTCGATGGCCGTACCTCCACGTGCCGGCCCATCGCTGGGCACCCCCGGTGGAACACTCTAGACCCGGTGGGGGGCCGCCCCACCGGCGACATTCTCCTGCTCGCTGAGCCTAGGCCGCCGAAGGTACCGACCGCAGCCCGGACGTACGCGAGGGTATTTCGCATTCACCGTCGGACAGTTAGCGTGCACACGTGGCCATCGAGAGCGACAAACTCCGCGAGCGCCTGGACCGGGCGACCGACCACCTCGACCCGCCGTACGCCGTGGTGGATCTCACCGCCTTCGACGCGAACACGGTCGCATTGACCGACCGCGCCGCAGGCAAACCGCTCCGGCTGGCGAGCAAGTCGGTCCGCAGCCGGGAGTTGATCAGCAGGGCGCTCGCCCGGCCCGGCTGGCGGGGCGTGATGGCGTTCACCCTGCCCGAGGCGATCTGGCTGGTACGCGCCGGAGTCAGCGACGACGTGCTGCTCGCCTACCCGAGCGCAGACCGGGCAGCGCTCGCCGAGTTGGCCGCCGACCCGACCCTCGCCGCCGCGATCACCCTCATGATCGACAGCACCGGGCAGCTCGACCTCATCGACGCCGTCCGTGCCCCCGGGCAGCGCGCCGAACTGCGGCTCTGCCTGGACCTGGACGCCTCCTGGCGACCACTGCGGGGTCGGGTCCACGTCGGCGTACGCCGCTCACCGGTGCACAGCGCCCGAGCAGCCGGCGCGCTCGCCGCCACCGTCACCGGTCGGGCCGGCTTCCGGCTGGTCGGCCTGATGTCGTACGAGGCGCAGATCGCCGGCCTGGGCGACGCGCCGCCGGGGCAGACGCTGCTGGCCGGCGCGATCAGGCTGGCCCAGCGCGGGTCGTACCGCGAGTTGCTGGCCCGCCGGGGCGCGGCGGTGGCAGCGGTACGCGAACACGCCGACCTGGAGTTCGTGAACGGCGGCGGCACCGGCAGCGTGGCGGCGACAAGCGCCGATCCCGCGGTAACCGAGGTCACCGCGGGATCGGGCCTGTACGGGCCGACGCTGTTCGACGCCTACCGTGCCTGGCGCCCCATCCCGGCGGCGTTCTTCGCCTGCGCTGTGGTCCGCCGCCCGACGCCCGAGCTGGCGACAGTGCTCGGCGGCGGGTGGATCGCCTCCGGACCGGCCGCCGACAGCCGGCTCCCCCGGCCGTGGTTGCCGGCCGGCCTGAAGCTGGTCGGCACCGAGGGCGCCGGCGAGGTGCAGACCCCGCTGTCCGGTACGGCGGCGAGCACCCTGTGCATCGGCGACCGGGTGTGGTTCCGGCACGCCAAAGCCGGTGAGCTGTGCGAACGGGTGAACGAGCTGCACCTGGTCGAGGGGGATGCGGTCGTGGCGACCGTTCCCACCTACCGGGGCGAAGGCCGTGCCTTCCTGTGACGCGCCAGGGCAGCGCACGGTCACGGTCACTGCGGACCGGGCCGCCTCAGGCGGGCTGGGCCGCCTCGACCGGAACGGCGACTGGACGGTCGCTCTCCGGGCCGTCGACCTGGCGGTGCAGATATTCCCGGATCAGCGCCTTCGCCTCGAGCAGCACCCGCTCGTCGCCGTCGGACTTCCGGCGGAACGCGAGCTTGATCAGCGCGTCGGCCGCCTCTACCGCGATCTCCAGGACGAAGCGCAGCTTCGGCACATCGGTGAGCCCGAAACGTTCGGTGAGCACCCGGGCCAACTGGTCGGCGATCACGCCGTTGTTGTCCCGCTGCTCGTCGAGCAGGTGCAGGTCGACCACGTCGCCGAAGTGCAGAGTACGGAAACCGGGGACGGTGCGGTGCATAGTGATGTACTCGTCGATCCCCGCGTCGACACCGTCCCACCAGTGGGTCATCTCGTCGGAGGCGAAGCGCTCGTCGAGTCGCTGAAGGTACGACTCCATGGTGCGCAGGGTCAGCGCCTGCACGATCGCCCGCTTGTCCGGAAAGAACTGGTAGACCGAACCGATCGCCACTTCGGCCCGCTCAGCGAGCAGGGTAGTGGTCAGTCCCTCGTACCCCACCTCGTCGACGAGTTCGGCGCAGGCATCCAACATGCGCTGGACCCGCGCGACACTTCGACCCTGCACCGGTACGCGGCGCAGCGGCCCGGTCGTGGCGGCTGGTGTGGACACTCGGCGCCACCCCCCTTCGACGGATGAACATATCTTCATGTCACGAGTCCGTGACTACCGGTACAACGAGCGGACCGCAATTGCGGTATTTACCAGGTACAACGTTCCTGATATGAAGTCAGTTCATATTCATGATTGAGGAGCCTGCATGGCCGGCACCGCATCGCCTCCCGCCCGTTGGTCAAACTGGGCCGGCAACCAGCGTGGCACCGCCACCGCGATCCTGCGCCCCGGCTCGCCGAGCGATGTCGTCGAAGCCGTCCGTGCCACCGCAGCCACCGGAGGCCGGATCCGCGTCGCCGGCAGCGGCCACTCGTTCACCCCCATCGCCCTGGCCGACGACCGGCGGATGGAACTGTCCGAGTTGGAGACCACAGTCAGCGTCGACGTCGAGCGGCGACTGGTCACCGTACCGGCGGGAACGACCCTGCAAGCGCTCAACGGGCTACTCGCCCGGCACCGCCTCGCACTGCCCAACCTCGGCGACATCGACGCGCAGACGGTGGCCGGGGCGATCTCCACCGGCACCCACGGCACCGGCGCCGCATACGGCTGCCTCTCCACGTTCGTCGAGGCGCTCACCCTCGTCACCGGCACCGGCGAACTGCTGCACTGCTCCGCCGACGAAAACCCCGACATCTTCGCCGCAGCCCGGGTGTCCCTCGGCGCGCTCGGCGTCCTCATCGACGTGACGCTGCGCTGCGTGGACGCCTTCGTCCTGCACGCCCACGAACGCCCCGCCGAACTCGCCGACGTGCTCGGCGAACTACCGGCTCTCATCGACAGGCACGACCACGTCGAGTTCTACTGGTTCCCCTACACGACCCGCGTCCAGGTCAAAGCCAACGACCGGGTACCCGCCAACGACCGCCCGCTGCCCCGGTGGCGCGGATGGCTGGACGACGACTTCCTGTCCAACACCGTCTTCGCCGGTGCCTGCCGCCTCGGCCGTGCCGTGCCCGCGCTGGCACCCGGCATCAGCGCCGTCTCCGCCCGCGCGCTCACCGAACGGCACTACACCGACCGCTCCGACCGGGTCTTCTGCACACCGCGCCGAGTCCGCTTCGTCGAAATGGAGTACGGCCTGCCCCGCGAGGCGCTTACCGAGGCGCTGACCGCGCTCCGGCGCATCATCGACGGCCTGCCGTTCAAGGTGCTCTTCCCCGTCGAGGTGCGGTTCACCGCCGCCGACGACATCTGGCTGTCGCACGGGTACGGCCGGGACTCCGCGTACATCGCCGTGCACCAGTACGTCGGCATGCCGTACGAGCCGTACTTCCGGGCCTTCGAGAAGGTGGCCGCCGAGCTTGGCGGTCGCCCGCACTGGGGCAAGCTGCACTACCGCGACGCGGAGTCGCTGGCCGCCGCGTACCCGCGCTTCACCGACTTCCAGGCGCTCCGCAACCGCCTGGACCCCCACCGCGTCTTCACGAACCCCCACCTGACCCACGTCCTCGGCGCCTAGGGTGCCCGAGATCTTGGAAGGAAGCGGCCCCTGGAGGGGCGTTTTCCTTCCAAGATCTACCCACGCCAACCGGCTGCTCGGAGCGCGTCGCGGAGTTGGGTGAGGACCTCGTCCGGGTGTGCGCGCACCACCCAGGACGGGAAGCGCAGGAGGCGGTCACCATCGACCCAGAGCGCGTTCTGGCGGCGCATGTCCGCCCACCAGGCGCGCGGGTCGAGGTGCTGCCCGCCGTCGATCTCGACGTGCACCCTCCACTTCTCGAAGTAGACATCCAGGTAGCGACGCCGCCCGGTCGAGTCGGTGCGGACCTTCTGCCGCGCCGGTTCGGGTAGTCGCCCGCGACGGACCAGGCCGAGGAAATCCAGCTCGGGAAGGGAATGGGACCCACCCGCCGCGTCCGTGGCTGTGGCCAGGATCAGTCGCCGACGACGGACCCGGGGCAGACGGTCGACGACCTGGTGCAGATCGTCGGCGCGTACGACCCGTTGCTGGAACCCGGCGGCGATGATCGCCCGAGCTTCCCCGTCACCGGGCGCCCACTGCGCGGCGTCGACGATCGACCGGGCCGGCGTGGTCCGTCGGGGTTGCCCGGTGGCCACCACATCCCGGTCGGTAAGCGTGACGGTCCGGTGCACCCGCACACCTGGCGGCAGCGATCCGCGTCGACTGGAGGCGGGAAGCAGAAGATGGATCGGCCGGTCCGGGAAGCCGCGGAGACCTCCGGCCTGCGCGGCGGTCAGACCGGCGAGTGCCGCCTCCGGCCCGGCTGCGAGGACGGCCGCCCACCGACGTTGACCGGCGCTGACCGGGCCACTGTGAGCGACGAACACCGCGCGGTGGACCTGCCTCCACCTCCCGCTGGCCACCCGGTGCCGGATGGCCTTGGGCGTCAGGTGCTGCCTCGCCTGGTCGAGACTCAGCACCTCCTCCTGGTGGAAGAGCAGCCATCTCAACTCGTCGGCGTCGTCGCGCGGCAGGGGACGACCCCACGCCGCCATCGGTGACCCGCTCCGAAGACTCACGAGAGCAGTCTCCCGACAAGCCCGCCCTCGCGGCTGCCCCTGTGGACAACAGACAGATCTTGGAAGGAAAGTGCCCCTCCAGGGGCGTTTTCCTTCCAAGATCTCCGGGAGAGTCTGCTTACTCGGTGCTTGTGGTGGCTTTGCGCGGGGCGGCCTTTTTGGCCGGGGTCTTCTTCGCCGCGGTGGTGGTCGCCTTGGCTGTCGTGGTCTTCTTCGCGGCCGTGGACTTGCTGGCGGCGGCCGTCTTCTTGGTGGCCGTTGCCTTCTTCGCCGCTGCCTTCTTGGCCGGAGCCTTCTTGGCCGCCGCCTTCTTCTTCGGCGCCGGACCCTTCGCCCGCTTCTCGGCAAGCATCTCCGAGGCTTCCTCGATGCTCAACGCCTCCGGGGTCTGCCCACGGCGCAGCGACGCGTTGAACTCCCCGTCGGTGACGTACGGGCCGAACCGGCCGTCCTTGATCACCAGTGGCTTCTCGGTAAGCGGGTCGACGCCCATCTCACGCAGCGGCGGCGCGGCGGCCCGGCGGCCACGGGT
This sequence comes from Micromonospora sp. DT68, assembly GCF_049847245.1. Lineage (NCBI taxonomy): Bacteria > Bacillati > Actinomycetota > Actinomycetes > Micromonosporales > Micromonosporaceae > Micromonospora > Micromonospora sp. DT68. The sequence continues at coordinate 14,607 of NZ_JBNCNZ010000014.1, forward strand.
CTTCGGAGCCGCCAACAACGCCAGCGCCTCGTCCAGGCTGACCGTGAACATCTGCTCTTCGGACTCCAGGGAGCGGAACTCCTCGCCCTGCTTCACGTACGGACCGTAGCGGCCGTTGTTGGCGAACACCTCGACGCCGTCCGGCGCGACGCCCACCAACCGGGGCAGGCTGAGCAGCTTGAGCGCCTGCTCCAGGGTGAGCGAGTCCGGGGTCTGCGAACGCAGCAGCGACGACTTCCGCTCACCGCTGGACACGTACGGGCCGAAGCGGCCGGACTTGAGCACGATCGGCTCGCCGGTGGCCGGGTCGTCGCCGAGCTTGCGCTCGCCGCTGCCGCCGAGGAACAGCTCGTGCACCTTCTCCGGGGTCAGCTCGTCGGGGGCCAGGCCCTCGGGGATCGGCGCCCGGTCGCCCTGTGCGCCGCCCTCCTCGCCGTCACCCGTTGCGGCCGGGGCCGGCTGCTCGCCGTCGGGCAACTCCCGCTGGAGGTACGGCCCGTAGCGGCCGACCCGGACCACTACCGCGCGGCCGTCATCGTCGGTGAAGAGCGGGATGGAGTTGACGCTGCGGGCGTCGATCTCGCTGAGGTTCTCGGTGACAAGCTTCTTGAGCCCACCGGAACGGGCGATGTCCTGGTCGCCGGCACCGTTTGAGCTGCCGAAGTAGAACGCGGTGAGGAAGTCGACAGCAGCGTGGTCGCCGCCGGCGATCTCGTCCAGCTCGTTCTCCATTGTGGCCGTGAAGTCGTAGTCGATGAGGCGGGGGTAGTGCCGCTCCATCAGCCCGATCACAGCGAACGCCAGGAAGGTGGGGATCATCGCCTGGCCGCGCTTGGTGACGTACCCCCGGTCCTGGATCGTCTGCATGATCGACGCGTAGGTGGACGGGCGGCCGATGCCCAGCTCTTCCAGGGCCTTGACCAGCGACGCTTCGGTGTAGCGCGACGGCGGCTGGGTGTGGTGGCCCTGCGCCGCCAGCTCGTCGGCGGTAAGCGGCTGGTTCTTGACGAGGGTCGGCAGCCGGCGCTCGGCGTCCTCGGCCTCGGCGTTCTCGTCGTCACTGGACTCGACGTACGCGCGCAGGAAGCCCGGGTCGGTGATGGTCTTGCCGGTGGCCCCGAAGTCGGCCTCCTCCTGGGAGGTGGAGACCGCGCGGATGCGCACCGAGACGCTGGAGCCGACCGCGTCGGTCATCTGCGACGCGATGGTCCGCCGCCAGATCAGCTCGTAGAGCTTGAACTCCTCGGCGGACAGCTCCTTGGCCACCTCGCCCGGGGTGCGGAAGTTGTCCCCCGCCGGGCGGATCGCCTCGTGCGCCTCCTGCGCGTTCTTCACCTTGCCTGTGTAACGACGCGGCTCCGGCGGCACGCTGCGCTCGCCGTACAGCTCGACGATCTGCCGGCGGGCCGCCGAGATGGCGGTCTCCGACAGGTTCACCGAGTCGGTACGCATATAGGTGATGTAGCCGTTCTCGTAGAGCCGCTGCGCGGTGCGCATCGTCTGCTGCGAGGACAGGCGCAGCTTGCGGGCCGCCTCCTGCTGAAGCGTGGAGGTGATGAACGGCGCGTACGGGCGGCGACGGTAGGGCTTCTCCTCGACGCGGGTGACGGTGAACGGCCGCCCCTCCAGCCGGGCCGCGAGGCCCCGGGCACCGCCCTCGTCGAGGTGCACGACGCCGGCACCGGGCTTCACCTTGCCGGTGGTCGGCTCGAAGTCCTTACCGGTGGCGATCCGGTCGCCGTTGAGCGCGACGAGCGTGGCGTTGAACGCGCGCGGACCCTCACCGGCGTTCGCCACGGCGAGGGTGGCCAGGATGTCCCAGTACTCGGCGGTGCGGAACGCCATCCGCTGCCGCTCCCGCTCGACCACGATGCGGGTCGCCACGGACTGCACGCGGCCCGCCGAGAGCTTCGGCATGACCTTCTTCCACAGCACCGGCGAGACCTCGTAGCCGTAGAGCCGGTCGAGGATCCGCCGCGCCTCCTGGGCGTCGACCAGATCGCGGTCGATCTCCCGCGGGTTGGCCACCGCCGCCTGGATCGCCGGCTTGGTGATCTCGTGGAAGACCATCCGCTTGACCGGCACCTTGGGCTTGAGCGTCTCGACAAGGTGCCAGGCGATTGCCTCGCCCTCGCGGTCCTCATCCGTGGCAAGGAGGATCTCGTCGACCTCCTTGGCCAGCTTCACCAGCTTGCTGATCTGCTGCTTGCGGTCGGCGGAGACGACGTAGAGGGCGTGGAAGCCGTTGTCGACGTCCACACCGAGGCGGGCCCACGGCTCACCCTTGTACTTGGCCGGCACGTCGGCGGCGTTGCGCGGCAGGTCGCGGACGTGACCGAAGCTGGCCTCCACGACGTACCCCGGGCCGAGGTAGCCCGAGATCGTCTTGGCCTTCGCCGGTGACTCGACGATGACCAGACGGGTGGTTCCAGCGTTGCTCGGCACGTCTCTGTCGACCTCACTCCTGCTCGTGGCCTGCCGGTGCCCGAGAAGCGACCGTTCTCGACCCCGCCGCGGCACCGGCGGTCCGGATGTCCAACGTAACGCGCCGCCCACGTTTCAGGTTTCGCGGGCGGCAAACCGCTCGGGCGCGGCGGTGAAGTCCCGCCCCACCGCGCTCAGCACTGCCGGACGGCGCCACCGTACACCGTGAGTAGGGCTCGAAGCGGGTCACTGTGACGATGGCGGGCCCTCAACAACCCGCCCTCGCTCGAATCCAACCCCCCGCTGTCCAACACCAGACAGACGCGAATCCACGCCCCAACCCCGTCGATCATGGACTTGTGGTGGGCGTTTTCACCCCGGAAGGGAAGTACGTCCACCACCACAACTCCATGATCGACCGGGGCGAGGGGGGAGCGGGGCGAGGGGGGAGCGGGGCGAGGGGGGAGCGGGGCGCGGCGGGGGCGGGCGGGGGTTAGGGGCGGGTTGGCCAGGTTGTGGGGGGTGCTGAGGTTGGGGGGTCGCCTACCAGTTCGGCTAGCCGGGTCAGGCGGCGGCGGCCGGTTATCCGGTAGGCCGGGCCGCCTTCGGCGGGGGCGAGCAACGTGCCGGACAGGCCGGCGGCTGCGAGCGCCGCGCCGAGCCTGTCCCAGGAATCCGGGTCGCCCTCGCCGAGCTGGAGCAGGAAGCTGCCGGGCGGCTCCGGCGTACCGGCGGCGGCGACCCAGAGCCGCAACCGCCGGCCGGTGAGGTGCAGGACCGCCGGTGGGCGCTTGACCGCACCGTGCAGCCAGGCGGCCGCGAGCGGCTTCAACACCCGGGTGTACGACGTACGGACTGTGTGTTTGTCGTCCTCGGTCGGCTCCCAGCTCGCGGCGAGACCCCGCAGCGCCAGTTCGGCGACGAGTACGTGCACCCGCCAGGCGGCGTCCACACGCACCGAGAGGCGCGCGGTGCCGCCCATCCGGACGACCTCGCCCGGCCCGGCGAGCAGCCCGGCCAGGTCGGCGACAGTCGGTTCGGCTGCCTCCGCGCCGAAGAAGACGAGTTGCCGCCCGGCGTCCTCGCCATCGGAAGCGCCGGAGTGGGCCGACCCGGGACGGGCCGACCCGCTGCGCCGCCGACCCCTGCCGGCCGCGCCGACGGCGGACACGAGGGCGTCGGGAGCGACAGCGCCGATCTCGGCGGTGCTGGACTCCGCCGGAGCAGGTGCTGGCGGGTCGGGTGCGGGGAACAGGGCCGGGAGCGGCGGCTGCGCCGCCCCGGTGTCGCCGAGCCCGCTCAGCGACACTCCGGCACCTCGTCGAAGGCTGTTTTCAGCTCCTCGGAGTTGAGCTGGCTGGTGTCCAGCGCGCTGGCGTCGTACTCCTTGTTGAGCGTCTCCACCGCGGCCCGGACACCGCCGTAGAAGACAGTGGGCTCGCCGGTGCCCAGGCCGTCGATGGTGTCCCGCGCGCGACCGTAGGCGTCGCGCATCTTGCCCAGAGAGTCGCGGAAACCGGCGGCGATGGCCTCGCCGTTCTCCGTCTCGGGCACCCCGGCCTGCTCCACCTTGCGTCGCGCGGTCTCGCTTGCCTGCTCCGCGCCGCCGAAGAGCCGCACCAGGTTCTCCTTGGCCTGCGCGGGGGTGGTCTGCGCGGTCATCTGCTCGTCGGTGCTGCTCGTCAGCTTGCTGATCTCGGAGCGCCACGGGGTGAGCGCGCCGCAGACCGAAGCCGCCCACGCCCGAGGGCTGGGGCCGCCGCCGCAGCCGGCCAGGACGGCGAGCGTGGCCAGGACCACCGTGAGCTTTCCCGCGGTGGACGTCCGGCACGTACGCATGCGTTGCAGCGTACGGCCTTTGGCCAGGTGTGGCACCGGTCGGATGGTTCGGACGCCGACGGCAGCGGTCCCCGGTCGGCTGGTGTGCCGACCGGGGACCGGGTACCGCTTTTCGGTCAGGCGTTCACCGTCTCCGGCCGGTGGTCGGTGCTGCCCGCACCGGTGTTGCCACCGTCGCCGGACTCGTCCATCGCGATGCCCTTGCGCTTGCTGAACACCACGGACGCCACGATGATCGCCGTCGCGACCAGCGCGATGGTCACCCGAAGGCCGACGTTGCGGTCGTCGCCGACGCTCCAGGCCACCACGGCGGGTGCGATCAGCAGCGAGACCAGGTTCATCACCTTGATCAGCGGGTTGATCGCCGGGCCGGCGGTGTCCTTGAACGGGTCACCGACGGTGTCACCGATGACCGTCGCCTCGTGCGACTCGGAGCCCTTGCCGCCGTACGCGCCGTCCTCGACCAGCTTCTTTGCGTTGTCCCAGGCGCCACCGGAGTTGGCAAGGAAGACAGCCATCAGGGTGCCGGCGCCGATCGCCCCGGCCAGGTACGCGGCGAGCGCGCCGGGCCCGAGACCGAAACCGACAGCGATCGGCGCCAGGATGGCGAGCAGGCCGGGGGTCACCAGCTCGCGCTGCGCGTCCCGGGTGCAGATGTCGACGACCTTGCCGTACTCCGGGCGCTGGGTGCGGTCCATGATGCCGGGCAGCTCACGGAACTGCCGGCGGACCTCCATCACCACGGCGCCGGCCGAGCGGGACACCGCGTTGATGGCCAGGCCGGAGAAGAGGAACACGACAGCCGCACCGATGATCAGGCCGACCAGGTTGCGCGGGTTCGCCACGTTCAGCGAGTTGAGGATCTCGCCGCCGACGTCGCCAACGCCGGCGTCCGCGTACGCGGTGCGCAGCGAGTCGGTGTACGAGCCGAACAGCGCGGTCGCCGCGAGCACCGCTGTTGCGATCGCGATGCCCTTGGTGATCGCCTTGGTGGTGTTGCCGACCGCGTCCAGCTCGGTGAGCGTCCGTGCGCCGTGCTCGTCGATGTCACCGGACATCTCGGCGATGCCCTGGGCGTTGTCGGAGATCGGCCCGAAGGTGTCCATCGCCACGATCACGCCGACGGTGGTGAGCAGGCCGGTGCCGGCCAGCGCGACAGCGAACAGCGACAGCGTGATGGAGCTGCCGCCGAGCAGGAACGCGCCGAAGACACCGGCGCCGATGAGCAGCGCCGAGTAGACCGCCGACTCCAGGCCGATGCTGATGCCTGCCAGGATGACGGTGGCCGCGCCGGTCTGCGAGCTCTTGCCGATGTCCTGCACCGGACGGCGGTTGGTCTCGGTGAAGTAGCCGGTCAGCGCCTGGATCGCGCCGGCCAGCACGATGCCGATCACGACCGCGCCGATGGCCACGAGCCGCGGGTTGCCCGTCGCGTCGGTAAGCCCGCTGCTGAACTCGCCGAAGGTCGCCGGCAGGTACGCGTAGGCGGCGATCGCCACGAGTACGGCGGAGAGCACTGCGGAGATGTAGAAGGCCCGGTTGATCGCCGTCAGGGCGTTGCGGTCGGACGCGCGCAGCCGGGTGATGAAGACCCCGAAGATCGCGACCAGCACACCGATTGTGGAGATGATCAGCGGGAAGACCAGGCCCTCCTCGCCGAACGCGGCACGACCGAGGATCAGCGCGGCGACGAGCGTCACGGCGTACGACTCGAAGAGGTCGGCGGCCATGCCGGCGCAGTCGCCGACGTTGTCGCCCACGTTGTCGGCGATGGTGGCGGCGTTGCGGGGGTCGTCCTCGGGGATGCCCTGCTCGACCTTGCCGACGAGGTCGGCGCCGACGTCGGCGGCCTTTGTGAAGATGCCGCCGCCGACCCGCATGAACATGGCAAGCAGTGCGGCGCCGAAGCCGAAGCCCTCCAGAACGGTGGGCGCGTCGCCGCGGTAGACCAGGACGACGAGCGCGGCACCGAAGAGGCCCAGGCCGACGGTGAGGAAGCCGACCACGCCGCCGGTCCGGAAGGCGATCTTCATGGCGGCCTCGCGGCCACCTTCGCGCTCCCGGGCGGCGGCGGCCACGCGGAGGTTCGCGCGGGTGGCAAGCCACATGCCTGCGCCGCCGATGGATGCGCTGAACAGGGCGCCCACCACGAAGAAGAGCGAGCGGCCGATCTTCACGGCCGTCTCGCTGCCGTCGGTGTCGTGCACCGGCAGCAGGAAGAGGAGCACCACGGCGATGACGACGAAGATCGCCAGGGTGCGGAACTGACGGAGCAGGTAGGCCGAGGCGCCCTCCTGGACCGCCTCCGAGATCTCCTGCATGTTGGTGGTGCCCTTGCCGGCTGCCAGCACCGCCTTCGTCAGGGCGGCGGCGAAGGCGAGCGCTACAAGCGCAATGACCGCGGCGATGACGACGTATGTGACATTGCTTCCGGTAAGGGAAAGCCCGCCGCCCTCGGCGGCCAAGGTCTCGGACATCTGTGTCCTCCTGTTACCGAACACTCGCGCCGGTGGGTGGAGACGCACCGACCGGCGCCTGAATGCGGACTTGCAAGCGCGCCAACCCACCCCAGCGGACCAGCGATGACCACCCATAACCGCTGGGTGCGGGACGGGTCACTTGCTGACAACCCGGGTACTGTAGCCCTCCGCAGTGTTGGAGGTCACACGCAGGTGCCACCGTGTCTCGATGATCTTCGTCGCTGTGTTATGAAACGAAATCTGATATAGGGCATGTTCCATGCCAGAAGGCCGCATCCCACCAGGGGATGCGGCCTTCGGATCGGCTTGTGTCAGCGGTTGACCGGCCACACCATCCGGACCTCGGTGCCGATGCCCTCGTCGACAGGGCGCACCTGGAGGTCCTCGACGAAGCCGGCGAGCAGCGCGAAGCCGACGCCAGTGGTCAACGCCTCATCGGTAAGCGACTCGTTGGCAAGCTCGTCCGGAGGAAGAGCCGCCAACCCGATGCCTGCCTCGATGGGCGCCCGGTCCACGACGCGCACCGCGTACGTGCCGCCGTCGGACATCTCCACAAGCACCGGGTCGGCGAGGCCGTACTGCCGGTGCAGGGCCACCGCCCGCGTACACGCCTCGCCGATGGCCAGGCGCACCTCGTCCAGCAGGTCCTCACGGACGCCCGCGCGCCGGGCGACGGCGACGCCGACCAGTCGGGCGGTACGCACGTGCACCGGTGCCGGAGAGAAGGAGAGCCGGACCGTCGCCATCACGCGTTGATGCCGGTCGGACCCGCGTCGACCGCCGCCTCGACAGTGGGGTGCAGCGGGAACACCTGGTCCAGTGCCGTGATCCGGAAGATCTTGAGCAGCGGCTCCTTGTCGCAGACCAGTGCGAACGAGCCACCGGCCGTACGCAGCCGCTTGTGCGCGCCCACCAGCACGCCCAGCCCGGTGGAGTCGAGGAAGTCCACCCGACCGAGGTCCACCACCACGTGCCGGGCGCCGCCGTCGATCAGTTCGAGGAGCCGCTCACGGAGCCGGGGCGCGGTGTAGACGTCGACCTCACCGCCGACCTCAAGCACCGTGTGCTCGCCCACGGTGCGCGTCGCCAACGACAGCTCCATCGGTCCTCCTCGCCAGAGCCGTAAACTCTCCTGGGCATCTAACCACTACCGCCGGGGCATCCTTGCGGCCACCGGCGGAGGCTTTCCCTTACCCCCGGGCTCGACTTTTCATCTCCGAACACCAGTGCGAGAGTGCAGGACGTGACTTCCGACGACTTCGGCTCCGCGCGCCTGTCGCCGCGCGACGACCTGAAGCCGTCGCCCGTCGACCTCCTGCGTCGGCTGCGCTCCCGGGGTGCCGGCGATCCGGTCACCCACGTCGAGCGGGTGCCGGCCCGCGCCGGGGTGCCCGCACCGTGGCCGCCGTGGGCACCGACGGAACTATGCGCGGCGTTCGCCCGCCGGGGCGTGGTCGCGCCGTGGCAGCACCAGGCCGAGGCGGCCACCCTGGCGTACGAGGGCGGGCATGTGGTCGTCGCCACCGGCACCGCGTCCGGCAAGTCGCTTGCGTACCAGCTCCCGGCGCTTGCCGCACTGCTCACCGACCCCCGGGCCACGGTGCTCTACCTGGCGCCGACCAAGGCCCTGGCCGCCGACCAGTTGCGGGCCGTCGCCGAGTTGGAACTGGAGGGGGTACGCCCCGCCTGCTACGACGGGGACACTCCGCGCGCCGAGCGGGAGTGGATCCGCAGGCACTCCCGTTTCGTGCTGACCAACCCCGACATGCTGCACCACGGCATCCTGCCCGGGCACGCCCAGTGGTCCGGCTTCCTGCGCCGCCTGGCGTACGTGGTGATCGACGAGTGCCACACCTACCGAGGGGTGTTCGGCTCGCACGTGGCGCACGTGCTGCGGAGGTTGCGCAGGCAGTGCGCGCGTTTCGGGGCGACACCGGTGTTCGTCCTCGCCTCGGCGACCTCAGGTGACCCGGCGACCGCCGCCGGGCGACTTACCGGCCTACCGGTGACGGCGGTCACCGAGGACGCGTCACCGCGCGGCGGGATGACCTTCGCCCTCTGGGAACCGCCGCTGCTCCCACCCGAGTCGGGCTCCTCCACCCCGGTGCCCCCGCAGGCGACGGGCGACCACGACGACCTCCACCAGGTCCGCCGGTCGGCGCTGCGCGAGACCGCGGACCTGCTCGCCGACACGGTCTCCGAGGGGGTACGCACGCTCGCCTTCGTCCGGTCCCGCAAGGGCGCGGAGGTGGTGGCGGCGAACGCGCGTCGGGCGTTGGACGACGCGGTACCCGGGCTCGGCGACCGGGTGGCCGCCTACCGGGGCGGCTACCTGCGCGAGGAACGACGCGAGTTGGAGCGGGCGCTGCTGCACGGTGACCTGCTGGGCCTCGCCTCCACAAACGCCCTGGAACTGGGCGTGGACCTTGTCGGCCTGGACGCCGTGCTGATCTGCGGCTACCCGGGCACGCGGGCCTCACTGTGGCAGCAGGCGGGCCGCGCCGGGCGCTCCGGGGAGGAGGCCCTCGCCGTGCTGGTGGCCCGGGACGACCCGCTGGACACCTACCTCGTGCACCACCCGGAGGCGATCTTCGGGGCGCCCGTGGAGGCCACGGTGCTCGACCCGGCCAACCCGTACGTGCTGGCCCCGCAGTTGGCCTGCGCCGCGGTCGAGGCGCCGCTCACCCCGGCCGACCTGGCGCTCTTCGGCGACGGCGCGAAGGAGGCGGTCGACGAGCTGGTGGCGGCCGGGGCGCTGCGGCAACGACCGACCGGCTGGTACTGGCGGCACCGCGAACGCCCCGAGGTGGACCTGCGCGGTCAGGGCGGCGCCCCGGTCTGCGTGGTGGAGTCGACCACCGGCCGGCTGCTCGGCACTGTCGACGGCGGCTCCGCACACTTCCTGCTCCACCCCGGCGCCGTCTACCTGCACCAGGGCATCTCGTACGTCGTCGACGAACTCGACCTGGTCGACGGTTGCGCGCTCGTGCACGCCGAGGAGCCGGACTGGTCGACCCACGCCCGTGACGTCACCGACCTGTCAGTGGTGTCCGTGCGCTCCTACGTGGACGCAGGACCGGTCGGGATGTTCCTCGGCGAGGTGGACGTGACCAGCCAGGTGGTGTCCTACCAACGACGCCGGATCGCCACCGGCGAGGTGATCGACACCCGACCCCTGGACCTGCCCACCCGGGAGCTGCGTACCGTGGCGGTCTGGTTCACGCTCTCCCCGCAGTCGCTGACCTCCGCCGGGGTACAGACCCCCGACGTGCCAGGTGCGCTGCACGCCGCCGAACACGCCGCGATCGGTCTCCTTCCCCTGATGGCCACCTGCGACAGGTGGGACATCGGTGGGCTCTCCACAGCGCTGCACCCGGACACCGAGGCGCCAACCGTCTTCGTCTACGACGGGCACCCCGGCGGGGCGGGCTTCGCCGAGCGGGCGTACGGGACGGCCTCGGCGTGGCTGCGGGCCACCCGGGACGCCATCGCGGAGTGCGGCTGCGAGACCGGATGCCCGTCCTGCGTGCAGTCGCCGAAGTGCGGCAACGGCAACAACCCGCTCTCCAAGCCGGACGCGATCCGGGTGCTCGACGTGGTGCTGGCGAACCTGCCCGCCTGAGTGCCTGCTCAGCCGGACGACCCGTCCATGATCGACTCGAGTTCATTGATTCCGGGGTATCCCTGTGCCGTGGACACCCCGGTATCAATGATGTCGAGTCGATCATCGCCCTGAACGGGCCGGTCTGCGCCGCAGTCTTGCATGAACCCACCGGCCGCTGGGCACAATAGCTTGGGAGCGCTTCCATCGATGTCTGTTTCGTTGTCGCCCCATGCCTGAGGAGGAGTTGTGGCCGACACCATCGCCGAGACCGTCGACCTGCTCTACACCATCGACCAGGAACAACTCACCCTCGACCAGCAGATCGCGCTCGGGTCCGCGCTGGCCGCCCTGGCCCAGGCGGAACGACTGGAGCAGATCAACGAACGGCTGCGCGGCATCCACCAGGTCCTCAACACCTGGGCGCTGCGCGTCACCGTCGACGGCCGCTGACCTCCAAGCGACGGTCCGACCGAACGGGGCGGTCGGGCCGCACGTGGCAAACAGCCTGAGAGATTGTGGCAGGCCGGGCGGTGAGGCCGGGCGGGGCAGGCCGGGCGGGGCAGGCCGGGCGGGGCAGGCCGGGCAGGGCAGGCCGGGCAGGGCAGGCCGGGCAGGGCAGGCCGGGCAGGGCAGGCCGGGCAGGGCAGGCCGGGCGGGGCAGGCCGCCTGACCGGACATGGCCGGGCGGTGAGGCCGCGCGAGGCAGGCAGCCTGACCGGACATGGCCGGGCGGCAGCGCCGGACTGCAGTGCGCAGCGGCGGCGCTGGACGGGCGCGGGCCTGTGGCTGTTGCCTGCCTGTGCGAGACTCCGGCGCACCAGCCCCTCTGAGGAGAACAGATGCAGCTCGACAACTTGCAGACCCTGAATCAGTTCCACATCCGCCAGCGGCTGCGGATGATGGTCAACCAGTACGAGGTCCGGGCGGTCAAGCCGGACGGCACCGAGGGCGAGATGCTGGCCTTCGCGCAGCAGAAGCGGCTCGCCTTCAAGGAGCAGGTGACGATCTACACCGATGACTCCAAGCAGCAGCCCCTGCTGGGCTTCAAGGCCCGCCAGCGCCTCGACCTCGGCGCCACGTACGACGTCACGGACGCGGCCGGCAACCCGATCGGCCTGTTCCGCAAGGACTTCGCCCAGTCGCTGCTCCGTTCCACCTGGCACGTCGAGCAGGCCGGCCTGCCGCAGGTGACGGGGCAGGAGCGCAGCATGCCGGTGGCTCTGCTCCGCCGGTTCGTCGACTCGCTGTCCTGGCTGCCGTACCACTTCGACTTCACCGCTGGCGGCCAGCCGGTCTTCTCGGTGATCAAGAAGTGGGGCCTGCGCGACAAGTACGTCGTCGAGGTGCAGCACCCGCAGATCGACCGCCGCCTCGTCATCGCGATGGCCGTCGCCCTCGACGCCCTCCAGTCCCGCTGACCTAGCCGGCCTCCGCTCAGCTTCCCTACCGGCCGCTCCAAGCCGCCTCAACCGCCGGCCGGCAGCGGTGGTCCCCGCCACCTGCCGGCCGCGCTACCCATCCCGCGGCCTCTCAACAACCGTCGACACGCTGCTCGGGGTGGCGGTGCTGGGCGTGCGCACCACTTGACGACGCCCGACCCGTCGACAGGTCAACCACACGACGGCCGCTCGACCCCGTCGATCGCTCAACCACTCGACGGCCGCTTGATCACCCGCCAGCCCGCCGGCCGGGCCAGGGCCTCGCGCCCGCTCCTGGCCGGCGGGCCGGCGCGGCCTCGGTCAGCCACGGACCGGGCCAGCGCGCGCGGTAGACGCGGCAGCCCGCGTCAGGCCGGGAGTTGGCGTGAACACCACCTCGACCGTCACCAGCACGTCCAATCCCTCAAGCCGACAGCCGACCAGGTGACCACCGTTGCGGCCTGCGATGTCTCGGGCCGCCGCACAGGCCACCGCGTCGCCGTCGAGCGCCTTGGCGGCTCCGGCGAGCGCACCGAGGTCGGCCGCCACCGCCGCCCGTTGAGCCGCCATTCCGGCCCCGGCGACGGCAGCGCCGAACAGCCCGACCAGCACAAATACCAGCCCCACTGCCAGCAACAGGACTGTCGCCCCGCCACGCTCACTGTCCGGCGGCACACCGCCGAACGGCCCGCCACCAGAACGTCGGAGACCAGACCGACCGAGGCCAGACCGTCCGAGGCCAGACCGACCGAGGCCAGATCGACCGAGGCCAGATCGACCGAGGCCAGATCGACCGAGGCCAGACTGACCACCGACCGGCCACTCACCGAGAGTGCGCCCAGGGTCCGGCCACGCCAGGGCGGGCCGCCCACCCACGGGCTGGTTCACCGGTCTCCCTCTCCGGCCCCGGGTTCGAGTGCCGCGACGGCGGTGGCGACCACGGTGACGCGCGGCAGCCGACCGCCCAGCGCGCGCACAGGTGCCCGGACCGTCGCCTGCGCCCGGCCCTCATCGATCGACACCGACACCTCCGCGCCCGGCGGCGCTCCGGGCATGTCAGCCTCACCTCGGGAGGCGGCCAGCGCCGCCTCCCGAGCGGCGTGCAGGCAACTGGCCCTGGTGCTGACGGCGTTGACTGCCGTCAGCCCGGCGAGCAGGAGCAGGAGCAGCGCCGGCAGGCCAGCCGCCAGTTCGGCGGTGAAGGATCCACGGTCTCCACCGGCAGCCCGTACGACAGCGCGGACTCGTCGGCCGCCACCAGCCGCCCGACCCGGGGTGCAGGCCCTCCGATCGCGGCCGGCCTGCCGGCGCCCCGTCACTTGAGTGCCCGGTCGATGACGGCGGTCAACGCCGACTGCACGTTGCCGGAAGTGAGCACCTTCAGCAGGATGCCGGCGAAGGCGACTGCGGCGAGCGTGCCGACGGCGTACTCGGCGGTGTTCATACCCGCGTCGCCGCGCAGGCGGGCGATGAGCTTACGCATTGTGTGTTCCCTTCTCGATGGGTCAGAGCACGTCGCCGAGGACGGCGACGATCACCGGCACCAGGCCGGCGAGAATGAACGCCGGCAGGAAGCAGAGCCCCAGCGGCAGCACGATGAGCACGCCCGCTCGGCGGGCGGACGCCTCGGCGGCGGTTGCCCGGTCGGCACGTAGGTCGTCGGCGAGCCGCGTCAGCGCGCCGGCCAGGGCTGCGCCGCTGTTGGCCGACCGGAACGCCGCCGCGGCCATCCGCTCCGCGCCGGGCACCCCGTCCAGGGCTGACCACGCCTCCGCCGGACCTCCGCCGAGCAGAAGGGTGCGGCCGACCCGGGCCAGTCGGTCGGCTAGCGGGCCGTCCAACGCCTCGGCCACGGCGAGCACCGAGCGGTCGACCGGAGCGCCCGCCCGCATCGCCGCCGCCAGCAAATCGGCGGCGAGCGGCAGGTCGACAGCCTCGCGGAGCCTCCGGGTTCGTGCCGCCGGGGATTCGATCCGTCGCAGTAGCACGTCGGAGAGAACTGCGGTCGGGACAGCGCCGAGCAGCCCGAGCCAGCCTCCGACGACCACGGCCACGGCGAGCCCGGCCATCGCGGCGGCGATCCGGATCAGGTCGGGTCGCCGCCGCCGACCGGCGGGTTCGGCTGGTCCGCCGGGGTCGACTGGTCCCCCTGGGCGGGCCGATCCCCCGAGGCCTGCTGGCCGCCCGGGTTCGCCGGACGTCGGCGGATCGGCTCGGCGGGCGGGACGGCGCGGCCGTAACGGCGTGACGAGCAGCGCCGCCACCACCAGAGCGGCGGCCACGAGAGCCGTCCGGGACATCAGGCCGCCCGCCCTGGCGTCGTGCCCAACCGCTCGGCCCAGAACAGGCCGATGGCCTGGAGTGCGACCGCGAGGACCGCGCAGACCCCACCGACAGTGCTGTGCAGGAGGACCGCCAGGGGATCCACCCCGATGCCGTAGCCGAGCCCGATCCCGCCCACCGGCAGGGCTGCCAGAAGCAGGGCCGTGGCGCGGGCTCCCGCCGCCTGCGCCGCCGCCGAGGCCAACCCTCGGTCGGTCGCCCGAGCGTCAGCCTCGATCCGTTCGACCAGTTCCGCCAGTGGCGCGCCCGTCCGGTCGGCCAGCCGCACCGCTGCCGAGGTCAGTTGGCGAAGCCTGTCGGATCCGCCGGGCCCGCTGACTGTGGCGAGTGCCGGCGGGACGGGCAGGCCGGCCCGAAGGTCCGCCGCCAGACCGCAGAGCAGGTCCAACCCGCGCCGTCGGGCCCGCTCGGCGAGCCGGTTGGCCCGCCACCGCAGCAGGGCGCGTACGGCCAGCGTGCCGTAGCTGGCCACCGCTACCGCGGCCACCGGCCCGGCGAGCACGGCACCGCCACCGGCACCCACCAGGGCAACCAGCAGTAGCAGACGCGTTGGCGACCGTTCGACGCGATTCGCGAGCCCAGCCTTGGGCCTGCCCTCCGTCGCATCCGCACGATCAGTGCGAACGTCCGGACCACCGTGCCGCTCGTCGGCGGCCGGCAGAGCGTCGCAACTATCGCCGGACCGGCAGGCGTCCAGGTCCGCGCCGTCGAGCGTCGGGACGGCCACGGCCTGGCCGGCACGCCGTACAACGTCGAGGGCTTCGCCCTCGGGGCGGAGTGCGGCGGCCGGGCGTCGGGGATCCCGTCGCGTCGGCGGACGTCCAGGGCCCGTCGGGCGGGTCGGCCCCGCCGGCCAGCCTGTCGCCCTCGGCCGGCTCGCGCCGTCGTCGCGGTCCCGAGTGGACCAGTCGACCGCCGTCCGCCCGCCACTCGGCTCCTGCGCGGCACGGGGGTACGGGACGGTGGCCGGGTGAGCCAAGCCGGACCCGTCTCCGGAGCCTTCGAGTACGCGACCGAGGCTCCTGATCCACTCCACCAGGGCGTCATCCGGATCGCCACCAGTGCTGCCACGGCTGGACGCCAGAATCCGACGGCGGCGGGCACGGATGCTCCGTACGGGCCAGGCCACCAGAACCGCGGCAGCCAATAGCAGCAGGGCCACCACAATCGTCGCCCCGCTCATGCCGGCCCCGCCGATCCGGGCCACGGCTCGCAGAGGATCGGCGGTACCAATACGCCGCGGTCCTGCAGCAGGGCGCCGAGCGCACGGGCGGCCATCCCCCGACCCCGACCGCGTACCCAGGCGGGCACCACGGTGACCAACCGTTCCGGCCCTTCCGGGAGCAACAGGCAGATCGATTCCAGGACCCGTCCCCGGTCGCCACGGCGTACCTGGAACAGCACCTGAAGGGCCGCGACGACCTGGGCGTGCAGCGCGGCGCGCGGCAGCCCGCCCAGCATGCCGAGCGCCTCCAACCGCGCCGGTACGTCGGACGGGGCGTTGGCGTGCAGCGTCCCGGCACCGCCGTCGTGGCCGGTGTTCAGAGCGGCCAGTAGATCGACCACCTCGCCGCCCCGGCACTCCCCGACCACCAGCCGATCGGGGCGCATCCGCAGCGCCTGCCGAACCAGGTCGGCGAGGCTGACCACGCCCGTTCCCTCCACATTTGCCGTACGGGCCTGGAGGCCCACCACGTGCGGGTGTCCCGGTTGCAGCTCGGCGGCGTCCTCCACCAGGACGATCCGCTCGGTGGCCGGCACCAACCCGAGCAGCGTGTTGAGCAGTGTCGTCTTGCCTGACCCCGTACCCCCGGTGACCAGGTAGGCCAGCCGGGCCGTGACGACGGCGGCGAGCAGTGGTGCCACCGGTCGCGGCACCGTTCCCTGGCGTACCAGTTCGTCGAGGGTGAACGGCCGGTGCCGGAACGTCCGCAGGGACAGGTAGGGGCCGTCGGTGGCCACCGGCGGCAGTACAGCGTGCAACCGGGTGCCGTCGGGCAGCCGGGCGTCCGCGTACGGGGAGCCGTCGTCGAGCCGCCGCCCGGCACTGGCGACCAGCCGCTGCGCGAGCCTGCGGACGTCCTCCACCGAGCCCATCGGGATCGCGACCTGGTGTAACCCCGATCCCCTGTCGACCCAGACGCGCACGCCGTTTACCAGAACGTCGGTGACATCCGGGTCGGCCAGCAGCGGGGCCAGCGGCCCGGCACCGACGAGGTCGTCGTGCACCCGGTCGGCGATCCGTAGCACTGCGGTGTCGCCCAACACCACGGCGGCGGGCTCGGCGCGTACCGCGGAAACGATCGCCGCGGGGGTGACCGGGGTGGTGCCGGCGGCGATCCGCTGCCGCACCCGGGCGGCGAGGCCGTGGTCCTCCGGGCGGCCTGTCATGCCGCACCTGGCACGGGCACGCCTGTGAGGTCCGCGACGATCCGCTGGCAGAGCGCGGCCAGCGGACCCTTGCCGGCAGCCGCAGGCGCCTCGCCTCGTTCGAGGCCACGGCAGAGCCCGGGCTCGGGGCGTAGCGTGCCGGCGAGGGGAAGCCCGAGCGCACGTGCCACCTCGGTGGCGCGCAACCGACCCGGGGCGGGCCCGCGCACCACCACCGACAGCGCGGCGCAGTGTGGGGCGGCGGCGGCCACCACCCGGGCGGCGGCCGCGGTGGCCCGTAGCTCCGCCGGGACGACGACGAACGCGTGGTCGGCCGCCTGCAGTGCGATCACGGCGGCGTCGTCAAGTTGGCGGGGCAGGTCGATCACGACGAAGTCCCGGCCGCGCTGCGCGGCGTCGACTGTCGCCGCCATCGCGGCGGTGGGCAGGGACAGCATCTCGCCGCGATCCCAGGAGAGCACCACGAGGTCACCTCGGCTGGGTAGGGCCTGGACCAGCGCGGGCGCGTCCACCCGCCCGTCCGCACCGGTGAGCGACGGCCAGCGCAGCCCTTCCAACTGCTCCCAGCCGAGCACGAGGTCGAGGCCGCCGCCGAGCGGGTCGGCGTCGACAAGCAGCGTGCGCAGTCGCGCCCGCGCGGCGGTCACGGCGAGCCCGCCGGCGAGGACGCTCGCCCCGGCACCGCCCCGCCCGCCGAGCAACGCGACGACCCGGGCGCCGGATCCCTCCGGACGGTCGGGGCTCTGCTCGACGAACCGGTCGAGCAGCCAAGGCTCGGCGGCCGGCAGGACGGCGACGTGTTCTGCGCCGATCAGCTCGGCGATCTGCCAACCGGGATCGAGCTGGCCGGACCGACCCACCAACACCAGGCGGGGCCGCTTCGGTAGTCGGGCCCGCAGGCACGGCTGCGCCTGGTCAGCACCGAGCAACACCAGCGGTGCGGGTAGCCAACGGGTACGGGCCGCAGCCGGATCTTCGGCGAGCTCCACCTCCGTCCCACCGGCGGCGGCGAGCCGGAGCAGGTCGTCGAGCAGGTCGTCGTCCCCCGTGATGACCAGCGGAAGCCGGCGGATCGGCGGAACGGAGGTACGGGGTGCCATCGCGGCCTCCAGCGGTCAGGACTCTGTGCCGCCGACCCTGCTCGCCAACTGCCCTGGTCGGCGCCCCCGACCGCCTCACCTGTGGACAACGTGACGCCCTGTGGACAACGTCCGTCGGGACGGTTGATCTGCTATGCGCGAGGGCTGCGCCGCAGGTAGCACGGCTGGAGGAGAACAGGGCGACCAGGCTGCCCAACACATCGCCGTCGACGAATTGCCGCCGTCGCCGTACCGGGGAATCGCCCGCGACCGGCGGAATCTCCGCGCGGAATAACGGGTCGGCAGGCGGGAGCAGTGCCCCTAGTCTCCTGGAAGTGGATGGCGACGACGAGCGAGACGTGGTCCGACGCGGGTACGACGAACTCTCCTACTACTACCGGGCGGACGATGCCGAGGACGGCCAGTACGGTCCCTGGCTCGACGACCTGAAGGGACGCCTACCTGCGACCGCGACGGTCCTGGACCTCGGCTGCGGCTGTGGCGTGCCTGTCGCCCGCAGCCTCGCCGACGCCGGGCACCACGTCACAGGCGTCGACATCAGCGAGGTACAGATCGAGCGGGCCCGGCGCCTGGTTCCCACCGGCACCTTCCGACGTGCCGACGCCACCCAACTCGACCTGCCGCCCGCCTCGTTCGACGCGGTGGTGTGCCTCTATGCCCTGATCCACCTTCCCCTAGCCGACCAGCCGCAGCTCATCGCGCGAATCGCGACCTGGCTCCGGCCCGGCGGCTGGCTGCTGACCACCGTCGGCAGCAACGCGTGGACCGGCACCGAGGACAACTGGCTCGACGGCCCGGCCGCCATGTGGTGGAGCCAGGCCGACGCCCCCACGTACCGCTCCTGGCTGCGACAAGTCGGCCTGGAGATCGACTCGGAGGAATTCATCCCGGAGGGCGCCGGCGGTCACGCACTGTTCTGGGCGCGACGACCGCCGACGGCACCTTCCCGCGTGTGAACTGCTACGGAGCGCTGACGTTCGCTGACTTTCCGCCCGGCGCCCGACCCGGCCGAGTCGGGAAAGCACCGCCACCTGCTATCGCCTCAGTAGATCGCTACCTGCGGGACAGCGTCATCTCTGTCGGGCTTCAGTGCCGCCCGAGGACCTCGACGACCCGCATGAACCCGTCTGTGCCGTGGCCCAGTCCGATGACCCGGCGGGCCATGCCTTCGGCCGCACGCATCACGCCGGCGTCAATCCCGTGAGCCTCGGACGTGTGGACGATATGGGCCATGGACGACACTGCGGAGGTGATCGGGTTGCCCTCGCCGGAGAAGCTGTCCCTGTCCACTTCCTCCGCGGCCTCCTCGAAGATGGGTGGGAGGATCGCGCCGATGCCCTTGGCGAAGGGTGCCAGCTCCCGAGCCGTGACACCCTCCGCCTTCGCCACCGCTAGTGCGTGCGCGTAGCCCGCCATCGCGGTCCAGAAGATGTCGAGCAGCGCGATGTCGTACGCCGCCGCGCGGCCGATCTCCTCGCCGAGGTGGGTGTGGGTGCCGCCCAGCGCGTTCAGCACCGGCTGCTGCTCCCAGTAAAGGTCCTCGGGGCCGCTGTAGATGATCACCGCGTCCGCGGTTCCGATGGTGGTGATCGGCGTCATGATCGCACCGTCCAGGTACCGGATGCCGTGTCCGGTCGCCCACCGCTCGGTGTCTCGGGCCCGGTCCGGAGTGTCGGCCGTCAGACTGACCAGTGTGCGCCCCTTGAGGGCATCAATGACCTCGTCGCGTCGCAGGATGGCGTCCGACGCGTCGTAGTTCACCACGCAGACCACGGTCAGCCTGCTTGCGGCGACCGCCTCTTCGGCCGATCGGGCGCTGATCGCGCCCCGCTCGACCAGCTCCCGATCCCTGCCCGACGTCCGGTTCCATACGGTCGTCCGCAGGCCGGCGTTCAGGAACGCGCCGGCCAGGGTCCGGCCCATCGGTCCCAGACCGAGCACTGTGACAGACTTTTCGGCGTATGAGGTCATGACTTAGCCCCCGTGAACATGTGAAAATGGAACGAATAGGACGAGGATGACGCGCAGTCGTGCCCAGGACCTGAACGTCTGCGGAGTGACGGCCGCGATCGCCGTGATCGACGGCAAGTGGAAGACGGCTCTGCTCTGGCTGCTGGAGTCCGGTCCGCGCCGTCCCGGAGAGCTGCGCCGGCAGCTTCCGGGCCTCACGGAGAAGGTGCTGACTCAGGCGCTCCGAGAGATGGAGATCGACGGACTGGTGCACCGGGAGGCGTACGAGGTGCTGCCGTTGAAGACCGAGTACTCCCTGACGACGTTCGGCCGCGAACTCTCCGAGGCATTGGCCCCCGTTTCTGACTGGGGCCACCGCCGCCTGGACAAACTTGCCGAGGCCCACCCGGCCTCCTGATACATCAGCCAACTCCTCATCCACCCGGATCTGACAGCCTCGCGACCGCCCATAACCAGACTCGCCGCGGCCCTACCTGGCGACAAGTACCCACAAAAAAGTGGCTACGGCCAGCGGTGACTCGCCCTACGGGGCGGCGGTGCGACGGAAGGCCCTCCATGGACGGTCTGGACGGACCGGAGGACGGCCTGTGAGCAGCCCTGGCGCACTCCCGCAGAAAAGGGACGACCCCCGTCGGGGGGAGACGGGGGCCGTCGAAGGTTCGGCTCCGGGGGGGTCGAGCCGAACCACTCGGCGATCACGGGGGGTGCAATCGCCGAGGGTCTGTCTTTTCCACGATGTGAAAGCTCGTCGTGCGGACAAGTCTGCCTGAGCGGGCCCGTCACGTCGAGTGGCGTTGACTCCACGCAGTGCGAAAATCTCCTTGCGGAGTGTGAGCGCCATCACGCCGAGTGGAGTCGGTGGTCCCGGCCCGCAGGTCCGAGGGGTGGCGTGACCCCGGGCACCCGCCGACGATAGACCATCCGGCTAGACTTTCGCGCCGTGGGCCGAAGTGCCGCTTTCTTCGATCTGGACAAGACCGTCATCGCCAAGTCGAGCGCTCTCGCGTTCGGTCGGCCGTTCTACCGGGACGGGCTGATCACTCGGCGTGATGTCGTCAAGTCGGCGTACGCGCAGCTGATGTTCCGGCTGGGCGGCACCGACGAGCAGACCATGGCCCGAACACGGGACTACCTGGCCGCGCTCTGCAAGGGCTGGCAGGTGGAACAGGTCCGCCAGATCGTCGCGGAGACACTCCACGAGCTGATCAACCCCTATGTGTACGCCGAAGCCGCCGCCCTGATCGAGGAACACCAGGCGGCCGGCCGGGATGTGGTGCTGGTGTCCGCCTCCGGCGAGGAGATGGTCCGGCCGATCGGTGCACTACTCGGGGTGACCGATGTGATCGCCACCCGGATGACGGTGCAGGACGGTCGGTACAGCGGCGAGGTCGAGTTCTACGCGGCCGGTCCGAGCAAGGTCGAGGCGGTCGGCGAGTTGGCCGCCGCTCGCGGCTACAACCTGGCCGACTCGTACGCCTACTCCGACTCGTACAGTGATCGGCCCCTGCTTGAGTGTGTGGGTCACCCGAGCGTGGTCAACCCGGACCGGCAGCTACGCAAACTGGCGTCGGAGAACGCCTGGCCGGTGCTGGAGTTCCGGCACCCGATCCCGCTGGGCCGCCGGCTGCGGGAGCGGCCGGCCGTGCCGGTCGCCGCAGCGGCCCTGGGGGTCGGCGTGGGCGTGGCCATCGGCATCGCCTGGTATGGCAGGCACCGCCGTACCCGCGCCGCCACCAACGCCTGACCTGCGGGGCAGCGAACGGCGTGCAGACTGGGCTGCTCAGGCAGCGGCGAGGATCTCGTCGCCGATGGTGGTGAGCTGGTCGGCGCCGACCTCGACGGCCGACATGTAGTGGCGCAACCAGGAGCGCAGCCCGTCGGGGGTGCCTGTGGCGAACGCGCCGGCCGAGCCGACGTACTCGGGTTCGCGCTCGCGGTGGCCGACGTCGACGCCGAGCAGGCCGCGCGGATCCAGGCCGCTGGCGAGCAGCACGAGCCGCGCCGCGCCCCGCGCCACCACGCCCGACGGCCCGGCGAACGGGCGCAGGTTAAGTAGTTCCCCGTGTACGACGGCGGCGAGCACCAGCGGGGAGACCTTCGTGCCTCCGGCGACCAGTCCGGCCAGCCCGTCCAGGCGGGCGGCGACCACCGGGTCGGCCACCGGGCGACCCAGCTCGGATTCGGGCACGATGTCGCGGGCGGCGAGTACGTGCAGCTTCGCGAGAGCCTGCCGAGGTGCTTTCGGCCAGAGTTCGCTCAGGCCGGGTAGCGCCCCCGCGACCCGCAGTGCTCCTTGGAGCACCGGGTCGGTGACAGTGCCGGCCCGAACCTCCTCGCGATCGTGGACGGCCCCTTCGAGAGCGGCGCTGGCCACCGCCGACCGGAGGCTCACCTCGGCCGCGACCTGGCCGCCGTTGCGGCGTAGCGCGCGGTGCCCCAGTGCCTCGTCGAACCGCCCACGTGCCCTGTCGACGGCGGCGGCGATGTCGGCGAGCGCGAGCAGCGGGGCGAGCGGGTCGGTGGTCACCCCGTCACGCTAGCGACCCGTGCCGGCCGGCCGGGCCGCACCCGCCCGGAACGCGACCCGCGCCACCGCTCAGCCTTGCGGTCGGCGCGGTCCGCGGGTCCATGGTCAACACGGGCTCCTTGAAATCGGGGTGTCCAGCCGCGTGGGATACCCCGATTTCAAGGAACCCGTGTCGATCAAGGCACCGCCCAGCGCAGGGCACCGCCGGGCGCGCGGCGAGGGCCGCTCGGCGCGAGGGGACGGGTGGCCCTCGCCGCTCAGGTACCGCGCGACTACCCTTCTGGCCATCGAGACCCAGGTCACCCCGAGGATGAGGAGCCACGGCATGAGCGAGGCATTGGCCAATCTGCTGAACGAGACGCGCCAGTTCCCCCCGCCGGCCGAACTCGCCGCGCACGCCAACGTCACAGTCGACGCGTACGCGGAGGCGCAGAGTGATCGGCTCGCTTTCTGGGCGAAGCAGGCCGACCGGCTGGCCTGGTCGAAGAAGTGGGACGAGGTGCTCGACTGGTCGAACCCACCGTTCGCGAAGTGGTTCGTCGGTGGGCAGCTCAACGTGGCGTACAACTGCCTGGACCGGCATGTGGAGGCGGGCCGGGGCGACAAGGTGGCCATCCACTGGGAAGGTGAGCCGGGCGACACCCGGACGATCACGTACGCCGACCTGCACGAGCTGACCTGCCGGGCGGCGAACGCGCTCACCGACCTGGGGGTGACCGCCGGTGACCGGGTGGCGATCTACCTGCCGATGATTCCGGAGGCGGCGGTCGCCATGCTGGCGTGTGCCCGGATCGGTGCCGCGCACAGTGTGGTCTTCGGTGGTTTCTCCGCCGACTCGCTGAGCAACCGCATCCAGGACGCCAGCGCCAAGGTGGTGATCACCGCCGATGGTGGTTACCGGCGAGGCAAGCCGTCGGCATTGAAGCCGACAGTGGACGAGGCGGTGGCAAACTGCCCGTCGGTGGAGCACGTGCTCGTGGTCCGCCGTACCGGCGAGGACGTGGCCTGGACGGCGAAGGACCGCTGGTGGCACGAGACTGTGGAGCCGGCGTCGGCCGAGCACACCGCGCAGCCGTTCGACGCCGAGCACCCGCTGTTCATCCTCTACACCAGTGGCACGACGGCCCGGCCGAAGGGCATCCTGCACACCACCGGCGGCTACCTCACGCAGGCGTCGTACACCGCGCATGCGGTCTTCGACCTGAAGCCGGAGACGGACGTCTACTGGTGCACTGCCGACATCGGCTGGGTGACCGGCCACTCCTACATCGTGTACGGGCCGCTCTCCAACGGCGTCACGCAGGTGATGTACGAGGGTACCCCGGACACTCCGCACAAGGGCCGGTTCTGGGAGATCGTCGACCGGTACAAGGTCAGCATCCTCTACACGGCGCCGACGCTGATCCGCACGATGATGAAGTGGGGCGAGGACATCCCGGCGGGCTTCGACCTGTCGTCGCTGCGGCTGCTGGGCAGCGTCGGCGAGCCGATCAACCCCGAGGCGTGGATGTGGTACAGGCAGCACGTCGGCCGGGGTGAGCTGCCCGTTGTGGACACCTGGTGGCAGACCGAGACGGGCGCCATCATGATCTCCCCGCTGCCGGGGGTGACCGCGGCCAAGCCGGGCTCGGCAATGACCCCTCTGCCGGGCATCGTGGCCGACGTGGTGGACGACCAGGGCCAGTCGGTGCCGAACGGCGGTGGCGGCTACCTGGTGCTGCGGGAGCCGTGGCCGTCGATGCTGCGCACGATCTGGGGCGACGACGACCGGTTCATCGAGACGTACTGGTCGCGGTTCGAGGGCATGTACTTCGCCGGTGACGGGGCGAAGAAGGACGACGACGGGCACATCTGGCTGCTCGGCCGGGTGGACGACGTGATGCTGGTGTCCGGGCACAACATCTCCACCACCGAGGTGGAGTCGGCGTTGGTGTCGCACCCGTCGGTGGCCGAGGCGGCGGTGGTGGGTGCCACCGATCCGACGACCGGTCAGGCGATCGTCGCGTTCGCCATTCCGCGCGGCAGCACCGACATCGCCGGCGAGGCCGGTGAGCAGCTCATCGCGGACCTGCGCAACCACGTGTCGAAGACGCTCGGCCCGATCGCCAAGCCGCGGCAGATCATGCTGGTGCCGGAGCTGCCGAAGACCCGCTCCGGCAAGATCATGCGCCGGTTGCTGCGGGACGTGGCGGAGAACCGGTCGCTCGGCGACGTGACGACGTTGCAGGACTCGTCGGTGATGGACCTGATCTCGTCGGGGATGAGTGGCACGAAGTCCGACGAGGACTGACAGCAGGCGTACACATCGGAGGGTGGCGGTCCGGACGGACCGCCACCCTCCGTCATTTCTTACGGGTACGGCGCGCACGGCCCCACCAGCGTCACATCGGTCAGTCGGATGAGCCGGGAGCGGCTGAACGGGCACAGGCGGTGGGCCACCTCTGTCCTTTCGGCCGGTTGTGCCTTAGGTTCACGCAGGTTGGGACAGTTCGACGTTCATCACATCGATGTACGGCGACTCCAGCTTCCCTCTCCCCATGCCCGAGAAATGGAGCGGCATGAACCACAAACCGCAGTCCGGGGCGCGGCGACGACTACTCGTCGCGCTACCCGCCATCGCCCTCGCGGCCACGTCACTGACCGTGACCGGCAGTGCGGCGGCCCAGTCGTCGGCCACCACCCCGCAGGCGGTGATCGGTGCGGACGAGTTCTACATCAACTACGCCGAGCCCGAGGTGCAGACCGACACCAACGGCCGCGAGGTCAAGGGCAAGGGTGGCGTCTACACGCCCGGCGTCGACGCCGCGCGCGCGTTCGACCAGAAGCACGCCCGGGGCAACCCGGTGACCGCCCGTCAACTGGCCAAGATCGAGGCCAAGTCGATCAAGACGGGCAAGAACCCCCGGAAGATCAAGAAGGCGCCCTCCACCCAGACGGCGAAGCTGCTGACGCTGCTCGTGGAATTCAACGACCAGGCCAACGACGACTTCACTGGCGTGATGGTTCCCAAGACGGTGTTCGAGGACCGCACCTGCGTCCCCGGCACCGTCCAGAACGGCCCGAAGCACAACAACATCGCGAACCCGGCGACCCTGCCGCACGAGGACAACAACTCGATGTGGGTGCCGGACTTCTCGCCGTCGCACTACGACAAGATGCTGTACAGCAAGAAGGGCATCACCGAGCGGGTCCGCAAGGACCTGAGGGGCCCGGACGGCAAGCCGGGCATCGACCTCTCCGGCCGCACCATGCACAACATGTACCTGGAGATGTCCAAGAACGCGTACACGGTCGACGGGCAGGCCAGCCCCTGGATCACCGTGCCGCACTCCGAGGGCTGGTACGCGGCGTCGCGCTGCTTCCAGGACGAGAACGGCAACTGGGTCGCCGGCCGCCAGCAGTCGATGAACGGGCACCCGGACAACCCGGCCGGCGCGGGCCGGCTGGCGACGGACGCTATCGACGCGCTCGCCGCGCAGGACCCCAGCTTCCCGTGGGCCGACTACGACATCGAGGACCAGGCGGACCGGGACGGCGACGGCAACCTCTTCGAGCCGGACGGCGTGATCGACCACCTCGTGCTGGTGCACGCCGGGCAGGGCAAGTCCCGCGGCGGTGGCGCCGAGGGCACGTACGCCGTGTGGGCGCACTCCTCCTCGGTGGCCGGTGGCTACAGCATCCCGGGCACCAACCTGAAGGTGTCGAACTACATCGTGCAGCCCGAGGATGCCGGCGTCGGCGTCTTCGCGCACGAGTTCGGCCACGACCTCGGCCTGCCGGACCTCTACGACACGTCCGGCAACGCCGACTCCGACGTGGACTTCTGGGACCTGATGGCCTCCGGCTCGCACTCGGGTGAGATCTTCCAGGCGCTGCCCACGCACATGGGCATCTGGGACAAGTGGGTGCTCGGCTGGGCCGACCCGCTGACCGTGACGCCGGGCTCGCGCCCGCGCACAGTGGAGGTCGGGCAGACCTCGCGTACGCCGGTGCGCACCGAGGACGGCATCAAGGTCGACCTGCCGGACAAGGTGACCACGCTTGCCACCCCGCACAGCGGCAGCAAGATGTGGCACAGCAACAACGACCAGGGTTGGGCCGACGTCAAGCTCAGCCGGTCGGTCGACGTACCGGCGGCCGCCGACGCGAAGTTCTGGATGTGGAACAACTACATCATCGAGCAGGACTGGGACTACGGCTTCGTCGAGCTGTCCACGGACGGCGGCACGACCTGGAGCGAGCAGAAGGTCTACAACGAGGCCGGCACCGCGGTCACCACGCCCGACGGCTACCCCGACCCGAACGGCCGGATGAACGACTTCGGCGGCAAGAAGTACGGCCTGACCGGCAGCACCGACGGCTGGCGGCACGACTACGTGGACCTGTCGGCGTACGCCGGCACCACGGTCCAACTGCGGCTGCGGCTGGCCACCGACGAGGCGTTCGAGGAGCGCAACTGGTTCGTCGACGACTTCGCGGTCACCGGCGGCGGCGCCACCACCTGGAGTGACGACGTCGAGGGCGGCGACAACGGCTGGACCGCCACCGGCGGCACCTGGGTCGACACCACCGGCGCGGGCTGGAAGGTCAGCAGTGGCACCGAGGTGCACGCGCACTACTACCTGGCCGAGTGGCGTAACTTCGACGGCTTCGACGAGGGCCTGAAGTACACCTACGACACGATCTACTCGCACGAGGCGTGGAAGGTCGACCGGATCTCGTACAACGCGCCGGGCATGCTGGTCTGGTACCGGGACACCGCGCTCGGCGACGTCAACCACGTCACCGGGCAGATGACAGCGCTGCCCAGCTACGGGGCGAAGGGCGGGCTGCTCATCGTTGACTCGCACTTCGACCCGTACCGGCGCACCGGCGAGGCGGCGGTGAAGGACCCGTCGGTGACGGACAACCTGCCGAGCCGTCCACAGTCGTCGAACGCGGCGTTCTCGCTGAAGCCGACGTACCCCTTCACCGAGTGCCTCGAGGCGGCGGACGAGCCGTACAGCGCGTACTGCACGAAGTTCAAGGCGCTGCCGCCGGTCAAGGGCTTCACCGACGCCAAGGGCTGGTACCCGGGCATCGAGATGCGCGACGGGGCCGCGTACGCGCGGGACAACGACGCCTCGGTGGTGCTCCCGTCGCGGGACAACGCGCCGTACACCACCCGGGTCACCTACCCGGACGGTCGCCCGGCGCCGGAGTTCTACGGCGTGACGCTTGGCGGCGGTGCGATCGTGCTGGGTACCGGTAACCCCGGGGACCAGGGCGTGAACTACGGCGTCTCGCTCACCATCAAGAAGGCCGCGCGGGACAACACGTCCGCCACGATCCACGTCACCTCGGCGAGGCGGTGACGGTTTCCCGCAACTGACAAGCAGTATCGGTGGGGCCGGTGGCGGGAACGCCGCCGGCCCCACTGTCGCATACCTGATCACGCTTATCGAAATGCGTCGCTGTAGCCGCTCGCGGCACATCGATCCTGGTCCACGCCCAGATGGGGCGCGCAGGTGTGACGGTGAAAAGCGTTCTCAACAAAATCTTGAAACAAATCGACGCGTTCGTCTTCCCACCCGACGCAGCAGTGTCTATGTTCACCATTGGTCCCACTAGTGGGATCGATCTATCACCGGCCCGTACCCCCGTTGGGCCGGTTCCCTCACACCGGAGGTACCACGTGCGCAAAGTCGCAGTGGGTCTGCTCGGGCTCTCACTGACGGCGACAGGCCTGGCTTTCGGCCCGTCCGCCTCGGCGGCGCCTCAGCCCAAACTGCCGGCAGCAGCTCCGACCGCCGCCGAGCCGCAGCTCCTGAAGGACGAACTCCCTGACAAGCTCGAGGCCAAGCGCCGTGAGCTGCGTCAGCAGGGTCTCAGTGACGTGCTGAGCGGGCGCAGCAAGCCGATTCAGCGCAACGGCAGCACGGTCGTCAAGGTCGGTCAGGTCGGCAAGGCGGACACCAACGCCAACGCCCGGTCCGCGACCGCGCAGGCGACCGAGGACCAGTACGTCGAGCTCCAGCGCGAGCGGACCGACAAGATCTTCGTGATCCTGGCCGAGTTCGGCAACCAGCGGCACCCGTCCTACCCGGACAAGGACCTCAACCCGAACATCGCCGGCCCGGCGACCTTCGAGGGTCCTCTGCACAACCAGATCCCGCAGCCCAACCGGGCCGTGGACAACTCCACCGTCTGGCAGCCGGACTACAGCCCGGATCACTTCCGCCAGCTGTA
Organism: Micromonospora sp. DT68; assembly: GCF_049847245.1. Lineage (NCBI taxonomy): Bacteria > Bacillati > Actinomycetota > Actinomycetes > Micromonosporales > Micromonosporaceae > Micromonospora > Micromonospora sp. DT68. Next base: position 42,932 of record NZ_JBNCNZ010000014.1, read on the forward strand.
CTTCGGCACCAACCCCGGCGACGAGTCGCTGAAGCAGTACTACGAGGCCCAGTCCTCCGGCCGCTACACGGTCGAGGGCCAGGTCACCGACTGGGTCAAGGTTCCGTACAACGAGGCCCGCTACGGTCGTTCCGACGACCCGAAGGCCGACAACGACCCGACCGGCGACCCCGCTGTCTGCGGCGACAACGTCTGCTCGAACACGTGGGCGCTGATCCGCGACGCCGCCAACCAGTGGGTCGCCGACCAGAAGGCCAAGGGCCGGACGGACGCCCAGATCGCCGAGGAGATGCGGTCCTACGACCAGTGGGACCGGTTCGACTACGACGGTGACGGCGACTTCAACGAGTCGGACGGCTACATCGACCACTTCCAGATCGTCCACTCCGGCGGCGACCAGGCCGACGGTGACCCGCAGCAGGGTGAGGACGCCATCTGGAGCCACCGCTGGTCGGCGTTCAACAGCTCGCCGGTCGGCCCGCCGAACTTCCCGATCGGTGGTACCCAGATCGGCAACACCGGCGTCTGGATCCGCGACTACACGATCCAGCCGGAAAACGGTGGCCGCAGCGTCTTCTACCACGAGTACGGCCACGACCTGGGCCTGCCGGACGACTACGGACCGGCCGACAACAGCAACGAGCACTGGACCCTGATGGCCCAGAGCCGGCTCGGCGCCAAGAACGACGGCGGCATCGGCGAGCGCGGCGGCGACCTCGGTGCGTGGAACAAGCTCCAGCTCGGCTGGCTCGACTACGAGGTGGTCGTGGCGGGGCAGAAGCGCACGTTGGACCTCGGCCCGCAGGAATACAACTCCGCCAAGGCGCAGGCAGTGGTGGTGGTGTTGCCCAAGCGGGAATACACGTTCAACTACGGCGCACCGTTCGAGGGCTCCAAGCAGTACTTCTCCGGTAACGACGACAACCTCAACCAGACCATGACGAGGACGTTCGACCTCACCGGCAAGTCCTCGGCGGCGATGTCGCTCAAGGGCAAGTACGCCATCGAGGAGAACTACGACTACCTCTACTTCGAAGCGTCGACCGACGGCGGCCAGACCTGGGTCGACCTGGACGGCACGGTCAACGGTGAGCCGATCGGCGTGGACGGCGCGGGTCGCCCGGCCCTCGACGGCAGCAGCAACGGCGCGTGGGCGGACATCAACATCCCGCTGACGTCGCTCGCCGGCAAGGTGGCGCAGATCCGCCTGCACTACGTCACCGACGGCGGTGTCGCCGAGGGTGGCTTCTTCGGTGACGCGATCACCGTTACCGCGGACGGCGCGACGGTGTTCAGCGACGGTGCCGAGACCGCTGCCGCGGGCTGGGACCTGAAGGGTTGGGAGGCGGTCGGGGCCACCTACACCCGGCTGTTCGACAACTACTACATCGCTGGCAACCGGTCGTACGTCTCGTACGACAAGTACCTGAAGACCGGCCCGTACTTCTTCGGCTACGCGAACACCCGCCCGGACTGGGTGGACCACTACGCGTACCAGGAGGGCCTGCTCATCTCGTACTGGAACACCCGCTGGCCCGACAACAACACCGTCGCCCACCCGGGTGAGGGTCGGAACCTGTACATCGACGCGCACCCGCGCCCGATCTACAACCTGACCGGGGCTCCCTGGCGTGCTCGTATCCAGATGTACGACGCGCCGTTCAGCCTCAAGAAGGCCGACTCGTTCACGCTGCGCCTCAACAGCCAGCCGCAGTACATCCGTGGCCAGGACGCGGAGCCGCTGTTCGACGACACCAAGCAGTACTTCTACGAGGAGCTGCCGAACCACGGCGTCAAGCTTCCCGCAGCCGGTGTCAAGATCAAGGTTCAGGAGCAGGACGGCACTTCGATGAAGATCCGTATCTCCTAGTACCGCAGCAGCACGACGGCGGCGCCCGGGGTTCTCCCCGGGCGCCGCTGCCGTTTCCGACACCAGCGGGCCCACGCCGCCCGAGCTGGCCTCCCGCCGGAACCGCAGCGCCCTGACCTGCGTCGAAGAGACGTGCTGACAACCCCCCGCGCCCTGCTCCTGCTTCTCCCGCTGCTGACGATTATCGCGTGCGCCAGCCCCCGAGACGCCACCACACCCGCCGAGGGCGGCACCACCCCGCTCACGCCGACAATCACACCGACGCCGCCCCCGACCGACCCGTCCGCGTCGGGCGCGACCGCCCCTCCAGCACCGCCGTCGCCGTCCGTCACCGACCCTCCGCTGTCCTCCACCGTGCCGCCGACGATGCGCCCGCCCGCTGCCAAGCCGAGCCCGCCCAGCGACCTGCGGCAGACCGACCTGATCAGCGGCACCATCACCCAGGGCGGCACCGGCCCCTGCTACCGGCTCGTCAGCGAGGACGGCACCGAATACGCCCTGCACGGCCCGGACGCCGGCGAGCTACGGACCGGGAGCTTCGTCACGCTGCGGATCGGACCCGCGCGGGCACGGATCAGCTGCGGCCCAGGGCTGGCCAGAAGCATCATCTCCGAGTGAGCCACCGTACCGTCGCCGGTCGAACAGCGGACCACCCCGGACGGGCCCGGACCGTGCCCTGTGCCACGGGACCTAGGCTGAGCGCATGACCGACCAGCGCGGCGACGCCGTCGACGAATCCTGCGTCCTCACCGAGGGGCCGTGGACGCACCGCTTCGTCGGCGCCAACGGCAGCCGCTTCCACGTGGTCGAGGCCGGCACCGGGCCGATGGTGCTGTTCCTGCACGGCTTCCCCGAGCACTGGTGGGCCTGGCACCAGATGCTCCCGGCGGTCGCCGACGCCGGCTTCCGGGCGGTCGCCGTCGACCTGCGCGGCTACGGCGCCAGCGACAAACCACCCCGAGGGTACGACGGCTACACACTCGCCGCCGACGTCGCCGGACTGATCCGCGCGCTCGGCGAACGGTCCGCGACGGTGGTCGGCAGTGGCGTCGGCGGCATGGTCGCCTGGACGGTGGCCTCGTTCCACCCGTCCCTCGTCCGCAGACTCGTGGTGTTGGGGGCACCGCACCCGCTTCGGCTGCGCGCCGCCATCTTCGCCGACCCGCGCGGCCAGTTCGCCGCCTCCACCTCCGCGCTCAAGTTCCAACTCCCCCGCTACGAGCACGTGCTGACCCGCGACGGCGCGGCGGCAGTCGGGGAGATCCTGCGCCGCTGGGGCGGGCCGCGCTGGACCGTCAGCCAGGACTTCGAGGCGTACGCCGAGCGGTGCCGGGAGGCCATGCGCATTCCGCAGGCCGCCTTCTGCGCCATGGAGGGATACCGCTGGGCGTTCCGATCGGCGCTGCGGCTGCACGGCTACCGGTTCGTTCGCCTGATGCAGAAGCCCCTGGTCACACCCACCCTGCAACTGCACGGCGCGCGCGACGTCGCCGCCCTGCCGCGTACCGCCCTCGGTTCGGGCCGGTACGTCGTCGCACCCTACGAGTGGCGGCTACTGGACGAGGTGGGCCACTTTCCGCACCTGGAGGCCCCGGATCTGGTGCTCGGCGAGATCCTGCGCTGGGCCAAGTCCTGAACTGTCAGACCCGCTGCTCCCGCAGGTCGGTGACCTCGGCGGCCGGCGCCCAACCCTGGTAGACGCCGAAGTCGAAGACCTCCAACCGCATCGCCTCGGCCACCGGCCAACGCCCACCCGTGTACTCCACGCGAAGCCACGCGTCGTGCTCACCGAGCACGATGAACGGCTGCCCCTGCCACGTGCAGGTGGTCCGCACGTACGCCAGGTCCTCGATCTCACTCGCCGGCAGCACCCGCACGTACCGGCCGGGCCGGACCTCCTCGAAGCCCTCAGCCGGCTCCGGCTGGTACAGGCGGATGTCGTCGCCGTCCGGGCTTGCCTGATACTCCCGGCCCCGCCAGCGGGCCACGTAGCCGTCCCGCATCACGCCTCCCCGACCCGTCGCCACACCACGGCGTCCGTGTCGAGCACCGCGACCACCCGCTCGGTGCCGTCCCCACCGATCCGCCAGAGCTGCGCGCCGTGCGGAAGCCGCACGCTGTCCACCTTGAACTCCGCCACCACGTCACTGCTCTCGCCGGGGGCGAACCCGTTGCCGCGGAACGGCGGGCGTTCGATTACCCAGCCCTCCATGGCCCGCATCGCCGCCTCGTTCTGCCCGCCGTACGGGATCCGGTAGAGGCTGGGCCGGTGCGCCGGCCAGCGCAACACGTAGATCTCCTCGGCGTCCCGCACGAACGGCGATCCCGGGTAGCTGAGACCGAGCGCGTCGTGCAGCTCGGCAGGCGTGGTCAGGTGCGCCAACTCCCCCGCACGGTGCACGAAACCGGAGACCCTGTCGTACCCGCGCTCCAGGTAGTACGCGAGCTGGCTCGGCGCGATCGCCTTCTGCATCACCGTCGGACGGGTCGGGTCGACAGCAGCCGGGGCGTACCGAGGGCGGGCAGCGGGTTCCTCCACGGCCGCCGGCTCCTGCGGATCCACTTCGAGGTCGTCGCCGAGTCCCACCTCGGCGGCCCAGTTGGCCAGCGCGACGATCTGCTCGCCGGGCAGCTTGGCACCGACAGGCGTGCCCGGGTTGACGGCGAACGACCAGTCCTCGTCCGGCCAGCGCCGGATCAGCTGGGCGAACTTCACCCGGACCGTGTCGACATCGCCCTCGGTGTGGTCGGCGAGGCGCTCCGGCGACGTGTAGACCACTACGTACGTCTCGCCGTCGAGTTGCGCGGTGCGCCAGACGAAACCGGGGTCGCCGGGCCGGCTGCCGCGCGCCGAATCCGGTGCTGCCGGAAGCAGCACCCGGGCCAGCAGAAGGGTGGACAGGAACGTGTCAGTGCTGCCGGCACCGGCCGCGCTGAGCAGGTCCTCCTCGACGGTGTTTGCCGGCTCGAAGTCCACCGGCGCTGGCGCGTCGGCCGGTGGGCGCTGCCCGTCCGCGACCGGGGGCGCTGCGCTGTCGCGGGCGGTCGCGTCGACGCGTGCCGTCTCCACGCCGCTGTCCACCGGGTAGGGCGACGCACCAGCGTCCGCACCCACCGGGGAGGGAAAGCCATCGACTCCCGCAGCCATCGGGAGGGACGACCCGGCCGCGCCCGCATCCACCGGGGAAGGCGACCCATCGGCACCCGCAGCCACCGGGGAGGGCGATTCACCGTCCGCAGCCGCTGGGGAGGGTGATCCGTTGACGTTCGGAGCGATCGGGGGAAGCAGGCTCCCTACGTGCTCGCCTACCGGCGCCGCACGGTCGTCCCCGCCGAGCCGGTCCGCGCCGATCCAGTCCGAGTCGATCCGGCCCGCACCGCTCACGTCGACGGGCGACGCGCCGAAGCCCGCGCGTTCATCAACGACCGGGGTGCCGGCACGGTCGTCGGCGCGCGGGCCACCCGCGTCGGCATCCACCGGACGCTCGCCGACCACGTCGGGGCCGGCGTCTGCCGGCGCGGACATCCGGCGCGCGGCCGCAGGCTCGAAAAGGCTCGGCTCGGACGGCACAGGTCGGACCGGCGGAGCCGGGTCGGAAGCGGAAGCCCCGAACGGCGCCGCGTTGGGAGCAGTCGAACCGAACGGCGGCGCGTCGGAAGCGGACGTGCCGAACGGCGCCGGGTCGGGAGCAGGCGACCCGAACGGCGCCGGGTCGGGAGCAGGAGCGTCGGGGGCAGGCGCGTCGGGGGCAGGCGCGTCGGGCTTGTCGAACGGTGGCGGGGCGGTGGTCGGGCCGGGGCGGGGGGCTGCCTCGACCCGGGCGTCCGGTTCGGGCGTGTCGGTGAGGTCGCGGGCCTCGATGATGGTGCCCTCGATGACGATGGGCGTGAAGCCCCGCCGTGAACCGGGCGGCCCGGAGACCGGCTCCGCCACCGATGGCGGTACCTCCTCCGCGGGCTCGAACTGGCGCGGGTCGATCGGCCGGCCGCGCGGGATCGCCTGGGTCTCGTCCTCCGAGGGTCGCCCGGCCGGGTGCGGCGCAGGCGCGCCGGCGGCCGTACCGGGCACCCGGAAGGCACGGGTGGGCTCGTGAGCCAGCGGATCGGGGCGGCGGGGTGGCAGAGGCTGGGTGGCCTCCTCGCTCGCCGAGGGCGCGCGTACCCCTCTGGGTGCGCCCAGGTCGCCGGCCGGTGGCCCGGCGGTGGCCGGTGGCGGCATCGGGAAGGCCCGGGTGGGGCCGTCGTCGGCGGGGCGGCGGCGCGGGAAGGGCTGGCTGCCCCGGGCGAACCGGGATGGCGGCACCGCGCGGTCGCCGGGGCGGACGTCACCGGGGGTGGTGCCGGACGGACGGCTCCGACCCGATGTCGGTTCGAAGAAGGAGCGCCGACCGTCCGGGACACTGCCGTTGGCCGCAGCCGGGTCGTCGGTGTCGGCGGCCGGCCGGCTCGCGGGCGGCCAGCCCGCGCCGGCCGAGTCGGTCGGTACGGGAGCGGGTCGGTCGGGGGGAGCCAACGCCGCGTACCGGGATGCGCCGGCATCGGATCGCGCCGGCCGGGGCGGGCCGGTCGGGTGCCGCTGGCCGGCGGCGGGCATGTCGTCCACACCGGACCCTCGCGACAACCCGCCCGTCCCAGGTGTGGGGGTCGGCACCGTCGACCCACCTACCGGAGGGACGGCGGTCGTCGGCGAGGGACGCGCGGACGGGGTGGCCGCCGGTGCCGGCCCGGTGCCGGGTGCGGCATCCCGGCTGGTCGTACCGGCTCTGGACCGGGCCAGGGTCTCGGCGCGTTCCAGCCGTGCGCGGGCACCCATGGCCCGGCCGGGCAGCCGGACATCGCCACGCGAGAGCTGGGAGACGAACCAGGCCGGCAGGTAGCCCTCGACGGGCAACCCCGGGTTGACCGCGAGCCACCACTCATGGTTGGGCCAGCCCAGGGCGAGGTCGGCGAACGGGACGCGGCGGGTGCCGGCGGTGTGCTCGCCGAGGCAGGCGCGCAGCGCGGCGGAGGAGGTGAAGGCCAGTACGTGGGTCCGGCCGCCGGTGGTCCAGGTGCCCCAACCGGAGGGCGGCTGGCCGGGCGGCGTCGGCGCGGAGACCGGCAACAACAGATCGGTACGGGACAGGAGGCGGAAGTAGAGCTCCTGGTCATTGGCGCGCAGGGCTTCCCGCATCGCCACCTCGGCCTCCGTGGCCGGCTCCCATTCGGTCACGGCCACCTCCCCTTCCGAGAACAGGCCACAGGTATCGCGTACAACCTACAAGGTGGTATCAAGATCACAATGGCTGGCCGGCGGCGGCCCGCCGAGGTGTCGGCGAGGCGATAACATCCCGTTCCGGAGCCGACACGATACGGAGGCCGTCGATGTCGCTGTCGATCGCGCGCCCGGTCCTGGCCGGTCTGTCGGCAGCCCTGCTGACCGGCGCGGTCCTTCCGCCCGCGGCCGCTCACGCCGCACTCCGGGAGGCACCGGCCTGCGCGACCCCATTCGCGCCCGTCCGGCCGGTGGATGCCACACCCTGGCCACAGCAACGGTACGACCCCGCACGGCTCACCCCGCTGACGACCGGAGCCGGAGTGACCGTCGCGGTCGTCGACTCCGGGGTCGACCGGGTGCATCCTCAACTGGCCGGACGGGTGCGGGCGGGCACCGACCTGCTCGACCCGGGCGGGGACGGCGGGCGGGACTGCGCCGGCCACGGCACCGGCGTCGCGAGCATCATCGCGGCGACCCCCCGATCCGGCATCGCCTTCCACGGCCTCGCCCCGGGTGCCCGGATCCTGCCGGTACGGGTGAGTGAGCAGCAGGTGGTGCAGGGGCGGGAATCGGGACGTACGGTAAGCGCCGACGAGTTCGCCCGAGCGATCCGCTGGGCCGTCGACCACGACGCCGACGTGGTGAACCTCTCCGTCGTGCTGTACACCGACGACCCGCAGGTCCGCGCCGCGGTGCAGTACGCCCTTGACCGGGACGTGGTGCTTGTGGCCGCCGCCGGCAACCTGCACGACAGCGGGAACCCTCGCCCGTTCCCCGCCGCGTACGACGGTGTGCTCGGGGTGGGTGCGATCGCCGTGGACGGCGCACGGGCGGCCTTCTCCCAGATCGGCGCGTACGTCGACCTGGTGGCACCGGGCAGCGACGTGCTTGTGGCCGCACCCGGTCAGGGTCACCAGCGGGTCGAGGGCACCAGTTACGCGGTGCCGTTCGTGGCCGCCACCGCTGCGCTGCTGCGGTCGTACCGGCCCGAGTTGACCGCCGCTCAGGTGGCGCAGCGGATCGTCGCGACGGCCGACCCGGCGCCCGGCGCGGGCCACGGCGGCGGGTACGGCGCCGGTGTGCTGAACCCCTATCGAGCGGTCACCGAGACCGGCGGCGGCGCCACGGCCCCTCGGCCGGTTGCCGCGCTTGCCGACGACCGGGCCGACCCGGTGCTGCTCGCCCGCCAGGAACGCCGTGCCACGGCACGGGACCGGGCTCTGGCGGTCGGCGCGGTGATCGGCACTGTGGCGGTCGCCGTGGTGCTGCTCGCCCTGGTGCTGCCCCGAGGGGCACGTCGACGCTGGCGTCCGGCCGAGCCGACCTGACCCCGGCACCGCGCGCAGCCGGCGTGCCGCAACCCGGGCGGCTCATCATCAGGGAAGGCGGCCGGGAGCGCCGACGCGACGTCGGTCAGCGCTCCCGGCCCGCCGGTTTCACTGGAACAGCCCGGTGTTCTTCTTCTCGGTGTCCAGATAGTCGGCGGCGGAGTCGTCCACCGCCAACTTGATGGCGCGCAGCATCGCCTGGAGGTCCTGCGAGGCGGACTGCCACCGCTTCTGGCGTTGCTCGTACGCCTGTCGTGCCTCGCCCGCCCAGCCGGCCACCAGAGGGGCGGCGTCGCGTTCGAGTTGGCCGAGCTGCGAGTCGAGCGTGTTCAGCGCCTTTTGGATGTCAGCGCCGGCCTGTTGCAGCGCGGCGAAGTTGACGACCAGCACACCGTTGTCCATCGAAGCTCCCTTTCCAGCGGGTCAGAGCGGCAGCTGGATGCCGCCACGGTTGGTGCCGGACACCCGGCTGGCCGCCTCGTCGTCCGAGACGTCGTACTGCCGGCCGGCGGTGCGGATGGCACCGGCGGTTTCCCGCAGCGCCCGGTGCAGCGCCGCCTGGTCCTGCGACCACTGCTGCTTGACCTGCTCGAACGAGCGCCCTCCGGCGCCACGCCATGCCTGTTGCAACACCTCCAGCTCGGCCAGCAGGCCGGTAAGCATGGACTGCAACGACTGGTCCACCTGCTCGAACTTCGCAGCGGTCTGCTGCATCACCGCCGCTTCTGCCTGGGTTTGGGACACCCGGACGTCACCTCGTCTCCTCGGTCGTGTCTGGCCGTCGACGCGCTCGCCGTGGGGGCGCATCGCTCGCGTGGCCCGGTCGATGAGCACGGTGGACGCGGGTCAGCGATGAACTTCGTGGCTGACGGTAGCGGCACGGTAGCGGTTCTGCTACCCCGCTCCACTCCCCTGTGGACAACTACGAAGGCCATCGGTCACTTACGATGTGCAGCAGCCATGTCGCGGCGTGTGACGGGCCGCCGGAGCGGTCCCGCAGCGGACCGGCGGGCCCATTCGGCCGGCCGGGGCCTGCCGCCTCGACACGGTCCACACTGGTCGAGGAGGTGCCGTGCCGGCGATCACCACCGGAGGGCAGCAGCCAGCGGTCCCGGTCGGCTCCGACCCGGGCGCGGCCGGCACCTGGCCCGCTGGCCGGCCGACCGCACCCACCTGGAGCGACCCGTCCAGCGCCCCAGAAACAGGCACTGGCACCGGCAGGCCCGCGCCCACCGGGCACGGCACACGCGTCGGCACCAGGCCGGGCACGTCTGGCGGCGCCGACGAGCGCGACGCACTACGCAGGCGGTCTGTCGCCCGAAGGGCTCCGGTCGGAGGGCGACCGGGCAGCGGGTTGCGCGCCGGCCAACTGGTCACCGGGCAGGTCGCCGTCGCACTCGTCGTGGCCGCCCTGGACCGGGGGACGCCGCTCACGGTCGCGGCCCTGCTGGCGGCGGTGCTGCTCGTGGCAGTCGCCGCGGTCAGGGTCCGGGGCCGGTGGCTCTTCGAGTGGCTGGGCACAGCCTGTGGGCACCTGACCCGTCGCCGGGCGCTGGCCGGGCAGGCCGGCCCCACCGAGCTACTCGACCTGGTGGCGCCGGGTGCGGTGATCCGCTCGACGGAGCTGTCCGGTGGGCCGGCGGCGGTTCTGGAGGACACCGGCGGCCTGGTGGTGCTGCTGGAGCTCGGCGACCCGGGGGATCTGCTGGGGGACGCGTCCCGGGCGATCCCCGCACCGGCCGCGCTGCTGCCCACGCCGGGGCCGGACGTCCCGCCACTGCGGATCCAGCTGCTGCTCTCCGGCACACCGGCACCCGTGCCGGCGGCGGGCGGAACGGTCGGCACGTCGTACCGGCAGCTCACCGACGGTCGGCTCGCCGGGCGGGAGCGGGCGGTGCTGGCGGTCCGTGTGCTGCGGGTGGACGGCTGGTCGGAGGAGGATCTGCGCCGGGTGCTCGCCGGCACGGCGCGCCGGATCGTCCGTCGACTCGGGCCGCTGAACGCCCGGCCGCTCGGCGTACCCGCTGCGCTTCGCGTTCTCAGCGAGTTGGCCCATCTCGATGGCGGCCCGGTGCGGGAGTCCTGGCCGGTGCTGCGGTGCGGCACCCTGGTCCAGGCCACGTTCCGGCTGGTCCGTTGGCCGGAGGCCGGCGGTGCCGCCGCGCGGCCGCTGGTGCCCCGGCTCCTCGCGTTGCCGGCGACCGCGACCACTGTGTCACTGTGCGCCGGCCCGCCGCCGGCCGGCGGCACGGGCGAAACGCCGACCGAGCTGACGGTACGCCTCGCGGCGGGAACCCCTGCCGAGCTGACGGTGGCCGTCGAGGCGCTGGAGCGCCTGGTGACCGGCCTCGGTGGTGGGCTGCGGCGGCTCGACGGCGCGCACCTGGCCGGGCTGGCCGGCACGCTGCCGCTGGCGCTGGCCGCCCCCGGCGCGCAGCCGGGGCCCGCGCTCGACGACTGGGAGCTGACCCTGGGCGGGGCCGGAATGATGGTCGGCACGAACCGGCACGGCGGCGCGGTCACCGTGCGGCTGTTCCGCCCGGAGAGCACACGGGTGCTGTTGGTGGGTGGGGTGCGGGCCGCCCAGTTGGTGGCGCTGCGGGCGATGGCTCTTGGCGCGTTGGTAGTGGTGCAGACGGCGCGACCGCGCGCCTGGGAGCCGTTCGTCCGGGGGGTGGGTGCACCGGGCGGGACGATCCCGCTGATCCCGCCGGGTCGGCCGGTCGCCGACGGGGTGGGCACGGCGCTGCGGCCGTTGCTGCTTGTTGTCGACGCCGGGCCGGTGGCCGTCGAGAGCGAGCCGGGCCCTCGGTGGCGGGCCACCCTCGTGGTGCGCGACGAGCTGACCCCGGCGGATGTGGACGCGCTGAGCCGCGTCGACCTGGCGGTGCTTCAGCCGCTGCACGCGGCGGAGGCCGTGCTTGCCGGTGCGGCGTTGGGGCTGGGCGGCTCGGCTGACTGGCTCACCCGGATCCGGGACGACATGGTGGCGGTGGTGAACCGCCGTGCCCTGCGCTGGGCGCTGCTCTCCCCCACCCCTATCGAAGCCCAGCTGATCGGGCGGCCGGCGCGGAGGTGAGCCCGGCCTCGCATGGTCAACCGGCCGGTTACGTCGCTGGCTGGTCCGTGGCACGATCCCGGCCATGGGTTTTCTGAAGGGGTTGTTGATTCGGCTGGCCACGACGGCGCTGGCCTTCTGGTTGGCCACACTCGTCATTCCGGGCATCGACCTGGAATCGAGTTCCACTGTCGAGACGGTCACCACGCTGCTTCTGGTGGCGGCGATCTTCGGTGTGGTCAACGCGGTGCTCCAACCGATCATCAAGACCGTCGGCTGCGGCTTCTACCTGCTCACCCTTGGCCTCATCGCGCTTGTGGTGAACGGGTTGCTGTTCCTGCTCACCAGCTGGATCGCCGACCAGGCCGGGCTGCCGTTCTCGGTGGACGGCTTCTGGCCGGCCGCCGTGCTCGGTGCCCTGTTCGTGAGCATCGTGACCTGGATCCTGGGCGCCGTCCTCGACCGGGACTGACCGACGACCGACCATCACCCGACCTGCGCCGCCCGGCTCCGACGGAGCCGGGCGGTTTGCTGACCAGACTCCGGGAATTGGTCGGCGCGCGGGCTGGCCAGGTCGGTTAGCGTCGCCGACGTGTTCTCTTCGACCCGCAGCGACGGCCACCTGATCAGCACCGATCCCGCCCGGCTCGACCTGGATCTGGTCCATCACTGGCTGTCCACCGACGCGTACTGGGCGCTGGGGCGGGATCGGGACACTGTCGTCCGGGCGTTCGCGGGGTCGTTGCCGTTCGGTGTCTACCGGCCCGGGGACGGCCGTCAGGTAGCTGTGGCCAGGGTGGTGACCGACGGCGCCACCTTCGCCTGGCTCTGCGACGTGTACGTCGACCGCGCCGCCCGGGGTCTCGGGCTCGGCGGTTGGCTGGCCGAAACGGTCCGCGACCACCTGGCCGACCTGGGCGTACGCCGGATCCTGTTGTGCACCAACGACGCGCACGAGGTGTACGCGCGGGTGGGCTTCACGCCGCTGGACGCCCCGGAGCGGTGGATGAACCTCGACCGGAGGCCACCCGTGACCCCGCTCACCGGAAAGGAACAAAGCAGCAGCTCACCCCTTACGGTGGAGACGTGACGCCTCTCCGCCTGGGATACCTCTACGGCTTCGGCGCGTACCTGATGTGGGGGTTCTTTCCGCTCTACCTCAAGCTGCTGCAACCCGCCGGCCCGATGGAGATCCTCGCCCACCGGATCGTCTGGTCGGTGGTCTTCGTGGCCCTGCTGCTGGGTGCGCTGCGCAACGTCGGCTTCCTGCGGGCGCTGCTGGGCCGGCCGCGGGCGATGGCCGGGATCGTGGCCGCTGCCGCGTTGATCGCTGTCAACTGGGGCACCTACATCTACGGGGTCGATTCCGGTCGGGTGGTGGAGACCGCGCTCGGCTACTTCATCAACCCGCTCGTGGTGGTGCTGCTCGGGGTCACTGTGCTGCGGGAGCGGCTGCGCCCGATGCAGTGGGTGGCGTTGGGCATCAGTGGGTCGGCGGTCGCCGTGCTCACAGTGGACTACGGCCACCTGCCCTGGCTGTCCCTGACGCTGGCCTTCAGCTTCGCCGGCTACGGCCTGGTCAAGAAGCGGCTCGGGCTGCCGGCTGCCGAAGGGCTCTTCGTCGAGTCGGCGGTGCTGGCGCTGCCCGCGCTGGGCTACCTGGCCTGGCTGACCCGCAACGCAGAGCTGACCTTCGGGCACGTGTCGGCCGGGCACACCGCCCTGCTGGTGCTGGCGGGCGCGGCCACAGCGATCCCGCTGCTGCTCTTCGCTGGCGCCGCCAACCGGCTGCCGCTGACCGGCCTCGGCATGATCCAGTACGTGGCGCCGATCCTCCAGCTCGTCTGCGGCGTGCTGATCTTCAACGAACCGATGCCACCGGCCCGCCTCGCCGGGTTCGCGCTGGTCTGGGTCGCCCTCGTCGTCTTCACCGCCGACGCCGTCCGGCACGCCCGCCATAATCGGGCACGCACGCGTGCCGCCGCTGCCGAGGTGCCCGTCGTCGCCGCCTGACCTACCTGCTCAGGGGACCAGGTAGGTAAGCAGAGGTGTCCCGTCGGCCCGCTGTAGCTCGACGCTCACCAGCTCGGCGTCGGTGAACCGGGTCATGCCGGTGAACCGCAGGTCGTCGCCCGGAGCGGCGAGCCACGAGCCGATCTGCTCGCTGGCGCCGTTCGGGCCGCGCGCCACCAACCGGAACGGGTACGCCTTGCCGTAACTGGTCCGCGCGTCGTAGCCGCAGTGCATTGTCACGACGGTTCCCCACTTGGTGCCGCTGAGCCCGATCTCGGCGTGCACCGGCCCGGTGGACGCCACAGGCCGCATGGCGACCATCGACGCCTGCGGGCCGGGGCGGGTGGCCTGCGCGTCGGGGGTGCGGGGCGGGGCGGTCTGGCGGGGCAGCACGGCTGCCGTGCCGGCACCGACCACGACCGCCAGCGCGGCGGCGGCCAGCCCGGTCAGCGCGTACCGGCGGCGCGTCGCGGACCGCTCGCGGCGTCGACGGTTCCGTGCCTCCTCCAGCAACGTGGGCACCCGGGGCGGTGCCGGCGGCGGCAGGAACTGCTCCAGGCCCGCCGGGTCGAGCCGGCCGAGCAGCCCGGGCAACACAGCGATCTCGGCGACAGCGTCCCGGCAGGAGGCGCACCCTCCGAGGTGCCGCTCGTACGCCGCCCGCTCGGCGGGAGCCAGGGCGCCCAGCACGTACGCGCCGTCGTCGTGCGCGAACTCGCACCGTGTCATCCCGTCACCCCCATCTCGGCCAGGACCAACCGTAGTGAGCGCAGCGCGTAGTGGGTGCGCGATTTCACGGTGCCCGGCGGCACCCCCAAGCGGGACGCCGCCTCGGCCACCGACCGCCCCTGGTAGAAGCACTCGACGAGCACCTCACGGTGGGTCGGTGTGAGCCGGTTCAACGCCTCGGCGACCGTCCACGCCTCCACCGCGCGCTCGGCCTCGTCGACGGCGTCCGGCGGCTCGGGCAGCTCGTCGGTGAACACCTCACCGACCCGTGTGGACCGTCGCCGCCAGGCGTCGATGGCCAGGTTGCGGGCGGTAGTGAACAGCCAGGCGCGTACGGAGCCGCGTCGCGGATCGAGGGACTCGGGATGCCGCCAGGCTCGCAGCAGCGTCTCCTGCACCAGGTCCTCGGCCCGCTGCCGGTCGCCGTTGACGAGCCGCAGGGCGTGCGCGTACAGCGCTTCCGCGTGCTCGTCGTGCAGCGCCCGGAGCAGTTGGGCGTCGTGGTCGCTGATGGCGGTCTCCTCACTTCCGGCGCGGGGTCCGGCGGTGCGTCCGCTCGGGTATACGTGCCGTCACGCCGATCGGTTCAGCCCGAGGTCAGACGGCCCGTGCCGGAGAGGTGTTCATGTCCGGTTCATGCGTGGGCCGGCGACCGCTGACCAACAACGCCAACCGTGGCGTGGGCAGCAACCCGAGGGCGGACGAGGCCAACCCGCGCATTGCCCCCCGAAGGGCCCTCTGCCAGCCTGGCAGGGGGCCCTTCGGCCGTCGGTCGGGTCAGTGGTCGGCGGCGATGCCGTCGGCGACCGCGCGGGCCACAGTGAGCAGCTTGGCGCGTACGACCCGCGCGGAGGTCATCATCTCGCTCGCCGGGAGGGCGCAGGCGAGCACGACGCGGCGTTCCATGTCCTTGTCCGGCGCGACAAGCACCGCCGCGCAGGCCACACCCTGACGGAACTGCCCCAGCTCCAGCTGCATGCCGCGCCGGTCACCGGCTGCCAGGTCGGCCTCGAACGTCTCGGTGGTGGTGAGCGTGGCGTTTGTGAACGGGCGCATGCCGTACTCACGCAGGTAGCGGAACCGCTGCTCGGCGGTCAGTGTGGCGAGCAGGCACTTGCCGAGCGCTGTCGCGTGCGCCCCTTCGTCAAACCCGGGAACCAGATCCTCCAGGTAGGGCGAGCGGTGGCCCTCGGCCATGGCCGTGAGGGCGACCTGGCCGCCCACGAACCGGCCCAGGTAGTGGCTGTAGCCGGTTTCCACGGCAGCCCTCCGCAACGTCTCACCCACGGCGGGCGGGCCCCGGAACGCGGTCACCAGCTCCCGGTAACGGTCGGCGACCTCAAGCCCCACGATGTACGTTCCGTCCTCCCGACGGATCACGTAGCCCTCGTAGGCAAGGGTGCGGACCAGGTGGTAGGTCGTGGCCACTGTCAGCTCGCACCGTCGGGCGATCTGCTTGACAGTCAGGCCCTTCGGGGCGCGACCGACCGACTCCAGAACCCGCAGTGCGCGAGACACACTGCGGATCAGGTCCGAAGGTTCCGCCAAGGGGTCGCGCACAACCACCTCCGCCGCCGGGGACTTACACCATATGAAAAACAGAGCGGGTGCGAAATGCCTGTTCGGTCGAGGATGCCAGATCACCATCCACTGTTCGTGCGTCAACGGTCACCGAGAGTCGCCTGACATGACTCGCGTAGGTTAGCCGGACGATGACCAACACGCCTCTCACCTCTGCTCCGGACGCCTCCCGGACCCGCCCGATCCGGGCCAGCGCCGGTGCCGTCGCCACCACCGTGGCCTGCGTACTGCCTGTCTTCCTGCTCGGCGGCCTGGCCGTGCAGATGGCCGCCGACCTCGACTTCTCCCCGGCCGGCCTGGGCCTGGCGGTGGCCGTCTACTTCGGTGTCAGCGCGCTGGCCTCGGTCCCCTCCGGCCGCCTCGTCGAGCGGCACGGTCCGGCAGTGGTGGCCCGCTGCGGCATCGTGCTGGCCGCGGCGTCGATGCTGGCCATCGCGGCGCTCGCCAGGTCGTACCCGGTGCTGCTCGGGCTGTTGGCACTCAGCGCCGCCGCGAACGCCCTCGGCCAACTGTCGAGCAACGCAGCGCTGGCCGAGCACGTGCCACCGGGCCGGCAGGGGTTGTCGTTCGGTGTCAAGCAGGCGGCCATTCCGGTCTCCACCCTGCTTGCGGGGGCGGCGGTGCCAACCATCGCGCTCACCGCCGGCTGGCGCTGGGCGTTCGTGGCCGCCGCCGTCGCGGCTCTGACGACGCTGCCCGCCGTACCCCGGCAGGTGTCGGGTCGGGCTCGGCGGGCCGCCGCCGCCCGGGCCGGCGGCGCCACGGCGGCGCTCGTGGTGATCGGCGCGGCGGCGACGTTGGCGGCGGCGGCCGCCAACGGGCTCGGCACGTTCCTGGTGGACTCCGCCGCCGCCCGGGGCCTCTCACCGGGTCTCGCCGGCCTCACCCTCACCCTGGGCAGCGCGGTATGCGTGGCGGCCCGGGTGGGTGCCGGCTGGCTGGCCGACCGACGTGCCAGCGGTCACATCGCTGTCATCGCCGGGATGCTCGTGGTCGGGGCATGCGGAATCGGGCTGCTCGCGCTGGCCGGCACGGTGCCGCTCGTCGTGGGCGTGGTGCTCGGCTTCGGCCTGGGGTGGGCCTGGCCCGGCCTGATGAACTTCGCGGTGGTCCAGCTGCACCCGCAGGCACCGGCCGCCGCCACGTCGATCACCCAGACCGGGGTGTACGCGGGCGGCTGTCTCGGCCCACTGACCCTCGGTCCGTTGGCCGCGCACCTCGGCTACCCGACGATGTGGGCTACAGCGGCGGTGTCAATGCTGCTCGCCGCCGCCCTCAT
This sequence comes from Micromonospora sp. DT68, assembly GCF_049847245.1. Taxonomy (NCBI): domain Bacteria; kingdom Bacillati; phylum Actinomycetota; class Actinomycetes; order Micromonosporales; family Micromonosporaceae; genus Micromonospora; species Micromonospora sp. DT68. The sequence continues at coordinate 60,047 of NZ_JBNCNZ010000014.1, forward strand.
GCTCACCGGCAGCCGCCTGCTGCTCCGTCCAGGCCAGCCCACGTAGGGCCGGCGTACGAGGTCAGCTGGTGCGGTCGGCGATGTAGTCGCAGAGCGACTCCAGCGCCCGACGCGACGGGGTCTCGGGAAGCGGCGCCAGTTGGGCGCGGGCGTCCTCGGCGTAGCTCCGCACGGTCTCGCGCGCCCGCTTCAGCGCCGGGCTCTCCCGCAGCAGCCCCAGGGCCTCGGCGTGCAACGCGTCGTCGACGAGCGGGCCGGTCGCCAGGATCTCCCGCAGCCGCACCGAGGACGCGTCGGAGTCGTCCGCCGCGCAGGCGTAGAGCACCGGCAGCGTCGGAACGCCCTCGCGCAGGTCAGTGCCGGGCGTCTTGCCCGACTGCACCGACTCGGAGGCGATGTCCAGCAGATCGTCGGAGAGCTGGAAGGCGACGCCGATCGTCTCGCCGTACCCGGCCAGGGCCTCGACGTGCTCGCTGGGGGCGCCACCGAACATGCCGCCGAAGCGGGCCGACGTGGCGATCAGGGAGCCGGTCTTCTCGGCGATCACACTCAGGTAGTGCGCCACGGGATCGTCACCGGGACGCGGGCCCACCGTCTCCGCGATCTGGCCGTGCACCAGGCGGGCGAACGTACGCGCCTGCAACCGGACGGCCTCGGGGCCCAGGTCGGCCGCGATGTCCGCGGCACGGGCGAAGAGATAGTCGCCGACCAGGATGGCGACCGAGTTGGTCCAGCGGGAGTTCGCGCTCGGCGCACCCCGGCGCACGGCCGCCTCGTCCATCACGTCGTCGTGGTAGAGCGTGGCCAGGTGGGTGAGCTCCATCACCACTGCCGCCGGAACGACCTGCGCGGCGTTGGGATCGCCGAACTGGGCGCCCAGCGCCACCAGCAGCGGCCGGAAGCGCTTCCCTCCGGCCTCGACGAGATGCCGGGCAGCCTCGGTCACGAACGGGTCGGCGCTTGCCACACTGGCCCGCAACTCGACCTCGACCTGGTCCAGCAGGCCCAGCACGGACGCCTCGACGCGGGAATCGGCGAGATGGAGGCCGAGCGCGCCGAACTGACTCGTGCTCGCCCGACCCCGGCGACCGCCGGAGCCGGTGGCACCTGAACGCTCGCCAGCCGGATTCACCACGCTATCAACCATGCCACATGCGTTCGACCTGCTCCGGGTCGGGGATACGACCGGGGGCCGACACGCCCTCGAGCGTGTCGGCCCCCGGTGACCGAGGTCGGCCTCAGCGAACGAATTCGGCGGCTCCGTTGGCGAGATCCAGCAGCGGCGCCGGGGCGATGCCCAGCGCCAGGGTGGCCAGCACGCCGATCATCAGCGCGGCGGAGGTGAGCCCGCCGGGCACAGTGACCGTCGGGGTGGACTCGCCCGGCTCGGACAGCCACATCATCACCACGACCCGCAGGTACGGGAACGCCAACACCATGCTGGTCAGCACACCCGCGATCACCAGCCAGCCGTGCCCGCTGTCCAGCGCCGGCCCGAAGACCGCGAACTTGCTGGTGAAGCCGCTGGTCAGCGGGATACCGGCGAAGGCCAGCAGGATGAACGTGAACAGCCCGGCGTAGAACGGGGAACGCCGACCCAGCCCTGCCCAGCGGGACAGGTGGGTCGCCTCCCCGTCGGCGTCGCGGACGAGTGTCACCACCGCGAACGCGGCGAGCACCGAGAAGCCGTACGCCACCAGGTAGAACATCGTGCCGGAGAGCCCGTCGCGGCTCGGCGCGAGCACGCCGACCAGCAGGTAACCGGCGTTGGCGATCGACGAGTACGCGAGCAGCCGCTTGATGTCGGTCTGCGTGACCGCGAGCACCGCGCCGACGAGCATCGTCAGCACCGCCACCGCGCCGAGCACCGGGGTGAAGTCCCAGCCGGCACCGGCGAACGCCACGTGGAAGACCCGCAGCAGCGCGCCGAACGCGGCGACCTTGGTGCAGGCCGCCATGAAGCCGGTGACAGGCGTCGGAGCGCCCTGGTAGACGTCCGGCGTCCACACGTGGAACGGGGCGGCAGCGGCCTTGAAGAGCAGGCCGATGGACAGCAGCGCCATACCGGCGAAGAGCAGGACCGGGCTGGCCGGCGACTCGGTCACCGCAGCGTTGATTGTGGCGAAGTCGACCCCCGCCTCCCGGCCGGGAATGCCGGAGGTGAAGCCGTAGATCAGCGCCACACCGAACAGGAAGAACGCCGAGGCGTACGCGCCGAGCAGGAAGTACTTCATCGCCGCCTCCTGGCTCAGCAGACGCCGGCGACGGGCCAGCGCGCAGAGCAGGTACAGCGGCAGCGAGAAGACCTCGAGCGCGATGAACATGGTCAGCAGGTCGTTCGCCGCCACGAAGATCAGCATGCCGCCGATCGCGAAGGAGACGAGCGGATACACCTCGGTGAGCCCGTTGCTGCCCTCGGCCTGCCGCCGGTCGTCGGCCGACTCGGCGGTCACCGCGGCCTGCGCCACGAATGCGCTGCCCCGCTCCACCGAACGGTCACCGATCAGCAGCAGCGCCATCGCGGCGAGCACCAGGATCGCGCCCTGGAGGAAGAGCGTCGGCCCGTCCACAGCGATGGCCTGACCGGCAGTGATGAGCCGGTCGTCAGCGTTGAGCACAACCATTGTCAGCGCGGCGAGGATGGCCAGCAGCGCCAGGGTCAACTGCACGATGTGCCGCCGACGCCGGGGCACGAACGCCTCCACCAGCACACCGAGCAACGCGGTGCCCAGCATGATCAGAATCGGGGCGAGCGCCGCATAGTCGAGCGACGGCAGTTTCAATTCGGTCACTGGGCCGACCTTTCGTTCACGACTGCGGGGCTCGCAAGCTCGCTCCTCGCGTTCACCGATGCCGACCTTTCGTTCACGACTGCGGGGCTCGCAAGCTCGCTCCTCGCGTTCACCGGCGCGCCTCCTGGACGGTGCCCACCGACGGGGCGGGGTCTGTCCTGCCGATGTCGTCCATTGTCGCCTGGACGGCGGGGTTGATCACGTCGGTGACCGGCTTGGGATAGAAGCCGAGCACGATGATCAGCGCGATCAGCGGGGCGACCACCGCCTTCTCACGCAGGTTGAGGTCGCGGCGCATCCCGTCGATCTGGGTGAGAGCCGGGTTGAGCGTGCCCTGCGTGGTGCGCTGGACCATCCACAACACGTACGCGGCGGCAAGGATGATGCCGACAGTGGCGATGACCGCCACCGGCTTGTTCACGGTGAACGTGCCGATCAGCACCAGGAACTCGGAGACGAACGGCGCCGTGCCGGGCAGCGCGAGCGAGGCGAGACCGGCGAAGAACAGCACACCCGCGAGCACCGGAACCAGCTTGCCGGCGCCACCGAAGTCGCTGATCAGCGACGAGCCACGCCGGCTGATCAACATGCCCACCACCAGGAAGAGCAGACCGGTGGCCAGCCCGTGGTTGAGCATGTAGAGCACCGCGCCGGTGCCGGCCTGGGTGGTGAAGGCGAAGATGCCGACCCCGATGAAGCCGAAGTGCGCGATCGAGGTGTACGACACCAGCCGCTTGAGGTCGTTCTGACCGACCGCCAGCAGCGCGGCGTAGACGATGCCGATCACACCGAGCGCCAGCGCCCACGGCGCGAACCACTTCGACGCCTCGGGGAACAGCGGCAGGCAGTACCGCAGGATGCCGAACGTACCCACCTTGTCCAGGACGCCGACAAGCAGCGCCGCGGCACCCGCCGGGGCCGCACCACCGGCGTCCGGCAGCCAGGTGTGGAACGGGAAGAACGGCGCCTTGATGGCGAACGCGATGAAGAACCCGAGGAACAGCCACCGCTCGGTGCCGGTGCTGATGTCGACCTGCGACAGCGCCTGCCAGTCGAAGGTCTTTCCGCCGACCACCCAGAGCCCGATGACCGCGGCCAGCATGAACAGACCGCCGACGAGCGAGTAGAGGAAGAACTTCACCGCCGCGTACTGCCGCTGATGGCCGCCGTAGCTGCCGATCAGGAAGTACATCGGCACAAGCATGACCTCGAAGAACACGTAGAACAGGAAGACGTCGGCGGCGGCGAAGACGCCGATCATCGTGCTTTCGAGGATCAGCAGCAGCGCGAAGTAGACAGGCACGGATCGCTTCGAGGACTCCGCGTCGTGCCAGGACGCCAGGATCACCAGCGGCACCAGCACCGCGATGAGCATCAGCATCACAAGCGCGATGCCGTCCGCGGCGAAGGTGAAGCTGACACCCCAGTTCGGAATCCACTTGTACGACTCGCGGAACTGGAACCGGTCACCGCCGGCGTTGAAGCTGACCCACATCACCACCGAGAGCACAAGCACCAGCAGCGACCAGGCGAACGCCACCTGTTTCGCCAGCTCCGGCCGGCGGCGCGGCAGGAAGGCCACCACCAGGGCGCCCACCAGCGGCGCCACGGTGAGCACCGAGAGGAACGGGAAGTTGGACATTATGCGGCCTTACCTCCGTCGTGGATGCGTAGCCCGCCGGCGGGGGCGGCCGGAAAGAGGTCGATCACGCGAACCACCCCGCCTGCACCGCCAGGAACGCCGCCATCACCAGCAGCGCACCGGCCAGGATCGAGGTGGCGTACGAGCGGACGAAACCGGTCTGCAGCCGCCGGAGGCGAGCCGAACCACCGCCGACACCGGCAGCCAGCCCGTTGACCAGCCCGTCGATGCCCCGGTTGTCGAGGAAGACCAGCGCCCGGGTGAGGAAGATACCGGGCTTCTCGAAGACCGCCTCGTTCACCGCGTCGGTGTAGAGGTTGCGCCGGGCGGCGGTGACAAGCACCCCGGCCGGCTGCGGCTCGGTGGCCGTACCGGCCCGGAACAGGAACCAGGCCAGCCCGGCGCCGAGCACTGTGATCAGCAGCGACAGGAAGGTGATCACGGTGTGCGAAAGGACCGCCTCGTGCTCCCCGTGCTCGCCGCCCAGCCCGGCCGTTGCCGTCAGCCAGTCCGGCACCGACGTGGCGAGCAGGAAGCCCGCGCCGACCGAGCCGATCGCCAGCAGGATCAGCGGGATCGTCATCAGCTTCGGCGACTCGTGCGGGTGCTCGATGTCCTCGGTCCACCGCTTCGGGCCGTGGAAGGTGAGCACGAACAGCCGGGTCATGTAGAAGGCGGTGAGCCCGGCGCCGAGCAGTGCGGCACCGCCGAACAGCCACGCCGTCCAGTCGCTGCGCTCGAAGGCGGCCACGATGATCGGCTCCTTGGAGAAGAAGCCGGAGAACGGGAACATGCCGATGATCGCGAGCCAGCCCATCATGAACGTCAACCAGGTGACCTTCATGTACTTCGACAGCCCACCGAAGCGGCGGATGTCCACCTGGTCCTTCATGCCGTGCATGACCGAGCCTGCGCCCAGGAACATGTTGGCCTTGAAGAAGCCGTGCGCCAGCAGGTGCACGATGGCAAGTGCGTACGCGCCACCGCCCAGGCCGACGCCGAGGAACATGTAGCCGATCTGGCTCACCGTCGACCAGGCGAGCACCCGCTTGATGTCGTCCTTGGCCGCGCCGATGATGCAGCCCATCAGCAGCGTGAGCGCGCCGACGCTGACCACCACGAGCTGGAGCGTCGAGTTGGCCGAGAAGATCGGGTTGGACCGGGCGATCAGGTAGACGCCCGCGGTGACCATCGTCGCGGCGTGGATGAGGGCCGACACCGGGGTGGGGCCCTCCATCGCGTCCGGCAGCCACGCCTGGAGCGGGAACTGGCCGGACTTGCCGGCCGCGCCGAGCAGCAGCAGCAGACCGAGCACCAGCACCGTGGTGGCGGTCAGTGAGCCGACCCCGTTGAACACCTCGTCGTACTGGGTGGTGCCCAGCGTGGCGAACATGATGAAGATGCCGATGGCCAGGCCGGCGTCGCCGACCCGGTTCATCAGGAACGCCTTCTTGCCGGCGGTGGCAGCGCTCGGCCGCCCGTACCAGAAGGAGATCAGCAGGTACGACGCCAGACCGACGCCCTCCCAGCCGAAGTACAGCATCACGTAGTTGTTGCCGAGCACCAGCAGCAGCATGGCCGCGACGAACAGGTTGAAGTACGCGAAGAACCGGCGGCGGCCCGTGTCGTGCGCCATGTACTCGACGGCGTACAGGTGGATCAGGAAGCCCACGCCGGTGATCAGGAGAACGAAGACCGCGGCCAGGGGGTCGAACAGCAGGCCGAAGTCGACACGTAGGTCACCGACCGCGATGAAGTCCCACAGGCTCAGCTCGACCGACTTGTTCTCCAGGCCACGCAGCTGGAAGAAGAAGGTCAGGCCGAGCACGAACGCGGCGCCGATGGCGGCGACGCCCAACCAGTGCCCCCAGCGGTCGGCCCGCTTGCCGAGCAGCAGCAGGACGGCAGCGCTGACGAGCGGGATCGCCACCAGCAGCCAGACACCGCCGAGCAAGCCGCCTGCCGAAGCGTAAGCGACGTCGCCGAGCGGCGCCGCTGCGGCGTGCGCCAGATTCTCTTCCACTGCTTGCCCCTTAGTACTTGAGCAGGTTGGCGTCGTCGACGCTCGCGGAGCGTCGAGTCCGGAAGATCGACATGATGATCGCGAGCCCGACCACGACCTCGGCCGCGGCCACCACCATCACGAAGAACGCCATGATCTGGCCGTTGAGGTCACCGTTGATCCGGCTGAAGGTGACAAGCGTCAGATTGGCCGCGTTGAGCATCAGCTCCACGCACATGAACAGCACGATCGCGTTGCGCCGGACGAGCACCCCTGCGGCGCCGATGGTGAACAGCACCGCGGCGAGGACCAGGTAGTAGTTCGGCTCGACCGAGAAGAACGATTCCATTACTTGTCTCGCCTTCCGTTCGCGGCTGCGGGGCTCCGCTTCGCTGCACTCCTCGCGCTCACCGGTCCGTCCCCTTCAGCGAGGTCTCCTCGGCGGTCAGCTCGCGCTGCGGAAGGATCGCCGGGGTGCTGTGGTCGGTCAGGCGGCCGTCGGGCAGCCGGGCCGGGGTGGCCACCGAGGAGGACGTCGCGAAGACGCCGGGGCCGGGCTTGGGGCCGGGGTAGTTGCCCGGCGCGAAGCGCGCCCGCATCGTCGACGGCTGGTCGACCTTGTCCTGCTTACGGCGCTCGATGTGCGCGAGCACCATGGCACCGACCGCCGCGGTGATCAGCAGCGCCGAGGTCAGCTCGAACGCCAGGACGTACTTGGTGAAGAGCAGCCGGGCGATGCCCTGCACGTTGCCTTCCGCGTTCGCCTGCTCCAGGCCGACAGCGGTGGTGCCGTCCAGCGCGTGGTAGACGCCGCTGCCGATGAGGCCGGCGAAGCCCAGACCCAACACGATGGCGGCGACCCGCTGGCCGCGCAGCGTCTCGATGAGCGAGTCGGAGGCGTCCCGACCGACAAGCATGAGCACGAACAGGAACAGCATCATGATCGCGCCGGTGTAGACGATTATCTGCACCATGCCGATGAACGGCCCGGCCTGGAGCACGTAGAACACGCCCAGGCAGAGCATGGTGAGCACCAGCCACAGCGCCGAGTGCACGGCGTTGCGGGCGGCCACCATCCCGATCGCGCCGATCAGCGCGAGGGGCGCGAGGATCCAGAAGGTGACCTGCTCGCCGCCGGACACCCCGCCCGCCGCGGCCAGCACCGTAGACGTGGTCATGCTCCCTCTCCCTTGCCGGCCGCCGCACGCTGGGCGGCCTGCTCGGCACCCGGGAACGTCACGCCTGGGTGTTCCTCGACCTTGTAGCGGCCGGGGCCCATCGGGGACGTCTCGGCACCGGCGGAGGTGCCCGGGTTGTCGAGCGCGCCGACGTAGTAGTCCTTCTCGCTGTCGCCCAACCGCATCGGGTGCGGCGGTTGCTCCATGCCCTCGAGCAGCGGTGCCAGCAACTGCTCCTTCGTGAAGATCAGATCCTGCCGGTTGTCCCGGGCCAGCTCGTACTCGTTGCTCATCGTGAGCGAACGGGTCGGGCAGGCCTCGATGCACAGTCCGCAGAAGATGCACCGGGCGTAGTTGATCTGGTAGATGCTGGCGTACCGCTCACCTGGCGAGAAGCGCTGCTCGTCGGTGTTGTCGCCACCCTCGACGTAGATCGCGTCCGCCGGGCAGGCCCAGGCGCACAGCTCACAGCCGATGCACTTCTCCAGGCCGTCCGGGTGCCGGTTGAGGATGTGCCGCCCGTGGTAGCGCGGCGCCGAAACCGGCGGCTTGAACGGATAGTCGGTGGTGACGACCTTCCTGAACATGTGCGAGAAGGTGACCCCGAATCCCTTGAACGTTCCGGTGATCGCGCCCACGTCACACCTCCCTGGAGTCCGAGCCGGCGGCGATGTTGGCCGGCTCCCGCTCGGCGACCACGCGCGTGATACGCGGGCTCGGTGGTACCTGTAGATCCATCGGTGGCAGCGGGAAGCTCCCGTACGGCCGGCTGTCCACCTGTTCCTGCGGCGTCTGCGTCGGCTTGGGCTTGCGGCTCGGCCAGAACAGCGTGGCGATCAGCAGGATGCCGGCCGGGATACCGACCGCGATGAGCTTGCCCTGCGAGTCCCAGTCCTCGATGGAGCGCAGGCCCGCCAGGACCAGGATCCAGACCAGGTTGATCGGCAGCAGCACCCGCCAGCCCAGCCGCATGAACTGGTCGTACCGGAGCCGGGGCAGCGTGCCGCGCAGCCAGACGAAGACGAAGACCAACGCGACGACCTTGCCGAAGAACCAGAGCATCGGCCACCAACCGGAGTTGGCGCCCTCCCAGATCGTGAGCGGCCACGGCGCGTGCCAGCCGCCGAGGAAGAGCGTCACGGTGAACGCCGACATCGTCACCATCGCGACGTACTCGCTGAGCATGAACAGCGCGAACTTCAGCGAGCTGTACTCGGTCTGGAAACCCGCCACCAGCTCGGACTCCGCCTCGGGCAGGTCGAACGGCGCCCGGTTGGTTTCACCGACGATGGCGATGAAGAACATGATGAAGCTCGGCAGCAGCAGCAGCCCGTACCAGCCGGGGGCCGGGACCGTGAAGTCGCCGAAGCTGAGCTGCGTGGCGTCGCCCTGTGCGGCGACGATGCCGCTTGTGGACATCGTGCCCGCCGTCATGAACACCGCGACGACGCTCAGGCCCAGCGTGACCTCGTAGGAGACCAGTTGGGCGGCGGAGCGCAGGCCGCCGAGCAACGGGTACGTGGAACCGGACGCCCAGCCGCCGAGCACGATGCCGTACACCGCGAGCGAAGACAGGGCCAGCACCAGCAGGACGGCCACCGGCACGTCGGTGACCTGCAGTGGCGTCCGGTGCCCGAAGATGCTGACCATCGGGCCGAACGGCATCACCGACAGCGCGGTGACCGCGCAGACCACCGAGATCACCGGCGCGAAGAAGTAGACGACCTTGTCCGCCGCTTTCGGCAGGATGTCTTCCTTGAACGCCAGCTTCAGGCCGTCGGCGAGGGTTTGCAGCAGACCGAACGGACCGACCTGGTTGGGGCCGGGCCGCACCTGCATGTAACCCACCACGCGCCGCTCGAACCAGACACCGAGCAGGGTGGCCAGCACGGCGAAGACGAACGCGAAGAGGATCTTGATGAGGACCAGCCACCACGGATCCCGGCCGAAGTCGGCCAGCGTCGGATCCTGGGCTAGGAGGACGCTCACTGTGCCCACCTTTCGTTCGCGACTGCGGGGCTCACTCGCTGCGCTCGTTCACTCCTCGCGCTCACTGGTTACCCCCAGCGCTGTTGAGGAGCGGACCCGGGAGACCGGCCTCGTCGGCCGCCACCCGCCCGGCCGGCACGGCCGCGCTCGCTGCCGGAACGGAGATCCGGACGACAGCGCCGGACGTCGCCCCGAGGCTGCGACGCACTGTCGAGCCCGGCGAGTTCGTCGGCACCCAGACGACGCCGTCCGGCATCTCGGTGAGAGCCGCCGGCAGGGTCACTGCCCCCCGGTCGGTGCCGACGGTCACCGCGTCGCCGTCGGCGACACCGAGGGCCTCGGCGGTGCCCTTGCCCAGCCGGACGACCGGAGGGCGGGCGGTGCCGGCGAGGTGCTCGTCGCCCTCGGTCAGAGTGCCGAGGTCGACCAACTGGTGCCAGGTGGACAGCACAGCCTCACCGGAACGCGGGTGCGGCGCGGCGCCCGGCGACACCGACGGCGGCGCCGGTCGCTGGGTGCGCGTGGCCGGCAGCGAGCCCAGCTCACGGCGCACGCTCGGCACGTCGGCCGTGCCCAGTCGCACGTCCAGCAGAGCGGCCAGCGCGTCGAGCACCCGGCCGTCGGTCATCGCCGCGGTCGTCAGCACCGCCTCGAACGGACGCAGCCGACCCTCCCAGTCCAGGAAACTGCCGGACTTCTCGACCACCGGCGCGACAGGCAGGACCACGTTCGCCCGCCGGGTCACAGCGCTGCCGCGCAGCTCCAGGCTGACCAGGAAAGGCACCGCGTCCAGCGCGGTCTCGGCCAGCCGCGGGTCGGCCAGGTCGGACGGGTCGACCCCGCCGACCACAAGCGCGCCGAGCTGACCGTTGGCGGCCGCCGCCAAGATGCCGTCGGTGTCCCGACCGGCCTGGCTCGGGATCACCCCGGCCGGGATGTCCCACGCCTCGCCCAGCTCGGCCCGCGCGGCCGGCTCGGTGACCAGCCGGCCACCGGGGAGCAGGTTGGGCAGGCAGCCCGCGTCGACAGCACCGCGGTCACCCGCGCGTCGCGGCACCCAGGCCAGCTTCGCACCGGTACGCCGTGCCACGTCCGCCGCGGCGGAGAGCCCGCCCGGCACACTTGCCAGCCGCTCGCCGACGAGAAGGATCGCGCCCGGCGCGCTCAGCGCCTCGGCGACGGTGGCGTGCTCGGCGAGAACGCTCGCCTCCTCGCCCGGCACCACCCGGGCCAGCTTGGCACCGAGCTTCTCCAGGCCGCGGGTTGCGAACGGCGCCAGCGCGTACACCGTCAGGGTCTTCTTCAGGTACGCCTTGCGCAGCCGCAGGAAGAGGATCGGGCACTCCTCCTCCGGCTCCAGACCGACGAGCACCACAGCCGGCGCGTTCTCCACGTCGGTGTAGGTGACGTCGGTGACCCCGGCGACCGAGCTGGCCAGGAAGTCGGCCTCCTCGCGGGAGACCGGCCGTGCCCGGAAGTCGATGTCGTTGGTGTTCAGCGCGACCCGTGCGAACTTCGCGTACGCGTACGCGTCCTCGACTGTCAGCCGACCGCCGGTGAGCACCGCGGTGCCCTGGCCGCCGTCGCGGGCCGCGCGCAGCCCGTCGGCGGCCACGGTGAGCGCCTCACTCCAGGACGCCTCGCGCAGCTCACCGGTCTTGTCGTCGCGGACCAACGGGGTGGTCAGCCGATCGGTGGCGCGGGTGTACTGGAAGCCCCACCGGCCCTTGTCGCAGTTCCACTCCTCGTTCACCGCCGGCTCGTCGCCGGCCAGCCGGCGCAGCACCTTGCCGCGCCGCCAGTCGGTGCGCTGCCCGCAGCCGGCCGAGCAGTGCTCGCAGACGCTCGGGCTGGAGACCAGGTCGAACGGGCGGGCCCGGAAGCGGTACTGCGCGCCGGTCAGCGCACCCACCGGGCAGATCTGCACCGTGTTGCCGGAGAAGTAGGAGTTGAACGGCACGTCCCCGGCATCGCCCTCCTCGCCGTACGCGTCGTCCCGGTAGATGTTGATCTCCTCGGCGGACGACCGGCCCATCAGGTCGATGAACTTGTCGCCGGCGATCTCCTCGGAGAACCGGGTGCAGCGCTGGCACAGCACGCAACGCTCGCGGTCCAGCAGCACCTGGCTGCTGATCGCCATCGGCTTCTCGTACTCCCGCTTGTGCTCGTGGAAGCGCGAGTCGGTGCGGCCGGTGGACATCGCCTGGTTCTGCAGCGGGCACTCGCCGCCCTTGTCGCACATCGGGCAGTCCAGCGGGTGATTGAGCAGCAGCAGCTCCATCACCCCCTCCTGCGCCTTCTTGGCGACGGGCGAGGTGAGCTGGGTGCGGACCACCATGCCGTCGGCGACGGTCTGGGTGCAGGAGGCAACCGGCTTGCGCTGCCCCTCCACCTCGACCAGGCACTGCCGGCACGCGCCGGCCGGGGCCAGCAGCGGGTGGTCGCAGAACCGGGGGATCTCGGTGCCCATCTGCTCGGCGACCCGGATCAGCAGCGCCCCCTTGGGGGCGGTGACCTCGACGCCGTCGATGGTGAGGGTGACGGTCTCGGCCTGCTTGGCTACGTCGGTCATTAGTGGGCTCCCACCAGCTGCTTGTCCGACAGCTTCGGCGCGGTACGTCCCTCGATGTAGTCGAGGTAGTCCTGCTTGAAGTACTTCAGCGACGAGGTCACCGAGCTGGTCGCACCGTCACCGAGGCCGCAGAACGAACGACCCAGGATGTTGTCACAGGTGTCCAGCAGGGTTTCCAGGTCCTCGTGGGTGCCCTGACCGGAGAGGATCCGCCGGTAGACCCGGACCATCCAGTAGTTGCCCTCGCGGCACGGGGTGCACTTCCCGCACGACTCGTGGTGGTAGAACTCCAGCCACCGGTAGGTCGCGTAGACCGGGCAGTCCTGGTCGGAGAAGATCTGCGTGGCAGTGGTGCCGAGGATCGAGCCGGCCGCCGCCACGCCCTCGAAGTCCAGCGGGACGTCCAGGTGCTCGGCGGCGAGCAGCGGGGTGGACGAGCCGCCCGGGGTCCAGAACCTCAGGTTGTGGCCGGGCTGCATCCCGCCGGCAAGCTCCAGCAGCTCGCGCAGCGTCACACCCATCGAGCACTCGTACTGGCCTGGGTTGGCGATCCGGCCGGAGAGCGAGTAGATCATCGGCCCGGACGACTTCTCCGTGCCCATTGACTTCCACCAGTCGGCCCCGCCGAGCACGATCGGCGGCACGCTGGCGATGGTGCCGACGTTGTTCACCACAGTCGGGCTGGCGTACAGGCCGTGGGTGGCCGGGAACGGCGGACGCAGCCGGGGCTGGCCGCGGAAGCCCTCCAGCGAGTCGAGCAGCGCCGTCTCCTCGCCACAGATGTACGCCCCGGCGCCGGAGTGCACCACCAGCTCCAGGTCGAAGCCGCTGCGCAGGATGTTCCGGCCCAGGTAGCCCTTGTCGTACGCCTCCTGGACGGCGTTGCGCAGCCGGCGCGCGGCGTGCACCGCCTCGCCCCGGATGTAGATGTAGGCGCGGCTGGCCCGGATCGCGTACGACGCGATGATCACGCCCTCGACCAGCGCGTGCGGGTCGTGGGTCATCAGCGGCAGGTCCTTGCAGGTCCCCGGCTCGCCCTCGTCGGCGTTGACCACCAGGTAGTGCGGCTTGCCGTCGCCCTGCGGGATGAAGCCCCACTTCAGACCGGTGGGGAAGCCCGCGCCACCCCGGCCGCGCAGCCCGGAGTCCTTGATCAGTTGGATCAGGTCGTCCGGGTGGGCCTTGAGGGCCTTGCGCAGCGCGGCGTAGCCGTCCAACTGCTCGTAGGTGCCGATCCGCCAGGCGTCCGGCGACAGCCAGCGCTTGGTCAGCACCGGCGTCAGCTTGGCCAGCGTCTCCGGGCGGGGAGTGGTCACTTCTGTGCCCCCGTTTCGGTAGCGGCGGCGGAGTTCGCGCCATCAGCGCTCGCCGACGCTTCGGTGAGGTTGCGCTCCTGCGCGTCGGTGGAGTCACCGGCGGGCTTGCCGTCGCCGGCCGGCTCGTTGGCCGCCACACCGGCGGCCTCCGCCTCCCGCGCCTCGCGCGGGCCCGGCGGCGAGGTCTCCGCCGGAACCTTCGTGCCGGGTGCGTCCGGCGCCGCGGTCTCCGCGTCGGGCTGCCGGGTCTCGGCGGTACGCACCTGCGGCGACTTGGCGTCCGGTGCCTTCACGTCCCTGGCGGTGCTGCCGGCCGCCGCGGCGGCGGGAGTCCGCTCGCCCGTGCCGGCCTTACCGCTCGCGTCCCCGGACTGCACGGGAGTCGCCGGCTTCGCGGCCTCGGCGGCGGCCTTCGCCTTCGCCGCCTCCTTGTCCGCCTCGGCCTTGCTGCGGATCGGCGTGTTCGGGTCGAAGCCCGGCACCGAGACGCCGTGCTCCTGCGCCAGCCGCAGCCCGCGCAGGGTGGGCTCGCCCGGCCCGCCGTCGGCGACCGCGCCGTCCCGCTCGTCGGCGAAACCTGCGAGCTGCACCGCCATCTCCTTGAGCGTGCAGAGCCGGGCGCCACGGGTCGGCATCGGCCGGCCACCGGCACGCAGCTCGTCGACCACACCGACCGCTGTGGACGGGTCGACGCCGTCGAAGAAGTCGTAGTTGACGGTCATCACCGGCCCGTAGTCGCAGGCCGCCAGGCACTCGGCGTGCTCCAGCGTGATCGTCCCGTCGGCGGTGGTCTCGTCGTGCCCGACACCCAGGTGCTCGGAGAGCGTGTCGTAGACCTCCTGACCGCCCAGCACGTTGCACATGGTGTTTGTGCAGACGCTGACCAGGAAGTCGCCGGTCGGCTTGCGCTTGTACATGGTGTAGAAGGTGGCCACCGCGCCGACCTGGGCCTTGTTCAGGCCGAGCACCTCGGCGCAGAACGTGACACCAGCCGGCGAGACGTACCCCTCCTCGGACTGGACCAGGTGCAGCAGCGGCAGCAGAGCCGAGCGGGACCGGTCCGCCGGGTAGCGGGCGATGATCTCGCGCGCCCGCTCCCGGGTCTCGTCAGTGAACGTCGTCATCTCAGCGTCGCCTTCCGTTCGCGACTGCGGGGCTCGCAAGCTCACTCCTCGCGCTCACCTGTCACACCCACCCATCACGGGATCCAGCGAGGCGCCGCCGGCGATCACGTCGGCGATCAGGCCGCCCTCGGCCATCGCCGGCAGGGCCTGGAGGTTGACGAAGCTCGGCTCCCGGTAGTGCACCCGGTACGGCCGGGTGCCACCGTCGGAGACCGCGTGCACGCCCAACTCGCCGCGGGGCGACTCGATGCCGACGTACACCTGGCCGGGCGGGACCCGGAAGCCCTCGGTGACCAGCTTGAAGTGGTGGATCAGCGACTCCATCGACTGACCCATGATCTTCGCGACGTGCTCCAGCGAGTTGCCCATGCCGTCGACACCGATGGCGAGCTGGGCCGGCCACGCGATCTTGCGATCGGCGACCATCACCGGACCCGGCTTCAACCGGTCCAGCGCCTGCTCGACGAGCTTCATGGACTCCCGGATCTCGGCGAGCCGGACCAGGTAGCGGCCCCACACGTCACCGTCGGTGTGGGTCGGCACGTCGAACTCGTACGTCTCGTAGCCGCAGTACGGCATTGTCTTGCGCAGGTCCCAGGCGAGCCCGGCGGAGCGCAGCACCGGCCCGGTGACGCCGAGCGCCACGCAGCCGGTGACGTCGAGCACCGCGACGTTCTTCGTCCGCTCCAGCCAGATCGGCTGGCCGGAGAGCAGGTCCTCGTACTCCTTGAGCTTCTTCGGCATCATCTTGAGGAAGTCACGGATCTTGGCGATGGCCTCGTCCGGAACGTCCTGCGCCACACCGCCCGGCCGGACGTACGCGTGGTTCATCCGCAGACCGGTGATGGTCTCGAAGATGTCCAGGATGTACTCCCGCTCGCGGAAGCCGTAGAGCATGATCGAGATCGCGCCCAGCTCCATGCCGGTGGTGGCCAGCCAGACCAGGTGCGACGAGATCCGGTTGAGTTCCATCATCAGCACGCGGATGGTGGTGGCGCGCTCGGTGATGTCGTCGGTGATGCCGAGCAGCTTCTCGACCGCGAGGGCGTACGCCGTCTCGTTGAAGATCGGGGCGAGGTAGTCCATCCGGGTCACGAACGTCGAGCCCTGCACCCAGTTGCGGTATTCGAGGTTCTTCTCGATACCTGTGTGCAGGTAGCCGACGACCGAGCGGGCCTCGCGGACCGTCTCGCCCTCAAGCTCCAGGATCAGGCGCAGCACCCCGTGCGTGGACGGGTGCTGCGGACCCATGTTGACCACGATCCGCTCGTCGTTGAGCGGGTCGGCGCCCGAGACGACCGTGTCCCAGTCGCCACCGGTGACGGTGAAGACCCGACCCTCGGCGGTCTCGCGCTCGGTTGCGTAGTTCGACGTGGTCACAGTGCCCGCCCTCCGTTCACGACTGCGGGGCTCGCAAGCTCACTCCTCGCGCTCACTGGTAGGACCTCCTCCGGTCCGGCGGCGGAATCTCGGCGCCCTTGTACTCGACGGGCACCCCACCGAGCGGGTAGTCCTTACGCTGCGGGTGACCCTCCCAGTCGTCCGGCATGAGGATCCGGGTCAGGGCGGGATGGCCGTCGAAGACGATGCCGAACATGTCGTACGCCTCCCGCTCCTGCCAGTCCGCAGTCGGGTAGACGGCGGTCACGCTGGGCAGGTGCGGCTGCTCGACGGAGACCGCGGCCTCCAGCCGGACCCGACGCCGGTACGTCATCGAGGTGAGCAGGTAGACCACGTGCAGCCGGCGTTCGTCGGCGCCGAGGTAGTCCACACCGGACACCGAGGAGCACAGCTCGAAGCGCAGCGCCATGTCGTCCCGCAGCACCTGGCAGACCTCGGCGATCCGCTCCGGGCGGACGTGCAGGGTCAACTCGCCCCGGTCGACGACGACCTTCTCGATCGCGTCTCCGAAGGCCGGGTACGCCTCCTCCAGCGCGTCGCGGACCTCGTCGAAGTAGCCGCCGTACGGTCGGGCGGCCTCCTCGATGGGCTGGCGCTGGCGGACCAGGCCGCCGTAGCCGGACACGTCGCCGGTGCCCTGGTTGCCGAACATCCCGCGGCCGGCCGGGCTGGACGGCGGGTACTCGGCCGGGGCGGTGCCGCTAGCGCCGGCCGGGGTGACCGGAACCGGCACACCCCCGTCATTGGTCCTGTCGTTCGGTGCGGTCACTGCGCCTGCCCTCCGTTCGCGACTGCGGGGCTCCGCTTCGCTGCACTCCTCGCGCTCACTTGGGGCCCCTGTGCGCGTGGAGGTGGTTCTGGGCGTTCATCCAGTTCTCGATACGCAGTTGCTCCTCGCGGCCCTCGCGGACCGCCTGGGTCCACTCGGCACGCCGAGCCTTGTCGCTGCGGTACGAGGACGGCATGGAGCCGTACGGCACGACCGGCACGTCACCGCGCTCCTGGCGGGCCGCAAGCATCTTGCGGCCGTTCGCACCCAGCGGCTCGTACATGATCTTCTCGCGGAGCTTGAGGATCGCGTCGATGAGCATCTCGGGCCGGGGCGGGCAGCCGGGCAGGTACATGTCGACAGGCACGACGTGGTCGACGCCCTGCACGATGGCGTAGTTGTTGAACATGCCGCCGCTGCTGGCACAGACGCCCATCGAGAGCACCCAGCGGGGCTCGGCCATCTGGTCGTAGATCTGGCGCAGCACGGGTGCCATCTTCTGGCTCACCCGCCCGGCCACGATCATCAGGTCGGCCTGCCGGGGCGAGGCCCGGAAGACCTCCATGCCCCAGCGGCCCATGTCGTAATGCGGACCACCGGCGGCCATCATCTCGATGGCGCAGCAGGCCAGGCCGAAGGTGGCGCCCCACACGGACGACTTCCGGGACCAGTTGACCAGCTTCTCCACCGAGGTGAGCAGGACGCCGGCGGGAAGCTTCTCCTCGATGCCCATCTGACGTTCCTTCCTCAGTCCCAGTCCAGGCCGCCGCGCCGCCACACATAGGCGTACGCGACGAAGACCGCGACGATGAACAGGACCATCTCCACGAAGCCGAAGATCGGCAGAGCGTCGAACGAGACCGCCCAGGGGTAGAGGAAGATGATCTCAATGTCGAAGACGATGAAGAGCATCGCCGTCAGGTAGAACTTGATCGGGAATCGCCCGCCGCCAACCGGCTGCGGACTGGGCTCGATGCCACATTCATAGGCTTCGAGCTTGGCCTTGTTGTATCGACGGGGGCCAGTTATCCGGGCAGCGCCGACAGAGAACAGCGCGAACGCCGCGGCGAGGGCGAAGAGCCCGATGATCGGTGCGTAAGGCGAGAGCGACATCTTTTCTCCTGCTCGTCCTTCCCTGCCCTCGGTGCTTGACAAAATTCACACTATTCACATCCCTGCCGGTGGTTGCCAGCGGGGGTCGATCTCTGTCCGGATCGGAACTGTGACCAGTCTCGACACGGTTTTCAGCAGCTCCCCGCCGGCGTCGGTGGCGGCGGGAAGTGAGGTCATCGGCGTCATTTACACGGCCGGAGCCGCCTTCGTCATCGCGTTGATGACCCGGTCCATCGCGTCCCCACCACGGGGGTCGGTCAGGTTGGCCAGCAGTTTGAGCACGAATCGCATCAGCGTCGGATGCGGCATTCCGTGTTTGGTGGCGATCCGCATGATCTCCGGACGGCCGATCAGCTTCACGAAGATGCCGCCCAGCCGGTAGTAGCCACCGAGGCGGGCCTTCAGCTCGTTCGGGTACGCCATCAGCGCCCGCTCCCGCTCCGGGCCGGCCGGTCGGGCGAGCGCCTGCACCACGACCTCGGCCGCCAACTCGCCGGACTCCATCGCGTACGCGATGCCCTCGCCGTTGAACGGGTTGACCATGCCGCCGGAGTCACCGACGAGCAGCACGCCCCGGGTGTAGTGCGGCACCCGGTTGAAGCCCATCGGCAGCGCGGCGCCGAGGATGGGACCGTCGGCGTTCGTCTCGTCGGTCATGCCCCACTCGGCGGGGGTGTTGGCGAGCCAGTCGGTGAGCAGCCGGCGGTAGTTGGTCTTGCCGAACGCGGACGACGAGTTGAGCACGCCGAGGCCGACGTTCACCCGCCCGTCGCCGAGGCCGAAGATCCAGCCGTAGCCGGGCAGCAGGTTGTCGCCGCTGTCCTTGCTGCGCAGCTCCAGCCACGACTCCAGGTAGTTGTCGTCGTGCTTGAGCGGGGACCGGTAGTAGCGGCGGACGGCCACGCCGATCGGCCGGTCCTCCCGCTTGGCCAGCCCGAGCGCCAGCGGGAACCGACCCGAGACGCCGTCGGCGGCCACGACAAGCGGGGCGCGGAAGGTGGTGGGCTCCTTGCCGGGCCCCACCTCGGCCTCGACACCTGTCACGCGGCCGTCGCCGTCGAGCACCGGGCCGAGCACGTTGACGTTGGTACGGAGTTTCGCGCCGGCGGCCACCGCGCGCTGGGCGAGCAGGTCGTCGAAGTCGAGCCGGGTGCGCACCAGGCCGTAGTTGGGGAAGCTCGCCAGCTCGGGCCAGTCCAGCTCCAGGCGGACGCCGCCGCCGATCACCCGCAGGCCACGGTTGTGCAGCCAGCCGCCCTCGGGCGAGGTGTCCACGCCCATCCGGATGAGCTGCCGCACCGCGCGCGGGGTCAGCCCGTCGCCGCAGACCTTCTCCCGAGGGAACTCGGTCTTCTCCAGCACCAGCACGCGTACGCCGTGCCGGGCCAGGTGGTACGCAGTCGCCGATCCACCGGGGCCGGCGCCAACGACGATGACGTCGGCGTCGTGTTCCACCGCGGTCATTCGCACCTCCTCCCGCACGCTCGTGAAATGCTTCACAAGCCAGACGAGACGAGTGTATGACCGGTGTCATACCAGCGCAGGGTCAGGGGTACCTAAGTCGCTGGTGTTACAGCCGGTGACCGTCCACAGTAGTCAGGTGTCAGATCCGACTGGGCGCTTCCAGGCCCGCGTCAACCCGGATGGTTTCCGGCAAATGCTCACGTAACGCACCCCCGGCGGCCCGGTCCAGGGCGGCGAGCACCTCGGCGACGACCTGCCGCACCTCCGCCGGGTCGGCGCCGGCAAGTGCGCGCAGTTGCGCGACGAGCTCGGCCGCGTCGTCGTCGGTGGCGGTCACCGGGCCCGCCGGGTCTGCTCCGGTCATGCCGGCAAGCGTACCGGGCAAAGTAGACAAAATTCCGACATTGCCGAAAGGTGAACCGATTCGGGTAGGAGTGGGCCGCTTACTCGCGGATCCCCCTGTGCAGGGCGACCACGCCGCCGGTCAGGTTGCGCCACGCCACCCGTCCCCACCCGGCGGCACCGATACGTCCGGCCAACGCGGCCTGGTCCGGCCATGCCCGGATCGACTCGGCCAGGTAGACGTACGCCTCCGGGTTGCTGGACACCGCACGGGCCACCGCCGGCAGCGACCGCATGAGGTACGACAGGTAGACCGTCCGGAAGGCCGGATTGACGGGCGTGCTGAACTCGCACACCACGAGCCGCCCGCCGGGCCGGGTGACCCGGGCCAGCTCGCGCAGGGCCGCATCGGTGTCGTTGACGTTGCGAAGCGCGAACGAGATGGTCACCGCGTCGAAGCTGGCGTCGGCGAACGGCAGTCGCAGGGCGTCCCCGGCCAGCAGCGGCACCTCCGGTCGCGCCCGCTTGCCCGCGTACAACATGCCCAGCGACAGATCCGCGCCGACCGCGTACGCCCCGGAATGGGCGAGCTCACGCGTCGAGACACCGGTGCCCGCTCCCACGTCCAGCACCCGCTCGCCGGGCCGCAGGCCGAGCGCGGCCCGGGTGGCCCGACGCCAGGAGCGATCCTGGCCGAAGGAGAGCACAGTGTTCGTCAGGTCGTAACGCTCCGCCACATCGTCGAACATCGCGGCGACCTCGTGCGGCTGCTTGTCCAGGCTGGCTCGCTGGCCCTGCGGGGTACGGCTCACCCCTCCACTCTGCCAGCCGCCCGCCAACAGACGAGCGCTGGGTCTGCGTACCTCTGACCGGTCGGAAGCATCGGCGCTGCCTGCGGCGATGGAGCAGGCACTGGCGGCGGCCCTGGCACGCGAAAGGGCGGGGTGGTCGCCCACCCCGCCCTTCACGTCATGCCTCGGTCAGTCGGTCGACTTCTCGTCGCCCGGGGCGACCAGGACGACCTTGCGTCGGCGGGAGAGCACAAGCAGCGCTCCACCCACGAGCAGGATCATGCCGCCGATGCCGCCGATCAGGCCGACCTGCACACCGGTCACCGGGAGACCGCCGCCACCGGAACCGCCACCGGAACCAGGCGACGTGGTGACGCCGGGAGACGTCGTCGTACCCGGTGACGTCGTGCCACCCGGGGTCGGCGTCGCCGTCGGCGAGGGCGTGGCCGTCGGCGTCGGGGTGGGCTGCACGGTCAGGTCGACGAAGACGTCGAACTGCGCGCTGTTGTCCACCTCGTCGACCTCGGTGAACGCCTTGCGCTGCGCGCCGGTGGCGACCTTCGGCTGCTCCTCGGGGCTACCCACTGACGCGTCCAGACCGGCTGCCCACAGGAAGCCGGGCCGGAGCACCGACTCGGTGACGTCCGAGCCGACCTTCACCTTGATGCCCGCGGTGTAGAACTGCCCCGGCTTCAGCACCACACCGGTGTCCTCGCAGTACGCGTTCGCGAAGCCTCCCAGCGGCTGCTCGATGCAGCCCTCCGGCAGCTCGGCGAAGGTGACGCCGGCCGGCAGGGTGATCCCGTACGCCACGCCGGTCGCCTTGCGGCTGCCGTCGTTGTAGATCGCCCAGTCCAGCGGCGCGGTCTCGCCGCGCTTCACAGCCCGGAGGTCGGACTCGCCGACCTCGTCGCCGTCGACAGTCACGTTCGCGTAGACGTCCTGCACCCAGGCGGTGAGGTCGTAGCCGGGTTCGGTGACGGTGATGTCGTGCTCGACGGTGTTGTCGTCGAGGTTGGGGTCGGTGGTGGCCGAGCTGATCGTGACGACGAGCGTGCCGCCGTTACCGCGACCACCGGTGGAGAAGAGCGGGATACCGAAGTCCTCGGTGGTGCCGGCGGCCAGATCGCCGAGCAGACAGGTGAACTTCGTGCCGGTGACGTCGCACCCGATCGGGACGAGGTAGCCCACCTTGCGGTTCTTGAGGCCCTTCGTCTCCACGGTGACCCGGACGTCCTTGGCGTCGACAGTGCTCCGGGTGTTGTCGACCTGGAACTTGAACGGCTTGGCCTTGGCCTCCTTGACGCCCTTGGCCAGCTGGTAGCTCAACGGCTGCAGCGCGAGGTCGGCCCCTTCGGCGGCCTGCGCCGGGGCGGCGACGGTGGCCAGGCCACCGGCCGCGAGCAGGGCCACGACGCCGGCGCGAGCCAGAGTCGAGCGGTGGAACGGTGTCATCAGTCCCCCGGGGGATAGGGAAGGCAATGGTTGTGGGAACGAGCGGACGTTATCGAAGGTCGATCTCCCGCGCCAGCGTGGGAGCCGCATTTCCACTGTCTTTACCGGACCGGGCAGACGGTACGGGCGGAATGGTCACCCATCCCGCCCGTACCGCCGTGCGTTATATGAACGACCCTCATGGGTCGATGGAGGACTACCCCGGTCCAGCACCCGTCCGACCACCTCCACCAGCACCGCGTGCGGAATCCGCCGATCCGCGCACCTGGGCGGCGGGTGGTGAGGACGGGTATGGCCGGGACGGTAGCCGCCCACGATCATCTCCACCAGCCCTGCAGCGGGCAGCCTGGCGCTGCGACGGCACTGTCGACCCGTACCGCCGAGGCACCGGCGCGGGAGCACGACCCCTGATCAACCGAACGGCCGCGCGAGGGCACTACCCCCTGGTCAACCGAACGGTCGAGCCGGGCCCGCCTCAGTTGACCTCGACCAGGGGGAGCGACCGGCCGGCACCGCCACCAGGCAGCGCGATCGACGAGAAGTGCGAGACCACCCGCTCGTCGGTCGGGTCGTCGGCCGGGGTGTGGTGCACCGCCAACCGGTTGTAGAGGGTGTCCCGCTGGGCCGGGATGCGGTCGGCGGAGCGGATCATGCCGATCAGCTCGTGCAGGTTGGAGCGGTGCCGAGCGCCGGCGGAGGAGATGACGTTCTCCTCCAGCATGATCGAGCCGAGGTCGTCCACGCCCATGTGCAGCGCGAGCTGCCCGACGTCCTTGCCGGTGGTCAGCCAGGACGCCTGAAGGTGCGGCACCGTCTCGAAGAAGAGCCGGGCCACCGCGACCAGGCGCAGGTACTCCAGCGTGGTCGCCTGGGTGCGGCCCTTGAGGTGGTTGTTCTCCGGCTGGTACGTCCACGGGATGAACGACCGGAAACCACGGGTGCGGTCCTGCACGTCGCGGATCATGCGGAGGTGCTCGATCCGCTCGGCGTGCGTCTCGCCGGTGCCCATCATCATGGTGGCTGTCGACTCGACGCCCTGCCGGTGGGCCAGCTCCATGACCTCCAGCCAGCGCTCACCCGACTCCTTGAGCGGCGCGATTGCCTTACGCGGGCGCTCGGGCAGCATCTCCGCCCCGGCACCGGCGATGGAGTCCAGACCGGCGGCCTTGATCCGGGCGATGGCCTCGTCCAGGCTCACGCCGGACACCTTGGCCATGTGCAGGATCTCGCTCGGGCCGATCGAGTGGATGGCGAGCTGGGGGTACGCCTGCTTGACCGAGGAGAACAGCTCCTCGTAGTACTCGACGCCGTAGTCCGGGTGGTGCCCGCCCTGGAGCATGACCTGGGTCGCGCCCAGCTCGACCGCCTCGCCGCAGCGACGCAGGATCTCCTCGGTCGGGTGGGTCCATCCCTCGGAGTGCTTGGGTGCCCGGTAGAACGCGCAGAACTTGCACGCCGTCACGCAGACGTTCGTGTAGTTGATGTTGCGGTCGATCAGGTAGGTGACGACGTTGTCCGGGTAGCGCCGCCGGCGCACCGCGTCCGCCGCCTCGCCCAACGCGTGAAAGGGCGCCTCCGTGTAGAGCAGCAGCGCCTCCTCGGGCGTGATCCGCCCGCCGTCCGCGCCGCGTTGCAGGATGTCGTCGATCTCGCGGTTCGCCGTCACACCCCGAGCGTACGCCGACCGCACCGGACCCCACGTCGCCCACCCTCGCGCTCCGGCACGGAAAGCGCGGTGACGATCGCCACGCCCACACGGCAAGCCATCGATATTCTACGATTCGTTGATGACCGACGAACCCGCACCCGCAACGAGGCGCGCGCTACGCCGTCGTGCCTTCCTGACCCTGGCTCCTCTCGCGGCCGGCGGCCTGGTGCTCACCGCGTCCCCCCACCCGGCCGCAGCGACCGCTCCCGCACCGGAGTGCCTCGCCGACCTGCTGGAACGCTGATGGCCACCATCGGTTGGCTGGCCGACGTACTCCGCTCAGCCGGTGTCTCGGTGGTGGAGGAGGGCAACTGGCTCGGCCGGGTGGCCGGCAGCTCGTTCAACCCGATCGGCGTGCTCTGGCACCACACCGCCGCCACCTCCAGCGCCGCCAACCCGCATCCCGCCCTGGGCATCTGCATCAACGGCCGCTCCGACCTGCCCGGCCCGCTGTGCCACGCGCTCGTCGACTACAACGGCGTCTTTCACGTCATCTCCGGCGGGCGGGCCAACCACGCCGGGTCCAGCCGTGGCAGCGGCCCCATCCCGGCCGGCGACGGCAACACCCTCCTGGTCGGTTGGGAGATCGACTACAACGGGGTCGACCAGCGGATGACCCCCGCCCAGTACGCCGCCTCCGTACTCGCCACCGCCGCAGTACTGCGCCGGCTGGGCCGCGACGCCAGCCATGCACGTGGCCACCGGGAGACAAGCACCACCGGCAAGATCGACCCCTCCTTCATCGACCTCGACACGATGCGCGCCGACGTCGCCCGACAGCTCACCGGCAACCCGCCCCTCGACCTCTGGAAGGACGACATGAAACTCATCCAGTCCACCAACCGGGGCATCGCCCTGGTCGGCCCCGGCTACTTCCGGCTGCTCCGCACCGACGAAGAGGTCCACGCCGCCGTCGCGCTCGTCGGCAACCCGCTCGTCGGCAACGACCGACAGTTCGACCTGTGGCGCAGCATCGCCTTCGACGGTCAGGTAAAGGCACCGAGCTGACCCGCGACGGGCACGCCGGCGGCCTCGCGTCGGGCACCTACGCTCTCGGCGTGTCCGTCCAATCGCACCCGCCCACCCCCGTACGCGTGGTCGGCGCCCGCTCCGCCCTGTGGTCCGTCGCGATGACGGCCGCGTTGATCGGCTTCGGCCTGGCCGTGATCGTCGTGGCCACGGCGGTCGGCTACCTCGCCGTGGGGCTGCCGACCGCGGTGCCGATCAGCGTCGGCCTGGTCGGCTGCCTGGCCTTCTCGGTCGCCCTGCGCCTGCTGCACCGGGGCTGGTGGCTGAGCGTGCTGTCGGTGATGCCGGCCCTGTTCGTGCTTG
This sequence comes from Micromonospora sp. DT68, assembly GCF_049847245.1. NCBI lineage: Bacteria > Bacillati > Actinomycetota > Actinomycetes > Micromonosporales > Micromonosporaceae > Micromonospora > Micromonospora sp. DT68. Next base: position 85,037 of record NZ_JBNCNZ010000014.1, read on the forward strand.
TGGGCGCCGTGCAGCTGGCCCCGGAAGCGGTGCTCCAGCAGCGCGGCGTCGCCCAGCAGGTGACCATCACCGACGTGCAGACCACCGGCAAGCGGCACGAGTTCGGCCTCCAGGGCGCCACCAGCCGGCTCGACGAGCCGCTTGTCTACCGGGGCAGCTCCCCCGGCTACCGCGTCGGTCAGCGCCTGACAGTGCTCGTCGACCCGCAGGGTCAGGTGGATCTGACCGACGCGCAGGACGTGGACCCGGCCGGGAAGCAGCGCATGCTCGTCATGGGCGCGGCGGGATGGGCCCTGCTCGCGCTCCTCGCCGGGTGGCGCGGCCACGTGAGCCGCGCCCGTGGCCGGGCCGCCTCGGAACCGCCCTGGTGATTGGACCGGGGCGTCAGGCGTCGTAGTCGACGGTGAGCCTGTCGGTGGTCGGGCTGGACTGGCAGGTCAGCACGTAACCGGCGGCCAACTCGTCGGGCTCCAGGGCGTAGTTGCGGGCCATCGTGACCGCCCCGTCGACGACCTTCGCCTTACAGGTCGAGCAGACACCACCCTTGCAGGCGTACGGCAGTTCGCCGCGCACCTTCAGCGCGGCGTCCAGCACCCGTTCCTCACGGCCCATCGTGAAGTTCGACGACCGGCCGTCAAGCACGATCGTGACCTCCGCGCCGGCACCCGGCTGGTCGGCGGGGCGCACCACAGGCTCCGGCGGCGCGTCGACGTGGAACAACTCGGTGCGTACCGCCGACTCGGGCAGCCCGCGCCCGGTCAGCACGTCCCGGGCGTCGACCACCATGGCGTACGGGCCGCAGAGGAACCACTCCTCGATGACGTCGCCCGGCACGATGGTGTCCAGCAGACGGCCCAGCCGCTCGGCGTCGATCCGCCCGGAGAGCAGCGGCGACTCGCCCTGCTCGCGGGACAGCACGTGCACGAGGTGCAGCCTTGTGGGGTAGCGGTCCTTCAGGTCGGCCAACTCCTCGGCGAACATCACTGTGTTCGCCGTGCGGTTGCCGTACACCAGTGTGAAGGTGCTGGCCGGCTCGACGGCCAGAGCCGTCGCGACCAGCCCGAGCACCGGCGTGATGCCGGAACCGGCGACGACCGCGCCGTAGTGCCGCACCCGGTCCGGCGCGAACGCCGTGGTGAACGTGCCAAGCGGCGGCAGCACCTCGACCGTGTCGCCGCCACGCAGCGCGCCGCACGCGAACGCCGAGAACGCGCCGCCGGGGATCTCCCGCACGCCGATCCGCAGCCGCCCGTGCCGGGCCAGGTCGTCGGGGGTGGAGCAGATCGAGTACGACCGCCGCACGTCCTCGCCGTCGTCGGTCACCCGACGCACCGTGAGGTGCTGGCCCGCGCGGAACGCGAAGGTGTCGCGCAACTCCTCGGGTACGGCGAACGTGACCGCCACCGAGTCGTCGGTGAGCCTGTCGACGGCGGAGACCGGCAGCGGGTGGAAGACCGGCCGGCGGCGGACCGGCCGGGTGATGGTGACTGTCACAGTGCCTTCAGGTGGTCGAAGGGTTCGGAACACGAACGGCAACGCCACAGCGCCTTGCAGGCGGTCGAGCCGAACCGGCTCACCTGCTCGGTCTCCGGCGACCCGCAGCGCGGGCAGCGGACCGCCAGGGTCAGCGCCACCACGCCGGGCGCGGCGACCGGCGACGGTGGGGCGATCCCCGCTGCGGCGAGCTTGGCCCGCCCATCGTCGGAGATCCAGTCGGTGCTCCAGGCCGGGCTGAAAACGGTGCGGACCTCGACGTCCGGGTGTCCGGCGGCGGCAAGCGCGCGCCTGATGTCGGCCCGGATGACGTCCATGGCCGGGCAGCCGGTGTAGGTCGGGGTGATGGTGACGGTGACCCGCCCGGTGGCGGGGTCCTCCTCGACCGCGCGCAGGATCCCCAGTTCGTCGATCGTGATGACCCGGATCTCCGGGTCCACCACCGCCGCCACTGCAGTACGCGGATCGACAGGCACGCGGTCACCGGCCGCAGGGCTGGGCCGCGTCGCGCTCCGCGCGCTCACCAGGCCGCCCCCGGGTGAGCGCGGTGCAGCACCTGCATCTCGGCGAGCAGGTAGGACAGGTGCTCGGTGTGCACACCTGCCCGCCCGCCGCCCGGCGCCCAACCGCGCTCCGGCCTGCTGAGCGTCGCCTCGGCCAGCACCGGGCCGACGGTGTCGTCGAACGCCGGCCGCAGCGTGGCCGGGTCGACAGGCGCCGCCGGGTCCGCGACGAACAACTCGTGGGTGTACGGCCAGACGTGGTCGACGGCCGCCTGCATCCGGCGGTGCGACTCCTCGGTGCCGTCACCGAGCCGCTTCACCCACAGGGCGCCGTGGTCCAGGTGGTACGCCGACTCCTTGCGGGCCTTCGCGCCGATCGCGGCCAGCCGCTCGTCCGCGCATCCGGCAAGCGCCGTGTAGAGCGGCACCTGGTACGCGGCCAGGAAGAACAGCTTCGCCATGGTCACCGCGAAGTCGCCGTTTGGCAGCTCGACCAGGAGCACGTTGCGGAACTCGCGGTCGTCGCGCAGGTACGCAAGCGCGTCCTCGTCGCGGCCGGCGCCCTCCAGCTCACCCGCGTACGACAGCAGCAGGCGGGCCGCGCCGAGCTGGTCGAGGGCGATGTTCGCAAGCGCGATGTCCTCTTCCATCTCCGGTGCACGGGTGGTCCACTCGGCAAGTCGCTGCGCCGCGATCAGCGCGTCGTCACCGAGGGCGACTGTGAAGTCGAACGGCCCGTTCACAGGTGGGCCACCCCGTCCGGCACCTCGTAGAAGGTGGGATGGCGGTAGACCTTGTCGGCCGCCGGGTCGAAGAAGGCGTCCTTCTCGTCCGGGCTGGACGCGGTGATCGCGCTCGCCTGCACCACCCAGATCGACACCCCCTCCTGCCTGCGGGTGTAGAGGTCCCGGGCGTTGCGCAGGGCCAACTCGGCATCGGGGGCGTGCAGGCTGCCGACGTGGGTGTGCGACAGCCCGCGCCGCGCCCGTACGAAGACCTCCCACAGCGGCGAGTGTTCGGTGCTCACGCGGCTACCTTCTCCCTCTTCTCCGCCCGCTTGGCGGCGTACGCCGCGGCGGCCTCGCGTACCCATGCGCCGTCGGCGTGTGCGGCTCGGCGGTGCGCCATCCGTTCCCGGTTGCACGGCCCGTCGCCGGAGATCACCCGCATCAGCTCGTCGTAGTCCGGCTGGGTGTAGTCGTACGCCTGCCGTTGCTCGTTCCAGCGCAGGTCGTCGTCGGGGATGCGCAGCCTGAGGACCTCGGCCTGCTGGACGCACATGTCGACGAAGCGCTGCCGCAGGTCGTCGTTCGAGAAGCGCTTGATCTTCCACGCCATCGACTGGGTGGAGTGGGTGGAGTCGCCGTCCGGCGGGCCGAACATCGCAAGCGACGGGTACCACCAGCGGTCCACGGCGTCCTGGGCCATCGCCTGCTGCGCGGGGGTGCCGTGCGCGAGGGTGTGCAGGATCTCGTAGCCCTGACGCTGGTGGAACGACTCCTCCTTGCAGACCCGGATCATCGCTCGCGCGTACGGGCCGTAGGAGCAGCGGCACAGCGGGACCTGGTTGACGATCGCCGCGCCGTCCACCAGCCAGCCGATCACGCCCACGTCGGCCCACGTCAGGGTGGGGTAGTTGAAGATCGAGCTGTACTTCTGCTTTCCGTCGAGCAGCAGTTGCACGAGCTCGTCGCGGCTGATGCCGAGGGTTTCCGCGGCGGCGTAGAGGTAGAGCCCGTGGCCCGCCTCGTCCTGCACCTTTGCCAGCAGGATCGCCTTGCGCTTGAGCGACGGCGCCCGACTGATCCAGTTGCCTTCCGGCTGCATGCCGATGATCTCGGAGTGGGCGTGCTGGGCGATCTGCCGGATCAGCGTCCGGCGGTACGCCTCGGGCATCCAGTCACGCGGCTCGATCTTCTGCTCGGCGTCGACGACCTCGGCGAAGTACGCCGCCAGGTCCTCGTCCGGTGCCGGGCCGCCCCGGCGCTGACGGGCGGCAGCCGCCCGCAGGTCTGCCTCGGCCGCCTCGACCTCACCGAGCAGGCCAGCGCCGGGTGCGTCGTCCGGTACGGAGAAGTCGTTGCCATACATGAGGACAAGTGTTACAGCTTGCGCCCTCATGCACTAGGGGGTGTAACAGGAAACCCGAGTCACCTACCGTCACGGATGGGCACTTTTTGACCACGCATCGCTACGACCCACCTATGACATGAGTCACTGCCGAAACGTGAATCCTCACACAAGACACATATAAGCCTGATTTCCCACGGAAATGGCGTGTCCTCAGGTGTCGAAGTCTGCCGTTCGGCCGGTCCGGACGTAGACTTCTGCCGGTCAACCGATCGGCTGCCACCAATCGCCGGCTCCACAGAGGCCACAGTCCCCCGCGCCTCGGCGAACGCACCGATCGCCCGGACAACAAGCCGGTCCCCCCGGCCCTGACATCTGGAGCTCACCCAAATCATGCGATCCCGCGTGACCATGGTGTTCGCCGTCGTAGCGGTCCTTCTCGGTGGCGTCCTGCTGGTCCCCACCGCGTACGCCCGGCTCTCCAACGGCGACAGCAGCGGAGGTGGCGGTGGTGCCGCCTCCGTCGCCGCGCCCTCGCCCACTCCGCCGCCGCCACCCACGCTGGCCGCTGGCCCGGTGTCGGTGAGCTTCAAGGGCGAGTTCTTCTCGTGGGCCCTGCTGGAGCGGGAGACGGGCAAGATCTCCGGATCGCCCAACATGACGGCGACCAGCTCCACCGAGTCGATGATCAAGGCGTGGATCGTCGCGGACTACCTGCGGCAGCTCGGCGACAAGGAGCCGACCGAAGCTCTCAAGAAGTCATCCGTAATGGCCATCCGGGACAGCAACGACGGAGCTGCCAACAGGGTCTACGCCGCCGCCGGCGGCTCGTACCGGGCGCTGCCGAACGGGCAGCCGGGCCCGGTCATCCAGCGGGCGATCAAGATCTGCGGGCTGACCGACACCAAGCGGGGCAATGTGCCGAAGTACGAGGGCTGGTGGAGTTTCACCCGGATGTCCCCCCGGGACGCCGCCCGGCTCGGCGACTGCATCGCCAGCGGTAAGGCCGCAGGCCCGAAGTGGACCGACTGGGTGCTCAACGAGATGAGCAAGGTTCGCGGCACCACCGCCGACAAGGACCAGCGGGCCGATTCCGGTGGCGGACGTTGGGGGATCATCGACGGCCTGCCAAAGTCGATCACCGCGCAGGGCCCGGTCAGTATGAAGAACGGTTGGACCCGCCTGTACTACGACAACAACTGGCACGTCAACTGCCTTGCTGTCACCGACAAGTGGAGCCTCGCGGTGATGCTGCGCTACCCGGTCAGGTCGAGCCTCGACTACGGCGCGCAGGTCTGCGCCAGCGTGGCCACCCAACTCGTCACCCCGCAGCCGGGCGCCGCGCTGAAGGTGCCACAGCCCGCCGAGGCCCTCTGATGGCCGGGAGCCGCCGGGCGGGCCGCGGGGCGGAAGGTGAGACCTCCCCGTTACGCCTGATCGCCGTCGCGATCATCCTTGTCGCGCTGGTGCTGGTGTCGCTGCGGCTGCTGCCCGGGTCACCGTTCGAGTCGTCCGCCGCCGCCAAGTGGGGTGAATCCGAGGCAAGCAGCGGCCGGTCCACAAGTGGAGCCACCGACCGCAGTGCGCGCCAGCCCGCTTCGCCGTCGACGAGCCCCAGCCCGGCGCTGTCGCCGCTGCCGTTCGCGGCAAAGGACCTCGATCTGGACATCGAGGGCTGGTACGGCTGGAGCGTGCTCGACCGCCGGACCGGGAAGATCATCGGTTCGAAGAACATGGACGAGACGAGTACGACCGCCTCGTTGATCAAGTCGTGGATCGTCGCCGACTACCTTCGCCGGGCCGCCGACGCCGGCCAGACGCCGAGCGACGCGAAACTCGACGACGCCACGCGGATCATCCGGGACAGCGACAACACCCGTGCCGAGCAGTTCTACAACTCGGTCGGCCGGGACGCCTCGATCAAGCGGCTGATCTCCATGTGCAAACTCACCGACAGCAGCGTCGCCCCCGACAAGGGCTGGAGCCGCACGGCTCTGTCCCCCCGCGACACCGCCCGGCTGGGCAACTGCATCGCCACCGGCACCGCCGCCGGTCCCAAATGGACCAAGTGGCTGCTCAACGAGATGAAGCTGGTCCGCGGCGCCGGTGACTTCGGCATCCGCAAGGCGTTCCCGGCGGCCAAGCAGAAGCAGATCGCCATCAAGAACGGGTGGATCGACAGGACCCGCGAGCAGCAGATGCACATCAACTGCCTGGCCATCGGCGACACCTGGACGATGGGCGTGATGGTCAAGTACCCGATCGACATGGGCTACGACTACGGCATGAAGAACTGCGAGAAGATCACCGAGGCGCTGCTCAGCCCCGGCACCTGACCCGCCGGCGGGTCGGTTGTGCAGTCCGGCCTGGTCGCTTGGTGCGGTGGGCTTCGCGGCAGTTCAGCTGGCGAAGAACTCCGGGCCGTCGACAGGCAGCGCCGGCACCTCGCCGATCGCGGCGGCGCGCCTGGCGAACTCCCGCAGCCCGGCGACCTGCCGGTCACCGAGCGAGAAGTCCAAGGTCCGGAAGTACGTCGCCAGTGTCGCGGCGTCGAACGTCTCCCACCGAGCCGCCGCCTCGGCGACCTGGTCCAACTCGGCCAGGCAGAGGTCACGCGACCGTAGGAACGCCTCGTGCACCTCCTTGACCATGCCTGGGTGCGCGGCGGCGAAGTCCCGGCGTACCGCCCAGACGGCGAAGACCATCGGCAGCCCGCTCCACTCCCGCCACGCCTGCCCGAGGTCGGTGACGGTGACGCCCCGCTGCGGCGCCTCGTGGAGCGCCCGCAGCGCCACGTCGCCGATCAGCACGCCTGCGTCGGCCTCCAGCAGCATCTGGGTCAGGTCCGGCGGGCAGCGGAAGTAGTCGGGGCGTACGTTGTAGCGCTCGGCGAGCAGCAGCTGTGCCAGCATCACACCGGTCCGCGAGGTCGAGCCGAGCGCCACCCGCGCGCCGTCCAGCTCGGCGAGAGGTCGGGTCGAGACCACGTTCACCGAGAGCACCGGCCCGTCACTGCCCACGGCCAGGTCCGGCAGGAGCAGCAACTCGTCGGCGTGCCGCAGGTACTCCACCAGCGAGATCGGCCCGATGTCCAGGTCACCGGCGACAAGCGCGGCATTCAACCGGTCGGGCGAATCCTTGTGCAGGTCCACGTCGAGCAGGGCACCGGAGCGCATCAGACCCCAGTAGATCGGCAGGCAGTTCAGGAACTGGATGTGCCCGACCCGCGGGCGTGCGATGCGCTCAGCCATGACCCGACCGTATCCCCGCCGCCCGGCTCCGGCTCGGCGGGCCGGCCCAGAGTGGCCAACCCCGCATCGTCCGCGCACTGCGACGGCAGGTCGGTCTGACTCTCCCGGCCCTCGATCGACGGACGGCGTACCGCCCGGGCGACGACCGGCACGAAAGCCAGCGCCACCAGGAGCCCGGCCGCACCGGCCGCAGCGATCAACGGCCGGGGCGAAACGACAGTGAGCAGCAGGCCACCGAGCAGGTAGCCGATCATCGAGCCGCCCTGCACCGCCGCGCCGTAACTGGCGTACGCACGGGCGCGCATCGCCTCCGGCGCCCGGCGGGCGGTGAGGAGGTTGGCGAACACGTTCTGGGCGCCGTTCGCAGCGCCCGCCACCAGCCAGAGCGGCACCAGCAGGGTCGCCGTCGGCACCGTGGACGCCAGCAGCACCATGAGGCTGCACCCGGCCAACGTGACAAGCACGCCACGTACCAGCCAGCCGTCGTCGTCGTCGAGCCGTCGTACGAGCCGGGCCGCGAACCAGCCGCCGGGCAGCAGGCCGGCCATCCAGGCGGCCCCGACCAGGCCGTACATCGTGGCGGAGCCGTTCAGCGTCTCCCGGATGAAGAAGACCTCGATCACGTTGATGCCGCCGATCGCCGTGATCACCACGGCGATACACACCACCATGACGACCATCAGCGGGTCCCGGCGGAACCGCCACCCCTCGGCCGTACCCGTAGTCGTCTTGGCAGCCTGCGGCACGGCTTGGACCTGCGGGGTTGGCAGTTCGGTCGTGGTGGCGGTGGCTGGCCGACCACCCCGCCGGGTCCGCAGCAGCAGGCCGGCGACCACAAGCGCCAGGTAGGTCGCGGCGTCGAAAAGCAGCGGTACGCGGGTGCCGAACTGCCCCACCAGCAGCCCGGCCAACACCGGACCGCCGAGCGCGCCGAGGGACACGGCTGTCTGCGTGATGGCGCTCGCCCGGGGCAGGTCACCCGGGCGGACCATGGCCGGGAGCAGCGCCGCCAGGCAGGGCTGAGTCACCGCGAGCCCACAGGCGAGCAGCGCGACCAGCCCGATGACCAGTACCGGGTGGGTGGCGATGGCGAGCATCGTGCAGATCGCGGCCTGGGCCAGCCCGACGGTCACCAGCAGGGTACGGCTGTCCACCCGGTCGGCGAGCCGACCAGCGAGCGGTGCCAGCACCACCAGCGGGAGGGTGGCCGCGAGCAACAGCCCCGAGACGGCGAGCCCACCGGCACCGGCATTCTGCAGGGCCAGCGCGAGAGCGGTGGCCGCGAGGAAGTCGCCGCAGATCGTGGTGCCCCGAGCCGTGGCCGCCAACCAGACGTCTGCCCAGCGCGACTCACCAGTTGTGAAGGCCATACTTCGAAAATAATCCTTCACAACTGGTTGGCACAACCCCCTCAGGCCAGCGGCACCACCCGGTACTGCACCGCCACGGAACGAGCACCCTCCGGCGGATCGGCACGCCGACGCGGGTGGTACGGCCTGAACAGCGCCAGAACGGCCTCGTTCAACTCCGCCAGTTCGTCCGCCGATATCAGGAGCAGCGTGTCGTTGAACAGCGCAACGTCGTACCACTCGGCGGGCTCGTCCCCGGCGCGCCGCAACCAGTCCCGGGTCCGCTCCATGGCCCGCACAGCGTGCGCCTCCACAAGCGCCTGCTCCGCAGCCCGCGCCTCGGGCCCGGCCTCGCGGCCCGCGTCGACCATCACACTGGCGTTCACCGAACGCCAGACCCGCTCGCGCGCATCCCCCCGGCTCGGCGCCTGCTCCACAAGGCCGAACTTTGCCAGCGCCCGCAGGTGATAACTGGTCGCGCTCGGCGACAGCCCGACGATCTCCGCGCACTCGGTGGCGGTTCCGCCACCGTCACGGCTGCTCAGATACTCCATGATCGCGATCCGGGCCGGGTGGGCGAGCGCCCGCATCACCTGCGGGTCGCTGATCATTCGACGCGGTTCGGGACGGGCCTCGGTCATGTGCCCATGATCCCGTCCGACCACCCGACCCGCCATCACCCCCGCACCCCGCCCGCACCTCCGGCGTCCACAGTCCTTCGCTGAATGGCGCCAGCCAGCGACAGCGACGGCCGAAAGCGGCGCAGCCGGAGGACCTGGCCGCGGTCGGCCCGCCGGCAATTTCCGGGCGGGCGAGGCGGACCCCAACCTGGCCGAACGAGGCACGAAACTGTCGTACATGTGTTCTATGTTGTCTTCATGTTGGAGGCGTTGTCGCAGGCGAGCGGTGCCGCCGACGACTGCGCGTCGGCCTCCCTGTGGGCGCTGTCCGACGCCGAGTTGCTCGCGTCGCTCGATGCGGCGCACGCGGCGTCGCAGCGGCTGGCAGCCGTCGTGCTGGGTCTGGTGCGCGAGTTGGACGCCCGTGGCCTGGCCCTCACCGAAGGCGCGACGTCCACCGCGGTCTGGGTGCGGGACCGACTCCGGCTCTCCGGTCGGTCCGCCCGCCAGCTCGTCCAGCTCGCCGCCACTCTCGACGCCGCGCCGACAGCGGTCCGCAACGCCCTGCACGACGGCACCATCACGGTCGAGCAGGGCCGTGTCGTGGCGGAGACCGTCGCAGCCCTTCCCGTCGAGGCAGGGCCGGAGGTGACCGACAAGGCCACCCATCTGCTGATCGCGTGGGCCGACAGGTTCGATCCGGCCACCCTGAGCCGTCTCGGGGAGCGCGTTCTCGCCCATGTCGCGCCCGATCTGGCCGACCAGGCTGAGCTGGCCGCCCTCGACCGGGCAGCCGCGCGGGCCGAAACCCGCCGACACGTCACCCTCTCCGACCAACAGGACGGACAGGTACGCCTCAGCGGCAGCCTCGACACCGAAACAGCGAGCCTGCTGCGCGAGGCGATCGATCCGCTGTGCGCCTCGGCAGGCGCACACGATGGCCGCAGTCCCGGCGAGCTTCGGGCGGACGCGCTCGGCGAGATCTGTCGGCTGGCGCTGCGCACCGGCAACCTGCCCGACAACGGCGGCGACCGACCGCAACTCGTGGTGACCGTTTCGCTGGACGCGCTGGTAAACGGCGTACGCGCCGGCACGCTGGAGTCAGGCGCGCGCCTCACCCCGGGCGCGATCCGCCGGCTCGCCTGCGACGCCGCAGTTCTGCCGGCCGTGCTTGGCGGCGACAGCCAGATCCTTGACGTCGGGCGTCAGCGCCGCCTCTTCACCGGGCCGCTGCGTCGCGCGCTGGTGCTGCGCGACGGCGGCTGCGCGTTTCCCGGCTGCGACCGGCCGCCCCGATGGTGCGACGGCCACCATGTTCACCACTGGGCCGACGGTGGGACGACAGCGTTGGGTAACGCGGTTCTGCTCTGCGGCCACCACCACCGGCTCCTCCATCATGGCGACTGGGCGGTCCGCATCGCACCCGACGGCAGGCCCGAATTCCTCCCACCTCGCTGGCTCGATCCGCTCCGCGTCCCACGACGAAACCTCTACCACCGCCGCTGCTGAGAGCCGAGAGCAACCGGATATCCAGACCCCGACCTGGGCGGACGACCCAACAGCTGACGTTCGCCGCCCTGCCACCGCGGCGCCTCGCCTCGCGACGCCTCGCCTCGCCTCGCCATGCCACGCGACACCTCGCCACGTCACGCCTCTCCACGCCTCTCCACGCCTCGCGACGCCTCGCCACGCCTCGCCACGCCACGCCGCCTCTTCCGGGTGGTGGCATCGGTAATTCGGTGGAAGGGCGTGGCTCGGGAGCGTAGGGTTGCAGCCCGCTTGACGGCCGAGGTGAGCTGCACCGGAACGGACGTCGCCGCGCCGGGCGGCCGGCCATCCGCCCCCGGACACGCGAGCGAGCAGCAGATGTGAACGATGGGACGTCAGCATGCCCGCACCCGACCTCGACACCGACGTAAACACCCGCCTCGACACGGACCTGGCCGCCGAGCGCGCGCACCTCGCCACGTCCCGGGCCGCACTCGCACGGATGCGGCAACGCGCCGAATCCCTCTTCGCGACGGGTGACCAGGTGGCCGGCGACGCCTACGCGGCGGAGACACTCGGTCGTACGCTGGCCCGCCGGGTCGCCGAGCTGGCCGACGATCCGACCACACCACTCTTCTTCGGCCGCCTCGACTTCGCCGACGTTCCGGACCACGAAGCCACGAACAGCGACGACACCAGCAGCGGCGATCATGGCGGCAGGCGGTATCACGTCGGGCGGCGGCATGTCACCGACGAGGGCGGCGAGCCGCTGGTGCTGGACTGGCGGGCACCGGTTTCCCGGTCGTTCTACCGGGCCAGTGCGCGCGACCCGCAGGGGGTGGCGGTCCGGCGGCGGTTCGGGTTCAGCAACGGGATGCTCACCAGCTTCGAGGACGAGCGGCTGGACCGGGGCGAGGAGTTGGGTACGACAAGCCGGATCCTCACCGCCGAGATCGAGCGGCCGCGCGTCGGGCCGATGCGGGACATCGTCGCCACCATCCAGCCCGAGCAGGACGAACTGGTCCGCGCCGATCTGGCCGACTCGATCTGTGTGCAGGGCGCTCCCGGCACCGGCAAGACGGCCGTCGGCCTGCACCGGGCCGCGTACCTGCTCTATCTGCACCGCGATCGGCTGCGGCGGGCCGGCGTGCTGATCGTGGGGCCGAACCGGGCGTTCCTGTCGTACATCGCGGCGGTGCTGCCGGCGCTCGGCGAGGTCGAGGTCGAGCAGGCCACCGTCGAGGAATTGATCGCGCGGGTGCAGGTCCGGGCTGTCGAGGCGCCTGCGGTCGCCGCGCTCAAGCACGACGCGCGGATGGCCGACGTGCTGCGCCGCGCGGTACAGGCGCACATCGGCACGCCCATCGACTCGATAACGGTGTCCGACGGTTCGTTCCGGTGGCGGATCGGGCTGGAGCCGCTGCACCGGATCGTCGAGGAGACCCGCCGGGAAGGGCTGCCGCACGGCACGGGCCGCGAGCGGGTCCGGGCGCGGGTGGTGAGTCTGCTGCAACGGCAGGCCGAGGCGCGGCGGGCCGAGTCGCCGAGCGACGCGTGGCTGCGCCGGATGAGCCGCTGCCGACCGGTTGTCGACTTCCTCGACGCGGTCTGGCCGGCGCTCACCTCGGAAGGGCTTGTGCACAGCCTGTTCTCCGATCCTGCTCGACTCGCCGCCGCCGCGGACGGCCTGCTCACCGACGCCGAGCAGGCGCTGCTGACCTGGGTGAAGCCGCCCCGTACCGCGAAGGCGACCCGCTGGACCGCCGCGGACGCCGTGCTGATCGACGAGGCGTCGGGGTTGCTGGAGCGGGCCTCCGGGTTCGGGCACGTGGTGGTTGACGAGGCGCAGGACCTCTCCCCGATGCAGTGTCGGGCCATCGCCCGGCGCAGCGAGCACGGCTCGGTCACCCTCCTCGGCGACCTGGCCCAGGGCACCGCGCCGTGGGCGGCCACCGATTGGCGGGAGTCCCTGGCCCACCTGGGCAAACCCGACGCGGCAGTGGTCCCGTTGACTGTCGGTTTCCGGGTGCCCGCCGCGGTGGTGGCGTTCGCCAACCTGCTGCTGCCGGCGCTGGCAGTGAACGTACCGGCGGCTGAGTCACTGCGTCGCGACGGCGGCCTGGATGTGCGTACCGTGGCCGATCTGACCACCGCGACGGTGGCCGAGGTGCGGGCGGCGCTCGCGCACGACGGCTCGGTCGGGGTGATCGCCGCGGACGATGCTGTCGACGCGCTGCGCGCGGCGCTTGCCGCCGACGGCGTCGCCACCGCGACCGCCGACGACGTCACGACCGCGGAGCGGGTCACTGTGGTGCCCGCGACGCTTGTCAAAGGCCTGGAGTACGACCACGTGGTGGTGGTCGAGCCCGCCGCGATCGTCGCAGCCGAGCCACGCGGGCTGCACCGGTTGTACGTGGTGCTGACCCGCGCGGTGTCCCGGCTCTCGGTGCTGCACAGCGAACCACTGCCAGCGCCGCTGCGGACGGCACCACGGCAAGCGGCACAGGTCAGCGGGTGAGCGCTGCGGCTATCTCGCGCAGGGGCTTGCCGGGCTCGGCGATGGGCACGGTGAAGGCCAGCCACGAGCCGTCGGCGAAATCGATCCGAAGTCGCTTCGGGTTGAGCCGGTGCCAGCCGACCCGCGCGCCGGCAACCGCTGCCCGGGGCGTCGACCACACGATCCGGGTTTCGGCCACCGCCCGTTCGTCGTCGGCGCTGCTCGACCAGAGCTTCAGCGGCCCGGACGCGCACACCAGCAGCCGCCGGTCGGTGACGGCGAGGATGGTGGCCTCGACGGTGACCGCCGGGGGCACCGGCCGCCGGGAGTGTTGCAGCGTGGAGGCGGACGAGCCGGGCGCGCCCCGGCCTGCGATCCCGTAGGCGACGCGGTCGACGAGCCGGTCCCCCGCCGGAAAGGAGAGCAGTGGCGAGAGCAGGTTGAGCAGGGCCCCGGAGACTCCACCCCCACCGCTGGAGCTGACCTGATGCTCCTCGACCGGCGGGTCGTGGGGCAGTGCGCCCTGGGCGATACGCGCCTTCGCGACAGCGAGCAACCGCTCGTCCGGCTCGACGAGTTGGGTCAGCCGTTCCTGGTAACTGGTGTCGGCCATCAGCTCAGTATGTGTCCGGGCGGTCCTCGGCCGCTTTTCTGGCGCCGGGCGCGTCGCCGATCACCTCGCCCACGAGCTCGCTCACCCGGGCGGCGGCCGCCTCCTGCGCGCGGGCAGCGGCGGCGGTGAACTCCTCCGCCAGCGTGTACGAGTCGAGGCGCATGGCCCGCGCGTCGATCTCGGTCGACATGATCGTGCCGTCTGCGGCGGCGGTGACGCGGACCAACCCGGAGTCGCTCGTCCCCTCGGCGTTGCTCTGCTCGATCTCGGCCATCTTGCGGGCCAGCTCACGTTGCCAGCCGTCCAGGTTGCGGGCCAGCGCCTCGATGCGGTCCAGACCGGGAAAGGTCATGTCGGGGCCTCTCAGGTCAGGATTGAGTCGAAGACATTCTGCACACCCTTGGCGTACGGGCCTAGATCATCTCTGTACGTGCCGTCCACAAGGTAGTTGCGGTCCTTGGTGCCGTCGGAGATGTCGTGCAGGCCGACGCCGGTGTCCAACACGGCACCGCCGATGCCGGGGATGTTCACAGGGGACACCTGGTTGACGAGGAACTTACCGGGAAAGAGCGTCTTGAATTTCTCGATCTGGAACGCCCGTGCCTCGGCCGTCCAGCCGGACTTGTTCCACGCCCGGTACGCCTTCTTCGCCTCGCGGACCTTCAGCACCGTTCCGCGGTACGTCATCAGCAGCTCGGCGACCTTCTGCATCTTGGCGGCGAGCTTCGTCAGGATCTCGGCGAACCGCGCGACGATCTTGACCATCCGGCCGACGGTGGTGGCGAGCTTGCTCAGCACCCGCACGACCGTCGCCGCGAGCGAGATGCCCGCGCTGAGCGCCGCAGCCACCGCCGCGATGATCACTTCGGTGAGGAACCAGAGCAGGAACTCGAGGATCAGCTCGACAAGCAGGTTGAACGCGTCGACCGCCGCGTTGGCCGCGTCGACGAGCACCTCCTTGGTGCCGTCCAGCCCACGGGCCAGGTCCTCGATCGCCTCCTCCACCGACTCCATCGAGGCGTTGAAGCTCTCGGCGGCGTCGCCCTTCCAGGAACCACGCAGGCGAGCCCGCTGCTGCACCTGCTCATCGGCGATCTCGCGGACCGCAGCTCCGACGGTCAGGCAGCGCTCAGCAGCGCGCATCAGGTCGTCCGGTTCGCCGGCGACGAGTTCGAGCAACTGCTCGAAGGGCCACAACACCGCGTTCGACAGCGGCTTGAACGGGTCGGGCGTACCGGAGACGATCTGCTCGAAGTAGGTCTTGTTGCGGTGCAACGCCTCGGTGCTCACAACGGCACCTGCCCACTGGCGCCAGCGCCGCCGGGCGAGGAGGGGCCCGGCGACCAGGGGCCGGGCGCCAGGACATCGGGCGCGGCCGGACGCCCCGGCACGAACAGGTCGGTGTTTGCCACATCGGAGCCGGTGTAGGCGTCGGCGGTATCGGTAAGCCCTTCGGCGATGTCCGCCATGACGTCGGCGCCGTCGGCCAGCCCTTGCAGGCACGCCTCAAACTGCTCGGCGTACGTCGCCGAGAGGCTGAACGACGCAGGCATCACGCCGAAGGCGTGTCGTGGCACGTGTCCGTCACCGAACGAGCGGTGCAGCTCGCGGAAGCGGGCCGCCCGGTCGGTGGAAGCCGACGCGAACGCCTTCAGGGCTTCCGGATCGACCTCCGTCTCATTGCTCGGGCTCGACACGGACCCTCCCCTGTGTCCTGTGCGACCAATCAGTCGCCACGGCATCCCACCATAGGCACCCCGCGCCGCTGCCGGTGCCCCGGCATCGATTCAGAACACCGGCAAGACCTCCAGAAACGCCATCACCTGCGGGAAACCGGACCTTGACTTTGCGGCGTAAAGTAGTTTGCGTGGAACCCAACGATGACCTGCCACCCTCCGACGCGGCAGCCGCACTCCAGCTGATCCGTGACCAGCAGGCGGCCACCGCACGTCGGCTGGAGCCGGACGCCCGACTGGTCTACTGGCCGTGGGGTGTGGCCTGGCTGATCGGCTTCGGGCTGTTCTTCCTGCGCTTCGCACCCGATGGTCGGGTGCTGGTCCGGCTACCGGACTGGCTTCCGTTGACCGTCCTGTTCGTCCTGCTCGCGGCTGCCGCAGCGGTCCAGGCGGTCGCTGGCGCGCGGGCGTACGGGCAGGTAAGTGGCGACTCAGCGGTGCGCGGGCGCTGGTACGGCATCGCCTGGGCCCTGGGGTCGGTGAGCGTGTACGCGGCGGTCGGCCGGATCTCCGAGCACCTGCCAGCCGACCAGGCCAGCCTGCTCTGGTCGGCGACCGCGGTCGGCCTGACCGGCGCCCTGCACATGGCCGGCGGAGCCATCTGGCTGGACCGGGACCTGTTCCGGCTGGGCGCCTGGATCAGCGTGATCAACGTGGTCGGCACGATCGCCGGGCCGAGCTGGCACGCGCTGGTCATCGCGGTGGCCGGCGGCGGCGGAATCCTGGCCGCCGGAGCGGTCGCCCGACGACGACAGCGACACCGGTCGTGACCGAACTCGACCCGGTCATCCACGCGCAGGCGCGACTGCGGGTGGTCGCCACCCTCTCGACGCTCAACGACGGTGACCGGATCGCCTTCCCCCGCTTGCAGGATCTGCTCGCCATGACGGCCGGCAACCTCTCCGTACACCTGCGCAAGTTGGAGGACGCCGGCTACGTGGATGTCACAAAGACCCACCGTGGACGCACCCCTACCACGCTGATCCGCCTCAGCAGACGCGGCCGGCTGGCGTTCGAGGAGTACACGGAGGCCATCCGCACCCTGCTCGACCCCACCCAGCTCGATCCGACACCGTCGAAGGAGCAACCATGACACTCGCACGCGCCGACCAGGCCAGCCGCCGGTACGGCGACGTCCTCGCTCTCGACCGGGTCGACCTGGAGGTCCGAGCAGGTGAGCTCGTCGGTCTGCTCGGCCCCAACGGCGCCGGCAAGAGCACCCTCATGAACCTGCTTGTCGGCCTGCGTCGCCCCACCTCCGGCCGGGTCGAGCTGTTCGGCCGCGACCCCCGCGACCCTGCCTCCCGTCGACAGATCGGCGTCACCCCGCAGGAGACCGGCCTACCGGGCACGCTGCGCGTCGGCGAGGTCGTCGACTTCGTCTCCGCGCACTACCCGGACCCCGTGCCCCGGGGCGAACTCCTCGACCGTTTCGGCCTGGGCGACCTCACCCGGCGGCAGACCGGTGGGCTCTCCGGTGGGCAGCGACGCCGGCTGGCGGTGGCGTTGGCGTTCGTGGGCCGGCCCCGGCTCGTGCTGCTCGACGAGCCGACCACCGGCCTGGACGTGTCCGCCCGGCACACACTCTGGGACGCGATCCGGGCGTTCCACGACGACGGCGGGACCGTCCTGTTGAGCAGCCACTACCTGGAGGAGGTGGAGGCGCTGGCCCGCCGTGTGGTGGTGATCGGGCAGGGCCGGGTGCTCGCCGACGACACGGTGGAGGCCGTACGCGGCATCGTCGGCGTACGCCGGGTCAGCCTGGTCGCCGATGCGCTGCCCGAGCTGCCCGGTGTGGTCCGCACCGAACGGATCGACAGCCGGCTGCACCTGCTCACCACCGACGCCGACGAGTTGGTCCGGGCGCTTGTCACCTCCGGTGCCGCCTTCACCGACCTTGAGGTGCGGCCGACCTCGCTGGAGGAGGCGTTCCTCGCCATCACCGGCACCGACCAGCGCGCCGCCGAAAGCCAGACCAGCAATGCCGCCACCGGCGGCCAGACCACCACCGCCGCTGCCGGCGGCCGACCCACAGCCGTTTGAGGAGGCGCACCGTGCAGCTCGCCCTGGTCCACGCCCGCTACCAACTTCTGGAGATCATCCGGATTCCGGTGGCCGTCTTCGGCAGCGCCTTCTTCCCGGCCGCCGCCATGATCTTCTTTGTGGTGCCGTTCGCCGGGAACGATCCGGTCGGCGCCACGTTCGCCACCGCGTCGATGGTGACGTTCTCGGTGATGAGCGCCAACATCTTCCAGTACGGCGTCGGGGTCGCCGAGGACCGCGACCAGCCGTGGAATCCGTACACCCGGACCCTGCCCGCCGGGTCGGCACCCCGGTTCGCCGGTCGGGTGCTGGCCGGTCTGGCTCTGACGTACCTGTCGCTGATCCCGGTCGTGGTGATCGGCGCGACCCTTACCGCGGCCCGGATCACCCCGTTGGCGTTCCTGCTGGCCGCCCTCACAGTGGGCCTCATCTCGGTGCCGTTCACCCTCATGGGGCTCGCCATCGGCTACTCGCTGCCGAGCAAGGCAGCCATCGTGGTGGCGCAGGTCGTCTTCCTGCCGCTGGCGTTCGGCGGTGGGCTGCTGTCCGCACCGGGCGACGCGCCCGGGTTCATCGAGACGGTCGCGCCGTTCCTGCCCACCCGGGGAGCGGCCGAGCTGATGTGGTCGGCGGTCGGCGACTACACGGTCCAGCCACTGGCGCTGATCATGCTCGGTGTCTGGGTGGTGCTGCTCGCGGCGCTCGCCGGCTGGGCGTACCGGCGGGACGAGGGTCGCCGGTTCAGCTGACGATTCGTCCGTTTCCGCCCCGAGCCGCAGCGGGACGGTGCCAGGATTCCGGCAGGGGGCCGTCGTGGTCACCCCGGCTGAGAGGGGTCTTGACGTGAGCACCGTCCCGCCGGGTACGCCCTGCTGGGCCGACCTGGCCACCCCGGACCTGGCCGACGCGCGGCGGTTCTACCCCGAGCTGTTCGGCTGGACCGGGCGGGTGACACCCGAGCCCGAGGCTGGTGGCTACACAGTCTTCCTGCTCGACGGGCAGCCGGTCGCCGGAGTGGGACCTCCCGCGATCCCCGACCAGGTGCCGATCTGGTCGACGTACCTCGCCACCGACGACGCGGAACTCGTCGCCGGCCGCGTCGAGCGGGCCGGCGGGCAGGTCGTGGTGCCGCCGTTCGAGGTCTTCGACCGTGGGCGGATGGCGGTGTTCGCCGACCCGGCGGGCGCCACGTTCAGCGTCTGGCAACCACTGGCGATGCCCGGCGCGGAGGTGTTCAACGTGCCCGGCGCGATGAGCTGGAACGAGCTGGTCACCCCCGACCCGGAGGGTGCGAAGGTCTTCTACGAGCTGGTGTTCGGCTGGCAGCCGGACGAGCAGCCGATCGGCGGCATGACGTACACCGGGTGGCGGCTGGGCGCGCGGATCGTCGCCGGGATGATGCCGCCGTTCGCCGACGACTTCCCGGCCGACCTGCCCGCGTACTGGACCGTGTATTTCGCCGTTGCCGACGCGGACGCCGCAGCGGCCCGCGCCGCCGAGCTGGGCGGGACCATCCTCGTCCCACCGCGCGACATCCCGACCGGCCGGTTCGCCTCCCTGCGCGACCCCCAGGGCGCGCTCTTCTCCGTCATCGACCTCGGCCCCTGACCAGCCCTGCGCTCGACACCCGGGAGGGTCAGGGGGTGGGACGGGGGCGGACGGGGACCACAAGGGGGCCGTGGGTGCCGGGGACGACGCGGACGCTGGCCCGGTAGTGGGTGGCGAGGAGGTGTTCGGTAAGCACCTCCCGAGGTGTGCCCGTCGCCACCACCTGACCGTCGGCGAGCATCACCATCCGGTCGGCGTACTCGCCGGCCAGGGAGAGATCGTGCATGGTGGCCAGCACTGTCAGGCCGTGCGCGTGGCGGAGTTGGTCGACGAGTTCCAGCACCTCCTGCTGGTGGCCGATGTCCAGCGCGCTCGTCGGCTCGTCGAGCAGCAGCAGGGTCGCGCCCTGGGCGAGCGCCCGCGCGAGGAAGACCCGCTGCCGTTCGCCGCCGGAGAGGGTTGCCAACTCGCGGTTGTGGAAGCCTGCAAGGTCCAGCCGGTCCAGCACCTCGTGGGCGGCCTCCACGTCCGCGGCCGACTCCCGACCCAGCGGCGAGATGTACGGGGTACGGCCGAGCAGCACGTAGTCCAGCACCGGCATGCCGGGTGGCACCACCGGGGACTGCGTCACGGTGGCCACCACCCGGGCGCGGTCCCTGCGGCGCAGCGCGGCGCTTGGCGTACCGAACAGGGTGATCATGCCCGGCGCGGGCAGCAGGCCGCCGACGGCGCGCAACAGAGTCGATTTGCCGGCGCCGTTCGGGCCGATGACGGTGACCCACTCGCCTGCGGCGACGGTCAGGTCGACTCCGGTGAGGATTGGGGTGCCGTCCAGGCTGACGTGCAGCTCCCGCACCTCGACGGCCGGCACGCCGGACTGCCGGGGAGCGGGCACGGCGCTCATGTGAGCACCCGCCGGGCGGTGCGCAACACGAGGACGAAGAACGGGCCGCCGAGCAGGGCGGTGACCACCCCGATGGGCACCTCGGCCGGCGCGGCGGCGGTGCGGGCCACCACATCGGTCAGGGCCAGGAAGGCTGCGCCGAACAGCATCGACAGTGGCAGGATCACCCGGTAGCTCGACCCGAAGAGCAGCCGAACGGTGTGCGGAACGATGATGCCGACGAAGCCGATCAGGCCGGTCGCGGAGACCGCCGCGGCGGTGCCGAGCGAGGCGGCGGCGATCAGCAAGTAGCGGGAACGCTGCGGGTGCAGGCCGAGGCTGCGCGCCTCGTCGTCGCCGACCGCGAGGACGTCCAGCTCGCGGCGGTGCAGCAACACGACCACGATGGTCAGGGCGGCGTACGGCAGCACCAGCAGCACGTCGTGCCAGCCGGCGGTTGCCAGCCGGCCCAGCAGCCAGGAGTAGACCGACTGGATGGTGTCGGCGTGCCGTTGCAGCAGGTACGTCTGCCCGGCGGAGAGGAACGCGGAGACCGCCACCCCGGCCAGGATCAGCATCGCCGGGGACCGGCTCCGCCCACCGGCCGCGCCCAGCAGGTAGGTCATCGTCACGGCGAGCAGCGACCCGACGAACGCGGCAAGCGGGATGGTCAGCGGCAGCCCGGAGATCGCGCCCTGCCGCCCGGCGCCGCCGAGGGCGATCACCGCGGTGACCGCGAGGCCCGCGCCGGCGGCCACCCCGAGCAGGTACGGGTCGGCGAGCGGGTTGCGGAACACGCCCTGGTAGCAGCCGCCGGCGAGGGCGAGCAGGCCACCGACGAGCAGGCCCAGCACGACCCGGGGCAGCCGTAGCTCGGTGACGATGGCGATTTCCCGCTCGCTCAACCCGCTCTCCAGGTGCACCCCGGGGATCAGGTTGATCAGCTCGGCGGCGACGCTTCCCGGCGGCAGGCTGACCGGGCCGAGCGACACTCCGGCGACGAGCGCGACGAGCACCGCGAACACCCCGGCGACCAGCCAGCGTTTGCGCAGGCCGGCGGGCCGGGACGCGAGCTGCGTCCCGGTCCGCCGGGTGGTTGGTGCCGGGGTGGACACCGTCGGTGCTCCGGTCACCGACGGACGTCGGTCACGCGGGCACCTTGGCGACCGCGTCGATGACGACCCGGAGCAGGTCCACGATCCGCGGGCCCCAGCGGGAGGCGATGTCGTCGTCCAGTGCCACGACCTGGTTGTTCTTCACCGCCGTGATCCCTGCCCAGCCGCTGCGGGCCTTTACCGAGTCGGCGTTCTGCTGGCAGCACTTGGCGTCGGCAAGGAAGACGAAGTCCGGGTCGGCCTTGACGATGAACTCCTGGGACAGCTGCGGGTAGCCGGCGCTCTTGCCGTCCGCGTCGGCCGGGTCGGCGATGTTGGTCAGGCCTACCAGGTTGTAGATCGAGCCGATGAAGGTCTTGCTCGTGGCGCTGTACAACTCCGGGCCCAGCTCGTGGAAGTAGGTGAGCTTCTCGGCGCGCTGCGGCAGGTCCTTGGTGAGCTTGGTGATGTCGTCCTTCATCCGGGTGGTGACATCGGTGGCCTGGTCGGCGTGCCCGGTGAGCGTGCCCAGGTCGGTGATCTGCCGGTAGGTGTCGTCGAGCGTGGTCGCCGCCGGGGTCAGGTAGACCGGGATCTTCAGCTTGCCGAGCTGGTCGACGATCTTGTTCCGGTCGTCGGAGAGCACCACCAGGTCGGGGTTCTTGCTGGCGATCGCCTCGGCGTTGGGCTGGAAGCCGGACAGGTCGGTCTTGGGCGCGTCGGCCGGGTAGTTGGACTGGTCGTCGACAGCGGTGACCTGCGGGCCGGCACCGATGGCGAAGAGCATCTCGGTGGCGGTGGGCGCCAGCGACACGATCTTCTCGGGCCGCTTGTCGAGGGTGAGTGAGCCGACCGTCACCGGGAAGCTGGCGGTCGCCGAACTGGCGCCGGGCGCCGGCTGGTTGTCGGCCTTCTCGGCGCACGCGCCGAGGGCGAGCGCGGCGACCGCGAGGGTCGCGGCGAAGAGCCGGGGGGTACGTCTGAACATGTGGCCTCCTGTCGGTCGAGGAGTGTGGTGCTTCGCCGACAGGACTTCCGTACGCCCGCCCGCGAGGCGCCCTTCCTCGAGAGCGCGTTTCGCGACCTATCCGCAGGCGACCTGGCTCGTCCTCACCGTCAGGTGAGGCATCACAGTTGCGGGACAGCGCCGGGTTGAGCACCGGCTTCGCTGCGGAGTGGTCGGTAAGACGGTAGCGCACCGCTGGATCTGGAGGCTCGGAGCGGGTGGTGGGGCCCCGCAGGGGCGGAACGGGGCCCCACCCGGTCAGGAGGCGGTGATTGTGACGTTGTCCACAGCCGCCTCCACGAGGCTCGCGCCGGAGGCGTCCGCGGCCTCGACGAGGATCCGCACGGACTGGCCGGCGTACGGGGTGAGGTTGAGGCTCGCGACAGCCCAGCTGGCGTTGCGGTTGGCCGCCGCGCCGGCCTGGGTGAGCAGCACTGTGGTGCCGCCGTTGTGCACCACGCTCACCCGCAGGTAGTCGGCTGACGACGAGTTCGAGCCGTGGGCCAGGTACCAGGCCAGCGAGAGGGTCAGCGTGCCCGAGGACGGCAGGGTCACCGCCGGGGACCGGGCACTTGTCACTCCGCCGTCGACGTCGTAGTCACCGGCTGCCGAGCCGGCGAGCCGGCCGGTGACCAGGTCGTTGGAACCGGCGTACGGGGTGAGCTGCTTGGCACCGGAGGAGTTGGTCGCCTGGGCGGCGCCCCGCTCCCACGCCCCGCTGGTGGCGGCGTCGGTGCCGGACGGGTTGGTGGTCCAGCCGGTGGAGGTCTCGAAGGTGTCCGACCAGACCGTGGTGCCACCACCGCTACCGCAGTACTGCGCCTGCTTGCCGATGACCCGGTACGGGCAGTCGGCGTACTCGCTGAGCATCAGCACGGCCTCGCGGTTGCGGCTGGTCTGCGCGGGGATCACCTCGTCGGGCGGGTAGAAGCCGCCGCCGCTGGCCGAGCCCGGATACATCTCGAAGGTGTACGCCCAGATGTTGTGGGTGGCCCACATCCAGTCGATGCTGTCACCGTCGGTGATGTAGAGGTCACTTGACTGCTGCGGTGTGTAGTTGTTGGTCGCCGCCATCTGCTGCCCGAGGGTGGCGAAGGTGTTGTACTGGTCGGCGCTCATTCCGGTCGCCGTGTTCGCTGTGGTGTAGCCGTAGGGCCAGAGCACCAGCTGTGAGTACGTGTGGAAGTCGATGTTCGCCTTGATCTGCTGGGTGCCGCCGACCACTCGACTGTTGACGAAGTTGCGCAGCGCCTGCGTCTCGGGTGCGGAGAACGCCGACGGGCCGCGGTAGGTCTCCGACGAGGTCGAGCCGGACGAGCCGCCGCAGCAGCCCCAGTTGTAGCTCCAGTTGCGGTTGAGGTCGGTGCCGACGTTTGACGAGCCGCTGTTGGGCTGCCGGTTCTTGCGCCACGACCGGTACGACCCGGTGGCGATGTCGTACTCGCTGCCGTCGGGGTTGACGGTCGGCACGATCCAGATCTCCCGGGTGTTGACGATGTTCGTGATCCGGGAGTCGCTGTTGTAGCTGTCCGTGAAGAGGTTGAGCAGGTAGATCGCCATTTCGACGGTCAGGTGCTCGCGGGCGTGCTGCTGGGAGTTGAACAGGATCTCCGGCTCGTTCTCGTCGGTAGCGACGTTGTCGGAGATCTTCACGGCCATCAGATCGCGGCCCTCGTACGACGTACCAATGCTGATCTTGCGGGCGATGGACGGGTGGTCGGCGACCACCTGGTTCACGACGGCGGTCAGCTCGGCGTAGTCGTGGTAGTTGGAGTCGGCGGGCGGGAAGGCGAGCGTGCCCACCTCACCGGCGCCGCGTTCGGCGTTCGGCGGCGGGGCGAGCGGTTCCAGGCGGAATCCGAGCTTGCCGATCGCGGCGGCTTCCGCGGCGGTGGCCGAGATGTGCAGGACACCGTGCTCGGAATAGTCGATGGCTGCCCCGGTGCGGGCCACCGCGTTGCGGTCGGCGAGGGTTCGGGGCCCCAGTACCCGGTAGCTGGCGGCGGCCGATTCGGCTGCGCGATCCGGTGCCGGTTTCGCGGCGACCGGTCCGGCGGCCACTGTGACGATGCCCAGCCCGGCGACGACGGCGAACGCCAGGGCACGGCGGAGAGGATTGGGCCTGCGGAGGGCCATGTACTACCTCCTCGAAGGGCGGGAGATCCCGCTCGGTGATGCACACTTCACCACCAGCGACATGGTCATATCAATATCCATCGCTGCCTTATGCATCCCAGATTGACCATCGCGGTGGCAATGATTTTCTGCACCCGAACATCTGGCGAAACTTCCCGCCAAGCGAGAAACTGACCAGCGACGATGCCCCTCTCGACACCGCGGAGCACCAATGGCCAGACCCCGCCTGCACGCGGCCGCCCTCGCCGGCGTCAGCGCGCTCACCCTGCTCGCCACAATGGCCCCCGCGTCAGCGGGGCGACCACCTTCCCCCACCCACGACGAGCAGATCACCTTCCAGGACTGGTCCGGCCCCGCCGACTGGCACCGCGGCAGCCAGTCAGGCACCCGCGTCGTGCCCGGCGCGCGATCCGGCGTCACCCTGGCCCGACCGGCCGGCACCATCGAGTACGCCGACCCGCACACCGGCACCACACGCACCTGGGAGTACGGCACCTGGACCTCGCCGGTGACCCGGATCGGCTTCGACGCCACCGAGCTGATCGCCTCCTGGAACGCCGAGACCCCCGCCGGCACCTGGATCCAGGTGGAGATGCAGGGCAGCTACACCAGCGGCGACCAGACCCCCTGGTACGTCATGGGTCGCTGGGCCTCCGGCGACACCGACATCAAACGGACAAGCGTCAACAGGCAGGGTGATCCCTGGTCGACGATCTGGACGGACACCTTCAGCATCGACGACGCCGACGCCGGGGTGCTGCTGCGGTCGTACCAACTGCGGCTCACCCTCTACCGTGCACCCGGGCAGACCGCCGCGCCGGTGGTCCGGATGCTCGGTGCCATGAGCTCCACAGTGCCGGACCGGTTCACAGTCACGCCGAGCGCCGGGCGCATCGCCTGGGGCGTCGAGCTGCCGGTGCCCCGCTACTCGCAGAACGTGCACAGTGGGCACTACCCCGAGTACGACGGCGGCGGTGAGGCGTGGTGCTCGCCCACGTCCACGGAGATGGTCGTCGAATACTGGGGGCGCAGGCCGTCGGCGGCCGACACCTCCTGGGTGGACCCGACCTACCCCGACCCGACCGTCAACCACGCCGCGCGGATGACCTTCGACTACGCGTACGACGGCGCTGGCAACTGGCCGTTCAACACCGCGTACGCGGCCAGTTTCCCCGGCCTGGAGGGGCGGGTCACCCGACTGCACTCACTCGACGAGCTGGAGCGTTTCATCGCTGCAGGCATCCCGGTCGTGACCAGCCAGTCCTTCCTCGCCAGCGAGTTGGACGGGGCGAACTACGGCACCTCCGGGCACCTGTTCGTGGTGGTCGGCTTCACCGCCGACGGTGACGTGATCGTCAACGACCCCGCCTCGTCGAGCAACGACGTGGTGCGCAACGTCTACAAGCGCGCCCAGTTCGAGCAGATCTGGCTGCGTACCAAGCGCATAAACGCCACCGGCGGCGTCTCCGGCGGCTCCGGCGGCATCGCGTACCTGATCAAGCCGGTCTCAAAGCCCTGGCCACGGGTCGCCGGTTCCACGAACTGGTAGCAGATGATCAAGAGGTCCGCGGCACGGGGACAGCCTCCCGGTGACGCGGACCTCTTGATCAACGCGAAGGCTGGTCCGCCGGGGGATCGCCGTCAACGTCGGTGTCGGAGGTCGCAGGCTTGTCGTCGCCGGCCAGGGCGGAGCGCAGGCGCTCCTTCTCCGTACGGCGGCGCTCCGCCGCTTCGGCCATCTCCTGGGCCATCTCGTCCCGGAAGCCGCGCAACAGGAAGAAGGAGAGCGCGGCGGAGAACGCCAGCGCCAGAATCAGCTTCAGGAAAATGTCCATGTCGACGAACCAGAGGCCCGCCAGCACGGCGACGAACAACCCGAGCCGACCCAGCGTGTACTTGACCGCCGCGCTCACCTGCACCACTCCGTTCCCTAGCTCGCCCGCCCCGCGGCGGAAAGATCGACCCACCCGGCGGGCGGTCGGGGTCAGCCGGTCCGGCGGGCCAACCAGCGGACGCCCGGAAACCACACAGCCGCGTACGCGACGGTGAACGCCGCCGCCGCCAACGCCCCGGACAGCAGCGGCGGCAACCCGGCGCCCAGCCCGGCGATCAGCAGACCCGAGACCACACCGACAGCCGCCGCGACAAGCGCCGCCACCACCCGGGCAGCGCCGAACTCCCACGCCCGGAAATCGTCCCAGAACAGCCAGGCCGGCAGGATCACCGCCAGCCAGCCGTTGGTGTTGCCGAAGTCGCCGGCACCGAACGAGGCGAACGCCAACTCGAACACCACGAGCGCCAGCACGCCGATGACCAGACCGGCCAGGCACACGCCCAGCAGGTCGGC
This sequence comes from Micromonospora sp. DT68, assembly GCF_049847245.1. Classification (NCBI taxonomy): domain Bacteria; kingdom Bacillati; phylum Actinomycetota; class Actinomycetes; order Micromonosporales; family Micromonosporaceae; genus Micromonospora; species Micromonospora sp. DT68. The sequence continues at coordinate 111,715 of NZ_JBNCNZ010000014.1, forward strand.
CAGGGTACGGATACGCCCCTGGTCGTCCCGACGGGGAAACCCGCCCTGCTTCTCGGACTCGCGCTGCTCGGTCATCGACTGCGAGGGTACGTGGTGACTCAGGCCCAGACCTGCTGCGGCTCGGCGCGGCGCTCGGCCAGCGACGGCGCCTTGTCGTACTCCCGAACCACGTTGTAGCGGGTGTCCCGCTCGACCGGCTGGAAACCGGCGTCCCAGATCAGGTGCAGCAGGTCGTCACGGTGCATGGTGTTCGGGGTGCCGTACGAGTCGGCGTCATGGGTGATCTTGTATTCGACCACCGAGCCGTCCAGGTCGTCCACGCCGAAGTTCAGCGAGAGCTGAGCCACCGAGAGACCGTGCATCACCCAGAAGTTCTTCAGGTGCGGAACGTTGTCGAACAGCAGCCGCGAGACGGCGAACGTCTTCAGCGACTCGGCCGGCGACGCCATCGTGGTACGCGCCTGGATCCGGTTACGGATCTTGCCGTCCGCCGAGTCCACGAAGTCGTGCTGGTAGCGCAGCGGGATGAAGACCGCGAAGCCGCCCGTCTCGTCCTGCAACTCGCGCAGCCGCAGCACGTGGTCGACGCGGTGCCGGGGCTCCTCGATGTGGCCGTACAGCATTGTCGCCGGGGTCTTCATGCCCTTGCTGTGCGCCAGCGCGTGGATGCGCGACCAGTCCTCCCAGTGGCAGGCGTGGTCGACGATGTGCTGCCGGACCTCCCAGTCGAAGATCTCCGCGCCACCGCCGGTGAGCGACTCCAGGCCGGCGTCCATCAGCTCGTCGAGGATCTCGTCGGCGCTCAGGCCACTGATCTTCTCGAACCACTGCACCTCGGTCGCGGTGAAGCACTTGAGCTTGACGTTCGGCAGCGCCGCCTTCAGCTCACGCAGCACCTTCGGGTAGTAGCGCCACGGCAGCGTCGGGTGCAGGCCGTTGACGATGTGCAGCTCGGTGAGCTGCTCATCCTCCATCTCCTTGGCCTTGCGGACCGCCTCGTCGATGCGCATCGTGTACGCGTCCTTCTCGCCCGGCTTGCGCTGGAACGAGCAGTACGCACAGGACGCCGAACAGACGTTGGTCAGGTTGAGGTGCCGGTTGACGTTGAACATCACCCGCTCACCGTTCAGCTCGGTGCGCTTGTGGTGCGCCAACCGACCCAACCAGGTCAGGTCGTCACTCTCGTAGAGCGCGATCCCGTCCTCCCGGGTCAGCCGTTCATCGGCGTACACCTTCGCTTCGAGCTCGCGCTTGAGTCCGGCGTCCATGGCACGTCCCTTCCACCTGCGGTCCCGGTCGAGCGTACGTCGGCGCTCCGGCACTCGCGGCGGCACGGTCGGCGACAGCGATCCGCTCGACGGGCTCGACGACCCTCTCAACAGACTCTCAGCCTCCCGTAACCCGGCGACGCATCGACAACGTTGGCGGGGTGCGGTAAGACAGGGTGGGGCGGAACTCACACTGGTACCGTCCCGGCGGCCGCGCCCACCGAGCGCGGAGGCGAGCACCGGACGGGAGCGGAATGGTCGACAGCGAGCGCGGGCGACGGCAGCGACGACGGAGCCCGGTGATCTCGCCGGTGCTGCGGCCGAAGCTCTGGGCCGCCCTGCTCGGCGCGATCGCCGCCGCCGTGCTGGCCACCCCCGCGTACGCCGATCCGGCAGTGCCCGCCACGGTGCCGGACACCGGCTCCCGGCCCGCCGCCGTCGGCGAGCTTCGACTGCCCGGCAGCGCACCCGGCGCCGGCGTCCCCGTTCCGCCCCCGGTCAACATCGGCGCCGGCCCGCTCGCCGCCCAGATCGCCGCCGCCGAGAGTCAGGTCGGCATCCTCGGTGACGGGTTACTACAGAGCCGGCAGAAACGCACCGACGCGCAGGCCAACCTGCAAGCCGCCGGCAAGGCGCTGGAGACCGCGCAGGACGCCGTGCTCCGCGCCCAGCAGGCGGCCGACTCGGCTGCCTCCGACGCGGTAAAGGCCGCCGCCGCGCTGCCGCCCGGCGACTTCGTCAACGACATCCAGGGCTTGAGCCGCCTCCAGCGGATCAATCGTGGCGAAAAGGTCGAGGGCGCCACCGCCGGGGTGGCCGGTGAACTGACGCGGGCACGCGCCGGCGAGCAGAAGGCGTACGAGGCGCACGCCGCCGCCAAGACCGCGCTCGAAGCCGCCGAGGCGGAGTTCACCACTGGCGAGAAGGCGCTGCGCGCTGCCGAGGCCAGCCTTGTCACCCTCCGCAAGAACAACGCGGCGCAGCTCATCGAGCTGGAACGCCAGCAGGAAGCCACCGAGCAGCAGCTCGGAGCGGGTTACGTCGCCGGCCAGAGCACAAACGGGATGGCCGCGCACCCGCGGGCGCTGGCTGCCGTCCGGTATGCGCTCGCCCAGCTCGGCGACCCGTACAAGTGGTCGGAGGAGGGTCCGGACGCGTTCGACTGCTCCGGCCTGATGTGGGCGGCGTACCGGTCGCCGGGCGCCGACTACTTCAACCTGCCCCGCGTCTCCCGCGACCAGTACGCGGCCACCCGTGCCCGTACGGTGCCGCAGAGCGCACTGCTCCCCGGCGACCTGCTGTTCTTCGCCTCCGGCAGCAGCTACACCACGATCCACCACGTCGGCATGTACATCGGCAACGGCAAGATGGTGCAGGCGCCCACCACCGGCGATGTGGTCAAGATCTCGGTCGTCCGCTGGTCGCGGCTCTACGCAGCCACCCGGGTGATCGGCGCGGTGCCCGCACCGGCCGTACCGACAGTGCCGGTTCCGCCGGTGCAGCCAACTCCGCCGCCGAAGCCGACTCCCACCACCAAGCCGACTCCCACCACCAAGCCGACGCCGACGACGAAGCCGACGCCCACACCGACCACGCCCACCCCGACGCCGACCACGCCCACCCCGACGCCGACGGGCGGCACCACGCCGACCCCGACGAGCGGCCCGGGCGGCAGGCCGACGACGCTGCCTCCGCCGCCGACCACTGCACCGGCCAGCGCATCGGCCACCGCAACGACGACCGCCACGCCCGAGACCAGCCGGAGCGGATCCGCCAGCACCAGCCCGACGGGCAGCCCGAGCACCGACGGCTGACCCGCCACCGCCGCCTCTGGCTGTCCGCTCGGGACGATCTGTGGCACGGTGACAACCAGGCACATCCGGTCCGACGTCACGGGCGCGGGTGCGAGCGTGGCGCGGAGGGCGGAGATGGCCGAGCAGAGAGATCCGGCGGAGACTGTCGACCCCGTCCTGGATCGGGCCGACCCGCCGAGGCCAGGCCCCGCCGACCCGGCAGCCGCCAGTGCCGTCGACGGCACCCCGGACGCTGAGGCCGCCAACCCTGAGGCCGCCAGCCCTGACGCCGCCAGCTCCGGACCCGACGTTGCCGGGACCGACGCCGCAGCCAGAGCCGAGGCGACTGCCGGCACCGAGGCGGCAGCCGGCACCGAGGCGGCAGCCGACACCGAGGCGGCAGCCGACACCAACGCCAAAGCTGAATCCGGGGCCACAGCCGCATCCCGGGCCGCCGCTGAAACCGGGACCGCCGCCGAGGTTGGCGCCCCGGCCCGTGCTGCCGCCTCCGCCGGCACCATCGCGGCCGGCAGCACACCCGAAGCGGACGTGGAACGCCCGGCGGCCAGCGATGCCCGCCCAGGTTCGGCGGCGTCCGGTCCGGTGCGGGCGCGGGCCAGTGTCGCGACCGTGGCCACGCCGGCCGGTGATCTCCCCGCCAGCGCCCCGGCCACCGCGACCACCTACCGGGCGAAGGGCTCGACCAGCCCGGCCAGCACGTCACTGCCCGGCCAGCGGGAGGGCTCGGCCTCGTCGGCGCGGGCCAGCGCCGTGGTGCCCGACAGCAGCCGCCTGACGGCCGCCACCAGGGGTACGCCGCAGGCCCACGCCGGCACGCCCGCCGTGTACCGGTCCGGCCCGACCACTCCCGAGGCGGCGCAGCATGCCGAGCCTCTCCCGCCGTCGGCGCCGGAGCCGACGCCTGCGGAGCCCGAGCCGAGCGGGCCCGGCGAGCCCGAGCCGGCGCCCAGTCCCGGGCCGTACCCGCCCGGTCCGACGCCGGAGCCCGCCCCGCCAGCGCCCGGCCCTGTGCCGCCGCCGGTGCCGGGGCCTCCCGTGCCGCCGCCCTCGCCGCTGCCGCCCATTCCGGGCCCACCGACGCCGCCTGTGCCCGGCCCGCCGACGCCGCCGCCCGGCCCGCCGGTGCCCGCGCCACCGCCCGGCCCGAGGCCGGCACCACCGTTTCCGCCACCTCCGGCGATGACGGGTACGCCGGGCGTACGGGCCACCGCCTCGGTCTCCGCACCGCCGGCCGGCTGGGCGTCCGCCAACGAACCAGCACGCCGGACCCCGGACAGGGCACAGCCGGCGGCTGCACACCGCACCCCCGACACCGCACAGCGCACCCCGGGCGCGGTGCCGTGGACCCCTCCCGCGACGCCGTCGACCCAAGCTGCGACGCCGTCGACCCCGGCTTCGGCGCCGCCGGCTCCGGGCGGTACGACACAGGCAGCGTCGGGTGGCCCGTGGGCCGAGGCACAGGCCCCCGCGCCCGTGGTGCCCGCACCCGCACTGCCCAGTTGGCCGCCGTCGACCACCGGCGCCCCCACACCAGGTGGCGTCGGCGGCACCCGGTCCGCCACGTCCTCGACCTATCCGGCGGGCGAGCGCGCCACGCCTGGTGCGGCGGCTGCCGGTGCGCGTCGCGGCGGTCGTGACAGCGGCTCGGATCTGCCGGGCACCGTCTACGGCGGCGGCGAGGGGCCGGGCTTCGCCACGATTGCGCTTCCGGCGAACGCCGCGGTGGAGAATTCCGGCTCACTGACCGGGCACATTCTGGCCCAGGGCTGGGCGGACACGCCTGCCGAATCGTCCCGCAACACGCGCGTGGTGATCGTCCTGATCGCGGCTCTGGGGCTGCTGGTGGCGATCAGCGTGCTCGTCGTCCTGCTGGCGGGTGACGCCATGGACAGCCTGGTCGGCAGCGTCCTCAGCGGCTGAGCCGTTCAGCAGCAACGATGGTGAGTCCGCCCACTACGGTCGGGCAACCCGCTGGCGAGTCTGGCGAACCGCCGTACACTGGTCGGGATCACTGACCCGGCGCGTGTGGTGCGCGCCCCTGGGCGGTCTTGCGGGCGATCCGGCGGCACAGCCGCGGCAGGCCATCGCGAAGATGCGCCCCGCTCGAAAGGCATTTGTTGACCACCTCTGCTGACACCAGCACCGTTCCGACCGTTTTCGACCCCAGTGCGGTGGCGCCGCGTGACGCCGCCCCGGCAACTTCCGACGCCGCCCCGGCGCAGGCCGCAGCGACAGCCATCGACCCGACCGAGACTGCTCCGGGCGAGGCCATGGCGGTCGAGCCCACGTCGACCGAGATCACCGAGGCGGTCGACTTCGCCGGCCTCGGCCTGCCCGAGCCGTTGGTTCGCGCACTTGCCCGACAGGGCATCACCTCCCCGTTCGAGATCCAGCGGGCCACCGTTCCGGACGCGCTCGCAGGCCGGGACGTCCTGGGCCGTGGCCAGACCGGGTCGGGCAAGACGCTCGCCTTCGGGCTGCCGATGATCGCCCGGCTCGCCGACCGCAACCGGGCCCGGCCACTGCGGCCCCGCGCCCTGGTCCTGGTCCCCACCCGCGAGCTGGCCATGCAGGTCAACGACGCCTTGGTGCCGCTGGGCAAGGCCGTCGGCATCTTCCTCAAGACCGCCGTCGGCGGAGTTCCGTACGACCGCCAGATCGACGCGCTCCGACGCGGCGTCGAGATCATCGTGGCGACCCCGGGCCGGCTCGGCGACCTGATCGAGCGGGGCATCTGCCAGCTCGACGACGTCGAGGTCACGGTGCTCGACGAGGCCGACCAGATGGCCGACATGGGCTTCCTGCCCGAGGTGACCGAACTGCTGGCAAAGACGCCCGCCGGTAGTCAGCGTCTGCTCTTCTCGGCCACCCTCGACGGCGACGTCGACGCGCTGGTCCGGCGCTTCATGAACGACCCGGTGACCCACTCCACCGCGCCGTCGACCGCATCGGTGTCCACCATGGACCACCACATGCTGCTGATCCCGCCGCACGAGAAGTTCCCGGTGGCCGCCTCGATCGCCGCCCGTGACGGCCGGACCATGGTCTTCGCACGTACCCAACTGGGCGTGGACCGGCTTGTCGAGCAACTCGCGGCCGTCGGCGTGCGCGCCGGTGGGCTGCACGGCGGCAAGACCCAGCGGATGCGGACGAAGACGCTCGCCGAGTTCCGTGAGGGCCGGATGAACGTCCTGGTCGCCACTGACGTGGCGGCACGCGGCATCCACGTCGACGGAGTGACCCTCGTGTTGCACGTCGACCCGCCGAAGGACCCGAAGGACTACCTGCACCGCGCCGGGCGCACCGCCCGCGCTGGCGAGTCGGGCGCGGTCGCCACGTTGGTGCTTCCCAAGCAGCGGCGTACGACCCTCGCCATGTTGGAGAAGGCCGGCGTGGCACCGGCCGAGGCCCGGGTACGGCTCGGCGACCCGATGCTGGCCGAGTTGATCGGTGCCCGCGAGCCCAGCGGCATCCCGGTGCGGGTGGAGGCGGAGCCTCGGGGCTACGGCGACCGCTCCGGCGGCGCACGCCGCTTCGACGACCGTTCCGGCGGCCCGCGCCGCTTCGGCGACCGCCCCCAGGGTGAGCGGCGCTACGCCGACCGGCCCACCGGCGAGCGCCGCTTCGGCGACCGCCCGACCGGCGACCGGCAGTACGGCGACCGTCCGACCGGCGAGCGTGGCTACGGCGACCGTCCGCAGGGTGAGCGCCGCTACGCCGACCGGGACAGCCGGGGCTACGGCGACCGGCCCACTGGTGAGCGCCGCTTCGGCGATCGTCAGCAGTTCGGTGACCGGGGCGACCGTCCTGGTGGTGAGCGCCGCTTCGGCGACCGCCCGCAGGGTGACAGGCAGTACGGCGACCGTCCGCAGGGCGAGCGCCGCTACAGCGACAGGCCCACCGGCGATCGGCAGTACGGCGACCGGCCCAGCGGCGAGCGCGGTTACGGCGACCGTCCGCAGGGTGAGCGGCGCTACGGCGACCGGCAGTTCGGCGACCGGCCCAGCGGCGAGCGGCGCTACGGCGACCGTCCGCAGGCGGACCGGGGTGACCGGCCGGCCGGCGAGCGGCGTTTCGCGGACCGGGACACCCGGGGTGGCTACCGCTCCGAGGGCCGTACTCGGGACGACCGGCCACGTGACGACAGGCCGCGGGATGACCGGCGCGGTTTCGGGCGGCCGCCGGCGCGTACCCACTGATCATTTGATCTGACGGACGCCGTCGCGGAGCCTTGCTCCGCGACGGCGTTCGCGCATGCGCTGCCAAGGGCGGCGCGGTCGCGTAACGTCCGGCTCATGGCGACCATGCCGAAGTCGATCTTCTGGTCCCGGACGGACACCGCTGGCAGTGAGCAGGCCCTGCTCGACGACAGGAACGGGCTGTCGGCCCGGGGCACGTTGCTGGCGGTCGACCCGGTGCCCTTCACGGCCCGCTACCAGGTGGCCACATCGCCCGACTGGAGCGCGTCCCGCGTCGAGATCGAGGCCGAGGGATCAGGCTGGATGCGCCGGGTGACGTTGGAGCGGGCGGCGGGCCGGTGGCGGGTGACCACCGCCGAGCAGGGTGACCTGGACGCGGCGCTTGTCGCGGCCGGGCACCACCGGGCCGGCCTGCCGGGCACCGACGATCCGGACCGTCTGGCCGACGCGATCGACGTCGACCTGAGTGGCTCCTCGCTGTTCAACGCCCTGCCGGTGCGCCGGCTCGGGCTGGCGGGCAGTCCAGCCGACATGCCACGGCGGATCACCGTCGCCTGGGTGCTGCTGCCCGGCTTGGAGGTGGTGCCGGCCGAGCAGATCTACACCGGGGTCGGGCCGGGCCGCGTACGGTTCGCCAGCGGCACGTTCACCGCCGACATCGATGTGGACGCCGACGGCTACGTGGTGCGCTATCCCGGCCTGGCCGAGCGGATCGACCCGCGCTGACCGGCCGTTTCAGGCCGACCAGACGCCGCTGGTAAGGAAACGCTCGATGGTGGTGGCGTGCGGTGCCAGGTCGAGGCCCTGGGCGGCCAACCAGTCGTCGGCGTAGTACGTGTCGGCGTACCTGTCACCGGGGTCGCAGATCAGCGTGACGACCGAGCCGGTCCGGCCCTCGGCGATCATCTCGGCGATCAGGCCGAAGGCACCCCACAGGTTGGTGCCGGTGGAGCCGCCGACCCGTCGGCCGAGCACCGCCGACCCGGCGCGCATGGCGGCGAGCGAGGCCGCGTCCGGCACCTGGACCATCCGGTCCACCACGGCGGGCACGAAGGACGCCTCCACCGTGGGACGGCCGATCCCCTCGATGCGGGAACCCTTGCCGGTCTCCACCGACCAGTCGGCCGCCAGCCAGGCCGGATAGAAGGCGGAGTTCTCCGGGTCCACCACGCAGAGCTTGGTGGACAGCCTGCGGTAGCGGGCGTACCGGCCGACGGTCGCGCTGGTGCCACCGGTGCCGGCGCCCACCACCACCCAGGCCGGGATGGGGTGCCGTTCCAGCTCCAACTGCGCGTAGATCGACTCGGCGATGTTGTTGTTGCCCCGCCAGTCGGTGGCCCGCTCGGCGTACGTGAACTGGTCCATGAAGTGGCCGCCGGAGTCCTCGGCCAGCCAGCGGGCCTCGACCACGACGCTCGCGGGATCGTCCACCAGGTGGCACCGGCCGCCCTGGAACTCGATCTGCGCGATCTTCTCCGGTGAGGTGGAGGCGGGCATCACGGCGATGAACGGCAGCCCGAGCATCCGCGCGAAGTACGCCTCGGAGACCGCCGTGGAGCCAGAGGACGCCTCGATGATCGTCGTACGCGGCCCGATCCAGCCGTTGCAGAGCCCGTAGAGGAAGAGGGAGCGGGCCAGCCGGTGCTTGAGCGAGCCGGTGGGGTGCGACGACTCGTCCTTGAGGTACAGGTCGATCCCCCAGGCCCGGGGCAGCGGAAACGGCAGCAGGTGGGTGTCGGCCGAACGGTTCGCGTCCGCCTCGACGGCGGCGATGGCCTCGGTCACCCAGCTGCGGCCGGCCTCGTCGCACCTGTCGAGATGAGTCACGCCGGAAACCTAGCAAGCAGGCCGGCGGTGGTCAGTTCCGGTCCGTTGGAGTAGTTCGCCGGCTTTGGCGGCGTTGTCCGGCCCGGCCGACGGCCTGGACGATGGGTGTCAGCCCGACGGCAAGCCGGGGCAGGGTGTCCAGCAGCCGGACCTGGGCACCGCGCCAGCGGGGCAGGCTGACGACCGGACGGGGTCGGCGAGCCAGCCGGGCGGCCCGGGCAGCCACCCGCTGCGGGGTCAGCATCGACCCGGTGAACGAGGCCGCCGCGCCGGGGTCGTCCAGCCGGTCGTGCAGCATCGGCGTCCAGATGCCGTCCGGGCAGAGGCAGGACACGTGCACCCGCCCGTACCCGGCAATCCGCAGGTCGCTGAGCGTTCCGAGGCTGAACGCCAACAGGGCGTGCTTGCTGGCGGCGTACACCGTCTCGCCGGGCGCGGCGATGAGCCCGGCCAGCGAGACGATGTTCAGGACGTGGCCGTGACCCTGCCCGCGCATCACGGCGAGCGCGGCGAGCGTCCCGTTGATGGCCCCGTGGGTGTTGACGTCGAACACCCGGCGGCGGGTCGGCCCGTCGTGCTCCCAGGAGGGCCCGGTGACCAGGATGCCCGCGTTGTTGACCCAGAGGCCGAGGTCGCCCCGGCTCGCGGCGGTCGCCGCGATCTCGGCGCAGGCGGCCTCGTCGCGGACGTCCAGGGCGGCCGACCAGCCGCCGACCGGCGCGGCGGCAGCGGCTGCCGCGTCCGGGTCGAGGTCGGTGAGCAGCACCGGCCAGCCGTCGGCGTGCAGCGCGGTGGCGACGGCGCGGCCCAGGCCGCCGGCGGCCCCGGTCACCACTGCCACCCCGGTTCCCGGCGAGGTCATCGGCGCACGTTACCGCCGTGCGGCGGCGCGACACCAGGGGTACGCGGGTCAGGCGGGCGGTTGGCCGACCGGCTGGGGGCGGTTCTCCCACTTGGTGGACAGGGCGATGGCGGTGCGGGTGGAGGCGACGCCGGGGGTCCGGTTCAGCCGCACGATCAACTGCTCCAGCTCGGCGATCGTGCCGACCCGCGCCTTGAGGAGGAACGACTCGACGCCGGCCATGAAGTAGCAGGATTCGATCTCGGGCAGCACCCGCAGCGATTCCAGCATGTCGTCGGAGTCGGCGCCGGAGTCCTCGACGATGCCGATCAGTGCCGTGACGCCCAGCCCGATGGACTCGGGTGCCACGTCCGCGCGGTAGCCGCGGATCACGCCGTTGCTCTCCAGCTTGCCGACGCGCTCGTGGACGGCGGGGGCGGAGAGGCCCACCTGCCGGGCCAGTTCGGCGTACGAGAGGCGGGCGTTGCCGCGCAGCAGATCGACGAGGCTCAGGTCGATGGCGTCCACGGAGAGTGACCTTAACGGGTTGGGCGTAACGCGATGCCTCCGGCTCCCGTTGGGCAGAACAGTGAGTGACTGTTCACAAACCGACTGTCAAGGCAGGGGTTGCGCCAGTACCATTTACTAACTTCCCACTCAGTGCATTTTTCGCGTTTTGGCGGACAGGCCAGGTCCCTGGTGCTGTAATTGCCATACGTCCCTCATGACGGCTCTGGGCTCGCACCAGCCGGGGGCAGTGTGTTCAGCCAGGGGCTTCGTCGACGCGAGGAGGGGGCTGTGGACACTGGAGATCGCCTGCTGACACCGGGTGAGGTCGCCGCGCTGTTTCGGGTGGACCCGAAGACTGTGACGCGATGGGCGGCGGCCGGCCGGATAGGAAGCATCCGGACTCCAGGCGGGCATCGCCGATTTCGGGAATCCGAGGTGCGGGCCCTGCTTGAGGGGGAGGGCATGCTTGACGAGGTGGACGAGGTCGGAAAGCCACGCAATGTGGGTCCGGCCGCATCCACCGGGCCGGGTCCGGCCAATGCGGGCATGTACTGAACTGGTGCGGACATCGTCACGCGGACCGGGCGCCAGTCCGGTCCGCGTCGCGCAATGACGGCCCGCCTACCGGCGTGACCGGGCGGGCTGTGCGGACTGCTCAGCTCCGGCTCGCGCCGAGCTGCCCGGACCACCGCCGGAACAGGGTGTGTGGCACGCCGAGCGCATCCAGCACCTTGCCGGCCACGAAGTCGACCAACTGCTGCGCGCTTGCCGCCGCGCCGGCGCCGTAGAAACCTGGGCTGGCCGGCAGCACCACTGCACCGGCGTCGTGCAGTTCGATGAGATGTTCCAGGTGGCTGCGCGTCACAGGGGTCTCGCGGGGCACCACCACCACGGGTCGGCGCTCCTTCAGGTTCACCTCGGCGGCACGCTGCAGCAGATCCTTGGATAGCCCGATCGCGATGCCCGCGCACGCCGCCGTGCTGGCCGGCACCACTGCCATCCCGCGTACCCGGTAGGAGCCGCTGCTCGGCCCGGCCGCCAGGTCACCCGCCGGCCAGTGCCGCACGTCCGCGCCGGTCAGGTCCCGGCCGAGCCAGGCGGCGAGGTCCTCGGCCCAGTGCGCGTCACGGAACGGCCGGCCGGTCTCGTCGAGCACTGTGAGCCGCGCGGCCCGGGACACGATCAGGTCCACCGGCTCCCCCGCGTCCAGGAGTCCGCCGATGACCGCCGCCGCGTACGGCGTTCCGGAGGCTCCGGACACACCGATCACCCATGGTTCGCGCATGCCCCAAGCCTGCCTGGTCCGCGCGTGCGCCGTGCCATGACCCCCGCCCTGGCCCGTCCGCAGTGCCAGCGGGGACATCATCGGCACCTGACTTCTGCCATGCTCGGACGGGGAGGATCACCGCTGTGCAGCGACCCGAGGGGCGGTACGACCGATGACGGCGGCGGCAGCCCGCACGCTACGGGCCGAATGTCCCCTGCCCTCCCGGTGCTCCCCGCACGCCCAGACGACCCAGGAATGGCTGGCCGGCTGGGTACGCCGCTTCGACCTGCCCCTTGACGACGTCGCCCTGCGCGAGCTGGACGCCGGTCGCATCGCCTGGTACGCCGGCCGGCTCTATCCCGACGCGAGCGCCGCAGACCTGCGTACGGTCGCCGCGCTGTGGACCTGGTTCTTCCTGCTCGACGACGCCTGCGACGGGCCACACCGCGCCAGCGGGGCGGACGTCGCGGCACTGCGGGACGGGGTGCTCCAGGTACTACGCCAGGACACCCACGCCCGCCCGGCCGGGTTCCGGGGCCCGTTGCGACGGATGCTCGTGGACTCGTGGCAGGCCCCGCAGGCGCGGATGCCGCCGACCTGGCAGCGGCGTTTCGCCGACGCCGTCGCCCACCACCTGGCCGGCAACCGCACGGAGGCGGACAACAAGACCAGGGGCCACCTTCCCGGTGTCACCGAGTACGTCGAGCTGCGCCGGGCCACCTCGGCGGCGTACGTGTCGTACACCATGATCGAATTCGTGACCGGTCACGCGCTGCCGGACGCCGTCTACCACCACCCCGCGCTGCGAGAGCTGGCGGCCACCGGCAACGACCTGCTCTCCTGGTTCAACGACCTGGTGTCGTTGGAGAGGGACCGGGTCACCTCGGGCGGGCACAACCTGGTGCTGGTCATCGCGCGGGAGCAGCACCTGCCGCACGGGCGGGCCGTGGAGGCAGCGGTGGACCGCTGGCGCACGACGATGGGACGGTTCATGGAGCTGCGGGCCACCATCCCGTCCTTCGGCCCCGAGCTGGCCCCGGCGGTCGCCGCGCACGTGGAGGGGATCGCCTGCTCGGTGCGTGGCACGATCGACTGGTCACTGGAGAGCGACAGGTATTCGGCAGCCCGCAGTTGACGCCGCCGCTCAGCGGGCCTGCCGTTGACGGTCGGCGAGGGTGTTGAGCAGGGCGGCGGCGGTGCCGGCGTCGGGGACCGTGACGACGATCGAGCGGTCGCCGGTCCGCTCGACGAGCAGACCCTCGCCCGTACGCAGGACGATGCCGACCCGGCCGCCGCGGCCCACCCGCCAGCCCCAGCCGCCGAACTCGCGCAGCGGGTGGACCTGGACGACGCTGGCGCGCAGCACCTCGTCGAGGGGGACGTGGGTACGCGGCCAGCCTGCCGACGACCGGACCAGCAGGCCGCTCTCGTCGACCCGGACGGTGAAGGCGAACATCGCCACGAAGACCGCGACCAGCAGCGCCGCGACGATCAGCAGCCCCCACATGCCGCTGACGACGGCGAGCGTGACCAGGACGGCTATCGAGACCGCGCCGAGGGCGATCCCCGGTCCGGCGCCGGTGCGCCCGATCCAGACGGCCCGCTCGCCCGGCGCGAGGGGGACGCGGGACGCCTCGGGCGCGACGGGGGCGTCGGCCGGCTGGGGCGGGTCACCGGGCAGGAGCAGGCCGACGAGCGCAGCCGGGACGAGGGAGGCGACGATCGCCAGCGCGAGCGCGCCGCCGACCCCGCCGGCCGTGCGGGCGTCGGCGAGGCCGAGCTGCCCGTGCAGGGTGCCGAGCAGCACGAGGGCCATGAAGAGCGCCAGCCAGAGGGTGGTCGCGGCGCCGATGCGGCGGTTCACCGCGGACTGCCCCCACAGCGTCGTGACCGCGCCGAACCCCAGCACCAGCAGGGCACCAATACCGGAACCGGCCCAGACAATGGCACCGAGGGACATGAAGTCGTCGGGCCTGCCCTGGGCGTTCCAGTGTGTCGCCACCGGGTCGGGCAGGTCGCCACGCCAGGAGAGGGCCACAGCGGCGGCCCCGGCAAGGATCACGAGGCCGACGATGGTGACCGTCAGGCCGATGAGGCGCGTCCGCCGACGCGTGTCACGGGCGGGCGCGGTGCCGGTGGTCATGATGAGAACGCCTCCTTGAGGAGCGTGGCTGTGGCTTCCGGGGAGAAGTGCAGGGCGCGCGCCTCGCGTACGACCTCGTCGATGGCGGCCAGCAGCTTGGCGTGGTCGGCTGCGGGCCGGGCGGTGACGATGGCCCCGCGTCCGCGTCGTAGCTCGATCAGCCCGTCGTCTCGAAGTAGCTGGTAGGCCCGGAGGACTGTGTGCACGTTGAGATCGAGCGACGCGGCGAGCTCGCGGGCGGCGGGCAGCCGTTCGCCGGGCTGGAGCACGCCCTGGGCCACGGCGAGGCGTACCTGCGTGACGAGCTGGGCGAACAGCGTCTCGTCGAGCGAGGGGTCGATGCGGAAGAGCACGCTTAAAGAATACTTGTTCTAGTGTTGTTAGAACAATGTGGGTGGCAGCACGCGAACGGCGGCGGTGCCGAGCGCACCGCCGCCGTCTGCCGCCATCGCAACTGTCAGGGGCGCAGGTCGAGCCGGATCACCAGGTCGAGCAGGGCGAACACGAACAGCGCGATGCCGACGAACCCGTTGGCGGTGAAGAACGCCCGGTTGACCTTGCTGAGGTCGGTCGGGGTGACCACCAGGTGCTGGTAGGCGAACGCCACGGCGGTCAGCGCCAGGCCTACCCACCAGAGCCAGCCGAACCCGACGAGCGCCCCGAACCACACGAAGAGCCCGAAGGTCACCACGTGCGCCACTGTGGAGGCGTGCAGCGCGAAGCGCCTGCCGTACCGGGCGGGCACGCTGTGCACGCCGATCTCCTTGTCGATCTCGGAGTCCTGGCAGGCGTAGATCAGGTCGAAACCGCCGATCCACAGCCCGACCGCCGCACCGAGCAACCAGGCCGGCCAGGACCCGTCAAGGGTGCCGGTGACCGCCAGCCACGCGCCTACCGGCCCGACCGCCTGGGCGATCGCCAGGATGGCGTGCGGCCAGTTGGTGAACCGCTTGCCGTACGGGTAGACCACAAGCGGCACCACCGCGAGCGGCGCCAGCACCAGGCAGAGCGGGTTGAGCAGGGCGGCGGCGGCGAGGAAGACCACAAGCGCGACGGCCGCGCCGGTCCAGGCCGTTCGCACGCTCACCGCCCCGGTGACCAGTTCCCGCCCGGCGGTACGCGGGTTCCGCGCGTCGATCTGCCGGTCGAGGATCCGGTTGGCGGCCATCGCGAACGTCCGCGCCCCGACCATCGCCACAGTGATCAAGAGCAGGTCGACCCAGCGAACCCGCCCGCCGGAAACCTGCATGGCGGTCAACGCCGAAAGGAAGGCGAACGGAAGCGCGAAAACGGAGTGCTCGATAGCCACAAGATCCAGGAACGCCCGCACCCTCCCCCGCGATCTTGCACTTCCTGCCGGGGCAGAAGGGGAGGAAGAGGGCGAATCGGGGGCCGAAAGTGCAAGATCGCGGGAGTCGTCGACGGGCATCAGATCCCGTACTCCTTCCAGCGCTTGTCGACCAGGGCCGTCACCTCGGGAGCCATTGTCATCTCCTCCGGCCAGCCGCGGTTGTAGCCCTCGGTGGGGAGCTTGCGGGTCGCGTCGACGCCCGCCTTGCCGCCCCAGAACTGCTGGTACGAGGCGTGGTCCAGGTGGTCCACCGGACCCTCGGTGAGCAGCAGGTCGCGGGCGTAGTCGACGTTGCCGAAGGCGCGGAACGCGACCTCGTTGTAGTCGTGGACGTCGCAGTCCTCGTCCACGATCACGATCAGCTTGGTCAGGGACATCATGTGCGCGCCCCAGATCGCGTTCATGACCTTCTGCGCGTGCTTCGGGTAGCGCTTGCGGATCGACACGATCGCGCAGTTGTGGAAGACACCGGCGGCGGGCAGGTCGTAGTCGACGATGTCCGGGATCAGGAAGCGCAGCAGCGGCGCGAAGATCCGCTCGGTGGCCTTGCCGAGGCCGTGGTCCTCCTGCGGCGGCTGGGACGTGACGATCGAGTGGTAGACCGGGTCGCGCTGCATGGTCATGCACTCGATGTGCATCACCGGGAACGGCTCGACAGGCGTGTAGAAGCCTGTGTGGTCACCGAACGGCCCCTCCGGCATACGCTCGCCCGGCTCGATGTAGCCCTCCAGCACGATCTGCGCGTGCGCCGGCACCTGCAACGGCACGGTCAGGCAGTCCACCATCTCGACGCGCTCACCCCGCAGGTACCCGGCGAACAGGTACTCGTCGATCTCGGCGGGAAGCGGCGCGCTTGCCGAGTAGGCGACCGCCGGGTCGGCGCCGATGGCGATGGCCACCGGCAGGCGCTGCCCGAGCCGCTCGGCGACCGCGTGGTGCGCCGTGGAGTTCTTGTGGATCTGCCAGTGCATGCCGATCGTGTTGTGCGAGTGCTGCTGGAGCCGGTACAGCCCGAGGTTGCGCTTGCCGGTCTCCGGGTCCTTCGTGTGGGTCAGCCCGAAGTTGTGGAAGATGCCGCCGTCACCCGGCCACACCTGCAACCCCGGCAGCCGGTTGAGGTCGACGTCGTCGCCCCGGTAGACCACCTGCTGACACGGGGCGGTCTTGACCTTCTTCGGCGGCATCGACTTGAGCTGCATGACCTTGCCAAGGCCGCCCATCATGCCCGAGAAGCCCTGCGGCAGCTCCGGCTTGAGCATCTCGCCGATCCGCTGGCCGATTTCGTCGAGGTTCTCCACCCCGAGAGCCATGGCCATCCGCTTCTCGGTGCCGAACAGGTTGATCGCCACAGGCATCTCGCCCCGGGTCGGACGTTCGAAGAGCAGCGCCGGCCCACCGGCACGCACTGTGCGGGTGACCACCTCGCTGATCTCCAGGGTGGGGTCGACAGGGACGTCGACCCGGCGCAGTTCCCCAGCACGCTCCAGCGCCGCGAGGAAGTCCTTGAGATCGTTGTAGGGGAAGCCACGAGCCGCCATGCCGCCCAGTCTCCCGCACCGGGTGCCCCTCCGACGAAGGCGGGTGGTGTGACACCTGCGATGACCGGCCCGGCGCGGCTGCGCTTGATCCACTTGGCTTCCAGGAAATCGGGGTGTCCCGCGCCGGGATACACCGGTTTCACGGAAGCCGAGTGGATCAACAGCGACCTGGGCGGCGGGTCAGGCAGTGGGCGTCCACGCGTGAGGAGACAGCGGCGGGTCGAGTGGTGCGCGGGTGAGCCGGTTGGCGAATGTCGAGATGGTGTACGTCCCGACGCCGAGCACCACGTCCAGCGCGTGCCGGGGTTGGTAGCCGGCGGCCAGGAATTCCTCCAGTTCGTCGTCGGGCACCGCTCCCCGATGGTCGAGCACGGCGAGCGTGAACCGGCGCAGCGCTTCCAGCCGCGGCTCGGGCAACGGGCTCCCGGCGCGCAGCGCGGTGACCATCTCGGCGGTCGCGCCGAGGCGGGCGAGCGTGCCGGTGTGCAGGGCGACGCAGACGTGGCACTCGTTGGTGGTGGCGACGGCGAACACGACCACCTCCCGCTCCAGCGGCGAGAGGTCGGTCTGCTCGAAGCCCTTGTTGGCGGTGAGGAAACCGCTGAGCAGCTGGGGCGACTCGGCCATCAGAGCGACCGGAGCGGGCAGCCAGCCGAACCGACGGCGTACCCCCTCGATGGTCGGCCGGGCGGCGGCGGGCGCGGTGTCGGCGGTGTGTGCGGTGAAGACGGGCACGGCTACCTGCTCTCGCGGCGTGGGTGGGGACGCCGAGGGACACGTCCCGTAGGATAGTCAACGTGGTTTACGGAATAGTAAACGTGGTTGTCGAACATGGCAACCGCTGAAGCCGCGCGGCCCGGCTACGCGCTGCCGCTGCTCCTGCTGGCCGGCTTCCGCACGCTCATCGACGACCTGCACGCCGAGCTGGCCCGGCAGGGGCACCCGGAGCTGCGACCGCTGCACGGCTTCGTGCTCCAGGCCGTGGGGATGGACGGCACCACCGCCACCGAGCTGGGCCAACGGCTCGGCATCTCGAAACAGGCAGCCGGCAAGACTGTCGACAGGCTCGTCGCCGCCGGCTACCTGGAACGGATCGACGATCCCGCCGACGCCCGCCGACGGCTCGTCCGGGTGACACCACGCGGCGCCGACGGGCTGCACCGCTCGGCGCAGATCTTCGACCAGCTTCGAAAGCGTTGGGTGGCGACCCTCGGCCCGGACCGGGTCGCCGCCCTGGAGGACGACCTGAGCACTGTGGCCTCCGCCAACTGGTTCCGCCTCGACATGCCCGGCTGGTTCGGCGGCTGACCGCGCCCGCAGGCGACACCTGGCAGATCCACGGGCAGAGGCAAGCCCGGCGGGTAAATCTCACCCGCTCTGGTCCGCAGAGCCCACTGCGGCCCATGCTGAAGGGATGTCGGACGCGTACGTCGTCGGCGACCCGGACGGGTTGTCGCCTCTGCTGGTCGAGCTCCGCGACACCGTCGCCCGGGAACTGCACGCGCAACTGGCGCTGCGCGGTGAGCGGATCGAGCTGGCCGACCTTCCCGAGGTCTCCTACCAGGTCACCGTCCAGATCGAGCGGGCGTTGCGCGACTGGCGCCCCCGCTAACCGGCGTCCAAGCTGAGTCGTTGACCAGTCGGCGACGACGAGGGGAGACGACCTGTCCCGGGTGGCGAACTGGTTGCGCGGCGCGTGGGCGCACCTGCGGACCGGCTGGCCGCTTGTGGCGCAGGTGACGCTCGCCGCCACCCTCTCCTGGTTCGTCGCCAGCCGCCTGCTCAGTGGCGGCGGCTACAGCGGGCCGTTCTTCGCCCCGGCCGCCGCGGCGCACTCGATCTGCCGACCGCCGGGAAGCAGCACTGAAGCAGCGTCCCGGAAGCGGCAGCCGCGCCGACGATCAGTCCAGACCGCCGTACGAGTGCAGGCCCGTGAAGAAGATGTTCACGCCGAACAGGTTCATCAGCACGGTGAGGACGCCGAGCACCGCCAGCCAGGTGGCCACGTTGCGCTTGACGCTCGGCGTGGCCCGCGCGTGCAGGTAGCCGGCGTACACCACCCAGGAGATGAACGCCCAGGTCTCCTTCGGGTCCCAACCCCACGGCCGACCCCAGGCCGCCTCGGCCCAGATCGCGCCCGCGATCACCGCGAAGGTGAAGATCGGGAAGGAGAACGCGTGCAGCACGAAGGTCAGCCGCTCCAGGCTGCCCGCGTCGGGCAACCGCTTGGCCAGGGTGTACGGGAAACTGCGCTTGCCCTGCTCGTACCCGTTGCGCATCAGGAAGCCGACCGCCGGCACCGCGCCGAAGATGAAGATGCCGGACGCGAACACGATCGTCGACACGTGGATGATGAACCAGTACGAGTTCAAAGCCGGCACCAGCGGAACGATCGGCACGTACAGCACCAGCTCGGCGGTGGCCACCAGCAGCACCATCACCAAGGTCATGAACAGCCCGAGCTTGCGCAGCGACGGCAGCTTCCAGAGCACACCGAGCCAGGCCACGACGCCGATGAACGTCACAGTGAGCACGAACTCGTACATGTTGCCCCAGGGCATCCGGTCGGCGGCGATGCCGCGGGTGACCAGGGCCGCGAGGTGCAGCACGGCGGCGACCGCGGTGGCGGCCACCGCGACGAGGCCGGCGATCCGGGCACGCCGCGCCGAGCTGTGGACCACCGCCAGCGTCGGGGGCGTCGTGGACGGCGGCGTCGAGCCGGTGCCACCGACCCCGGCGCCGACAAGCTCACGCTCGGCGGCCGGCGCGGCCACCCGGGCACGCGCGTTGCCGAGCGCGTACTCCACGGCGTGGCTGATCATCGCGATCAGGTACACGAGGATCGCGAAGGTCACCAGATTGTCGGAGAGCGCGGACATCACTCGGTCCCTTCTCGCACACCGGTCCGGCCACTGGATTCAGTGTCGGTGCCGGCTCGCCCGGCCGCCTTGTCGTCTCCGCCCACAGCGGTGACGAGCTGGGCGAACTCGTCGGCGAACCCTGGATAGTCGGTGCGCGGCAACCCACCGGCCTCCATCAAGCTACTACCGCCCGTCGGAGATCCTTCTCCGGGGTCGGCAGGCAGCATCCGGAACCACACCCGGCGACGCCGCCCGAACAGCGAGCCCATCAGCCCGACCAGCAGGAAACCACAGCTCACCAGCAGGATCGTCGAGCCGGGGTCGTACCGGACGGAGAGCGTGACGTACCGCTCGGTGCCCAGGAACTCGACGGTCGTGCCGTCGTCGAGCGTCCAGGTCTCGCCCTTGCGCAGCACCTTCGTGCCGATCTCCTTGACCTTCCCGGCGCTCACCTGCCGCTGGTCGAGTTGGTAGACCGAGTTGGGGATGCCCGCGTCCATACCGAGGTTGCCCCGGTACGCGACAAGGTTCAGCAACGGGTTGCGCTCCGTCGGGTACTCCGAGCGGACGAACGGCGCCTCCGGCGGGGCCGTGGGCAGGTAGATGCCGGTGAACGCCACCTGCTGATCGGGTACGCGCTGCCCGGTGGCGGGATCGACGTTCGCGTCCGGGAAGGCGGCCAGACCCTCGCTTGTCAGACCCATGTCCCCCGTGGTGAGGAACGGAAGGTCGCTTGTCTGGCTGTTGCCGAACCGGTCGGTGTAGCGGATCAGCGGGGCGTACCCGTGGCCGAGCAGGTAGACGTTCGCCCCGTTCAGCCGCAGCGGCGAGTTCACCGAGAAGTCCGCCTGACGCGTCGGCTCGTCCGGGCCGTCGACAGTCACAGTGGCGTTGAAGAACTCCGGCTGGCCGGACGGCAGGAACCGGGCCTGGAAGTCGTCCAACCGCAGGCAGAAGCCGGGCAGGTCGGCGCTGTCCACCTGCGGGCCGAGGTTCGCCTCGGCGTACTGCTGACGGGTGTTGCAGAAGGCGTTGTCCGCGCCGGCCACAAGCAGCCGGTTACCGCTCCAGCCGTACCACGACCCGAGGGCGACACCGATCAGCACGGCGATCAGCGAGGTGTGGAACAGCAGGTTGCCGGTCTCCTTGAGGTAGCCCTTCTCGGCGGACACCTCGTCGCCGCGCACCTCCACCCGCCAGCGCCGCTTGCGCAGCACCTCGGCGACAGCAGCCGCGCCACCGTCCGGGGCGGGCAGCACGGCGTGCTGCGGCAGCCGCGCCATCCGCTTGGGAGCGGCCGGGGGCCGGGAGCGCAGCGCCCGGACGTGGTCACGCAGCCGGGGCGTGATGCAGCCGATCAGCGAGGTGAACAGCAGCAGGTAGATCGCCGAGAACCAGACCGAGCCGAAGACCTCGAACGCGCCGATCCGGTCCAGCCGGGGCGCCCATTCGGGGTGGTCGATGAAGTACTGGTTGACCCGCTCCGGGCTGACCCCACGCTGGGGCAGCACCGAGCCGGGGATCGCGGCGACAGCCAGCAGGAAGAGCAGGATCAGCGCCGTACGCATGCTTGTCAGTTGCCGCCACGAGTTACGCAGCAACGCCAGCAGCCGGTTGGGACGGCGCCGGGGCGCCGGGGCCTCGGTCTGCGGCCGATCGTCGACGGCCGTCATCAGATGCTCACCTCGCCCACCCCGACGGTGGTCTGCAGCCAGATCACGAAGTTCTGCCACCCGCCGGTGACCAGCGCCAGGCCGATCAGCAGGAGCAGGGCGCCGCCGATCCGGGTGACCCAGCGGCTGTTGCGCCGGACGGCGCGGAAGACCCCGAGCAGGCGCTGGAAGCCCAGCCCGAAGACGATGAACGGTATCCCCAGCCCGAGGCAGTACGCCACGGCGAGCACCACGGCACGGTCGCTCTGACCGCTGGTGGCCGCCATGCCCATCACCGCGCCGAGCGTCGGGCCGGTGCACGGCACCCAACTGAGCGCGAAGACCGCTCCGACGACCGGAGCGCCGAGCAGCCCGGCCGACGGCAGCCGGGAGATCCGGAACTCGCGTTGCAGAGCGGGGATCAGCCCCAGGTAGCCCAGCCCGAGCACGATGATCAGCGCGCCGACGACGATCTCCAGCTGCCGCTCGTACTCGAAGAAGACCCGGCCGATGCCGGCGAACAGGATCGCCGTGGCGACGAAGACCACTGTGAAGCCGGCGATGAAGAGCAACGTCCCGGCGAGCACCCGGCCCTTGACGGCGACCGTCGCGGTCCGCTCGCGTACGGCGACGCCGCCGCCCCCGCCACCGCCCCCGCCGTCGGCTGAGGTGTTAGGAAGGGCCCCTTCCTCTACCGCAGGCGTTAACAAGGTGCCCTTCCTTGCACTGCCTTCGAGGTCGGCGCCGGCCAGGCCGGTGACGTACGAGAGGTAGCCGGGGACCAGCGGAAGCACGCACGGGGACAGGAAGCTGACCAGGCCGGCCAGCGCCGCCGCGCCGATGGCCAGCAGCAGCGGCCCGCTCAGCGCCAACTCCCGGAAGGTCTCGCCCATCAGTCCGGCGCCGGTTTTTCGCCTGCGACCCGCTCGACGATCGGTTGCAGGCCCTCCTGCTTGACGGCGGCCCGGATCACCACCGCGACCCGGCCCTCCCGGTCGAGCACCACCGTCGCCGGGACGGTGTTCGGCGGGATGTCCAGGTCGAGCGCCAACCGGCTGGCCGGATCGAACAGGCTCGGATAGGTGACCCGGCCCTCCTCGAACGCCTTGGCCTTGTCCCGCTGGTCCTGGACGTTGATCCCGAGGAACGCCACACCGGAGCCCTTTGTCGCCTGGTAGACGGCCTCAAGGTCGTCAGCCTCGGCACGGCACGGCGCGCACCAGGAACCCCAGAAGTTGACCACGACGACCTGGCCGCGGGCCTCGTTGATGTCGTACGTGCCGCCGGTGAGCAGCTCACCCGCAAGCTTCGGCGGCGCCGACCGCTGATCCGGGGCGCACTCGATGATCCCCTCGGCGGTGGTCGTGCAGGTCTTCTCCCGCCCCTGCGCCGACGTGCAGCCCGCCAGCGCCACCGTCGCAACGGCGGCGAGCAGACCTGCGGTCCACCTACGGGAGTTCATCAGGCCCCCTTGGCCGTCCGGGCTGTCGCGGAGAGAGCGATCAGGTGCGCGGCCGGCTCGGTGTAGCCGATGCCCACCACCTTCGCGCCGTCGAAGTGGAACGAGGTCAGGCTCGCAAGACCACACTGCCGCTTGCGCGGGTCGTGCCACAGCCGCTTGCGCTCGACGTAACGGCGCAGCGTCCAGATCGGGAGCTGATGCGAAACCAGCACCGCCTCACGCCCCTCGGCGGCGACCCGGGCGGCGTGCACGGCGGCGAACATCCGCTCGGCGATCACCCGGTACGCCTCACCCCAGGACGGCGTCACCGGGTCCCGCAGCACCCACCAGTTGCGGGGATCACGAAACGACCCGTCACCCGGGGACACCTTCTTGCCCTCGAACCAGTTGGCGCTCTCGATCAGGCGCTCGTCCACCCCGACGGGCAGGCCGAACTGGGCGGCGATGGGTTCGGCGGTCTGCTGTGCGCGCTCCAGCGGGCTCGCCACCACGTGCACGATCTCCCGGTCGGCCAGGCCCTGCGCGGCGGCCTTGGCCATCTGCACACCCAGCTCGGAGAGGCGGAAACCGGGCAGCCGGCCGTAGAGGATCTGGTCGGGATTGTGCACCTCGCCGTGCCGAAGCACGTGGACCACCGTCTTACTCACCGCTGTGCCCCCTCTGTTCGCGACTGCGGGGCTCGCAACACCGGCTCACTCCTCGCGCTCACCGCCGCCGCCTTCGTTCGCGACTGCGGGGCTCGCAACACCGGCTCACTCCTCGCGCTCACCGCTAACCCCCTTGACCGGCCGCTGCTGCCGCATTCGCCGCCGTCGGCAGCGCCTTGGCGATGTGCTCCAGCGCGGCGTCGTCGATCGCCGCCGACACGAACCAGGACTCGAACGCGCTCGGCGGCAGGTAGACGCCAGCGGCGAGCATCGCGTGGAAGAACGCCTTGAACGCCGGCACCTGCTGCGTGCGGGCGCTGTCGTAGTCGACGACGTCGGCATCGGTGAAGAAGATCGAGAACATGCTGCCCGCGTACGACAGGCGGTGCGGGACCCCGGCGGCGGCAAGCGCGTCGGAGGCGAGCTTGCCCACGACTGCGGCCGTGTCGTCGAGGCGCTGGTAGAGCGCGTCGTCGGCCAGTCGCAGCGTGGCCAGGCCGGCGGCGCAGGCCAACGGGTTACCGGAGAGCGTGCCGGCCTGGTAGACCGGGCCGGCCGGGGCCAGCCGCGCCATGATCTCCGCGCGCCCGCCGAACGCCGCGGCGGGCAGGCCACCGCCCATGACCTTGCCGTACGTCCACAGGTCGGCGTCGGTGGGGTCGAGGCCGTGCCAGCCGGCGCGGGACACCCGGAACCCGGTCATCACCTCGTCGATGACGAGCAGGGCGCCGTGCGCGTGCGCGATCCGCGCGAGCTGGGAGTTGAACCCGTCGCGGGGAGCCACAACGCCCATGTTGCCGGCCGCGGCCTCGGTGATCACCGCGGCGATGTGCTGGCCCTCGGCGGCGAAGACCTCCTCGACGGCCCGGATGTCGTTGTACGGCAGCACGATCGTCTCGCTTGCCGCCGCGCCGGTGACGCCTGGCGAGTCGGGCAGGCCGAGGGTCGCCACGCCGGATCCGGCGGCGGCGAGCAGGGCGTCGACGTGCCCGTGGTAGCAGCCGGCGAACTTGACGATCTTGGAGCGGCCGGTGAAGCCCCGGGCCAGCCGGATCGCCGACATGGTGGCCTCGGTGCCCGAGTTGACGAGGCGTACCTGCTCGACCGGGGTCCGGTCGACGATCTCGGCGGCCAGTTCCACCTCGCCCGGGGTGGGGGTGCCGAAGCTGGTGCCACGGGCGGCAGCCGCCTGCACGGCGTCCACCACCTCCGGGTGGGCGTGGCCGAGGATCAGCGGACCCCACGAGCAGACCAGGTCGACGTACCGGCGGTCGTCGGCGTCGTACAGCCAGGGGCCTTCGCCACGGACCATGAAGCGCGGGGTGCCGCCGACCGCCTGGAAGGCGCGCACGGGGGAGTTCACCCCGCCCGGCACGATGGCGCGAGCGCGGTGGAACAGGGCCTCGGAGGCCGGCGCGTCGGCCGGGTAACGGCCAGATCCGGCGGAAACGATGTCGGTCACGATGCGGCCATTGTGTCAGCGCCGACCTGCCAATCCGCAGCCACCCCACGCAGGGGTTACCCGGCTCACCCGCCCCGGGCGCTCAGCAGCGGCATCGACGCGGGGCTGGCGGTGGGCGAGACGGAGCTGAAGTGGGGGCCGGCGCGCGGGCTCACGGATCTCGACAGGCCAGGTCGTGCGGATCGCGCTAGGCTGGCCGGGTGGATCGTGCCGAACTGTCCATCACGCTACACCGGACGGGCGACGAAGCAGTGCTGCGCCTGGCCGGTGAGATCGACATGCTCACGGCCGCCCAGCTCTCCACCGTCGTCAACGAGGTGCTCGCCGACCCGCCGCCACGGATCGTTCTCGACCTCGGCGGCGTCACCTTCTGCGACTCGCAGGGCCTGGGCACCCTTGTCGTCCTCAGCCGCAAGGCCAGCCACGCGCAGAGCCTGCTGATGCTCACCCACGTGGGCGACTTCCTGATCCGCGTCCTGGACATCACCGGCCTGCGCAGCGCCCTGATGATCCGCAACGACCAACCCGCCGGCTGACCCCACCCCCGGCCACCGGCCCGAGGGTGGAGTTGACTGCGGTTTACGGGTTGGCGCCCCAGCGGGCTTGTTCCAGCATCTCCATCGCGCGTTCGCGGTTCTCCGGGTCGCCGGAGCGGAGCAGGGCGGTTGCCTCGTCGACAGCGTCGGTGAGGCGTCGCCACTGCGTGTCGCGCTCCCGGACCAGGTCCGACTGTGCGGCCAACTGCCGCGTCTTCACCCACAGCTCGACGAATACCGACACCTTGGCCCGCAGGACCCACGGGTCGAAGGGCTTTGTCAGGTAGTCCACAGCCCCCACCTGATAACCGCGCAACGCGAGCTGGGCGTCCCGGTCGGCGGCGGTGAGGAAGATGATCGGTACGTGCCGGGTCCGCTCCCGGCGCTTGATGTGGCTCGCCGTCTCGAAGCCGTCCATGTCCGGCATCTGCGCGTCCAACAGGATCACCGCGAAGTCGTCCACCAACAACTGCTTGAGAGCCGCCTCGCCGCTCTCCACCGCCACCGACTGAACCGGCAGGCCCTGAAGGATCGCCTCCAGCGCCGTCAGATTCTGTCGCCGGTCGTCCACGAGCAGCGCCTTGGCCATCTGGGTCACGACGTCTCCTCGTTGCGGCTTCCGTTGATCCAGGACGACATCAACTCGATCAGATCGTCGAGGTCGACCGGCTTGGTGATGTAGTCGCTTCCCCCGGCCGCGAGCGCCGACTCGCGGTCACCCGGCATCGCCTTCGCGGTCAGGAAGACGACCGGAAGGTCGGCGAACCGGTGGTTACGGCGGATCTGCCGGGTCGTCTCGTATCCGTCCTGGTCCGGCATCATGGCGTCCATCAAGACGATGTCCACCTCCGGGTGCTCGGCCAGCAGGCGGACGCCGTCCGCCCCGTTGTCCGAGTACAACACGGTCATGCCGTGCAGCTCCAACGCGCTGGTCAGAGCGAAGACATTTCGTACGTCGTCGTCCACGATGAGCACAGTGGCACCGTCCAACTGGCGGGTGGCCGGTGCCTCCGGCCGCTCCGGCAGCAGCTCCAGCGGCGGCATCAGCAGTGACGACGGCAGGCCGGCGCGCTGCGGTGACGGAGGGGCCGGCGCGACCACCGCGTCCGGTGCCAACACCTGCGGTACGAACAGGGTGAATGTCGAGCCCTGGCCGGGCGCCGACGACACGGTGATGGTGCCACCGATGAGCCGGGCCAGGTCGCGGCTGATCGACAGGCCCAGGCCGGTGCCTCCGTAGCGGCGGCTGGTAGTGCCGTCCGCCTGCTGGAACGCCTCGAAGATGATCGACAGCTTGTCGTCGGAGATGCCGATCCCGGTGTCGATCACAGTGAAGGCGATTACCTGCTGGGCGTTCGTCAACGCCGGTACGTCGAAGACCGCGTTCTCCGCCGCCGGGGCGATCCGCAGCGTCACCGCGCCGTTGTCGGTGAACTTCACGGCGTTGGAGAGCAGGTTGCGCAGGATCTGCTGCAACCGCTGCGCGTCGGTGATCAGCGCCGGCGGCAGGTCCTTGCTGACGCGTACCTGGAAGTCCAGGTTCTTCTCCTCCGCCTGCGGCGCGAACGCCTGCTCGACGTAGTTGCGGATCTCGGCGAACCGGATCTCGGTCGGCTCGACGTCCATCCGACCCGCCTCGATCTTGGACAGGTCGAGGATGTCGTCGATGAGGCGCAGCAGGTCCGAGCCGGATCCGTGGATCGTACGGGCGAACTCGATCTGCTTCGGGTTGAGATTCTGCTCCGAGTTCTCCGCCAACAGGCGTGCCAGCAGCAGCAGCGAGTTCAACGGCGTACGCAGTTCGTGGCTCATGTTGGCCAGGAACTCCGACTTGTACGCCGAGGCACGGGTGAGCTGCTGCGCCTTCTCCTCGAGGCCGAGGCGGGCCAGCTCGATCTCCCGGTTCTTCGTCTCGATGTTGCCCTTCTGCTCGGAGAGCAGCGTGGCCTTCTCCTCCAGCTCGGCGTTGGTGCGCTGCAACTCCGCGGACTGCTCCTGAAGCTCGTGCGCCAGCCGCTGCGACTGGGCCAGCAGTTCCTCCGTACGCCGGTTGGCCTGGATGGTGTTCACCGCGATGCCGATGGTGAGCACGAGCCGCTCCAGGAACGACAGGTGCAGCTCGGAGAAGGCCGCCACGCTGGCGAACTCGATCACCCCGAGCAGTTCCCCCTCGAAGAGCACGGGGAGCACGACAAGGTCCGACGGTGGTGTCTCGGCCAGGCCGGAGCGCAGCGTGAGCCTGCTGTTCGGGGAGGCGCTGACCCGGATCGTCCGGCGGGACAGCGCGGTCTGACCGACCAGTCCCTCGCCCGGGCCGAATGTGACGTCGTGCCCCCGCGCCACGTACCCGTAGGACGAGGTGAGTCGCAGTCGCACGCTGCCGTCGGTCTCGTCGGCCAAGAAGAAGGCGCCGAGCTGGGCGTCGACAAGCGGGGTCACCTCCGTCATGATCATGCGGCAGACCTCGCCGAGGTCCCGCTGGCCCTGCAGGAGGCCGCCGATACGGGCCAGGTTGGAGTCCAGCCAGCCCTGCTCGGCGTTCTTCTTTGTCGTCTCCCGGAGGGTGACGATCATCTGGTTGATGTTGTCCTTCAGCTCGGCGACCTCGCCCTGCGCCTTGACGGCGATCCGCTGGGTCAGGTCACCCCGGGTCACCGACGTGGACACCTGGGCGATGGCGCGCAACTGGGTGGTGAGCGTCGAGGCGAGCTGGTTGACGTTCTCGGTGAGGTCGCGCCAGGTGCCGGAGACACCCTTTACCTGCGCCTGACCACCCAACTTGCCCTCGATACCCACCTCGCGGGCCACGCGGGTCACCTCGTCGGCGAACGACGAGAGCTGGTCCACCATCGTGTTGACAGTGGACTTCAGCTCAAGGATCTCGCCCTGCGCGTCGACGGTGATCTTCTGCGACAGGTCACCCTTCGCCACGGCGGTGGTCACCGAGGCGATGTTGCGGACCTGGCTGGTCAGGTTGGACGCCATCGAGTTCACGTTGTCGGTCAGGTCACGCCAGGTGCCGGAGACACCCTTTACCTGCGCCTGACCACCAAGCTTGCCCTCGGTGCCCACCTCACGGGCCACCCGCGTCACCTCGTCGGCGAACGACGACAACTGGTCCACCATCGTGTTGACGGTCGACTTCAACTCAAGGATCTCGCCCCGGGCATCCACAGTGATCTTCTGCGACAGGTCACCCTTCGCCACAGCCGTCGAGACCTGCGCGATGTTACGCACCTGGGCGGTCAGGTTCGACGCCATCGAGTTCACGTTGTCGGTCAGATCCCGCCAGGTGCCGGCCACCCCGCGTACCTGCGCCTGACCACCCAACTTGCCCTCGGTGCCCACCTCACGGGCCACCCGCGTCACCTCGTCGGCGAACGACGACAACTGGTCCACCATCGTGTTG
>NZ_JBNCNZ010000014.1:140599-174803 GCF_049847245.1 Micromonospora sp. DT68
TGACGGTCGACTTCAACTCAAGGATCTCGCCCCGGGCATCCACAGTGATCTTCTGCGACAGGTCACCCTTCGCCACCGCCGTGGTCACCGAGGCGATGTTGCGGACCTGACTGGTCAGGTTGGACGCCATCGAGTTCACGTTGTCGGTCAGATCCCGCCACGTACCGCTGACGCCCTTGACCTGGGCCTGACCACCGAGGTTGCCCTCGGTGCCGACCTCGCGGGCCACCCGCGTCACCTCGTCGGCGAACGACGAGAGCTGGTCCACCATCGTGTTGACTGTGTTCTTCAGCTCCAGGATCTCGCCCTGCGCGTCGACGGTGATCTTCTGCGACAGGTCACCCTTCGCCACCGCCGTCGACACCTGCGAGATGTTGCGGACCTGGCTGGTCAGGTTGCCGGCCAGCTGGTTGACGTTCTCGGTGAGGTCGCGCCAGGTGCCGGAGACCCCGCGCACCTGTGCCTGACCACCCAACTTGCCCTCGATGCCGACCTCGCGGGCCACCCGCGTCACCTCGTCGGCGAACGACGACAACTGGTCCACCATCGTGTTGACGGTGTCCTTGAGCTCCAGGATCTCGCCCTGCGCCGCAACGGTGATCTTCTGCGACAGGTCACCCCGCGCCACCGCCGTCGACACCTGGGCGATGTTGCGCACCTGGGCCGTCAGGTTCGACGCCATCGAGTTGACGCTGTCGGTGAGGTCCTTCCAGGTGCCGGCCACGTTCGGCACGTCCGCCTGACCGCCGAGCTTGCCCTCGGTGCCCACCTCCCGGGCCACCCGGGTCACCTGCTCGGCGAAGAGCCGCAGGGTGTCGGTGAGGTAGTTCATCGTGTCGGCCAGTTCGGCGACCTCGCCCCGCGCACTGACCGTGATCTTCTGCGACAGGTCACCCTTGGCCACCGCTGTCGCCACCTGTGAGATCGACCGCACCTGGCCGGTCAGGTTCGACGCCATGGTGTTCACCGAGTCGGTGAGGTCCTTCCAGGTGCCGGCCACACCCCGCACATCGGCCTGGCCGCCAAGCTTGCCCTCGGTGCCCACCTCCCGGGCCACCCGGGTCACCTCGTTGGAGAATGACGAGAGCTGGTCGACCATCGTGTTGACAGTGCGGCCGATCCGCAGGTATTCGCCGCGCAGCGGCCGGCCGTCGATCTCCAGGGCCATGTGCTGGGACAGGTCGCCGTCCGCGACCGCCACGATGACCCGGGCGATCTCGGTAGTCGGCCGGCCCAGGTCGTCGATCAGCGAGTTGACGGCCCGCTGCGCCTCCGCCCAGGCGCCGTCCAACCCCTCGTCGTCGAGCCGTTCGGTGAGCCGGCCGTCCCGACCGACGATCCGACTGATCCGCCGCAGGTCCAGGTACTGCTGCTCCTGGACCGAGACCACCTCGTTGAAGGCGTCCGCCACCTCGCCGGCCTTGCCGGCGCGGCGGGGAAGCCGGACCTTCAGGTCGCCGCGACGGACCCGTCGCAGCGCCTCGGTCAACTCACCGAGGAGCGCCTCGTGGTCGGGCGCGGACGGATCCGCCACCGACTGCTTCGCCGTGGTCATCATTCCTCGCTCAACTCGGGGACGCCGGCCCTGCGCGACACGCCGGCACCCCATATTGTGCCTGCGTCCGCCGCAGTGCCAGGGTTCGCGACCCGCCGACCGACCCGCGATCGACCTCCGTGAGCACTCCGACCCGCCCACGGGGTCCCACACCGGTACGCCCGCGCCCATACCTCGCCCGAGCGCCGTTCCCCCGCCAGCACGGTCCTCGATCGTTGATCGGCTTGGCACCCGGTAGGGGAACGGTGGAGGATACGAGGGTGTCAGCCGAGGCGGGGCCCGCGACGCCCGGGGCCCGGAACGGGGCGGCCCGGAGTGTCCGCCTGCCCGCTGACCGTCGTACGCCCGCTGCCGCCCGCGCTGTCGTCCGCTCGGTGCTGACCGAGGCGCACCTGGACGACCTGGTTAACGAAGCGTTGCTGCTCACCACCGAGCTGACCACGAACGCCGTCGAGCACGCCCGTACCGAACTGGACATCGAGGTCGTCGCGGACGAGATCGGGCTCACCGTGACCGTCTCCGACTTCGCGCCCGGCTCCGGCGACGACGAGCTGACCATCGGCAGCCGCAACGACGCGACCGAGATCAACGAGGTGTCCGAGCGAGGTCGCGGACTGCTGCTAGTCGACCACTTCGCCAGCTGCTGGGGCACCACGTACCTGCCCACCGGCAAGGGCGTCTGGTTCCGGCTGGACCGGCCCGGTGCCGACCCGGCGCCCGGCTCCGGCGGTACGTCGCCGACGCCCGGTGCCGCCGACAATGCCGCGCCGAGCGCCAGCGCCATGAGCGAACTCATGCAGACCGCCCCCGACGCGTACGCGGACGATCCACTGCCCGACTTCGCCGCCAGTCTGCTCAGCCGACTCGCCGAGATGGTCGGCGCGGCCGGTGGCACGATCCGTCTGGACCGGGGCGACGGGCAGGGTCCACAACTGCTCGCGCGCTTCGGCCGGCAGCCCCGCCCCGGCAGCGAACTGCTCCGGGTGCCCCTGACGGTGCAGCGCCCGTACGCCGGGGAGCTGGAGCTGGATGCCGCGCCGTCGGCGTACGCCAGGCCGCTGGCGGTGCTCACGGCCGAACGGCTGTCGCTGCACCTGGAGAACGACCGGCTGCGCCGGGCCGACGTCCGCCGGCAGGCGTGGTTGACGTTCCTGGCCGAGGTGAGCGAACTGCTTGCGCAGTCGTTGGACGTCGAGCTGACGATGGCGCTGATCCCGCAGCTCGTGGTGCCGCGGCTCGGCCAGTGGTGCGCTGTGCACACCACCGACGAGTGGGGCCGGCTCCGGCTGGCGGCGGCCAGCCACGCCGACGAGTCGGTGCTGCCGCAGTTGCACAAGGTGCTGGCGGAGACCGGCCCGGATTCGATCCAGGCCCGGCTGCGTGAGGCGTCCCGGACTGCGGCGCAGATCCCGCTCGGCGGGCCGATGGATGGTTTCGCCGTCCCGCTCATCGCCCGGGGTCAGCGGCTCGGCACCCTGGCGGTGGGCCGGCACCAACGGCACCGGCACGATCCGGACCAGGTGGCCGTGTTGGAGGATGTGGCCCGGCGGGCCGCGTTGGCCATCGAGAACGCCCGCATCCACGCCGAGCGGCGTCGTGTCGCGCAGACACTCCAGCAGTCCCTGCTGCCGCCCGTGCTGCCGGTGGTGGAGGGGATCGGCTTCGCCGCCGAGTACGTCCCGACGGGCGACGACGCGGAGGTGGGCGGCGACTTCTACGACGTGGTACCGCTGCCCGACGGGCGCTCCCTGGTGGTGATCGGGGACGTCTCGGGCAAGGGGGTGCAGGCGGCGGCCGTCACCGGACTGGTCCGGGACGTGATCCGGGTGCTGGTCGGCGATGGGAAGCCGCTGCCGGAGGCGCTGGCCCGGCTCAACCAGACGCTTGTCGAGCGGGGCGGCGGCCGATACTGCACGCTTGCCCTCGCGGCGGTCGGGATGGGTGACGGTGGTCAGCTGGAGGTCTCGCTGCACCTGGCCGGGCACGACCGGCCAGTGCTGCTGGCCGGCGCGGGTGGCGCCGAGTTCGTCGGCACCGGGGGGACGGCGCTGGGCCTGCTCGACACGATCATCTCGCCGACGGCGGAGATCACGCTCGCGCCGGGCGACTCGCTGATCTTCTACACCGACGGGGTCACGGAGCGTCGACGCGGCAGGGAGCTGTTCGGCACGGACCGGCTGCGCCATGCCGCAGCACCTCTGGCCGGATATTCCGCCGACGTGGTGGCCGCCCGACTGCGGGCCGCCGCGATCAACTTCTCGGTCGAACCGCCCCGCGACGACATCGCCATCCTGGTGCTCCGCAACGACACGATCTGACCGGCCGACGCCACGCTTCCGGGGGTCAACGGCCGCCGGGGAGGCGGCCCGGGGCGAGGCGGTGCTCCGGGTCGAGGTGCTCCTTGGCGGCCTTGAGGCGGGCCAGACCAGCCAGCTCACCCCACATGTCGACGGCCTGTCGGACCGCTGCGGGGGCGGAGACGACAACGCATCGGCCCTGCCGCGCCAGCAGCACCCCCCGGACGGCGGCCAGAATGGACGCCACCCGGTCGGGTGCCATTGCGCCGGGCAGCGCCGCGTGCACCACGCCCAGCCCGGCGGAGCCCCGCACCGGCACCGGGGAGCCGGCCGCGTCGCGCAGTGCGTAGACGGCGGCGTGCAGATCGCCGATCGGCACCTCCAGGCGCAGCGCCGTGTCGCCGGGAGCGAACGGGTAGCGGCGCCACCACGGCGGCGCGGAGTGGGTGACCGTCGCCTCCCCGTGCAGCAGGCCGACCAGGCGCTCGGCGCGTTCGGTCACGTCGGCGGGGCCGCCTTCCAGCAGCACCACCAGGCTGCCCGCCCGGGATGGGGCGCTGGCCCGTCCCGACATCGACGGGTGGCGCTCCCGGGCGGTCGCGGCGGGATGGCCGGGCGGGTACGGGGTGCGCGGCCGAGGTGCCCCGGCGGGTAGGTCCAGCTCGATGGCCGCCGGCTCCAGTCGGGCGGCGAGGATCGTCCGGACCAGGTCGTGGACCTCAAGCGGGGTCCACACCGGCCGGGACACCCAGAGCCGGCTGGCTGGCACCGGCTGCACCCGCAGGCTTGCCGAGACCAGCACGCCGAGGGCACCCTGCGAGCCGCAGAGCAGGCGGGCCAGGTCGAGCCCGGGTGCGCCGCCACCGGCGCTGACCAGCTCGCCGTCGGCACCCAGGTAGCGGACCCCGATGAGCTGGTCGCAGGGGCTGCCGTGCCGGTGTCGCAGCGGGCCGGCCTCCCCGGCGGCGAGCACCCCGCCCAGGGTCGCGCCCGGCGAGGGGGCGTCCATTGCGAGTCGCTGCCCGGTGCGCTCCAGAGTGGCCTGGACCGCCCGTAGCGGCGTGCCGGCACCCACCTCGGCCACCGGTGCGCCCACCGGCTCGTGACCGATGCCTGCCAGGCGGCCGGTGTCGAGCACGATGTCGACCTGCGTGGGCGTGGCACCCCAGTCGATCTTCGTGCCGGCGCCGCGGGGCACCACCGCCAGGTCGTGCGCGGCGGCCAGCCGCAGCACCTCGGCTGCGGCGTGTGGGCCACCCGGTACTGCCACCCAGCGGGCCGGGCGCCCGGCGACCTCGTCGGCCGGCCCGGCGAGGCGGGAGAACGGTGGACCGCAGATCGCCGCCAACCGCCGGGTGATCTCGATAGCGCCGGACCGACCGAGGGAACTCGCTGCTGCCGCCATGGCGGCTATCGTACATGTGTTCGAATGCCATGGTCACGGCATTCGGGGATGCCGCTGGTCCGGCGCGCGGAGCGGGCCGGCCGGTAACGTGGCCGCCGTGACCACCGAGACTGCCCCGCCCGCGGCGAAGCGGGTGCCCACCGAGCGCACCCACCACGGCGACACCGTCATCGACGAGTACGCCTGGCTCGCCGCCAAGGACGACCCGGAGACGATCGCCTACCTGACCGCCGAGAACGCGTACACCGAGGAGCGCACCGCGCACCTGGCGGCCCTCCGCGGAGAATTGTTCGAGGAGACCCGCCAGCGGACCCGGGAGACCGACCTGTCGGTGCCGACCCGCAAGGGCGGACACTGGTACTACACGCGCACCGTGGAGGGTCAGCAGTACGGGGTGCAGTGCCGCCGCGCGGTCCGCGACGGCGAGACCGAGCCGCCGGTCAGCGCGGACGGCGCACCGCTGGACGGCGAAGAGGTGCTGCTCGACGGCAACCTGCTTGCCGAGGGGCACGACTTCTTCTCGCTCGGCGCGTTCGACGTCAGCCCGGACGGTCGCTGGCTTGCCTACTCCACCGACTTCTCCGGCGACGAGCGTTTCACACTGCGCGTCAAGGACCTGAGCACCGGTGAGCTGCTGCCGGACGAGGTGCCCGACACGTTCTACGGCACGGCCTGGTCAGCCGACGCGTCGGTGCTGTTCTACGTGACAGTGGACGACGCCTGGCGGCCCAACCGGGTGTGGCGGCACACCATCGGCTCCGCCTCCTCCGACGACGTGGTGGTCCACCAGGAGGACGACGAGCGGTTCTGGGTGGGCGTGGAGCTGACCCGGTCGGAGAAGTTCATCCTGATCGACATCCACAGCAAGATCACCAGCGAGGTGCTGGTGATCCCGGCCGGCAACCCGACGGGTGCGCCCGCCGTGATCGCGCCTCGCCGTCAGGGCGTGGAGTACGCCGTCGAGCACCACGGCCACCGCTTCCTGATCCTGCACAACGACGGTGCGGAGGACTTCGCGCTGGCGTTCACCTCGGCCGACGTACCGGGTGACTGGGTGCCGCTGATCGAGCACACCCCGGGCACCCGGCTGGAGGCCGTGGACGCGTTCGCGAACCACCTCGTGGTGTCGCTGCGCACCGAAGGGCTCACCGGGCTCCGGGTGCTGCCGGTGGGCAGCGACGACGCGTACGACATCGACTTTCCCGAGCCGCTCTACAGCGTCGGGCTGGACTCCAACCCGGAGTACCGCACCGGGCAGGTCCGCCTGCGCTACTCCTCGCTTGTCACCCCCGACTCGGTCTACGACTACGACCTGGTGACCCGGCAGATGGTGCTGCGCAAGCAGAAGCCGGTGCTGCCCGGTCCGGACGGCCGGCCGTACGACCCGGCCGAGTACGAGCAGCACCGCGACTGGGCGCTCGCCGACGACGGCACGAGGGTGCCGATCTCGCTTGTCTGCCGGGTCGGCACGCCCCGCGACGGCTCGGCGCCCTGCGAGCTGTACGGCTACGGCTCGTACGAGGCGAGCATGGACCCGTGGTTCTCGGTGGCCCGACTGTCCCTGCTGGACAGGGGTGTCATCTTCGCTGTGGCGCACACCCGGGGTGGCGGTGAGCTGGGCCGCCGCTGGTACGACCAGGGCAAGCTGCTGGCCAAGAAGAACACCTTCACCGACTTCGTGGCGTGCGCCCGGCACCTGGTCAAGGCCGGCTGGACGGCAAGCGACAGGCTGGTCGCCAGGGGCGCTTCGGCCGGCGGCCTGCTGATGGGCGCGGTCGCCAACCTCGCCCCGGACGCGTTCACAGGGATCGTCGCGCAGGTGCCGTTCGTGGACGCGCTCACGTCGATCCTCGACCCGTCGCTGCCGCTCACCGTCACCGAGTGGGAGGAGTGGGGCAACCCCCTCGAAGACCCCGAGGTGTACGCGTACATGAAGTCGTACACGCCGTACGAGAACGTTGCTGCGCTTGACTATCCGGCGATCCTCGCGGTGACCAGTCTCAACGACACGCGGGTGCTCTACTCCGAGCCGGCGAAGTGGGTCGCGCGCCTGCGGGCTGTCGCTCCGACCGGCGACTACCTGCTCAAGACCGAGATGGGCGCCGGGCACGGAGGCCCGAGCGGCCGCTACGACGCCTGGCGCGAGGAGGCGTTCATCAACGCCTGGATCCTGGACCGCATCGGTCGCGCCTGACCGGGCGTTGATCGCGCCCGATCCTGGAGGTCCCCTCGGCAGCCCGGGGAGCCCCCGACATCCGGGATCGGGCGCGATCACGCCTGCCACACCCGCCCACGGGACACGCCCTAGACTTTCGGGGTGACCGAGGTTACGGACGGCGACGACGGATCCGCCGAGGAGGCCCGCCGGCCGAGCATCGCGGCAGTGGCCCGCGACCGCCGGGTGTGGCTGATCCTCGCGGTGGTCGCCGGCCTCCTGGTCTGCTGCTGCTCGGCCATCATCGGCTCGCTTGTCGCACTCTCCACCGGCCTGCTGAGGGCCTGACGCGAGGTCACGTCGTGCGCAGCTCGTCCACAGCGGTGCTCATGCGCAGGAAGAGCAGGCCGACACCGACCGTCACCAGCACCGCCGCCAACGCGCCGGCACCGAGCCAGGCCAGATGCTCCAGGGGTACGGCGACAGCGCGCTCGGTACTGCCGGTCTGCATGATCCGGGTGTACTGCGCACGGGTGGCCGGGTCTGCGCAGAGCGCGGCCGTGGCCTCGCAGACCTCGCTCGACAGCTCCCCGTTCCCCACCGACGGAAAAAGCCCCCGACCGAGCGACGCTCCCACTGTGAGGGCGAGCAGGATCGCCGGCACCGCTGGCGCGAGTGCCTGCCAGGCCACGGAACGGCTCAGCGTGGCGCGGGGCACGCCGGTGGCGACAAGCGCGGCGTACGCGCGCCGACGGGCGACGATGCCCTCGACAAGCGCGACCATCAGCCCGCACGCCGCGAGCAGCACGGCCATCCCCACCGCGGCGTCGACAAGGTCCATTGTCGCCAGGTAGAACGGATCGGAGCCGTCGGCCACGCCGGCGAGCCGGTTCTGCTCCCGTTGGAGCGAGTCCTGGGCGACGAAGTAGGCGCGCAGCGCCGCCGCGCCGGCACCGAAGATCACGGCGGCCAGCAGCGCCGCGAACGTACGGCTGCCCGCCCACGGGTCGGCCATCAGCCTGCCCGCAGCGAGCAGTGCCGGTGCGCGGCGGGCGTGCCGGCGCAGCAGACGCCCGCAGGTGTACGAGATCCAGCCGGTGCCGGAGAGCACGCCGACCATCGCCGTCAGACCGCCCACAGTGAACAGCAGCGGCACCAGCCAGTTCACAAGCGACGCGTTGCCGCTGAAGCGGTAGGCCACCGGACGCACCGCGACGAAGCAGAGCAGCCCAAGCCCGATCAGCGGCCCCGCCCACAGGCGCGGACCACGCTCCCGGGCGGCTCGGCGGCTCACCCCGAGCGGGCTCGTAGTGACAGTGCGCAGCATCAGAGCCGTGGCCAGGGCCGCGATCAACGGCAGCCCCAGCACCACCGCCGCCAGCGCGCCTGTCGACGGCAGCACGTCGGTGGGCAGCGCCAGCCGGCCCTGCGCGTCCGGCCTGTGCAGCAACTCCCGCCCGCCGAGATAGACGCCCAGCCCGGCGAGGGTGCCGAACAGGCTCGCCAGGCCGGTCTCCAGCACGGCCAGGCGCGTCACCTGACCGGGGGTGGCGCCGGCCAGCCGGAGCGCGGCAAGCCGCCGGTCCCGGGCCGGCGCCCCGAGCCGGGCGCACTGCCCGGCAAGCGTCAGCACCGGAACGGCGAGCATGAGCAGCGCGAACGCTGTCCCCCCGCGCAGCCCCGGCTCCCGCAGCAACGCGTTGCGGTACTGCTCGGACTCCACGTAGGCGTCGCCTGCGGGTTTCTGGATGGCCAGCACTGTGAGCGCCGCCAGCCCGGCCAGGGTCGCCAGCAGGGCGCTGAGCGCGGTGAGCACCGCACGGGCCGTGTCGGTGCGGTTGCCCGCGAGCGCCAGCCGGACCAGCGTCGCCAGCTTCACCGCTGGCCGCCGGCCACCGGCAGGTCGAGCCCCAGGCCGGTGTGGTCCACCAGGCCGTCGCGCAGCACGATCTCCCGATCGGCGTACGCGGCGATTCGCGGCTCGTGGGTGACAAGCACGACTGCGGTGCGCTGCTCACGGGCGAGCCGGACCAGCTGGGTGAGGACCTGCTCACCGGTGAGCGTGTCCAGTGCGCCTGTCGGCTCGTCGGCGAAGAGCACCCGAGGCTCGGTGACAAGCGCCCGCGCGGTGGCACAACGCTGCTGCTGACCGC
Source organism: Micromonospora sp. DT68 (assembly GCF_049847245.1). Lineage (NCBI taxonomy): Bacteria > Bacillati > Actinomycetota > Actinomycetes > Micromonosporales > Micromonosporaceae > Micromonospora > Micromonospora sp. DT68. The sequence continues at coordinate 150,165 of NZ_JBNCNZ010000014.1, forward strand.
CGGACATCTCACCCGGCCGCACGTCGGCCAGCTCGGCCACCCCGAACCGTTCCAACCAGGTGAGCGCCGCCGTCCGTGCCTCTCGCCGCCCCGTGCCGGCGAGGAGCAGTGGCAGTGCGACGTTCTCCGCCGCGGTCAGCTCGGCGACCAGTTGGCCGAACTGGAACAGCACCCCGAACTCGGTGCGCCGTAGCCGGGAACGGGCCGCCTCCGACCAGGTGTCGATGCGGTGCCCACGCCAGGTGACCTCCCCTGCGTCCGGCCGGAGAATCCCGGCCAGGCAGTGCAGCAGTGTCGACTTGCCGCAGCCGCTCGGGCCGGTGACGGCGACGATCTCACCCTCGGCCACGTCGAGGGTGACGCCACGCAGGGCGGGCGTCGGCCCGTACGCCCGAACCACCCCGCGAGCCTGGAGTTGCGTCACGGATGCACCTCCCGGTACCAGTCGGCGACCCGGCCCAGGGTGGTGTGCAACCACCGTAGGTCCGCATCGAGGTGTGCGATAGCGAAGTCGGCAGCGATCACATCGCTGACGGAGGCCGCCGGGTCGGTCTTGACCGAGGTCAGCTCACGCAGTCGTGCGGTGTGCGCGGCGCGCTGTGCGACCAGGTACGACCGGGCCCTGTCGATGTCGGCGACAAGCAGCGCCACCACGACCTTCGTGAAGAGCGTGCTCGCCACGTACGGCATCGGTGTCTCGACAGTTGACAGCCACTCGTCAAGAGCGGACCGCCCGTCACCTGTCAACGCGTACGCCGTGCGGTCCGGACCGGACGCCCGGTCCTGGCCGGCGGCGGCGACCAGGCCGTCCCGTTCGAGACGGCCGAGGGTCGCGTAGACCTGCCCGAAGGCAAGCGGTCGAGCCCGGGGCAGCCGCTCGTCGTGCGCCCGCTTGAGCTCATAGCCGTGCCGGCTACCTCCGGCAAGCAACCCGAGCAGAACATGCGGCGTCGACACGCCACCACTATTCGCTCAGCGAATACCTGTGTCAACACCTCTGCCCGGCGGGGCGGGTCAGGGCGGGGCGGGGGCAGGTCAGGTTGAGGTGGGCCAGGTGGGTGTGCGGCCGGTCTGGGCCAGAAGCCGATGCAGGTCGGGCACGTCGTCGACGGTGGTGGGTGGCGGGTCGGCGAAGACGCCCATCTTGCGGGCCGTCGGCCCCAACTGCTCGACCAGCTCGTGCAGCGCGGCAACGGCCTCCGGAGCCGGCTGGTACGGCTGGCCGGTCGCCACAGCGAGGTCCCAGCCGTGCACCGTGAGGTCCAGCAGCGCCATGCCGCCCACGACGGCCTGTGGCATGCCCATGCCCGGCGACACGCCCACCAACGACGACGGTTCCGACCAGGCGGCGACCAGCCGGTCCGCCTCCACAGCGAACCGGTCCCGCCAGCCGTCGCCGAGGTGGTCGGGCTTCTCAACCCACTCGACCGGCCGTTTCGCTGCCAACTCCTGGAAGTTCACCACCACCTCGAACAGGTGGTTCAACAGATCACGGACCACGTATTCGCGGCACGGCGTCGGCATGTCGAGTTGGTCGTCGGCGATGGCGCGCACCACGCCGACGGTTCGCGGCGCGGCAGCCGCCAGCAAATCGCTAGTCTGAGTGGCCATAGGGCCAGCGTATGAAGGTGGTCTTGAAGAAATGCGACAGCGACCGCGCGACGACAGCCGGGGCATTCTCGACCCCGCGCGGTTGCTGCGCGAGGTCCGCTTCCGCCGACACCTGCCGGCCGAGCCGCTGCGCCAGTGGGTCGAGCACTACTGGTTGATCGACTGGGCGTTGAGCGCACCGTTCGAGCAGCGGGTGGTGCCACACCCGGCGGTCAACGTGGTGTTCCAACGCGACGGCAGCGGAGGCGACGGCCGCGTACCCGAGGTTGGGGAGGTGGCAGGTGTCGGCCTGGACCTGTTCCGGATCACGCTTACCGGCGCGGGCCGGGTCTGCGGGGTCCAGTTCCGCCCCGGCGGCTTCCGCCCGTTCTGGCGGCGGTCGATCGCCGAGTTGACAGGTCGTCGCCTGCCCCTGCCCGCCGGCCGGCTGCGACGGCCCGACTTCGACGTCTGCGCGGGCACCGACGACGACCGCCGCCGCGCGCTCGACGCCGCCCTCACCGCCTGGGCGCCCGAGCCGGACCCGGCCGCCGAGGAGGCCATCGCGCTGGCCGAGGCGATCCGGACGGACCGCACGGTACTGCGCGTCGACGAGTTCGCCGCACGACACGACCTCCCGGTCCGCCGGCTACAGCGGCTGTTCACCGAGTACGTGGGGGTCGGCCCCAAGTGGGTGATCCGCCGCTACCGGCTTCAGGAGGCAGTCGAGCAGGCGGCCGGCGGCCCGCTGAACTGGGCGGATCTGGCCGTCGACCTCGGGTACAGCGACCAGGCGCACCTGGTCCGCGACTTCACAGCCGTCGCCGGTGTGTCACCTGCCGCGTACGCCCGGTCGGTGCGCTGACGTCGCCTCAGCGGCGGCGCAGCACGACAACGGCCACGTCGTCGTGGATCTTCGGCGGGGCCAACTGCGTCAGCAGCCGGTCACAGAACCGGTTGAGGTCCTCGTCCACTGTGACTGCCACCGCGGCGAGCGCGGCCATCCCCTCGTCGATCGTGGCGTCCCGGCGCTCGATCAACCCGTCGGTGTAGAACACGAGCGTGGCCCCGGCGGGCAACACGAACTCCAGGTCGGCGGGGCGAGGAGCGCGAACGCCGAGCAGCGGCGCCGAGTGCTGCACGAACTCGATCTTGCCGTCCATTGTGAGCACCGGCGGCAGATGGCCGGCGCTGGCCAGCCGGACCCGACCGCTCGGCGGGTGCAGCAGCAGGACGCAGAGCGTGGCCAGCTCGTTCGGCAGCAGGGTCCGCATGAGTTCGTTGACCCGGTGCAGGATCTCGCCGGGCTGGTGCCCCTCGACCGCGTACGCCCGCACCGCGTGCCGCAGCTCGGCCATCACTGTGGCCGCGTGCAGCGAGTGGCCTGCCACGTCACCGATCGCCAGCAGGAGATGCCCGTCGAGCATCACCAGTTCGTAGAAGTCGCCACCCACCTCGGTCTGCGCGCTTGCCGGCTCGTAGCGCACCGCGAGGTCCAGCCCTGCCACCTCGGGCAGCCGGCGCGGAAGCAGGCTGCGTTGCAGGGTGACGGCGATACGGTGCTCCTCGTCGAACGAGCGCTGAGCCTCCACCGCCGCCGCCACCGCCTGGGCGAGCTGCACGAGCACCGGCGTCCGGGCGGTCTGGGTGGCGGTCGGGACCACCACGTACAGCGGCGCGCGATCGTCCCGCAGTCGGGCGGCGGCCACCGTCACCGAGTCGTCGGCCGGCCATTCGATGAGCGCCCAGTTCTCCGGAGACTCCACGCGGACCGTGGCCCCGGTCGGGACGCCCGTGTCGTCGACGATCCACGGCACGACTGTCGCCTCGGCCCCGGGGCCGGCGCTGATCCCGGCGAGGCAGTCACCGTCGAACGTCTCGGCGATCACCGCCGCCGGGCTCTTGAAGATCTCCGCGGCACCCGCGGCGGCGACCTCCAGCAGCCGCGCGAACGTCGGCGCGGCGTGTACCGCCACAGTCGTGTCAGCGAGCCCGAGCAGCCGCTCGGCGAGCAGTTCCGCGCGCTGCCGGGCCTGGTAGTAGCGCAGCACCGCCCGGGTGGTGGCGATCAGCTCCTCAGGCTCGATCGGCTCGGTGAGGTAGGCGTCCGCGCCCCGGGTCAACCCCTGGGCGCGGTCGGCCACATCCACCGCGTGCGCGGACACGTGGATCACCGGCATGGCCGGATGGGACTCCTTGATCCGCTCGCACACCTCGTAGCCGCTCAGGTCGGGCAGCCGGACGTCGAGCACCACGAGGTCGATCCGGTCCGTGTCGACCCGGACCAGCGCCTCCGCGCCGTTCTCCGCCTCCAGCACCGTGAACCCGGCCCGGGTCAGCCAACTGACGAGCAGGTACCGCTTGGTACGGCTGTCATCGACCACCAGGACGATCGCCGCCCCGCCCTCCACCGTCACGCTCCGCCGGAGGGGAGGGAAACCGTGAAGGTGCTGCCCCGGCCGGGCTCACTGCTCAGCTCGAGCGTCCCCCCGAGCAGGGTCACCAACCGCCGGGCGTACGGCAGGCCGAGGCCGGTGCCACCGACCCGGGTCGCGCCCGGCACCTGATAGAACTCCTCGAAGATCCGCTCGTGCAGCTCGGGGGCGATTCCCGCGCCGGTGTCGCTGACCTCGAAGACCCACCGGTCGTCACGGAGCCGGACGCGCAGCCGCACCTCGCCGCGCTCGGTGAACTTCAGCCCGTTGTGCAGCAGGTTACGCAGCACCTGGCCGAGCAGCACCTCGTCGGTACGCAGGACGGCCGGCGCGATCGGCTCCTCCACCACCAACTCCACCTCCGGCCTGGTGGCCAGCGCGCGCAGCGTACCGCGCAGTTGGCCGAAGACGGGGCGCAGATCGACGTCCGCCCAGTCCGGTTGGATCCGGCCGGACTCCGCCTTCGCCAGATCCAGCAGCTCGTTGACCAGGCCGAGCAGGTCGGACGCCGAGGAACGGATCAGACCGACCTGGCGTGCCTGTTCGGCGGTGAGCGGGTCGGAGGCGGAGTCGGAGAGCAACCGCCCCAACCCGATGATCGCGGTCACGGGAGCGCGCAGCTCGTGGCTCACGTTCGCCAGGAACCGGCTCTTGGACTCGCTCGCCGCGCGCAACTGGGCCGACTTCTCGTCCAACTCCGCGTAGAGGGCGACGACGCCCCGGTTGGTCTCCTCCAACTCCTCGGTGAGCTGGTTGTAGAGCGCCAGCACGCCACGGTTGGTTTCGGCCAACTCCTCGTTCAGCACTGCCAACTCGTCGCGTTGGCTGCGCACCTCGTCGAGAGCCGCGATCAGCTGCCCGTTCTGCACCGTCAACTCGTCCAGCGCGCTGGCCGGAGCGCTCAACCCGAGTTCGGCACGGAACTCGGCGAGGCGCTCCGGCGTCGGCGTCGGCGCGTTGGCCGGGACTCGTCGGGACATCCTCACGACCGTAACGCCCTCGACGGTCACCGCGCTCAGTCTGTCGACCAGGCGAGACACCGCAGCGGACTGCGGTTCGTACCGACCGCCGGGCAGGGGGGTCACCGGGGCGAGGTCGGCGCCCAGGTGGAACCGGCCGTCAGGGCCGGCCTCGACGTGGAAGGACACGTCAGCGCCACCGCACATTCGCAACAGGTCCCTGGCGACCTCGCTGAGCGCTGTGGCGATACGGACCTGGTCCTGGTGTTCCAGACCCACCACCGCGGCCACCTCGCGACCCCGCTGACGGATCACGAAGATGTCCTGCTCGACCCGCAGCGTCATCTGCAGCAACGGCAGCGCGCCCGGCTCGCCGCTCATGTCCAGGACCTCGCGGCCAGTACGCAGGCGTCGTCGCGGCGTGTGCCGGCGTCGCGCAGCAGTGTCGCCGCCACCACGAGCGGGGAACGGCCGGCGATGTCCGGGTAGTCGGTCAACCGCCAGCGGTCGACCACGCCGTCGCTGTGCATCACCAGCAGCGCGCCGGGGCCGAACGGATAGTCGTACCCCCGGACGGTCGGCCGTTGGTGCCCGGCGATGCCGGGCAACGACACCAGCCCACGACGTTGGCCGCTGCCCTCGACGACCATTCCGGCGATGTTGCCCAGGCCGGCGTAGTGCAGCACGCCCTCCTCGGGCACCAGCTCGGCCACCGCCAGTGCCGCGCCCCGGGTGTGCGACATGGACCGGTGCAGGTGGCTCACCACCGCCGCGGGTGGGCTGGCCGGCGCGTCACGGAACGCGGCAAGAGCCGCCTCGGTCGCGGCGGCAGCCAGCGGGCCGTGCCCGAGGCCGTCGCTGACCAGCACCTGATGCCGCCCTTCCACCACCCGGACGGCGTACCCGTCGCCGCTTACCGTCTCGCCGGTCAGTGGTCGGGTGAGAGCGCCGGCCCAGGGCGGCCGGGGAGGTGCCGCCGGCCAGACCTGCACAGCGAGCACTGTGCCCCGCCCCGGGAGCGAGTACCCGTCGAACGAGCTGGCCTGCCGGACGATGGCGCCGAGGCCGATGCCGAGCGTGCCCGTGGTGGAGTGCCCGTCCTGGGACGAGACGGTCAGGTCGGCCATGCCGGGGCCGGAGTCGATGGCCACCAGCTCCACGCCGGCCTCTCCGCCGCGGCGGACGGGCCGGAGCAGCAGGACGCCCTCGTCGGCGTGCTTGACGAGGTTGCTGGTCAGCTCGGCCGCGACGATGGCCAGGTCGGCAACGCGCGCCGGAGCCATCTCCAGCTGCGCGCCGAGGCGTTCGGCGGCACGTCGTACGGAGCTGGCAGTGCCGCTGGCCTCCACCCGGAACCAGAGGCCACTGTCGGTGATCAGGTCCTCGTTCACCGGGACCACTTGGTGACCGTGATGCGCGTGCCGGTTTCCTGCGACGTCTCGATCTCGAAATCGTCAACAAGCCGGCGAGACCCGCTGAGCCCGAGGCCGAGGCCGCCGCCGGTGGTGTAGCCGTCGGTCAAGGCCAGGTCGAGATCGGCGATGCCGGGCCCGGAGTCGGCGAAGACGATCCGTACGCCCTTACGTCGGCCGTTGTCCACGATGGTCACCTCGACGGAGCCACCACCGCCGTACACCAGGGTGTTGCGGGCCAGTTCGCTCGCCGCCGTGACCACCTTGGTCTGGTCGACCAGGGACAGTTTGACCGCCACCGCGACGGCACGGACCAGCTGCCGGACGCGGACCACGTCCTCGTCGCTGCGGATCGACTGCGCCTGCGGCGGGCCCACGTCGACGCCAAGGGTCATGGCCTGGCCGTCTCGGCGTCCGGGTCGTCGTCGTCGAACTGGTCGTCCGGATCGTCGGCGCGGGCCGCCGCGACCAGTTCCATGCCCCGCTCGACGTTCAGGGCGGTACGGATGCCGTTGAGCGACAGCCCCAGCTCGACAAGTGTGATGGCGACGGCCGGACGCATCCCGACCACCACCGTCTCCGCGTCGAGCACCTTGGAGATCGACGCGATGGTGGAGAGCATCCGCCCGACGAACGAGTCGACGATGTCCAGGGCTGTGATGTCGATGATGACGCCGTGGCAGCCGGTCGCGACGATCCGCTCGGCGAGATCTTCCTGGAGCTGGACCGCCGTCTGGTCGGACATGTCCAGCTGGATGGAGACGAGCAGGATGTCGCCGATCTTGAGGATCGGCACGCGTTCCATCAGGCGTCCCGGCGTGACTGGCGACGTGCGGTTTCCACCCCGTTGAGCCGCAGCACGTGGCGCAGCGCGTCGGCCAGGCTCGCCTTGGTGGCGATGTCGCCGAACTCGATGCCGAGGGCGACGATGGTCTGCGCGATCTGCGGGCGGATGCCGGAGATGATGCAGTCGGCGCCCATCAGCCGGGCGGCCACCACTGTCTTCAGGATGTGCTGGGCGACCTGGGTGTCGACCGCCGGGACGCCGGTGATGTCGATGATCGCGTACGGGGAGCCCGTGTCGACGAGCGTCTGGAGCAGACGCTCCATCACCACCTGGGCCCGGGCGGAGTCCAGGGTGCCGACGAGCGGTACGGCGACCACGCCCTCCCAGAGCTTGACCACCGGCGTGGAAAGTTCGAGCAGCTGCTCCGCCTGGTCGGCGATCAGGCTCTCCCGGGTACGGACGAAGCTCTCGAAGGTGAACAGGCCCATCTCGTCGACAAGCCCGGAGAAGGCGACGTAGTCGCGCAGTTTGTCGTCGCCGCCGACCTCCTCGACGAGGGAGACCAGCACCTCCTTGAGCGCGAAGACGCTGATCGCGGTCTCGGTGGCGGAGAACCCCTGCCGGGCCCTGCCCCGGGACAGCTCGGAGAGCGCGGCGCGCAACTCGGCCGCACTGTCGGCGGACAGGTTGATGGCACCCTGCTCACCCGTGGTGACGATGGCGTGGTGCAGGTCCTGCACCTGCCGTCGCAGCTCGGCCTGACTCAGCCGGCCGCGGAGCGAACTGGCGATGATCTCGGTCCATCGTTGCGTTACCCGCTCGGCGTGCCCGCCCAGCAGCGCGGCGAGTCGACCACTTTCCTCGGCGTTCAACGCCATTGCGAAACCCCCCTCGACCTGGACCGGCCGGACTCTATCACCGGGGGCTGCAGAGCTAGTTGCTCCGTAGCAACGGAATGACGACGGCCACCGGATCTTGCCTCCCGATCTGCGTACGACACCTGTCGTGGGATACCGTTCCTCCGATAACAGGAGGTCTGGCTTATGTCCTTGACGGTGCACACGGAACAACGCGGCGACGTGGTCGTCGTGTCGGTCGCGGGCGAACTGGACATGGCAACAGCACCGCAGTTGCAGGACCAGATCACCGACCTGCTCGACAAGGGCCGCAGCCGGTTGGTGTTCGACCTGGCGGAGGTTTCGTTCTGCGACTCGACCGGTCTGTCGGTCTTCGTGCGGGCCAAGAACAGCTGCGACGAAGCCGGTGGCGTGGTGCGCCTGGCCGCACCCCAGCGGGGCGTGCTGCGCATCCTCGAGGTGAGCGGGCTGGTCGAGGTGCTGCACACGTACCCGACGGTGGACGAGGCAGTCGCCGGCGAACCGACACCGGCCTCCTCCTGACCGCTGCGGCTGATCACTCGTCCTCGACGTAGCGGGGACGGGCGATCGCCATGCCCGCTGTCGTCTGCACCGCGAGCGCGGCCAGCAGGAACCCGAGCGGAGCCGTCCAGCCTCCGGTGACCTCGTAGAGGATGCCGACCATCAGCGGGCCGAGGGCGGCGATCACGTACCCGGTGCTCTGCGCGAACGCGGACAGCGCCACGGTCCCCTCGGCGGTGCGGGACCGCAGGCCGATGGCGGTCAGGATCATCGGGAACGCTCCCTGGCCGATCGCCAGCAGAGCCACCCAGAGCAGCGCGGCGCCGTGCGGGGCGATCGCCAGCCCGATGTAGCTCAGCGCCGACGCGGCGGTCAGCCCGAGCACCAGCGGACGCAGGGTGGCCAGCCGGCCGGCCACGGTGGGCATGAGCAGCGCGATAGGCACGCCGAGCGCGGTCACCCCGGCGAGCAGCAGCCCCGCCGATTCCGGCTGGTAGCCGGCGTCCCGGAAGAGCTGGGCCAGCCAGCCCATGATCGCGTACCCGCTGAGCGACTGCGCCCCGAAGTAGATGGCCATCGCCCAGCCCAACCGGGTCCGTTCCGGCCGGATCCGGGCCGACGCGGCGGGGCGCGGCGTCGGGGCCGCCCGCCGCGCGGCCGCCCGGGTCCGCAGAGCCAGCGGCACCCACGGGAGTACGGCAAGCGCGGCGAGCGCGGCCCAGATGCCCAGACCGGCCCGCCACGACCCGAAGGCGTGCGCGATCGGCACCGCGGTCGCCGCGGCCACCGTCGTGCCCACTGTCAAAGCCATCGTGTACGCCCCGGTCACCAGGCCGGTGCGGTGCGGGAAGTGCTGCTTGACGAGCATCGGCAGCAGGATGTTCGCCACCGCGATGCCGGCCAGCGCCAGTGCGCTGGTGAGGACGAAGACCCAGGTCGAGTCGGTGAGGACCCGCAGCACCTGGCCGAGGGCCAGGGCGAACATGGCGACCACCAGCACCCGGGCCGGCGCCACCTTGCGGACCAGCCACGGGGTGAGCGCGCCGAGGCCGGCGAAGGCGATTGTCGGCAGGGTGGTGACGAGGCCCGCGGTGACCCCGGACAGCCCCAGCCCGTCGCGGATCTCGTCGAGCAGCGCACCGAGGCTGGTGACTGCGGCGCGCAGGTTGAGCGCCACCAACAGCATCCCGACGAGTACGAGCGCGCCTCCGGTCGCCGGTGGGACCCGACGGCCCGCGCGGATGTCGCCCGCATTGGGGAGGGCGACGGGAGCGGGCGCCGCCGGAGCGGCGGTAGGTGGCGGGGTCATGACCTCTAACCTACAATCATGGGATGAATTCGGGACCGGTGATGTAACCAGTGCCACCCTCAGTTGATTCCCCCGCAGCGCCGCCGGTGCCGCCGCGCGGGCACCGGGTCCGTCAGACCATCGAGCAGCTCCGGTCGCGGATCCTGGGCGGCGAGTGGCCGGTCGGCGGGCGCATCCCCACCGAGCCACAGTTGGTGGCCGCGCTGGGCGTCGGGCGCAACACCGTCCGCGAGGCCGTCCGCGCGCTTCAGCACGCGGGCGTGCTGGAGTGCCGGCAGGGCTCCGGCACGTACGTCGTGTCCACCGACGAACTGGCGCCGGTGGTGGCCCGCCAGCTCGGCGACGACCGGATGACCGAGGTCGTCGAGGTACGGCGCGCCTTCGAGGTGGAAGCGGCCCGGCTCGCCGCGCTGAGGCGTACACCGGAGGACCTGGCGGCGCTCGACGACGCGCTCGCCGAACGTGAGGCGGCCTGGCGCGGCGGCCGGGTCGACGCGTTCGTCGAGGCCGACGCGGCCCTGCACACGGTGGTGGTCGCCGCCGCGCACAACGCCATGCTCGCCGAGCTGTACGCCTCGGTCGGCACCGCCCTGCGCAGCACCGTCGCCCAGGCGATGGGGGACGCACTCACCCCCGAGCGCTACGTCGACCACACCCGGCTGGTCGAGGCGATCCGGGCCGGCGACCCGGCGTTGGCAGCCATCGAAGCCGGCGCTTTTCTGGAGCCCGTCGCGGGGGCATAGGTTGTCCCCGACGGAAAACGGGCCACCTCAGGAGTACGGATGTTCAAGGGCTTCAAAGATTTCATCATGCGCGGCAACGTCGTCGACCTGGCGGTCGGTGTCGTCATCGGTGCCGCGTTCACGACGGTGGTCACGTCGCTGACCAACGCGTTCCTCAAGCCGCTTATCGCGCTGATCGTGCTGTTGATCACCGGTAAGGACAACGGCCTCGAAGGCGCTGCCTGGACGATCCGCGGCGTCGAGTTCGACTGGATCAGCTTCGTCAACGCGGTGATCACGTTCCTGCTCACCGCGGCGGCGCTCTACTTCCTCGTGGTGTTCCCGATGAACAAGCTCGCCGAGCGGCGCAAGCGCGGCGAGGAGCCGCCGCCCTCGGCCCCGAGCGAGGAGGTCAAGCTGCTCACCGAGATCCGGGACGCGCTGGTCTCCGCCGGCCACACCACGCCGGGCCAGCAGCGCGGGGCGCTTGACGACGTGCTGGGCCGCCGCACTGAACCGCCGGCGCCGCGCTGACCCCGAACGGATGCACATCGGCCCCTGCGGGAATCCCGCAGGGGCCGCATCTTCTCGTACGTGTGTTCGATAGAGTCCCGCCATGGAGCAGCGAAAGCACTGGTGGAACGGGAAGTGGGGGCGGCTGGCCCGACGGGACGTCTTCCTGCGGGTGGACGCCGACCGGTGGCACGTCGAGCAGCGAGCCGGCGGCGCCGAGGGCATCTCCCGTTTCTACGAGTACGGCAGTGCTGACGAGGCCGAGGACACCATCCGGGCACTGCTCGACGGCTCCGACGCCTGGCGTGAGCTGTCCCCGCGTCCACCCGGCAGCTGGACCCTGCCGAACGGCTGAGCGGGACGGCGTCGAGGCGGCCGACGCCTTTGCCTCGCCGTCAAGCAGCTCCGGGCCGACCTGCGGGCGGTCCGTGGGGCAGGCCCGCCGCAGCCCGTCGACCCATCGCGGCCCGTCGGCGTCCGTTGCCGCCCCGGCGCTGGAGGCGGTAGTGAATTTGACGGTGATTACTCTGAGACATATTTATGCCTCAGAGTAATCACGCTCTCCGGGCCCACCGCCCCGCCGCCGGTCGCTACCCGGCTGACCGCTAGTCGAGCGGGTCGGCACCGGCGTTTAGCGACGCGCTGCCCCGGGAACCGCTGAAAAATGGACCAGCAGGACGCGCAGCAGGCGACCATCTCGCGGATCACCACCGGAATGCCGGTGATCGACGTCGCCGGCACCGAGATCGGGACCGTGGACCTCGTCCAACGGGGTGACCCGAACGCGGTGACAGTGCAGTCTCCGACCGCCGACCCGGGCAGCAGCCTGGACGAGCTGATCGAGGCGACCGCCGTGGAGGAGCCGGACGTACCGGCCGACCTGGCGGCGCGACTGCTGCACACCGGCTACCTGAAGGTCTCGACGGAGTCGGCAGATATCGGAGCCGTGTACGTCCCGGCCGACCGGATCGCCGCCGTCACCGACGGGCGGGTGAGCCTCACGGTCGACGTGGCCGACCTGCCACCCGAGGAGTGACCTGGTCCCGAGCGGCTTCGACCTCGGCGCTGCCAGGTCGCTGATCGGGTGCGGGTCTCTCCGAGGGACCGGGCCGGTCGGGCCTGCGGCGGAACAGCAGCAGCATCAGGCAACCGGCGACCAGGCCCCAGAACGCGCCGCCCACACCGATCAGCGTCACCCCCGAGGCGGTCACCACGAAGGTGACCACGGCGGCCTCCCGGGTGTCCGGATCGGCCACCGCTGCGGCGAGCGCCGTGGCAAGCGCTCCCAGCAGCGCCAGCCCGGCGACCGCCTCGATGAGGATCGGCGGGGCGATCGACACCAGCGCGGTGGCCACCCCCGCGCCCAGCCCGAGCAGGGCCAGGCCGACGCCAGCGGTGACCGAGGCGACCCAGCGGCGCTCCGGATCCGGGTGGGCGTCCGGACCGGCGGCCAGCGCGGCCGTGATCGCCGCTAGGTTCACGGCGTGCCCGCCGGCCGGTGCGGCCAGGAGGCTGGCCAGGCCGGTGGTCCGCAGCGCGGCGCCGAAGGGCGGGCGGTAGCCGTAGCCGGCCAGCACCGCCATGCCGGGTACGTTCTGCGCGGCCATTGTGACAAGGAACAGCGGAAGGGCGAGCCCGACAAGCGCGGACGCATTCCAGGCCGGCGCGGTGAAGGTGACAGTAGGGGTGAGCGTGACCCCGCTCAGGCCTGCTGGCGGCGCGGTGAGCGCTATCGCCGCCACTGCCACCAGCAGCGCGCCCGGCACCGCCCAGCGGCGAGCGAACCGGTACAGCAGCAGCCAGCCGGCCACCACCGGGCCGGCCACCGCGGGCAGTTCGACAAGCGCGCGGACCGGAGCGGTGCAGAGCGGCAGCAGCACACCGGCGAGCATCGCGCCGGCCACCGGCTTGGGGATGGCGGCCACCGCCCGGCCAAGTGGCGGAAACAGACCCGCCGCGACGATCAGCAGGCCGGCCACGAGGAAGGCGCCCACCGCGACCGGCCACCCGCCCGGCTGCGGCCCGGTCGCCACCAGCAGCGCCGCGCCGGGGGTCGACCAGGCGACGCTCATCGGTATCCGGTGGCGCAAGCCCAGCCAGACAGCGGCGAGCCCGCTCGCCACGCAGAGGGCCAGCAGGCCGGAGGACGCCTGCGCGTCCGACGCGCCCACCGCCCGGAGCCCGGCCAACACGACGGTGAACGAGCTGGCGAAGCCGACGAGCGCCGTCACCACGCCGGCAAGCAACGGTTGAGCCCGTCCGGCCACTCCCGCCCCCTGTTCCGTTTACGGAACGACAGTTGTAGCACGATATGCGGATGCCGCACCCACCGGCCCGGCGTCCGGGCCTCGACGTGGATCCCGCCGTCGTGGGCCGCCGTGTACGCGCCCTGCGCGAGGAGCGGGGGATCTCGCTGTCCGCGCTGGCCCGGCTCGCCGGCGTCGGCAAGGCCACGCTCTCCGGCCTGGAGCACGGCACCCGCAACCCGACCCTGGAGACGCTCTGGGCGGTCACCGCACAACTCGGCGTGCCGCTGACCGCCGTACTCGCCGAGCCGGCAGGCGTACCCACCGTGCACGGCAGCGCGGTCACCGCCACCCTGCTGGAGGTGTTCACCGACTCCGACGCGACCTACGAGCTGTATCGGATCCGGGTGGCCCCCGGGCCGGGGCAACTCTCCCCCGCCCACCACCCAGGGGTCACCGAACACCTGACCGTCTTCGCCGGACTGCTACGTGCCGGCCCGGCCGACGCGCCGCTCACCGCTTCGGCCGGCGGCCACCTCCGCTGGGTCTCCGACGTGCCACACAGCTACACGGCGATCGGCGACGAGGAGGTCACCGCAAGCCTGCTACTGCGCTACCCGCGCCGCTGAGCGGACGGCCCAGAGCGCCACCTCGGTACGCGACGCCGAGCCCGTCTTGCGCAGCAGGTTGGACACGTGCACGGTGACCGTACGCACCGAGATGCCGAGCGCCTTCGCGACCTGCTTGTTGGACATGCCGGCGACGAGGCAGCCCAGCACCTCGACCTCCCGAGCGGTCAACTCCACGTCCGGTAGCGCGTCGACCGGGTCGGCATCCGCCACCCGATCGACAGGTGGGGTCGGCTGGCGCGGGCCGGGCAACCGACGCAGCAACACGTCCGGCCCCTCTCCCGCGTGCGCGGCAAGCAACTCGGTCAACGCGTACGGGTTGCCGCCGGTGCACCGCCAGACCGAAGCGACCAACCGGCCGGAAGGACGGCTGCCGGCGTACACCTGGGTCAGGATCTCGGCGACCTCGGCCGGACGCAGCGGGCCGAGGTGCTGGCGGACGGCGCCCCGGACGCCTGTGAGCCGGGCCAGCGCGCGGCGGGTGAGCTCCGGTGCCACCGCGTCGGCCGGCGGTCGGCTCGCCACCACCAGCAGGGCGGGCAGGGCCGCCACGGTGGCCAACTCACCGACCAGGTTGACGCTGGCCGGGTCGAGCGCGTGCAGGTCGTCCACGACCAGTACGGCCGGGCCGGCACCGACGAGCAACTGGACGGTCCGCACGGCGAGGCGGAGCAGGGTGCCGGGCGCGTACCGCTCGCGGGGTGCTGTGGGCTGCTGGGCCAACCAGGCCAACGCGTCCGCTGGTAGGCCGAGCCGGCTGGTGTCCCGGCCGGTGAGTACCGCGGCCAGCCAGTCGTACGGCGCAGGGCCGTGCACCCGGGCTGCGCCGGAGAGGATCAGCGCGGGACGCGGCGTGAAAGCGTCCACGGCGGCTGCGACCAGCAGACTCTTGCCCACCCCGGCCGCTCCGGTGAGCACCGCGACGCTCGGCGCCGGCCGGCGCGGCGACACCACCGCGGACCATGCCCGGTCGAGCTCGGCGAGCTCGCCGGCGCGCCCGACCATGGACACCGGCATCATTTCTTCACCCTACGCAGTAGTGCGTAGAGACGAAGGCGGGGTGTTCTTGGCAAGCTTGTCCCCATGACGCTGATCCTCCGCTCGGTCATCCTCAACGACATCGGTCTGGTTCGCACCAACAACGAGGACTCCGCCCTCGCCGGTGACCGCCTGATCGCCGTCGCCGACGGCATGGGCGGGCTGCCCGCGGGTGAGGTGGCGAGCGAGATCGTGATCCGGATTCTGGACGAGCTGGCCCCGCCCACCGACCCCGACGGGGCCGCCGACGCCCTGCGTGCCGTGGTCAGCACCGCCAACCAGCGCATCCACGCCGCCATCACCGTCGACCCGGCCCGCGAGGGGATGGGCACCACGCTCACCGCCGCGCTGCTGGCCGGCGAGACGCTCGTGCTGGCCCAGGTCGGTGACTCCCGCTGCTATCTGCTGCGCGACGGGGAGTTGACCCAGCTCACCCGGGACGACACATTCGTGCAGGCACTTGTCGACCAGGGCACGCTCTCCCCCGACCAGGCCCGGCACCACCCGCAGCGGTCCCTGGTGACGCGGGCCGTGCAGGGTGCCGACACCCCACCGGCGGTCGGTGTGCTCACAGTCGTTCCCGGCGACCGGCTGCTGCTGTGCAGCGACGGGCTCTCCGACTACGTCGAGGACGAGGCGATCGCGGCGACGCTCGGCATGTACGCCGACCGTCAGCAGTGCGGCGAGCAGTTGGTGAAGCTCGCCCACCACGCCGGCGCCCCGGACAACGTCACGGTCGTGGTCTCCGACGTCACGACCCGCTGACCTGGGCGCAATCCGGTTGCGGCGGGTGGCGGCACCGGTTGGGATGGGCGGATGACCATCCGACGGGTGACGGCCGACGAGCGTCTCACCACCAGCTTCCCGCTGGCCGCGTACGCCTTCGAGTCGTCGCCGCTCGGTGCCGCCCGGGTCGAGGAGTTCCGCGACTACCTGCCCTACCACCAGGGCAACACGACGCTGGCCGTCGAGGAGCACGGCGAGACGCTGGCTGCCGCCTCAGCCATCCCGATGCGGCAGAACCTGCGCGGGTCGGTGCTGTCGATGGCCGGCGTCGCCGGTGTGGCCACCCATCCGCTGGCCCGCCGGCAGGGGCACGTCCGAGGGCTGCTGCACCAACTCCTCGACGAGATGCGCGACGAGGGGCACAAGCTCACCGCGCTCTACCCGTTCCGGCCCAGCTTCTACGCCCGGTTCGGCTACATCGGGCTGCCCAAGCCGCGCACCGTCGCGTTCACGCCGGCCGATCTGGGGTCGCTGGTCCGCGCCGAGCTGCCCGGCGAGGTGGGCTGGGAGCGGATCCGCGCCGGCTATCCCGCGTGGCGCGCGTTCACCGAACGCTGCCTGACGGAACGGCACGGCTTCTCGATCTTCCCGGACTATCGGGACGTCGGCCTGCGCGACCGCGACGAGCACTGGCTGCTCACAGCCCGGGTGGACGGCGAGGTAACCGGCGTGCTCACGTACCGGATCGACGGCCACGGCGGCACGCTCATCGGCAACGAGCTGCTGGTTGCCGACCCGCTCGCCCGGACGCTGCTGTTGCAGTTCTTCGCCAGGCACATCGACCAGGTCGACCGGGTCACCGTCCAGGTCCCGCCGGACGAGTTGCCGGAGCTGTGGCGCACCGACCTGGACGTACACGTCGAGGCGCGGGCGGGCCGGCCGGGCGCGTCCGCCCCGATGGCACGGCTGCTGTCGCTGGACGCGCTCAGCGGGCTGTCCGTCGGGCCAGGCCGGGTCCGGATCGAGCTGACCGGGGACCGGTGGCTGGCCGGCAACCACCTGCTGGACGGCACGACCGGCGCGCTGGAGCTGCTGCCCGACGACACCGCCCGGGTGCCGACGGCAACGCTCACCGCCGCCGGGCTCTCCGCCCTGGCATACGGGGTGCTGGACCCCGCCGAGCTGCCGTTGCGCGGGCTTGGCGACGTACCTGTGGACGCCGCAGCCGAGCTGCGCGGGATCTTCCCCCGCGCGGTGCCGTACCTGTTCGCCGACTTTTAGCAGCTGGTTAAACCGGCCCGGCGGATTCGCTCCGGCGTCGTCGCGGCTCCTAGCATCACGGGGTGCGCCTGTCGTCGCTTGCCGCCCTGCTGGTCCTCGGTGTCACCGCCGCAACCCTGCCCGCCTGCGCGTCCAACACGCCAGCGCCGCCGGCCGCGTCGCCGTCCGACATGCCGGAGGGCCTGGTGACCGGCGACCAGGACGTCGCACCGACGGGCCGTGACGGTCTCGGCGGGCCGGGGGCCAGCGCGAGCCCGAAGCCTGCGGCGAAGCCGCTCGCCGCAGGCAACCCGAACGGCAAGGCCGCCGTGCCTGCGGAGGCACGCGCGGTGGACACCTCGAAGCCGACCCGGACCATCGGCACCGGCACGCCGGCGAGCTGCACCTCCGCGGCGGTGGTGAAAGCTGTTGCGGCCGGCGGCGTCATCGCGTTCGACTGTGGACCGGCACCCGCGACCATCAAGATGACCGCCACCGCGAAGGTCCGCAACGCCAACGGGCCGAAGGTCGTGCTCGACGGCGGCGGCCGGGTCACCCTGAGCGGCCAGGGGAAGCGGCGCATCCTCTACATGAACACCTGCGACGGCGCCCAAGGCTGGACCACCTCGCACTGCCAGAACCAGGACCACCCGCAGCTCACAGTGCAAAACCTGACCTTCGCCGACGGCAACTCCACAGGCGACAGGGCCGAGGGTGGCGGCGGTGGAGCCATCTTCGTACGCGGCGGGCGGTTGAAGGTCGTCAACTCGCGGTTCGTCGACAACCGCTGCGACCGCACCGGCCCCGACCTGGGCGGCGCGGCCATCCGGGTGCTCAGCCAGTACGACAACAAACCGGTGTACGTCGTGAGCAGCACCTTCAACGGCGGCTCCTGCTCGAACGGAGGGGCGCTGAGCAGCATCGGCGTGTCGTGGGTGGTGCTCAACAGCGTGCTGAGCCGCAACGAGGCCATCGGCAACGGCGCCAACCCGGCCAAGTCCGGTACGCCCGGCGGGGGCAGCGGCGGCTCGATCTACTGCGACGGCAACGAGTTCACCGTACGGATCGCCGGCACGATCATCGAGAACAACAAGGCCAACGAGGGCGGCGGCGCGATCTTCTTCGTGAGCAACAACCGCACCGGCACCATGAAGATCGAAAACTCGACGCTACGCCGCAACCCGAGCGGCAAGTTCGAAACCAGCGGCTATCCGGGCATCTTCTTCCTGGGTGCCCGCAACCCCACGGTGACGGGTTCGAAGCTCACCTGACCGCGGCTGAGGCTGGCCGCGCGCCGGGCGGCGATGCTGGTCGTGCGGCGGGCTGGCGGGCGTGGTGAGGCTGTTCGTGCGGCAGGGCTGGTCGTGCGGCGAAAGCTGGCCTTGGCGGCAGGCTGGTCGATCAGTAGGGGTTGCCTTGGCCTGCCGTGCGGGCCCGCAGCAGGCCGGCGGGACGGCCCGGCAGGTCGTGGGCTCCGGACAGCGGCGGGCTGGCGGTGTGGTCACCACCGGCCATCCCCATGAGCAGTTCCTTCAGCGCGGTGAGCGCATCGATCTTGGGCTGCCAGCCCAGCTCGGTCTCCGCGCGCTCGCTGGACATCAGCGGCGCGTTCAGGCCCAGCTCCACCCAGCCCGCGTCGACCGGTTGCAGCCGCGCCCGCCAGGTCAGCGCCGCCGCCACCCGCAGCACCGGCGCCGCTACCGGCACGGTCCAGCCGTGGAAGTGCCGGGCCACCAGCTCCGGAGTCAGCACCGGGTCCGCAGCGACATTGAAGGCGCCGCGCGCATCACCCAGAACCGCCCTGGCGTACGCGTCAGCCACATCGTCGGCATGCACCGCCTGCATCCGCAGCCGCCGGTTGGCGGGTACCAGCGGGATCCGGCCGAAGCGCAACAGCCGTACCGGCGCGAACGGGCCGAGGAAGTAGCGGGTGATCTCCGTACCGGCGTCCCGCTGGAAGATCAGGCCTGGTCGCAGCCGGACCACCCTCAGCGCCGGATGCTCCCGCTCGATCCCGTCCAGCAGCGCCTCGACCTCCGCCTTGTGCTCGCTGTACGACGAGCCGGGCACCCCGGTCGCCGGCCAGCGCTCGCTGATCGGGTGGTCCTTCGGGCCGGGCGCGTAGGTGCCGACCGACGACGCGTACACCAGAGCCGGAACCCCCGCCCGGACCAGCGCCTCGAAGACCGCCCTACTGCCGTCGACGTTCGTCCGGCGCAGCACCCGCTGGTCGTGACTGGGCTGAATCTGCCAGGCCAGGTGCACCACCGCGTCCGCACCGGCGAACACCTCGGCCAACTGCCCCACCGCGCCCGGCGCGCCGATGTCACACGAGTGCCACTCCACCTGGTCGTACGGCGTGCCGGCGTCCGGGCCGGGCAACCGCCGGGCCACCCCGACCAGCTCGACGCCCCGCTCCCGGCGCAGCCGACGCAGTACCGCCGTACCGACGTTGCCGCTCGCCCCCACCACCACGATCCGCATGTCCGACCCCGTACCCGTCCAGCAGCAGCTCAACCGCAGCCGCCCGGCGCGCGCCTGCAACTTGATCGACTCGATTTCCTGGAAACCGGTGTGTCCCGCCCAGCGGGATACCGCTTCTTCCAGGAAGCCGAGTTGATCAAGGCCGAGGGGAGTTCCGCACCCAGCCGTGCTTCTCCTTGGCACGCCGGCCAGCCGTGGCCGCCAGGCAGCGCGGGCAGATCCAGCCCACCGCGTCGACCTCGGTAAGCACGTCGGTGCCCGAATAGTCGAAGCGCACATGTGGGAAGCGACGCAGCCGGGTCCGACTCAGGGCCAGGCCGCAGACGGTCTGGTTCTGGCCGGGCAACCAGGCGTGCACCTCACCGCCCGGCTGACGTACGCCGTCCGGCCCGACCTCCTCCCCGGACGCCGCAACGGCCGGGGGACTGCTCGACCTCATGCACGTTCCAGTTCCCCAGCCGCGCTCAGCCATGCATGGGTCAACTGCTTGATCCACTCCGCGTGCCGGCTTGGGCCCGGCCACCGTGATAGAGGGCACTGACGGCTCCAGCACGCCGGACGCCACCCGATCAGGGTGCGGGTGGGTGCCGGCCAGCCACAGGCATCGACGGTCGACCGGAAGCCGAGAGCCGTCGGCAGGAACCGTCCGGTAACCTGAGCGCGCGGGCCGCTAGCTCAATGGCAGAGCTGTGGACTTTTAATCCATAGGTTCAGGGTTCGAGTCCCTGGCGGCCCACTCTTCAGCAGGCCAACGAGCCCTTCACGGGTCGGTCACGTCCGCGCGAGTGGTGTAGGAGACGGCCATCGCGGGATCCGGTCTGATGTTATGCGGCGATCGGGGCGGGTTCTGTCTGGTTGGTGTCGTGTTGATCGGTGTTGATCGTGACCATGCGGGCTTTGGCGAGTAGGTCCAGGCCCATGTAGCGGCGGCCTTCGGTCCATTCGTCGGTCTGCTCGGCCAGGACGGCGCCGACGAGTCGGATGATCGCTGCCCGGTTGGGGAAGATCCCGACGACGTCGGTGCGCCGGCGGATTTCCTTGTTCAGCCGCTCTTGCGGGTTGTTGGACCAGATCTGGCGCCAGATCTCCCGTGGGAACCCGGTGAAGGCCAGCAGGTCGTCGTGGGCGGCGTCGAGGTGCTCGGCGGCGGTGGGGAACTTCGCTTCGATCGTGGCAACGACCCGTTGGAACTGGGCTCGGACGGCGTCGGCGTCGGGCTGGTCGAAGATCGTGCGGACCAGGGTGGCGATCCACGGCTGCGCCGACTTCGGCACTTTGGTCAGCAGGTTGCGCAGGTAGTGGGTGCGGCACCGTTGCCACGACGCCCCGGGCAGGGCCGCGCCGATGGCGGCCACGAGGCCGGCGTGGGCGTCGGAGATGACCAGACGCACGCCGGTCAGGCCGCGGGCGGTCAGCGACCGCAGGAACGCCAGCCAGCCGGCGCCGTCCTCGTCGGAGGCGACGTCCAGGCCCAACACTTCGCGTTGGCCGTCGGCGTTGACCCCGACCGCGATCAGGGCGTGGACGTTGACGGTGCGGCCGGCTTCGCGGACCTTCATCGTCAGCGCGTCCATCCACACGAACGTGTAATGGCCCGAGTCGAGGGGCCGGTTGCGGAACGCCTCGACCTGCGCGTCCAAATGGGCGGCCATCTCCGAGACCTGCGACTTCGACAACTGCCGGATCCCGAGCTGCTCCACCAGCTTCTCCACCCGCCGCGTCGACACCCCCAGCAGATAGCTCGTGGCCACCACCGACACCAGGGCCTGCTCGGCCCGCCGCCGATGCGTCAGCAGCCAGTCCGGGAAGTAGGAACCGTGGCGCAGCTTGGGGATCGCCAGGTCGATCGTGCCGGCCCGGGTGTCCCACTCTCTCGGCCGGTAACCGTTGCGGGAGTTGACCCGCTCGTCACTGCGCTGCCCATACGCGGCGCCGCAGATCGCGTCCGCCTCGGCGGACATCACCGCCTGCGCGAACGTCTTGATCATCGCCTGCAACACATCCGGCGACGCGCCCACTATCTGCTCGCACAGCAGCTCAACAGGGTTCACACTCTCAGATGCGGCCATCGCGCATCACTCTCCTTCACTCGGACTTAGCCGTCTCGAAGGATCGCGCGGTGGCCGTCTCCTATCTACGCAACACGCCCATCACGGGCAAGTCGTACACCACTTCCGTGGACGTAACCCACGGGTCTCTCGCCTTGGTGGCATGGCCCGTACAGCAGCGAAGTACAGCAGTAGCAGGCGATGCGTGCATGCATGATGCTGCGGGCCCACCTAAGGTACAGTTTTCTGTACTTGCTATGGAGGTGGTCATGCGGACCGTCAACTTCACCCAGCTACGGCAGAACCTGGCCGCCGAACTCGACAGCGTCATCAACGACGCGGAGGAAGTGGTGGTGACCCGGTCCGGCCACGAGCCGGTGGTGATCGTGCCGCTTGCCGAGTACGAGTCGATGAAGGAGACCGAGTACCTCCTGCGTAGCCCGAGCAACGCCGCCGCGCTGCGCCGGTCGATGGCGGAGTTGGAGAAGGGCGATGCGGCCGATCGCGATCTGGTCGACCCGGCCACCGTGCGGGACGTCGCGTGAGGCTGGTTTTCACCGCGACGGCGTGGAACCAGTACCTCAGCCACACGGATCGGAAGCTCGTCAAGCGCATCAACGAACTCATCGCGGACGTGATGCGCAACGGATACGAGGGCATCGGCAAGCCGGAGCCCCTTCGGGGAGAGCTGTCCGGCTTCTGGTCCCGCCGAATCGATCGCGAACACCGACTGGTGTATCGGATCACCAAGGACGACGTCGAAATCATCGCCTGCCGGTACCACTACGGCGACCGATAGCGGACCGGACCGGAACCGGCGGCGCGGCGGTCATTGGTCGAGCGTCTGGCCAAGTCGCTTGAGCGCGTCGAGAGTCGCCGCCGAGGACACCACCGTGTAGATCTCCATGGTGATGGCGAACTGAGCGTGCCGGAGGATCTGCATCGCCACCCGGGGGTGCACGTCCAGGTCCGCCAGGAGCGAGGCGCAGGTCCGCCGGGCATCCCTGACGGTAATCCGCCGAACGCCGGCCGCGTCACAGCGGCGGTCCCAGAAGCGGTTGAAGTTGCGCGGCTCGACCGGCCGCCCGTAGCGGGTGGTGAAGATCAGGTCGGACGGCTGCCAGGCCGGACCGGCGGCATCCCGGGCGGCGGTCTGGGCGACGCGGCGGCGGCCGAGGGCCACGGTGCAGATGTCCGGCAGCGGCAGGGTGGCGTCCGAGGCTGCCGTCTTCGTCTCCCGGTGCAGCAACTCGGCGCCGACCCGCTGAAGTTGCCGATCGATGGTCAACTCCCCCGCGTCGAGGTCGACGTCCGCCCAGGTGAGCCCCAACATCTCACCCTTGCGCAGACCGAGCACCAGGACCAGGACGTACGCGGCGTAGAGCGGGTCGTCGTCGGCGCGGGCCGACTCCAGGAAGCGCCGCGCCTCGTCGCTCGTCCACGCCTTGCGCTTGCGCTTGCGTACCGGTGGCAGCTTCACCAGGGACGCGACGTTGCGGGTGATCAGCCCTTCGGTGATCGCCTGGGACAGCAGCGTCCGGAGCACGGTCCGCAGGTGCGTGACGCTGGTTGCCGAGGGCAGATCCCGGCAGCACCGGCCGAGGGCACAGCAGCGACGCTGGGCGGGCTTGCGCCGCTCGTCCTTGCCCTGGGCGCAGCACTGGCAGGTCCGCCCGACCTCGTTGATCCAGGTCTGCACGTCGCTGGCCCGGCGGATTCTGCAGCCTCTCGCGTTTTCGTGATTTGGTAATAAGTGATTCCAAATCCGGTCAGAGCGACTGGTAGTGCCGATATGTCGGCAATGTGACCTATAAGGTCAAGCACGTTCAAAGCGGCACCATCCTTCCGGCGGAGCCACCTTACCGAGGGTATGGACGCTTCGCGGCCCCATGGGCATCGCGCCCGGATGTCGTACAACCGACTGCCGGATGCCTTGCCAACCGAGGAAAGCCGCCCGCCTGATAGCTGAATTAAGCCGCCTAGCGGCTTAGCGGTTAAGGCCAGCTACTGCTAAGCCGCAGGCCGGTCGTGCCCGATCCGTGCCCGATGCAGCGGTCAACATCGGCCAGCGGAGCCCCGTCTGGATGGCCGGCGGGCAGGTCCGTATCCTCCGTCGCCAGCAGTCCCCACGCCCTGTGGCACCTGCTCAACCCGATTCCCAAGCTGACAGTCGGCGGCTACTGGTCGTTGTCGTCGTCCCGCATCAGGCGGTCGAGGTCCTCAGGACGCATCCGCTTGATCTGGGTTTCCAGTTTGCGGCTGTACTGGCGATCGTTGGGATCCATCCCGTTGCGAGATCGAGAGCTGCGGCCATACTCCTTGAGGAAGCCGCCCAACTCTCGACGTATACGTTCCCGACGGCCCGACATGGAGCCACTCTAGGATTCGATGGGCGACTCGCGCCTTCCCATAACCGCTGTCGCCAGCAACCAGCCGAGATGAGGACAGCCGGCGGCGGCCAAGCACAGACAGCCGCCCGAGGTCGCAGACGCGGACGGACCATCCCGGACGAAGCGCCCAGAGCTTGTAAGCGAGACGTCGAGCAGCAGCGAGGCAGCAAGAAGGCAGCGCGAGCGCAGACGCGGGTTGACTGCGAACGTGAACCGACGACGCTCCGCACCTGCTCGTCGACGCGGATCGCCACCAGTTGGCAGCGGCCGACAGCTTGAGACCGCATCCCCCCGACGGGGGTCGTCACGCACGGAACTGAATCGGCGGAGTGCCGTGCGGGGCGGGTTCCGTGCCGTTGGTCGGATACTGGCCGGATGGTGGAGGGACAGGACGTCGGGTTGACGCGGTGGACGATTCACGGTGAGCGGGTGGTGGACGGTAGCCGGCGGGCCCGGTTGAGCATCGCGGATGTGGAGTTGCCGGACGGGGTGCGGTTTGAGCAGTACGTGATTAAGGGACGTCTCGTAACTTGGTGGTCGGTCCATGGTGGATCATCTTGGGGTGCAGGTGATCTCGGCGGCTCGCCAGAAGTGGATCTTTCCGTTCACCGGGCTGCAGCCCGCCCAGTTCCGCAGGCTGGTCCGGTTGGTCGCCGAGCGTGGTGGTGACGCGATTGCCGACGGTCGGCCGGGACGGCAGTGGTCTCTCGAC
>NZ_JBNCNZ010000015.1:0-162377 GCF_049847245.1 Micromonospora sp. DT68
GCCCCTCGCCCCTCGCCCCTCGCCCCTGGCCCCCCCGCCCCCCCCCCCGGGGGCGCCGGTCCGGCGCCTTCCCCCCCCCGCGCCGCACAGGAGAGGACCGCCATGGCTCTACTGATCGCTCGGGCGACTCGGGGCGCTGCGATGAGGCAGATCCGCTACGTCGCCCCGGTGCCACCGCACGCGGCCACCGGCCTCGTGCGCACTGTGTACCGGCAGATGGAGCGGGATTTCGGCATGCTTGCCACACCTGTCGCGCTGCACGCCGCCGCACCGGACGTGCTCGCCGCGTGCTGGTCCCTGCTGCGCGAGACACTGCTCGCCCAGGGGACCGTCAGCCGCGCGACCAAGGAACTCGTCGCGGCGGCGGTGTCGGTCGGCAACGCCTGCCCGTACTGCGTGGACGTACACGGCGCGGCACTGACCGGACTGGCCGGAACGGACCGCGACGCCGCGGTCTTGGCGGCGGACCGGATCGACGACCTCCCCGACGCCGGGACGAGGGCACTGGCCCGGTGGGCGCGGGCCAGCGGCCAGATCGAGGGTCGCCCCACCCCGCCGTTCGCGCCGGCCGACGCGGCGGAGCTGATCGGCGTCGCCGTCGCGTTCCACTATCTCAACCGGATGGTGAACATCTTCCTGCCGGACTCGCCGGTGCCCGCGCCGATGCGCCGGCTCGGCGCGGACCGCTCGCGCCGGATGGCCGCCCGGCTCCTCGGCCCGCTCGCCCGCCGGAGGGTCGTGCCCGGCACCGTTCTGCCGCCGCTGCCGCCGGAAGCCTCGCCACCCGACCTTGCGTGGGCGGACGGGCACGCCACCATCGCCGACGCGGTGGCCCGGACGGCGGCGATCGACGCGGCGGGAGAACGCAGCGTGCCGGTCCGGGTCCGCTCGCTGGTGCTCACCCACCTGGTCCGGGGCACCGCGCCGCCCGGCCCAACTGAACGGCACCGGATCACCGAGGCTGTCGCCGAGCTTCCACCTGGCGACCGGGCCGCCGGCGAGTTGGCCCTGTTGACGGCGCTCGCCTCGTATCGGGTCACCGAACGGGAGGTCGAGGCGTTCCGGCAACAGCAGCCGGCCGACGCCACGCTTATCGACCTGACGTCCTGGGCGAGCCTGGCCGCCGCTCGGCAGGTCGGGCTGCGGCTCCGCGCCGATCTGGTCGCCGTGTCCGAGGCACGGGTCGAGGAGGCCGGCCGGTGAGCGAGCCCGCCGCGCGGCGCAATCCGTGGGTCGCGCTGGCGGTGCTGTGCCTGGGCAACTTCCTCATCCTGCTCGACACGAGCATCGTCAACACCGCAGCACCGCAGATCATGCGCGATCTCGACACCGGCATCGACGAGATCCTCTGGGTGTTGAACGCCTACCTCCTGGCGCTGGCGTCGTTGCTCATCGTCGCCGGCCGGTTGGGTGACCTGCTGGGCCCGCGCCGGGTGTTCGTCGCCGGACTCGCCGGATTCGCGGTGGCCTCCCTGCTGTGTGGGGCGGCGCGGACCCCGGGTGAGCTGATCGCCGCCCGGGCCGTGCAGGGTCTCGCGGCGGCCACCCTGCTGCCCCAGGCGCTGGTGCTCATCTCCGCTATCTTTCCGCCGGCCCGGCGGGGAGCCGCGTTCGGCATCTTCACCGCCGTGGCCGGGCTGGCGGCGGTCAGCGGACCCACGCTGGGCGGGCTGCTCCTGACCGACCTCGGCTGGCGCTGGATCTTCCTGATCAACATTCCGCTCGGCGTCGCCGGGGTGGTGGCCACGCTACGGCTGGTGCCGGATCTGCGATCACCCCGCCCGTCCGGCTTCGACCCGGTCGGCGTGCTGCTCGCCACGGCCGGTCTGGTCGCCGTCGCCTACGCGCTGGTCGAGGGCGAACGACTGAGTTGGGGTCCGGCGATCGGCGCCGTGACGGTGCCGATGATCCTGGTCGCCGGCGTGGTGATGCTGCTCGTCTTCGTCGGCTGGGAACGCCGGCACCGCGCACCGCTGGTGCCGACCCGACTGTTCGGCGACCGTACCTTCACCGTCGCGGTCGTCATCACAATGAGCACGTCGTTCGCGCTCTACGGCTTCCTGCTGGTCTTCGTCATCGAGACCCAGACGTTGCTCGGCATGAGCCCGCTGCTGGCCGGGGTCACCGCGCTGCCGTGGACGCTGACACTCAGCGCCGTGGCCCCCGTCGCCGGTCGCCTCACCGACCGGGTCGGCGGTCGGCTCCTGCTGATGGTCGGGCTGGCGGCGTTCGCGGCCGGGGTGTTCGCGGTGGCCGTCGTCCCGGGGACGGACGCCACCCCGGCGACGTTCGTGCTACCGCTGATGCTGGTGGGGGTCGGGATGGGGGCGGCCATCGCACCCACCACGACCGAGGCGATGCGGGCCGTACCACAAGTGCTGGGCGGGGCGGCGTCCGGCGTGCTCAACACCGCGCGTCAGGTGGGCGGGGTGCTCGGTGCCGCGGTCGCCGGCGCGCTGCTCCAGCACCGGCTGGTCGACGGACTGCACGCCAGCGTCACCGCCCGCGCCGAGCAACTGCCGCCGGAGTTGCGTCCCGCCTTCGTGGACGGCTTCGAACGGGCCGCCGCGCACGGACTGAATCTGGGCGCGGGCCAGCACGGTGGGGTGAGTCCGCCGCCCGGTCTCGCCGCCGGCCCGGCACAGCGGTTCTCGACGGCGGCGGCGGACGCGTTCGCCGACGCCTTCCTGCCGGCGGCGCGGGCGACGCTCACCCTGGTCGCCGTCGTCCTGCTGTGCGCCGCCGTGCTCGCCGCGTTCGTCAGGCGTCGGGCCACGGTCGCGCAGCCACCCGCCGTCGTACCCCCTGTCGCCGTGTCCACAGCCGGTGCGTCCACCCGCGACCAGCGCGATCGTCGACGACCGGCACCGCACCGGCACGTCCGCACGTCGGAAGGTGCGGCGGGAACAGGCCCGGTGCCAAGGTCGTGATGCGGATCGGCGCGCACCGGCCGGCACGGGTTCCTCCGCCACACGTCTTCCCCGCGAAACCCGTCCCGCCCGCCGATCGACGCGCCGCACCATGTCCTGCCCACGCCGTGACCCGAAGGAGCATTCTGTGGATCTCACCAACGCCCCGCCCCGGGCGGAGCTCGTGCGCCGCGCCGCCGAGCTTGCGCCGCTGCTTCAGAAGAACGCCCTCTGGCAGGAGGAGAACCGCCGCCTGCACGACACCACGATCGAGGCGTTGACCGACGCCGGCCTGCTGCGGATGCGGGTGCCCACCCGCTACGGCGGCTACGAGTCGGACATGCGCACCGTCGTGGAGGTGATCGCCGAGATCGCCCGGGGCGACGGCTCGACGTCCTGGACCCTGTCAGTCTGGGCGATCAGCACCTGGATGGCCGGCCTGTTCCCCGACGAGGTGCAGGACGAGATCTTCTCCGTGCCGGACGTGCGGATCAGCGGCATCCTCAGTCCGTCCGCGGTCGGCGTACCCGCCGACGGCGGCATCGTCCTCAACGGCAAGTGGTCGTTCAACAGCGGCGTCCAGCAGAGCTCGTGGAACACCAACGCGGCGGTCCTGGCCCACCCGAACGGCGAGTACGAGCCGATCATGGTTGCCGTGCCGATCTCCGAGCTGGAGATCATCGACGACTGGCACACGGCCGGTCTGCGCGGCTCGGGCAGCGTGACCACCGTGGCGAAGGACCTCTTCGTGCCGCAGGCGCGCGTACTACCGATGGGCCCGGTCCTGCAGGGCGTCCACCGGTCGGTCCTCAACGCCTCCTCGCCGGTCTTCCAGGCGCCGTTCATGCCGACCGCCTGCACCACCATCGGGGCCACCGCGTTGGGCCTCGGCCGCGCCGCACGGGACGCCTTCTTCGAGCGACTGCCCGGCCGCAAGATCACCTACACCAGCTACGAAAGTCAGGCGGAGGCGCCGCTGACGCACCTTCAGGTAGCGGAGGCGACGACCAAACTCGACGAGGCCGAATTCCACGCCTACCGGGCGGCGGACCGGCTGGACGGCAAGGCCGCCCGGTCCGAGCAGTGGACGCTGGAGGAGCGCGCCCGTACCCGGCTCGACCTGGGTGCGACGTGCCAGCGGACCAAGGAGGCCGTGGACATCCTGAACACGGCCAGCGGCGGCTCGTCGATCTACAACACGGTGCCGATCCAGCGCATCGAAAGGGACGTGCAGACCCTCAACCTGCACGCCATCATGCACCCCAACACCAACCTCGAGCTGTACGGGCGGATCGCCTGCGGCCTGGAACCCAACACCCTCTATCTGTGACGGGCCGGGTGGCCTCGACCGGACCGACCCGCCGAGGCCACCGTCCCTGCCCGACGAGCGGAAGGACCGACCCGTGACCCAGCAGGACGTCATTTCCGACCTCACGGCCGAAGGCGACGACATCGACCGTCTCGTCGCCGACCTCGACCCGGCCGAATGGTCGCGCCCCACCCCCGCCCCCGGCTGGACCATCGCCCACCAGATCGCCCACCTCGCGGCGACGTTCCGACTCGCGGGGACGGCGGCGGCCGAGCCCGAGGTCTTCCGGGCGATGACCGCCCGCCTCAGCAGCGACTTCGACGCCAACGTCGACGCCGCGATGGCGCCGTACCTCGCCGAGCCACCGGCGACCCTGCTCGACCGGTGGCGTGCCGAACGCGCCACCGCCGAAAAGGCACTCGCCGCGGTGCCGGCCGGTGAGATGGTGCCCTGGCTGGTCCGGCCACTGCCGGCCCCGGTGCTGGCCGCCGCCGGCATGATGGAGCTGTTCGGTCACGGCCAGGACATCGCCGACGCTCTGGCGGTACGTCGGCAGTACACCGACCGGATCGGTCACCTCGTCGGATTCGCCGTCCGCACGTGGGACTTCGGCTACCAGGCCCGCGGCCTGTCCACGCCGGACGTGCAGTTCCACTGGTCGCTCACCGGCCCGTCCGGGCAGCAGTGGGAGTTCGGGCCCGCCGACGCGGAGCAGCGGATCAGCGGGCCCGCCGCGGACTTCTGCCTCCTGGTGACCCGCCGGCGGCACCGCCAGGA
The DNA here is from genome assembly GCF_049847245.1 of Micromonospora sp. DT68. Taxonomy (NCBI): domain Bacteria; kingdom Bacillati; phylum Actinomycetota; class Actinomycetes; order Micromonosporales; family Micromonosporaceae; genus Micromonospora; species Micromonospora sp. DT68. The sequence goes on from NZ_JBNCNZ010000015.1 coordinate 4,996, forward strand.
CCTGTCCCTGGTGGCCAGCGGACCGGACGCCGACCAGTGGCTGAACATCGCCCAGGCGTACCGGGGCCCGGCCGGAGCCGGCCGCACTCCCGGCCAGTTCACCGTCGGCGACTGACCGCCTCGATCCCGCCCGTCACGGCGCCCGGTTCCGCTCGGAGCCGGGCGCCGTCCTGACGGCCCCTGGCGACGCCGGCGTGCAACGGCCGGCGTGGAGAGGAGAATCCGTGTCCGCGCGCCGCAGCGGTCCGACCGGACCCGAGACCAGGCCGACGGTACGGGCGCTACGCGGCGCCGTGCAGGTGCCCCGCGACAGCCCTGATGACATCGCGCAGGCCACCGTCGAGCTGCTCACCGCAGTCCTCGAACGCAACGGGCTGACCGGGGACGACCTGATCAGCGTCCTGTTCACCGTCACTCCGGACCTGCGCACCGCCTTTCCGGCCACGGCTGCCCGCCGGATGGGCCTGCACGACGTGCCCCTGCTGTGCGCCACCGAGATCGGCGTACCCGATGCCCCGCCCCGGATCATCCGGCTGCTGGCACACGTGCACACCGACCGCCCGCGCGACGGCCTCCTGCACGTCTATCTCGGCGGAGCGGCAGCACTACGCCCCGATCTGCCTACCCTCGCCTGAACCCACCTCACCCGCGCCGCGCGCCGCGGCGCGGGTGCTGGGAGCACAGTCGGGGGGGGGGGGGGGGGGGGGGGGGGGGGGGGGCGGGGGGGGGGGGGGGGGGGCGGGGGGGGGGGGGGGGGGGGGGGGGGGGGGGGGCGGGGGGGGGGGGGGGGGGGGCATGGGGGTGGGGGTGGTTTTTTTTTTTTCCCCCACCCCCCCCTGGGGGGGCCGGGGGGGGGGGCCCGCCGGGGGCGACCGGTGGGTGGAGATCAGGAGACGCGCAGGCAGGGCGGGTTGCGGCGGGTGCCGTCGGCGGCGACGCAGTGGGCGTTGTACTCGTCGAGGAGTCGCTGCGCCTCCTCGGTCGCCTGGGTGAAGCGCTCGGCCGGGTCGGCGTCGTGCAGGAGCACGTCGTGCATGGCTCGCGCGTTCACGTCCTGCATGCCGCCGAAGTCGCCGAAGAGCGCGCCCCGGGCGGCCGGCGAAGACCCGGACGCGGCGAGCTGGTCGACACCGACGCGGGCGTGCGGGTTCTGCGCGAACCAGCCCTCCCGCTCCAGCAGGTCCACAGCGCTGAGGGTGATCGGCAGGTAGCCGCTGACCCGGTGCCGGTCGGCCGCGTTGCGCGGGCTGTTGAGGTACTGCATGAACGCCAGGGCGCCGTCCTGCACCGCCGGGTCGAGGCCTGCGGTGAGCCAGAGGGAGTCCCCGCCGATCAGGTTGCCCACGTACGGCGCCGCCTCGTTGTGCGGCAGTCGGGCGGCAACCACGTCGAAGCCACCGTCCCGGCCGGCTTGCACCAGGTGCGGCGCGGCCACCGAGGAGCTGACGGTGAGCGCGGCCCGCTGCTCGGCGAACGCCATGAAGGTGCCACCCCAGCAGGTGCTCGGGTCCATGTCCTCGGTGTAGAGGAAGTAGCCGTCCCGGTGCAGCTGTCGCCACCAGCCGACGAACGCGAGCATCTCCGGGGAGGACAGGTCGACCGTGCGGGCCCGTCCGGACCGGCCGTTGTCGTGGTCGGCCAACAGGCCGCCCTGCTGGGCGATCGCCTGTTGGAAGATCCAGCCGTGGTTGGGCCAGGTGATGGCGTACTCCGGGCCGTCGGGCAGGGCGGCCACCGACTTGCACGCCGCCGCCACCTCGGCCCAGGTGGACGGGACGGAGGTGACGCCTGCGGCGGCGAGCATCGTGGTGTTGGCGTACAGCAGGGCGGTGGACGCCAGGGTCGGCATCGAGGCGAGATCACCGTCGACCGTGTAGAAGTCGCGGACCCGCGGCAGGACGTCGTCGAGCACTACCGCCTCGCCCAGGATCTCCCGCCGGCCGGCGATCGCGCGGGTGACCGAGGTGAACAGCGGCTGACCCGCCGTGTCCACCATGTCACGTGCCTCCTGGGTGGCGGTGAGGTAGATCTGGGCCACCGCCGGCGCGACACCCCGGTCGGCGGCCTCGGCCACCACCCGCGGCAGGTCGTGGAAGTCGTGTCCGGTGACGACGACCTCGTACTCGGGATGCCGGGCGTTGAAGCTTGCCGCCATTTCCCGGGTCTGATCCAGGAAATGTGGCGTGTTGTAGTAATGGAGCCAGAACTCCACGACGGTTCTGCCGCTCATCGCTGTCGTTCTCCCTTCCGAGGACAGTTGTGCACTGCGTCCGCCCCCGCCGTTTCGGCATTTACGGAATTCGCTCGTTCCTGAGTCATGATTCGGGTCGGCCGGGCGGAGTCGCATCTCTGTGCGTGCGGTGCGGGCCTCACCGCCCGACCGACACCCAGGTGGCCTCCGCACGGGCGGCCACCGCTCCGTCGGCGCCGTACAGCGTGGTGCGCACCAACGCCTTGCGACCCTCGACGCGGACGGCCCGGCCGACCACGAGGCACACGTCGCCGGCCCCGGGCAGACGGTCGACGACGACCGCCAGCCGACCCAACAGGTGGGTCCGACCAGCCTTGATCACGGTCCACCCGCCCGGGCAGTCCAGCGCCGCCCACACGGCGAGCCGGGCCGGCACCCCGTCGACCGGCAGCACCACGGTGGCGGCGATACCGCCGTCTGGCGTCCGCCGGGGCCGGATCCGCAGGCCGTCCGGACGCCGGGGGCCGCAGACGAAGCAGGTGGGCAGGTGGTGCGCCCCGTGCCGGGCCACCCACCCGTCGGCGGCGTCGAGGGGGGCCGGCGGCACCGCGGGGATGTCCTCCCCCCTGGGTACGACAGTGGCGACCAGCCGGCCACCCGAGGTGTGCAGGACGGCTCCCGAGGTGCCCCCGCGTAACGCCAGCGGCACGTGTAGCGGGGCGGGGCTGTGCAGCGTCACCTCCGGCACCGGCGGCGGCGCGGGCAGGGCGGCGGCGACCAGACCGCACGTCCAGCCGCCGTTGCCCGCACCGGGCGGCCCGCCGTAGCGGGGTTCGACCCGCAGCCACCGCGTCGGCCCGCTCACGGTCAACACCGGGCCAGCATCCGGACCGGGTCGGCGAGCAGGTCGGCGACGTCGCGCAGCACACCGGAGGCGAGGTCGCCGTCGACCACGCGGTGGTCGAATGAGAGCGCCAACGTGGTGACCTTGCGTACGGCGAGCGCGCCCTCGTGCACCCACGGCATGTCGCGGATCTGGCCCACCGCGAGGATCGCCGACTCACCGACGTTGGTGAGGGGCGTGCCACCGTCCACTCCGAACACTCCGGTGTTGGTGATGGTGATGGTGCCGCCGGTCAGGTCGGAGGGGGTGGACCGCCCGGCGCGCGCGGTGTCCACCTGGTTCTCGATCGCCGCGGCGAGCGCCGGCAGCCGCAGCGCGTGGGCGTCCTTCACCTTGGGTACGAGCAGCCCGCGCTCGGTCGCCACGGCGATGCCGAGGTGGACGTGGTCGCGCAGGACGATCTCCCGGGCGGGCTCGTCCCACCAGGCGTTGATCATTGGTCGCCGCTCCACAGCGAGCAGCAGGGCCCTCGCCACGAACAGGAGAGGGCTGACCCGCCGCTGCTGGAACTCGGGCATCTCGCGCAGCCGGGCCACCGCCTCGACGGTCGCGGTGACGTCGGTCTGCACCCAGGTGGTCACGTGCGGCACGGTGGCCGCCACCTGGGTCATCGCGTCGGCGGTCGATCGGCGTACGCCACGGACGGGGATGCGCGTCGGCGTGCCGGGCGCGACAGCGCGCCTGATGTCGTCGCGGGTGATCGCCCCCGCCGGGCCGGTGCCGGCGACCGTACCCAGGTCGACGCCGAGGTCACGGGCCAGCCGCCGGGCCGGCGGTGTGGCCTGCACCGCGTTGCCGCCGGGCGCGACCGACGGCCGGGGCCGGTGGGCGCGCTGCTCACCGGGGCCGGCTTCCCCACCCGGGGTGAAGCCGTAGCCGACCAGGGCGGGCGCGCGGTGCGAGCCGGCGCCGACGAGCTCCGCGCGGTCTTCGGCCGGGTCGGCAGCGGCCAGCTCGACCGCCCCGACCGGCGCGGACGCGCGGGACGCGGCCAGCCCGACGGGCGCGGTGGCCGGCTCGACCGACGTGGCCGGTCCGGCCGAAGTGGCGTCCATCTCGGCGGAGTCGACGCTGACGGCGACGGCGATCAGCGGCGTGCCGACGGGCACCGTGTCGCCCTCGGCCACCAGCAGCTCGGCGACGCGGCCCGCAAACGGGCTGGGCAGCTCGACCGCCGCCTTCGCGGTCTCGATCTCGATCAGGATCTGGTTGATGGCTACCGTGTCCCCGGGCCGTACCCGCCAGGTGAGGATCTCCGCCTCGGTCAGGCCCTCGCCCACGTCCGGAAGGTTGAAGTGCCGTAGCTCGCCCATTGTCACTCCGCGGTCATCCGGTCCACCGCGGCCAGGATGCGGTCGACGCCGGGCAGGTAGTGGCTCTCGGTCCGCGACGGCGGATACGGCGCGGAGTAGGAGCCGAGCCGCTCCACCGGGGCCTCCAGGTGGTAGAAGCAGCGTTGTGCGACGCGGGCCGCCAACTCGGCGCCGAACCCGCTGAACACCGGCGCCTCGTGCACCACGAGGCAGCGGCCGGTACGCCGCACCGAGGCCAGCACCGTCTCCTCGTCCAGCGGATTGAGCGAACGGATGTCGATGACCTCCAGAGACGTCGGGGACGCCTCCGCAGCCTCCAGGCAGGTCTTCACCATCGGCCCGTACGTGAGGACTGTGACGTCCCGCCCGGGGCGGACCACTGCCGCCCGGTCGAACGGCAGCGCCCGTCCGAGGTCCGTGTCGACAGGTCCCCGTTCCCAGTAACGGCGCTTCGGCTCGAAGAAGATCACCGGGTCCGGGCAGGCGATGGCCTGCTGGATCAGGGCGTACGCGTCGCCGGGGCTCGCGCAGGTGACCACGCGCAACCCGGGCGTGTGGGTGAAGTACGCCTCCGGCGACTCGCCGTGATGCTCCGGAGCACCCACCCCGCCGCCGAAGGGCACCCGCACCACGACCGGAAGCGCGATCCGGCCGGAGGTCCGGGCCCGCAGCCGGGCGAGCTGGGTGGTGATCTGGTTGAACGCCGGGAAGACGAACCCGTCGAACTGGATCTCGCAGACCGGCCGGTAGCCACGGAGCGCCAGCCCGATCGCGGTACCCACGATGCCGGACTCGGCCAGCGGGGTGTCGAGCACCCGGCTCTCCCCGAAGTCCTTCTGCAGACCGTCGGTGACCCGGAACACCCCGCCCAGCCGACCGACGTCCTCGCCCATCACCAACACCGCCGGGTCCTGCTCCATCGCCTTGCGCAGGCCCTCGTTGATGGCTCGCGACAGCGCCCACGTGCGCGTGGTGTGCCCGGCGACCGGGGGCGGCGGTTCGACGACGACGGCGCGGGGCGGCGGCTCCGCCACGGCATCCGGCCGGTCGGCCCGCACCTCGTCGGCGAGCTGCTGGTGCCCGACGGCGTACACGTGCGACCAGATGACGTCCGGGGCCGGCTCGGCCAGGTCCAGGCATCGCCGGCGCAGCTCCGCGCCCCGCGCGTCGACCTCGGCGTCGACGTCTGCGAAGAAGGCCGGGTCGGCGGCTCCGGTACGGGTGAGGTGAGCGCGGACCCGGGTGATCGGGTCGCGCAGCCGCCACCGTTCCAGCTCCGCCTGCTCCCGGTAGCGGGTGGGGTCGTCGGAGGTGGTGTGCGGTCCCATCCGGTAGGTGACCGCCTCGATCAACGTCGGCCCCTGGCCGGACCGGGCGTTCTCCATCGCGGCCCGGGTGACAGCCAGGCAGGCAAGCACGTCGTTGCCGTCCACCCGGATGCCGGGAAAACCGAAGCCGGCGGCCCGCCGGTACAACGGCACCCGCGACTGCTTCTCGGTCGGCACCGAGATGGCCCACTGGTTGTTCTGGCAGAAGAACACGACCGGCGCGTTCTGCGCCGCGGACCACACGAACGCCTCGTTGACGTCGCCCTCGCTGGTGGCGCCGTCGCCGAAGTAGACGATGGCGGCCTCGTCGACGCCGTCGCGCTGGATTCCCATCGCATAGCCGGTGGCGTGCAACGCGTGGCTGCCGATGACGATGGCGTACGGATGCAGTCGGTGGGCGGCGTGGTCCCAGCCCGAGTGCGCGACGCCGCGGAACGAGGCCAGCACGTCCGCCGGTGGTACTCCCCGGCACCAGGCGACGCCGTGGTCGCGGTAGGTGGGGAAGACCATGTCCAGGGCGGTAAGTGCGCGCGCGGAGCCGACCTGCGCGGCCTCCTGGCCGAGCAGGGAGGGCCAGGCGCCCAGCTCACCCTGGCGGGCCAGGGCGAGCGCCTCGGCGTCGAGGCGGCGCACCAGCAGCAGGTCGCGGTACAGGCCGCGGAGGTCCTCGGTGGACACGTCGAGTCGGTAGTCCGGATGCTCCACCCGGTCACCGTCGGGGGTGAGTAGCTGGACGAGGTCCGGCTCGGGCGCGGGCGCCTCGCCCGTCGGTGTCTCGGGCAGGGGGTCGATGGTCATGTGCCACTCCTCCTCAGGGAACCGGCCGGCGGCGGGTTCAGGCCGGATGGTCGCGGTTCCGGGGCTGGCCGCCGGGCCACGGATCGACCCCGTGCGAGCAGACGTACGCCCGGCAGGTCGCGCGGTCCGTCGGACCGTGCACGGCCGTCCACCCGGGCGGGACGTCGATCGGGTACGGCCACAGCGACAACTCGCCGCCCGGGTTGACCAGCACGGAGAAGATGGCGTCGGAGACGTCGAAAGGGTTGGTCATCATGCTCTCCCGGCTCAGGTTCGCAAGGGTCAGGCCGCGACCGGGTCCAGGTGCCGCGCCAGCGCGGCAGGGCTGGGCGCGTCGAAGACCACGTCGATCGTGACCTCCAGACCCAGCACCGAGCGGATCCGACTGACAAGCCTCATTGCCTGCAGGGACTGCCCGCCCAGGTCGAAGAAGCTGTCGTCCGGACCGACCTGCGGCATGCCCAACACGTCGGCGAAGATCTCGCACAGTGCCCGCTCCCGCTCGGTGGCCGGCGCGCGGCCGGAGGCCGGAGCGGTCAGCTCCGGCACCGGCAACGCACGGCGGTCGACCTTGCCGTTGGAGGTGAGCGGAAGCCGGTCCAGCGTCACGACGACCGAGGGTGTCATGTAGTCGGGCAGCCGGCGGCCGACGTGCACGGTGAGGTCGGCGGTGTCGACGGGATCGCCGGCCGGGACCACGAAGCCCACCAGCCGGCGATCACCGCCCGGCGCCGGCACCGCGAGGACCGCGGCGTGCGCCACCGAGGGGTGCGTCTCCAGGGCCGCCTCCACCTCTGCCAACTCGACCCGGAAACCGCGGATCTTGACCTGGTCGTTGGCCCGGCCGCAGAAGTGCAGCACGCCGTCGGCGTCCCGGCGGACCAGGTCCCCGGTGCGGAACATCCGCTGCCCCGGCGGGCCGTACGGGTCGGCGACGAAGCTCTCCGCGGTGAGGTCGGGAGCGTCGGGGTAGCCCCGGGCCAGGCGTTCACCGGAAAGGTAGAGCTCGCCGACCACACCGTCCGGCACCGGCGCCAGCCGCTCGTCGAGCACCCGGTGCCCGACCCCGTGCAGCGGGCTGCCCATGGGCACCGCGCCGGACGGCGGCGTGGAGGCCGTCATCGGCGCGTGCATCGTGAACAGGGTGGCCTCGGTCTGGCCGTACGTGGCGCGGACGGTGAGGTCGGGGCAGTGTTCCAGGACCCCGCGCACCGCCTCGGCCGAGACGACGTCGCCACCGGTGAGCACCTCGCGTGCCCCGCTCAGGCAGGTCGGGTCCTCGTCGGCGAGGACCCGGAACAGCCCTGCGGTCAGGTGCAACCCGGTGACGCCGTGGTCGCGGATCAGCCGCCGCAGGGTCGCGGGATCCGGCACCCCGGGCGGGGCGACCACGACCCGGCCGCCGCGCAGCAGCGGCACCCACACCTCGTATGTGGACACGCTGAACGCGTGCGGTGCGAGCATCGGCACGACGTCGTGCCGGCCGCTGTCCCAGCACGGGTCGGCCACCAGGTCGAGCACCCCCCGGTGGGTCACCGCGACGCCCTTGGGCTGCCCCGTCGATCCCGAGGTGTACATGACGTACGCGACGCCGTCGGGTCGCGCCGGGACCGCTGGCGGCGCGCCGGCTTCGCTGGTTCCGTCGACGCGCAGCGTGCGGATCCCGATGGGCAGCGGGCGGTCCGCGGTGGCGGCGTGGGTGAGCGCCAACGTGGCACCGGAGCGGTCGAGGATCTGACGGATCCGCTCGTCGGGATGGGCCAGGTGCAGCGGCAGATAGGCGGCGCCCACCCGGAGCGTCGCGAGGAACGCGACCACCACGTCGGCCGAGCGCTCCAGCAGCACCGCCACCGGGGTCTGCGGGCGCGCGCCCCGGTCCGCCAGGCGGGCGGCCAGGCGGTCGGCCTCGGCGTCCAGTTCCCGGTAGCTGACGCGGCGCTGGCCGTCGACGACCGCAATGGCGTCCGGCGTCCGCAGCACCTGCGCGGCGAAACGTTCCTGAATGGAGGTGAATCGCATCACGCACCTCTTTTCCCCGACAGTTTTCAATGGCGCGAATTGGTGTTCCGACTTGCAGAAAGCGTCCCACCTGGATCACCGGGAGACATCTCCCGAATTGCCCTGACGGGGCGGGCGCGGTGGCGGATTCTGATCAGCGCACCGCTGACGCGTTCGGTGCGACGTCGAGGCGAAACAGATCGTCCGGGTCGACCCGGCGGCGGACCCGGTCGACCACGGCGACCTGGTCGGCGTCCAGGTGCAGCTGCGGCTGGTCGACGGTCTCGACGAAGGTAGGTGCCGTACGCCCGGTGTTCCAGGGCGTCAGCGTCCGGCGCACGGTCGCGCAGTGCCCACGGATGTCGTCGACCGTCACCAAACCGAACGGCATGCCCCCGCTGACGTAGGCGTAGCGGGCGGGGAGATGGTCGAGGATGCCGCCGTCCGGGTCGGGCACGGCCAGTGCCCCTCCGAGTTGACGCAGCTCGGCGTTGATCAGGGGGGAACCGGAGTCCGGCCCCACCGAGGCCAGGAACGCCGCCGCACCGGATTCGTCCAGCTCGTCGAGCAGCATGTGGTCGCCGACAAGCGGCACCGGCTCGGCCGGGTCCAGGTGGGTGGCGAGCACGTCGATCGGCCCGGCGGTGGTCCAGCTGTCCTGGATTGTCGGCGCCACGGCGCGCAGCGGACCGAGCAGCTCGTCGGCCACCCGCTGGGCGTCGGGCAGCTCGTCGGCGGTGGCCGCGAGCACCGCGCCGTCGACGCACACCACTGTTCCGGCGGACAGGGCAGACGGGATCACCCCCTCGATGGCCGGCAGGTTCATCACCCGAAACGTGGTCGTCGCCCGGTCCGGTGCGTGCCGGGTCCAGCCTCGCCACGCGTCCAGCAGGGCGGGCGCGTGGGCCGCCGGCCAGAACGCCGCGCCGGTCACCACGGCGGCCACCGGATGCAGCGCGACCTCGACGGCGGTGACCACGCCGAATCCACCGCCACCACCGCGCAGGGCGTGGAACAGCTCCGGATCGTTGTCCGCGTCCACGCGGCGGTACTCCCCGTCGGCGGTGACCAGTTCCACAGCCCGGACCCGGTTCCCCGCCAGGCCCACCTGCCGGCCGTAGAAACTGACTCCGCCGCGCAGCAGATAGCCGACGACGCCGACGGTGGGCGAGGAACCGTGCGGCGCGGCGAGCCCGTACGCGGCGGCGGCCTGCGCCACCTCGCCCCACCGGGTGCCCGCCGGCACCCGGGCCACCCGCGCCAGCGGGTCGATCGACACCCCGCCGGTCAGGCGGGTGCGTATCAGCAGGCCGCCGTCGACCGGCCGCGCGGCGGCGCTGCCGTGGCCCGTCGAGTGCACACGAACGTGCCAGCCGCGGCGGCGCGCGTCCAGGATCGCGGCGCGCACCTGCCCGACCGTGCGGGCGGTCACGGCGGCTGCCGGGCGTACGGGAGCCGCAAGGTTGAACACCTCGACGGCGGCCCGGTATCCGGCGTCCGCCGGGAACAGCGTCAGCCCGTCCACCTCACCGACATTGGTCACCACAGCCTCCAGGGGGTTCCGGCGCGCCGGTGGCCGGCGACGCGGGGTGTCAGCCCACCGCGAAGTGGGCCCGGGTGTACTCGCGGGTGGCCCGGGTGGGAAGGAAGACGGCGAAGCCCGCGTGGGTGTGCAGCATGGACATGTCGCGCCAGATCCGTTCCAGACGCTCACCGTGGCGTACCGCGCTCGAACCGGCCGTCGGGAACAGGTGCCGCTCGACGGCCTGCCAGCACAGCCGGATCACCTGTCGGCAGATGGTGGCCAGGCGCAGATCCTGCTCCCGGGTGAATGCCTCTGGTCCGGCGGCGCAGAGCGCGTTCCACTGGCGGACCGCGTCGCGCAGAGCGGCCTCGGCCGTCGCGATCATGCCGGTGGCCTCGCCGTACCAGATCTGGTAGTCGGGGTCCTCCGCGCGGCCGACGACCGGCGGGAATGCGGTCCGCCGCGACCGCATCAGCTCGCCGTAGACGTCCAGCGCGCCGTACGCCATGCCGATGGCGAGTGCGGCCACCTCGAACACCATGAAGCTGATCGGGCCGCCTCCGTACTGCGGGTTGCCGTGCAGCGTCCGGCCGGGCGTGCCTGCGCTCACGTCGACCTCACTGAGGTGGGTGTCCGGGAGGACGAACCTCGCGGGCAGGTCGGCGTCGACGGTGATGCTGTGCGATCCGCTGCCCCGCAGTCCGAGCTGCCCGCCCCAGTCGTCGAGTCGCCGCCACTGCTGCCGGGGTGCCACGAACAGCACCGGTCGAGGCGGCCCACCGTCGGTCGGCTCGGCCAGCGCGTGCCCGAGGAAGTGCGTGCCGTACGGCGCGCCGGAGCAGTAGTTCCAGGTGCCGGTGACCCTCCAGCGCCCGTCCGGGCCTCGGCGTGCGGTGCCGGAGGGAACGATCGTCGCCGGGCAGACGAAGTCGCCGCCGGCGAAGAGTTCCGCCTGGGCGGGCTCGTCGAACAGGGTCGCCACGGCGACCGCGTGGGTGGCGCCGAGGCAGTACATCCAGCCGGTCGACGGGCAGGCCCGGGCCAGTTCGGTAACCACGGCGAGGAAGGTGCCGATGTCTGTCTCGTAGCCGCCGTAGCGGCGCGGCACCAGCATCCGGTGGAACCCGGCGCGCTGGAACCGGGCGTGCACGTCCGAGGCGTAGAAGGTGCGGTCTTCGGTTTCGGCCTGCCGCTGGACCAGCAGCGGGGCCAGCTCCCGGGCGCGTTCGAGCAGTTCGGTGGGACTCGGGACGGGCTCCGGCGACGAGGCGGGCACCGACCCGGCCTGCTCCCTGACGACCGCCATGGCAGCACGCTCCTTCACCGTCGATCCTCGTCGCGTCCGCCGCGCCGGGTGGCGCGGACGGTCGCCCTGCCGCCGGTCCGCGGCCCGGCCAGCGTCACACCGCGCCGGCCGGACGGTCACCTTCCGGGTTGCGGTCTGCCGCAGGGGCCGGACAACGCCGCCGATGCCGACCGAGGGTGCGACCGCACCGCCGTCCGGGTCGCCCGGCGGCGCTGCGCACGCTGAGAGAAGGGGCGTCCCCGGGCTGCCGGTAGCGTCGATCGCGGTCACCACGGCCGTGCCGGCGCGCGCCCGGCCGTCGGGCCGCGCCGACCGCCACCACAGGCGGTGTCGGCTGGATTCCCCCGCAGGCCCCCGCAGGCCCGCCGAGCCCGGGCCCCGCACCGAAGGAGCCCCTCAGGATGGACACCGCGCCAAGCGTGACCACCGGCCGCCCACTGCTCAGCGGCATTCCGCTGTCGTACAACCAGGAGTTCCTCTGCGGTTTCGACCGCGGCGACGAGGAGGGCCCGTTCGGCCCGCACAACCACATCGTGCACGGCTGGCGGCTGCGCGGGCGGGTGGACGGCCCGACGCTGCGTTCGGCCCTGGGTGACCTGGTCGTCCGCCACGAGACCCTGCGGACCCGGATCGTCCGCGACGAAACCCAGCCGCACCAGGAGATCTTCGCCGCCGTCCTGCCCGACCTGGACGAACGCGAGGAGCGTGGCCTCGACGCCGAGGCCCGGGAGCTGCGGGTGGAGGAGCTGCTCAACGAGATCGAGTCCGGCGAGTTGCCGGTCGGCCGGCTGCCGCTGCTGCGCGCCACCCTGATCCGCTTCGACGACGACGACGCCCTGCTGGCCGTCGTCGTGCACCACACGGCGACCGACGGCTGGTCGGTGCGCGTCCTCGCCCGCGACCTGGCCGACCGGTACGCCGCCCGACGCGGACACCCGGGCCACGACCTGCCGCCCACCACCCCCTACCGGGAGTACGCACGATGGCAGCGGTCGCTGCCTGCGGAGTCGGCGGAGCCCGCCCGGCGGTACTGGCGCGACGAGCTGCGCGAGGCGCGGATCTTCGCGGTGCCCACGGACCGGCCCAAGTCGACCGGCCTGCCGGAGTCCACCGCCGTGTACCGGTTCCTCATCGACTCGTCGCTTGTCGCACCGGCGCTCCACGTGGCCCGGGCCACCCGCAGCACTCCGTTCATGGTGCTGCTGGCGGCCTTCACGGTGCTGGTGAGACGACGGACCGGCGCGGACGACGTCGTGGTGCCGACGTTCTCGCCCGGCCGCGCCGACGACCGGTTCACCTACACCGTGGGCCCGTTCTTCAACCTGCTGCCACTGCGTACCCGGTTCGAGGGCTGCCGGACGTTCCTCGACGTCGTGGCCCGCGTACGACGGTCCTGCCTGGACGGCTACGGCCACGACCTGCCGTTCCCGCAGATCGCCGCCGAGGCCCCCGAGCTGATGCTCCCGGTGATGGGCGACGACGGCGCGGCCTGCGTGTTCCAGGTCTTCCCGTTCCCCTTCGTGCTCGACGACGAGTGGGTGGGCGACCTCGTCTGGACGGAGATGCGTCGACGCCTGCTCTCCCAGCAGGTCGGTTCGGACGTGCCGAACGGCGCACTGTGGACGCTCAACCTCGATCCGGCCGGGGACGTGGTGGGCAGCGTGCAGTACAACAGCAACCTCTACGACGAGCGCACGATCATCGAGTTGGTCCGCGGCTACCGCGAGGTGCTGGCCGAGGTCGTGTCGGCGGCCGACGGCCCGCTGCGTTCGGCCTGACCGATGCCGCAATCGAGAAGACCCGTGGCGGCCGGGACCGCTGCCAGGATGAGGACAACCTCCACTCCGGCCGCCCGACGACGGCCGCGCACTCTCCGACGTTTCCCACCCGCCCGGATCGTGGCGTCGGCGGGCGCCCGCGCGCGAGTGGAGTACGACGCAGGAGGTGCCCGATGACCCAGGCCGCCCAGGCGCGCTCGACGGCCCCCGGCCCGGAGCCGGACGGCGGCACGGCCCGCCGGTCCACCCGCCCGCTCACCGGCGACGAGTACGTGGAGAGCATCCGCGACTCCCGGGAGATCTATCTGTACGGTGACCGGGTCCGCGACGTGACCACGCACCCGGCGTTCCGCAACCCGGTCCGGATGACCGCCCGCCTGTACGACGCGCTGCATGATCCGCAACACCGCGCCGAGCTGACCGGGCCGACCGACAGCGGCAGCGACGGCTGGACACATCGCTTCTTCACCACCCCGCACAGCGCGGAGGATCTGGTGGGCGCGCAACGGGCCATCGCGGCGTGGGCCCGGATGAGCTACGGGTGGATGGGGCGCAGCCCCGACTACAAGGCGTCGTTCCTCGGCACGCTGGGCGCCAACGCCGACTTCTACGACCCGTTCGCCGACAACGCCCGCCGCTGGTACCGGGAGTCGCAGGAGCGGGTGCTGTTCTGGAACCACGCCATCGTGCACCCGCCGGTGGACCGCAACCGCCCGGTGGACGAGATCGCCGACGTGTTCATCCACGTGGAGCGGGAGACCGACGCCGGGGTGGTGGTGAGCGGGGCGAAGGTGGTGGCCACGGGTTCCGCGCTTAGCCACTACAACTTCGTGGCGCACTACGGTCTGCCGATCAAGAAGAAGGAGTTCGCCCTGGTGGCGACAGTCCCGATGGACGCGGCCGGGGTGAAACTGATCTGCCGCCCGTCGTACGGGGCAGCCGCCGCGGCGATGGGCAGTCCGTTCGACTATCCCCTCTCGTCCCGGCTGGACGAGAACGACACGATCCTCGTGCTGGACAAGGTGCTGATCCCCTGGGAGAACGTCTTCGTCTACGGCGACATCGGCAAGGTGCAGACATTCGCCGGCCGGTCGGGGTTCGTCGAACGGTTCACCTTCCACGGCTGCACCCGGCTGGCCGTCAAGTTGGAGTTCATCGCCGGGTTGCTGGCCAAGGCCCTGGAGATCACCGGCACCCAGGACTTCCGGGGCGTGCAGGCCCGGCTGGGTGAGGTACTTGCCTGGCGCAACCTGTTCTGGGGTCTGTCCGACGCCGCCGCGCGCAATCCGGTGCCCTGGCGTAACGGCGCGGTGCTGCCCAACCCGCAGTACGGCATGGCGTACCGCTGGTTCATGCAGATCGGGTATCCGCGGGTCCGCGAGATCATCCAGCAGGACGTGGCCAGCGGCCTGATCTACGTCAACTCTGCGGCGGACGACTTCCGCAACCCCGATGTCCGCCCCTACCTCGACCGGTACCTGCGCGGCTCGAACGGCACGGACGCGGTGGAGCGGGTGAAGGTGATGAAGCTGCTCTGGGACGCGGTGGGCACCGAGTTCGCGGGTCGGCACGAGTTGTACGAGCGCAACTACGCCGGCAACCACGAGAACACCCGGGTGGAGCTGCTGCTCGGCCAGGTGGCCGACGGGCAGCTCGACGGCTACAAGGCGTTCGTCGAGTCCTGCCTGGACGAGTACGACCTGGATGGCTGGACGGTGCCCGACCTGTCGTCGATGGAGGACGTCCGGGCGCACCTGGCGCGCGGCGGTGGGTGACGCCGAGCGCGGTCGGAGGACCACGCGGACCGCCGTCGCGCGACGCGACGCACCGAGTGACGACATCAGCACCATCCGCGCCATCCATGGCGTACGATCGTCCGCATCTTGTGGACGGTGTCCACAAGATGCGGACGTCCCGCTGGCGCCCAGCGCCCGGACGAGCCCCGAGACAGCCCTGGGAACGAGGAAGGAACTCCCATGCACGATGCGACCCTGACGGCCGTGGGCCAGCGGGCAGGACGCCGACAGTGGTTGGGGTTGGCTGCGCTGGCCCTGCCCACGCTGCTGGTGGCCATCGACAACGGCGTCCTGATCCTGGCGTTGCCGAAGCTCAGTGCCGACCTCGCGGTCTCCGGCACGCAGCAGTTGTGGATCACCGACGTCTACGGCTTCATGCTCGCCGGCTGGCTGATCACCATGGGCACCCTCGGAGACCGGGTCGGCAGGCGCCTGTTGCTGCTGGTGGGTGCTGTCGCGTTCACCGCCGCGTCGGTGCTGGCCGCCTACTCCACGAGCGCGGAGATGCTCATCCTCGCCCGTGCGGCGATGGGCATCGCGGGCGCCACGCTCATGCCGTCCACACTGGCTCTGATCATGAACATGTTCGCGGACGCCAAGCAACGCGGGTTCGCCATCGCCACCTGGGCCACCTGCCAGTTCGTCGGCTCGGCCCTCGGCCCCGTCGTCGGCGGCCTCCTGCTGGAGCACTTCTGGTGGGGTTCGGTCTTCCTGCTCGGCGTGCCGGTGATGCTGATCCTGCTGCTGGTCGGTCCGGTGCTGCTGCCCGAGTACCGCAGCCCGGGCGCCGGGCGTCTCGACCTGGTGAGCGTCGCGCTCTCGCTCGCCGCCATCCTGCCGATCATCTACGGCATGAAGGAGTTGGCGGTGCACTCCGGCGCCGAGCCGCTCGTGCCGACCACCGCCATCGTCGTCGGCCTGATCTTCGCCGTCGTCTTCGCCCAGCGGCAGCGCCGCCTGGAGTCTCCGCTGCTGGACCTGAGCCTGTTCCAGAACCGGTCCTTCACCGTCCTGCTGTCCGCGATGCTGTTCACCGGCGCCGCGATGGCCGGTCTCGGCCTGCTCAGCAGCCAGTACGTGCAGAGCGTCGCCGGCCTGACTCCGGGCGAGTCCGGCCTGTCACTGGCCCCGATGGGCATCTCGATCGCGGTCGGCACGATGCTCGCGCCGGTCCTCGTCCGGCGGATCAAGCAGGGCACCGTGATCTCCGTCGGCCTCGCCATGTCGACGCTCGGCTTCGTGCTCATGACCCTTGTGGACGCGACCGGCGGATTGGTCGTCGTGGTGCTCGGCATCGTGCTCATCTTCCTGGGCGACGGGCCGCTTGTCGCCCTCGGCACCGGTCTGATCATGGGCTCGGTGCCGCCGGAGCGGGCCGGTTCCGCAGCCGCGATGTCCGAGACCAGCCTCAACCTGGGCGGCACCCTCGGCATGGCGGTGCTGGGCACGGTGGGCGCCGCGATCTACCGCGGCCAGATGAGTGACGCCGTGCCGGCCGGGTTGTCGGCGGACGAATCGGCGGTCGCCAGGGAGACGATCGCCGGTGCCACGGCCGTGGCCGACGGGCTGCCGGCCGGGCCCGCCGCGCAGTTGCTCGACGCTGCCCGGGAGGCGTTCACCACCGGGCTCAACGTGGCGGCGGCGATCGGTGTCGCCATCTTCGTGGTGTGCACCATCCTTATCGCCGTCACGATGCGGCAGCGCGACAAGGAGACCGTGGCGAGCGAGCCGACCCCCGCGGAGGAACCGGCGACCGCGTAAGTGTGATCGGGCACGAGCCTTCCGGCGTGCACGGCTGAGGTCCCCCCGGTCAGCCGCCGCCGGACTGCGGGCCGGTGGAGTGTGAACACGCACTCCACCGGCCCATTTTTGGTGCTCGGCGCCGGGCGCGTCGCTCGCGGCGGGAATGCGGCGCGGCGGGTATCCGCCCCCGCGCAAGGTGCGCAATCTGAAAGACGTGCGGTCAGTGACCTCGTTGCTAGTTTTCAGCAACCAGTCAGCCGCATCGACCGGAACTGGCGTCGAGCGGTCCTCGCCGGCAGCGCTGACGAACGGGAGCTGCGAGGTCGTACGCCAGGAGCGGTGACGCGGTTCGCCATCCATCCCGCTCCCGAAGGTAGCCTCCCATGACAGCTGGACAGGACGTCAGACCCACCCGGCTTCCCTCCCTGACCGGGCTGCGGTTCCTCGCCGCCCTCCTGGTCTTCATCAACCACGTGCAGCACCTGGGCATCTTCGCCAACGCGTCGGTGCAGAAGGGGTACGTCACGGCCGTCGAGAACGCCGGCCAGATGGGCGTCTCCTTCTTCTTCATCCTCAGCGGTTTCGTGCTGACCTGGGTCGCCCGGCGCGACGACACCGTCGGGTTGTTCTACCGGCGGCGGTTCTTCAAGATCGTCCCGAACCACGTCGTGGCCTACCTGGCCTCCCTCGGCCTGCTACTGGCAGCCGGGGTGCCGCTGATGGCACCCGAGGCGTTTGCCAACCTCTTCCTCATCCAGGCGTGGATGCCCAGCTCCGACTACATCGTGTACTCGATCAACGGGGTCACCTGGTCGCTCTCGGTCGAGTTGCTGTTCTACATCAGCTTCCCGCTGCTGATCCTGCTGGTGGGCCAGCTGCGACCGCGGCGGCTCTGGGCCTGGTTCGCGGGAATCGCAGTCGCGTCGGTGGTCCTCCCGCTCGTCGTCGCGCAGTTCCTGCCCGCCACCCCGAAGAGCCCCTTCGCCGGTCCCGACTCCTGGCCGGTGCTGTGGATCAGCTACTTCTTCCCGCCGATGCGCCTGTTCGAGTTCGTCGCCGGCATGATCCTGGCCAAGATCGTCCTGGCCGGCCGGTTCCCGCGGATCGGCGCGCTGCCGATGGCCCTGCTGACCGTCGCCGCGTACGTCCTGTCCGTCATGGTCCTCCCGCCCTACTCGGCGTACTACGTCTCGGCGCTCTACCTGGTGCCGATGGGCCTGCTCATCGCCGCCCTGGCCGTCGCCGACGACGAGGGCCGACGCACCGCGACCGGCAGCCGGCCGATGGTGTGGCTCGGTGAGATCTCCTACGCCTTCTTCCTGATCCACCTGTTCATCCTCTTCAACACCCACGGCGCGCTCGCCGGCCAGTGGGCGGGTTGGGGCGCCTACGAACGCAAGGCGCTCAGCACGCCGCTGGCGGTGCTGTTCATCCTGGCCGTGCTCGCCCTCTGCGTGCTGCTGTCCTGGCTGATGTACGCGTTCGTCGAACGGCCGATGATGCAGCACTTCTCCCGTCCGCGTCGCAGCGGACACCCCGTCGGCGCCGCCCCCACCGATCCAGCCGCCCAGCCCACCTCGCCCGCACCCGCCGGGTCGTCGGTGAACCCACCGGCGTCCACCTCCACCGGCGCCTGACCCCCTCTTCGTACGCCGCCTCCGCCCCGGGGCTCCGTCCACCGACGGATGACCCGGGGCGGAGGTCTGCCCGCGCCCCGCCCGACCCGACCGGGACGGCCCCGGAAGCGGCCGGTCCCGCAGACCGGACCGTGCCGGCGAACACGGCGAACGGCCAGGCCCCCGGGGGGAACCTGGCCGTTCGCCGAGCGCTGGGCTCAGTGGTGGTGCTCGCCACCGTTGACGTCGAGGCACTGGCCGCTGACCGCCCGAGCCAGGTCGGACATGAGGAACACCACCGCGTCGGCGACGGCGTCCGCCTCGGGCAGGCGGCGCAGGTCGATGTTCGCGGCCACCTCGTCGTACACGTCCTGCACGGATACGCCGCGCTCGCCCGCCAGGTGCGCGAACCAGCCACGCAGGGCGTCGGCCCAGATGTAGCCCGGCGCCACCGTGTTCACCCTGATGCCGCGCGGACCCAGCTCGGCGGAGAGCGTCTGGGCCAGGGCCAACAGGCTCGCCTTCGACATCTTGTACGCCCCGAACAAGGGCTTGGACTCGCGGATGACACTGGAGTTCACCATCACCACCGAGCCGGCGCTCTCCTCCAGGGCCGGAGCGAAGAGCCGGGTCACCCGCAGCGCGCCGAAGACGTTCGTTTCGAAGCCGGCGCGGACCGCGTCGAAGTCGACGTCGTCCAGCCCGACCAGGGGCGGATTGGCGAAGGCGTTGTTGACCACCGCGTCCACCCGGCCGAGGGTGCCCACAGTGGCCTCGACCAGGGCGGCGACCGACGCCTCGTCGGTGATGTCGGTAGGCACCGCCAACGCCCTCCGACCCTCCTTCTCGACCTCCTCGGCCACCTCGGCGAGCACCGACTCGCTCCGCGCGGCCAGCACCACGTCGGCGCCCCGGCGGGCGCTCTGCACGGCGATCGCGCGACCCAGACCGGGCCCGACGCCGGAAACCACCACAACCTTGTCCTGCAACATGCTCGGCTCCTCACGAAATCGGGACGGGACGCGGCCGGCCGTCGACCGGCCGACCGGCGCACCGCC
Organism: Micromonospora sp. DT68; assembly: GCF_049847245.1. Classification (NCBI taxonomy): domain Bacteria; kingdom Bacillati; phylum Actinomycetota; class Actinomycetes; order Micromonosporales; family Micromonosporaceae; genus Micromonospora; species Micromonospora sp. DT68. The sequence goes on from NZ_JBNCNZ010000015.1 coordinate 24,350, forward strand.
CGCCCACGGCGGGCGGGCGGGTGGACGGGTCAGGCCGGCAGCTCGACGGAGAGGCCGTGCCGGAACACGTCACCCGGGTCGTAGCGCCGCTTCACCGCCTGCAGGCGGGGGTAGTTGCCCTTGTAGTACAGCTCCTGCCAGGGCACACCCGACGTGTTCCAGGCGGGGTCGGCGAGGTCGACGTCCGGGTAGCCGATGTAGGAGCCGTCCGTCCGGTCGTCGCAGACCGGCACCCCGCCGGTCTCGGCGAACAGGTCTCGGTAGAACTCGCGTACCCAACCGATGTGGACGTCGTCCTCGGCGGCGTCCTGCCACATACCGGCACTGCACATGGCCTTGAGGATCGAATCCCGCTGCGGCATGGCGGTGGCGTCCGGCGCGACCGCGCCCACCCGACCGCCGAACCCGGTGAGCAGGATGCAGGCGCTGGGGTTGGCGTAGTCGTCCCGGGTCAGGTGCCGCCACACCGCCGCGAGTTGCCGGTCGGTCAGACCGCGACGCAGGTAGGCCGCCTTGTTCTTGTACCGACCCTTCGGGTCGTTGGGCCAGCTGTACGACGGCATCCACTCACTCATCCACGGCATCACCTGGTCGACCGTCATACTCGGCTCCACACCGCTGCCCGCGCACATCGCTTCGAGCTGGGCGTCGAGCAGCTTGTCGCTGCCCGGAACCGACTCGTCGATCACCGCGGTCATCACGAACATCGGCGCCGATCGGTGCATGACGATGAGGTTCGTCCACATGTGGGCGTACGGGGAGTCCGGGGCGCTGTTGCGCTCGTACCAGGTGCAGTAGTTGCGGATCAGGGTGGTGAGCGCCGACTCGGTCATCGTCTCCCACGACCACATGACGTCCCGCCGCCGCATCCGGGCCGGCGCCTTCGGCAGGACCGCCTCCGGCTCGTCGGACGTCGCGTCCGGGCTACGCATCCAGTAGCGGGTGATGACGCCGAAACTGCCGCCCCCCGCCCCGGTGTGGGCCCACCACAGATCGTGGTGCGGGTCGTCGGGCTCGCGGGTGGCAACCACCGCCTGCGCCCGGCCCTCGTCGTCGACCACGACCACCTCGACGGCGTACAGGTGGTCGACCACGAGACCGTCGCGGCGGGACAGGTGGCCGTAGCCGCCGGCCGAGAAGTGCCCGCCCACGCCCACCTCGAAGCAGGTGCCGGCCGGCACCGTGACACCCCAGCGCGTGAACAGCGCCCGGTAGACGTGACCCAGCTTCGCCCCACCACCGATCGACACGGCGCGAAGCCGCTCGTCGTACGAGATGTCGTCGAGCTGGGACAGGTCGAGCAGCACCTGCGTATCGGGCAGGGCGCTGAAGTTCTCGAAGCAGTGCCCGCCGCTGCGCACCACGATCCGCTTGCCGGCTGTCACCGCGGCCTGGACCGCCTCGACGACCTGCTCCGTCGACGTCGGCACCCGGATGACCTCCGGCCGGGCCACGAACCGGTGGTTGTAGGCGTCGAGCAGGTTCTCGTAGCGCGGGTCGTCGGGGGTGACGGTGGCGGCGCCGGCAATCGTGCCGGGTCGATCGGTCATGGTCATGGAACTCCCTCCGGTAGGCGTTCGCGGTCCACCGACCGTGGCACGGGGCCGATCGGTGGGGCATCTCTGGACGTGCGCTCTGCGCCGGGCGCGACGACCGGAGGCGCCCGGTGCGTGCCCGGGCGCCTCCGGTGCTGGTCACCGCAGCGGTCGGACGAACTCCCGTACGTCACCGACGAACAGTTGGGGCTGCTCCAGGGCGGCGAAGTGCCCGCCCCTGTCGAACTCCGTCCACCGGGCCAACGTGGGCAGGATCGCCTCGGCCCACCGGCGGATCGGGCGCACGGCGTCGTGCGGGAACACCGCCACCCCGACCGGCGCCCGCAGCGGCCACGGGCCGGCCCAGGTGCCGACGAACTCCTCGTCGAGCCGGTTGGACTCGTAGTAGAGCTGGGCGCTGGAGCCGGCAGTGCCGGTCAGCCAGTACAGCGAGGCGTTGGTGAGCAGCCAGTCGCGGTCCGCGGCGTCCTCGGGTCCCTTGGTGGACTCGCTCCACTCCCAGAACTTCTCCACGATCCACGCGAGCTGACCGACCGGCGAGTCGGTCAGGGCGTACGCCAGGGTCTGCGGGCGGGTCGACTGGATCTTGCGCCAGCCGGCGCCGTCCTGCTCAAAGTGCGCCGCGAACTCCAGTCGGGCCAGGTCCTCCGCCGGCAACCCCTCGAATGCGGCCGGGTCCTGCGGCGGGAACGTCGCCAGCATGTTGACGTGCACTCCGAGGACGTGGTCGGGGTCGGCGAGACCGAGTTTGAGCGACACCGGCGAGCCCCAGTCGCCGCCCTGCGCCACGTAACGGTCGTAGCCGAGCCGGCGCATCAGCTCCGCCCAGGTCCGGGCGACCCGGTCGATGTTCCAGCCGGTCTCCCGCGGCGCGCTGGAGAAGCCGTAGCCGGGCATCGAGGGGATGACCAGGTGGAAGGCGTCGCGGGCATCGCCGCCGTGGGCCGCCGGGTCGGTGAGCGGCCCGATGACGTCGAGGAACTCCAGGAACGAGCCCGGCCAGCCGTGGGTGAGCACCATCGGCACGGCGGTCGGCTCCGGCGACCGGACGTGCAGGAAATGGACGTCCACACCGTCGATGTCCGTGACGAACTGCGGGATCTGGTTCAGCCGGGCCTCGGCGGCCCGCCAGTCGTAGCCGTCGCGCCAGTAGCCGGCCAGCTCCCGCAGGTAGTCAAGCGGGACGCCGCGGCGCCAACCCACGTCGGGCAGCTCGCCGGGCCACCGGGTGTGGTCGAGCCGCAGGCGCAGGTCGTCGAGGGCTGCCTGCGGTATGTCGATGCGGAACGGACGCATGGGTCACCTCTCGCGGTCAGACGGTCCGGGGGCGCGACGGCAGGGGCAGCCGCCGCCGTACGGCCTGCCACAGGACGCGGGCCGCGGTGCCGGGGCGCATCAGCGCCGACGGCGGGTCGATCAGGCCGGCGGCCCGGATGAAGGCGTTGGTCAGATGGGCGTCGTGGGCGGCGCCGTCGTGCAGGCGGGACACGTACGCGTTGGCCAGCCGGACCTGGAGCGTCCGGTGACCCTCCACCCCGGCGTAGCCGAGGTCGGCACCGGCGGAGAAGCCCCACGGCACGGCCACTGTGGTGGCGATGTCCCGGAAGAACGCCGCGGCCTGCGGCAGGCCACCCCGGCGCAGGTGGTCGCGCAGCACCAGTGACTCCAGCGCCGCCACCGTCATGCCCTGGCCGTACACCGGGTTGAAGCTGCACACCGCGTCGCCCATCACCAGCAGGCGCTCGGGGAACCGGTCGAGCTGCTCGTAGTGACGCCACACGCTGGCCGGGAACTGGAACGTGACCGGGTCGTCGATGGGCTCGGCGTTCTTGACCGCCTCGTAGATCTCGGTCGCGGGCAGCGACCGGACGAAGGCCAGGAAGCCCTCCGGGTCGGTGGGCGGGTGGTCCCCCAGCACCCCCGTGAGCGAAAGCTCCACCCGGTTGCCCGGCCCCGGCAGGCGGTAGAAGAAGCCGCCGCGCGGGTGGCTGGGCGTCGCGATCGGGATGACCGCGATCTCCTTACCGAACGGGTCGTCCGACAACCGGTAGTGCCGGGTCGTGTAGGCAAGGCCCACCTTGACCCGCTGCTCCGGCGGCCTGGCGTAGCCCAGCTCCGCCAGCCACGCCGGGGTCCGGGAACCACGTCCGGTCGTGTCCAGGACGAGATCGGCGTCGAGCACCCGCTCGGCCTGGTCGTCACCGGAGCGCACCCGCACGCCGGTGACCGCGCTGCGGTCCGCGGTGGTGACCAGGTCGAGGATGTCGTGCCGCTCCAGGAAGGTGACGTTGTCGATTTTCTGGACCCGCTGGCGGACGTGGAACTCCAGCACCGGCCGGGTCGCCGGCACGGACAGCAGGCCGGTGTGCCCCGAGCGGACCCGCCGGCCGTTGAAATACCAGCGGATCCCGCCGCTGAAGTCCCCCGGCGTGACACCCGCGTCGATGAGCTCGGTGGTCAGCCCTGGAAACTGCGCCTCCAGGATCTGCTGCCCCCGGGCCACCAGTCCGTGCGCGTGACCGCCGTGCGGCACACCGCGCCGGACCCCCTCCACCCCGGTCAACTCGTCGCGGTCGACGAGGATCACCTCGGAAAACGACTCGGACAGCACCCGGGCGGCCAGCAGGCCGGCCATGCTGCCGCCGAGCACCACGACCCGGTCACCGACACGGTTAGCCATCGCGGCCCCCTCTCTGCTCTCGCGACCCGTGGCTCAGGCGCCGACGGGGGTGTTCTGGTAGGCGGCGACCAGCCACTGCCCGTCCTCGCGGCCGATCACCCAGGTGGCCCGGATGGTGCGCTCGGGCGCGACCTCGGTCTCGCCCGGGGCGAGCACGCCGCCGCGGGTCACCACCACGACGACGTCCTCGCCGACCGCGCGGACCGACAGCGGCTCGCCGAAGACCCGCGTGCCGCTGTACGGGCCGGCGTACGCCTGCCGCATGAAGGCCCGGATCTGCTCCCGGCCGGTCAGGAACACGTCACCCGGCAGGATCATCGTGCCGTCCTCGGTGAACGTGTCGGCGAATGCGTCGCCGTCGTTCTTCTCCCATGCCGCGACTATCCGCGACGGTACGGCGACGGCTTCCTCGGCAACGCTGAACTGGTTTACCGGCATGTTCTTCTCCTTGTCGACGACTGCGCAAAAAGGCGACGGCAGGGCCGCGATGAGATCCGGTCTGGCCGGCGCCGTGACGCGGTCGGTACGCGCCGGTACCTGCCGGCGGTCCGACCACTGGGAGCCTGGCACCTGCGGATGCGCGGTGGCACCTCCTGGATTGCGGTCCGTTCGACCGGCCCGCCGAACTGCTCCGGGGCGGCGGCACGATGGCGCCTCCGCACCCGGTGCGGCAATTTTGAATAACTGGATCACGGCGCCTGCTGGTTACAGTCGAGCGGGCACAGCGCTGCTGAAGCCGCCCATTGTTCGGGGCCGAATAATCAATTAATCGCCGACCAACCGATACGTGCGGAACCACTCCGCGCACGATGTCGGTGGTCGACGGTCCCCATTTCTCCCGGAGGTTTCGCATGACCGGTCAGGCTGTGATCATCGACCCCAGTGGCAGGGACATCCACGGCGAGGGCGCCCGCATCCGCGCCAACGGGCCGGTCTCTCGGATCGTCCTGCCGGGCGGGGTTCCCGCATGGTCCATCACCGGGCAGGAGGCAGCCCGCGAAGCCATGGCGGACCCGCGTCTGTCCAAGGACCCGCGCCGACACTGGCGCGCGTACACCGAGGGCCACATCGGCGACGACTTTCCGCTGATCGGCTGGGTGCTGATGGAGAACATGACCACCAGCTACGGCCCCGACCACGCCCGGCTGCGCCGGCTGACCGCGAAGGCGTTCACCCCCCGCCGGGTGGAGGCGCTGCGCCCCCAGGTGCACCAGGCGGTACGCGAACTGCTCGACGACCTCGCCGCCACACCGTCCGGCGAGGTCGTCGACCTCAAGCGGCGGTACGCGCACCCGCTGCCGGCGCGGGTCATCTGCGACCTGTTCGGGGTGCCCGAGGAGTCCAGGGCGCAGATTCTGCGCGGCGGTGAGGTCAACGTGGACACCACAATCAGTCCCGAGGAAGCGGCGGCCAACGTCGCCCAGTGGCACCAGGACCTGCAGGACTTCGTGGACGCCAAGCGCGCGGCACCCGGCGACGACCTCACAAGCGACCTGCTTTCGGCGCAGGAGGAGGACGGTTCCCGGCTCAACGAGGGCGAGCTGATGGGCACCCTGCACCTGATGCTCGCCACCGGCACGGAGCCGGTGATGAACCTGATCGCCAACACCGTACGGGCGCTGCTGACCCGACCCGACCAACTGGCTCTGGTGCGGAGCGGGGCGGTGCCCTGGGGCGACGTCATCGAGGAGACGCTGCGGGCGGAGGCGCCGGTCGCGCACCTGCCGTTCCGGTTCCCGCTGGAGGATGTCACGATCGCCGGCGTCACCATCCCGCGCGGCGAGCCCGTGCTGATCAACTTCGCGGCCATCGGACGCGACCCGCAGGTGCACGGCGCGACCGCCGACCGGTACGACGTGACCCGCGCCGACAAGACGCACCTGTCCTTCGGCTACGGGATGTACCGGTGCATCGGCAACCAGCTCGCCCTGCTGGAGGCGTCGATCGCGTTGCCGGCGCTCTTCGAGCGCTTCCCGGATCTGGCGCTCGGCCTTCCGCCGGAGCAGATCGAGCCGCAGGTCACCTTCATCATGAACGGCGTCGCGGAGTTGCCCGTGCGGCTCACCGCCGCGGTGCCGGCGGCGGCCTGACCGTCACCAGTGTCCCGACGAGCCCGAAGAGGTGGTCCAGTGATGAAAGCCGCGGTCGTACCGGGTGTGAAGCAGCGGTGGGAACTGCGCGAGGTGCCGACGCCCCAACCGGGTCCTGGGGAGGTGCTGATCCGGGTCAGGGCCAGCGGGGTGTGCGGCAACGACGTGTGGCTCACCGACGGCACGTATCCGTACCCGCCGCTCGATCCGATGATCGCCGGGCACGAGCCCGCCGGTGAGGTGGTCGAGGTGGGGCCGGGCGTGACGTCGCGTCAGGTGGGTGACCGGGTCGGCGCGACCTGGGTGCAGGGCACCTGCGGCACCTGCGCCTACTGCCGCCTGCACCTGCCGTTGACCGGCCAGTCGGGCATGAACTGCGTGGCCCCCGCGATGACCGGAATGACCCGTCAGGGCGGGCACGCCGAGTTCATCGCGGTGCCGGCGGCCAGCACGGTCCTGCTGCCTGCGGGGCTCCCGTACGAGCAGGCCGCCCCGATGCTCTGCGCCGGCTACACGGCGTGGTCGGCGCTGCGGGCCGCCGATCCGCAGCCGCACGAGCGGGTGGCGGTGCTCGGCATCGGCGGGCTGGGTCACCTGGCCGTGCAGTTCTCCCGGGCCTGCGGGTTCGAGACCATCGCGATGACCCGCAGCGCGGACAAGCACGACCTGATCCGCAAGCTCGGGGCCGACCTGGTGCTCACCGACGGCGACGACCTGCGGGACGCCGGCGGCGCCGACGTCATAGTGGTCACCGGCACGTCGTACGCCGCCGCCGCGCAGGCCCTGTCGGGTCTGCGGGTCAACGGCCGGATGGTGCTGGCGACAATCGACCCCGCCGGCTCGTTCACCATCGACCCGAGCCGGCAGTTCTTCGCGCAGAACCACCGCGTGCTCGGTGCGACCCACAACGGCCTGCCGTACCTGGTGCAGGCGCTGGAGATGGCCGCCCAGGGGGCGGTGACCCCGATGGTGGAGCCCTTCGAGGCGGAGCAGGTCGCCGCGGCTGTCGACCGGGTCGCCTCGGGCGACGTCCGGTTCCGCGCCGTCGTCACCTACTGACACCCGACGGCCCGCGCGCCGGTCGACCCCACCGGGTCGGCCGGCGTCGCCGTCACAGCCCCTTCTCCACCATGTCCAGCAACAGTTGCCCGACGTGGGCGGCTTCGGCGTCGTCCACACTGCGCAACGGCCCGTCGATGAGCAGCGTCGCCAGGCCGTGGACGGCGGACCAGGCCAGGAACTCGGCCTGGGGTCGCCGCCGCGCCGGCAGGGCACCCACCTCCACGAGTTGGTCCAGGGCACCGGCAAGTAGCGCGAACGGGCTGTGCCCACTGTGCCCGCCCTTGTCCGGGCTGGTGGCGGTGGTCAGGTCCGCGGGCACCGAGACGGCGGTGCGGAACAGCCCCGGCTCGGCTCGCGCGAAGCGCAGGTAGCCGGTGCCGACGGCGCGCAGGTGTGCCCGGGCCTGGGCCACCGGGTCACCGTCGGCGGGTACGGCCGCGAGTTCCGTCTCGATCGCGATCGCCAGCGCGGACTGGGCCGAGGAGCACACCGCGTGCAGCAGGGCGTCGCGGTCGGCGAAGTGCCGGTAGGCGGCGTTGGGCGCCACCCCCGCCCGGCGGGTCGCCTCCCGCAGCACGACCGCGTCCGGTCCGCCGGCCCGGGCCATCTCCAGGCCCGCTTCGAGCAGGGCCCGGCGCAGGTCGCCGTGCCGGTAGGTGCTGCGTCGCTGGCCTGGTGACCCGGTCTCCGGGCCCGGCTGTTCGGCGCGCAGACCAGTCATCGTCGCTCCATGTGGACACCGTACACAAGCAGGTGGACCGCCGTGAGCCGGCACTCCGAAACTCCCTGAGCGTAACCGCGCCGCCCGACGCCGCCCCGGCGCGGACCGGCCCCGGACAGACGGATGCCCGCCAGCGCCTCGCGCTGGCGGGCATCCGGATCGACTCAGATCAGCTGGCCCGTGCAGGCGTCGTCGATGTACGCCTGCTTCGCCGCCGCGTCCCGGTTGGACTGCAGGTAGCGCGACCACCCACGGCGTTCGTGCGAGGTGCAGTCCAGCTCCACGACCTCCTGGGTCGGCCGCAGGAAGCCCGGCTTCGGCGGGTACGGCAGGAAGCCCTCCTGGTCCTTGTAGTAGAGGCCCTGCCACATCTCGGTCTTGTCCCGCCACACGCAGACCAGCATGAAGTACTTCGCACCGTCACGGTGCAGCATCACGAAGCCGATCTCTTTGCGAAACTCCAGCCGCCCGGCCTCGACCTCGGCCCGCAGGAAGGCGCGCGCCTCGTCGCTGACCTCGGGCGTGGCCTCCTGGTCGGCCAGGCGAATGTCGTACCACTTGAGATACCCGCCGGGCACAGCCAGGTTCTCGCCGGGGAAGATCTGCTTGTCCTGGTGCTTCCAGTCGCTCGGGTACTCGGCCAGGTCGTCAAGGTGGGAAATCGTCTGGGTCACGGAACCGCTACCGCCTCACTTGTCGTTGCGAACATGTCGGGGATCAGCTGCCGAGGGCGTACAGGTCTTCCTCCTCCCACCTCCTGAGTCGCTGGTAGTCGGCCTCCACCTGCTCGACGTCGGGCGAGCTGAGGTAGACGTAGCCGGGGGACGTGGCCAGGTCGACGGTCGGCCCGATCGGAGCACCCTCCTGGGCGGTCAGCACCAGCTCCAGGAAGGAATCCAGGGAACGGATGCGCTCCAGGCGCTCTCCGGTGGGCGCGACACCGGAACGTGGGTTGATCAGCGTCACGTACCGGAGCCGGCTGAGCAGCCGGTACGACGGCAGCGCGCCGGTGAGCAGGTCCTGCGGTCGGGCGATCGACCGGGCCAGACAGTCGATCTGGTCGGTACCGAGACACCGGGAGACGATGGCCGGCACGTGGGAGCCACCCGCCCGACCGGCGGCCTCGACCAGCACCGGCCCCTCCTTGGTCAGCATGACCTCGGTGTGCCCGGCGCCGTTGCGCACCTCCAGGGCGTCCAGCACCGCCCGCACGTACGTCACCAACTGCTCGACCACCGGGTCGTCCGGCGACACCGGCTCCTCGTAGTCGTACATCAGCGCGCCGCTGTCGAGCTGGCGCTTGTGGTAGCACCAGACCTCCACGAGGTGGTGCACCCCGTTGCGGCTGACCGTATTGACGAAATGCTCGTCGCCGTGCAGGAATTCCTGGCCCAGCACCGTGTCGTTGCGGGCGCTGTACCGGTCGGTGCTGCTCAGCACGCGATCGGCGGCCGCGCGCACCTCTGCCGGCGTCCGGCAGACGGCCACATTGTCGGTCCCGGCGCTGGCCCGGGGCTTGACCACCACGGGCCACTCCCCCAGGTCCTGCGCCCAGGCGACCAGCTCGTCGACGGAGCCGGTGGCGATGCTGCGCGCGGTGGCCAGACCCGCGGCGCGAACCGCCTCGGCCATCTCGTGCTTGTCCCGCCGGGCCTGCGGCCGGCTCATGCCGTTGCCCGGGGTGCCGAGCGCCGACGACAGCGCCTCGGCCAGCAGCACACCCGACTCGGTGCCGGGCACCACGAACTCGACGCCCAGCTCCCTCAGCCGGGCCGCGGTCGCTGCCAGGTCGCCGTCGTGCGCGATGTCGTGCTCGAAGCCACCCGGCTCGTACGGCAGGTGGATGTCGGGGCTGCCCGACTGGACGTGCACGACCTCCACGCCGTAGCGGGCGAGGGCGGCGGGCAGGAACTTTCCGATGCCGCTCGCGTCGACGATGGCTGCTCGCATTACAAACTCCCTGATTCGGTCCGGGCCGGCACACCGGCCGGCACCAGTGGCGTGGATCGGGGTCGCCGTTCGTGCCGGCCCCGGGCGAGCACTCCGAGGCCGACCAGCACGGTTATCCCCACCACGCCGACCAACGTGAGGGGCGAGGGACGCAGGCGCTCGTCCGGCAGTTGCAGCAGGAAAGCCATCGGCGGGGAGAGCGCGGAGATCAACGAGGCGGTGATCGGCTCGGTGTGCTTGATCCCCACCTGGATGAGGTACATGGGCAGTCCGACACCGATCACCGCGACGACCAGCCCGGGCAGGAGGGCCGGCGGCAGCTTGCTCGGGTCACCGACCAGCACGAACCCCCAGGTCGTCACCATCATGAGGAAGAAACGCACAGCGAGGACCGACTGCGGGTCCAGCCCGGCGTCACTGAGCCGCTTGGAATAGATGACGTTGGCGGTGGAGGTCACCCCACAGACCAGGGTCAGTGCGAGCCCGATCACCGCCGCGCCGACGCCGACGTCACCGACCCCGCTGCGCCCGGTCACCGATGCCCACACCAGCAGGGCGAGGAAGCCGCAGATGGCCACCGAGACGGCGACCTCGGCGCCCAGCACGCTGCTGCCCCGGCGCAGCAGCGGACCCATCATCACGGTGAGCACCGGCCCGACCGCCAGGCCCACGACGTTCACCACCGCCGGCTCCAGGTACTTCAGCGCGAACAGCAGCGACAGCCAGGTCACCGCGGTGGAGACGTTGATCGCGATGACGTCGTACCGTCGGGTCCGCAGCGGCGCGAAGGTCGCTGCGGGGCCCCGACGGGCGAGGTCCAGACCGACGAAGAAGATCCCGCACAGGGTGAACGAGACGGCCGCCAGACTCAGCGTGTCGACCTTCTGGAGCTGGTTGCCGGCGTAGACGTCCACCAGGGCGGACATCGCGGCGAAGAGCAACAGCACCAGAATGCCTTGGTTCGTCCGCCGGCTGGCGACCGCCGTCATACAGCCACCGTCCGGGGAATGCTCGCTGCGGCGAGTGCAAGCGTCTCGGAGTCCAACGCGTCGTCCTCCAGGTCACCCGCGAAGTACTTCTGGTAGGCGACCAGGTCGAAGTGGCCGTGACCGGAGAGGTTGAACAAGATGGTCTGCGCGGTGCCCTCCTCCCGGCAGCGGATCGCCTCGTCGACCGCCGCCCGGACCGCGTGGGTGGACTCGGGTGCCGGCAGGATGCCCTCGGCGCGGGCGAACTGCACGCCCGCCTCGAAGCAGCGGGTCTGCGCCACAGCCACCGGCTCGATCAGCCCGTCCTCCACCGTCCGGGTGATCATCGGGCCGATGCCGTGGGCCCGCAGGCCGCCCGCGTGCACCGGCGGCGGAACGAACTCGTGGCCCAGGGTGTGCATCCGGAACAACGGCCCCAGCCGGCCCGTGTCGGCGTAGTCGTAGGCCACCACGCCGCGGGTCATCGTCGGGCAGGCCGCAGGCTCGACAGCCAGCACCCGTACCGGTCGGCCGCCCCGCAACTGCTCACCGATGAACGGGAAGGCCAGCCCGGCGAGGTTGCTGCCACCGCCTGCGCAACCGATCACGACGTCGGGGTAGTCGTCGGCAAGCGCGAACTGACGGATCGCCTCCTGCCCGATGACGGTCTGGTGCAGCAGCACGTGGTTGGCCGCGCTGCCGAGGACGTACCCGAGCGACGGGTCCGCGGCGAACGCCTCCAGAGCCTCCGAGGTGGCGATGCCCAGGCTGCCCGGCGAGTCGGGGTGCTCGGCGAGGATCGCCCGGCCCACCGCCGTCTCCTCGCTCGGGCTCGGTACGCAGACCGCGCCGTAGGTCTCCATCAACGCCCGCCGGTACGGCTTCTGCTGGAAGCTGACCCGCACCATGTAGACCTTCGCGGTCATGTCGAAGAAGGAGGCGCTCAACGCCGTGGCGCTGCCCCACTGCCCGGCCCCGGTCTCGGTGACCAGCCCCGTCTTGCCGGCCATCTTGTTGTAGTACGCCTGCGGGATGCCCGTGTTCGGCTTGTGGCTGCCGGTAGGCGCGACGCCCTCGTACTTGTAGTAGATACGCGCCGGGGTGCCCAGTGCCCGTTCCAGCCGACGGGCCCGCACCAGTGGGGACGGCCGCCACAGCGCGTAGATCTGCCGGACCGGCTCCGGGATCTCGTACTCCCGCTCGCTGCCCGTCTCCTGCTCGATGAGCGGCTCGGGCATTGTGTGCGCCATCTCGTCCCGGGACAGAGGCGCTCCCGTCGCCGGGTTGAGCGCCGGTGCCAGCGGGCCACCCTTCAGGTCGGCCGCCAGGTTGTACCAGGTGGTCGGGATGTCCTTCTCGTCAAGCAGGAACTTGGTTCTCTCCAGCACGGGAGTCCTCCTGTGTCGTTGCCTCGGCCACCAGCGAGCCGGCGGCCGTCGTGTGCGAGTTGGCGAACAGCAGCGGATGGGCCGACCGGATGCCGCCCACCACGAGGTCGTAGGGGACGTCGTCGAACTCGCCCCGCATGCGCAGGAACTCCATGTGCTGCCGGCCCTGCTCGTCGAAGGGGTGGTAGAGGCTGTCGGACAGCCCGTCGAAGTCCAGCGGCTTGATCCGGTAGAGCTTGCAGAGCAGCTTGTTGAACACCGGTGTGGCCTTGACCCAGGCGCCGTTGAGATGGACCGAGGTCAGGCTGTGGAAGCGGAAGATGTCGCCACCGACGAGTTCGCGCAACCGGGGCGAGGCCAGGTGGTTCCGGACGTCGCCGTAGACGATCCGGCTGGGCACCCCGACTGCCCGCAGCGCCGCGGCGTACAGGATCGACTTGTGTACGCAGAACCCGAAGCCGCGCTCGATCACCCCGCTGGCGGTGAGCCCGCGGCGGGACAGGTCGGCGCCGTAGACCTCGTACCGGATGCCGTCGCGGACGGCGTAGTACAGGCGGACCGCCTTGTCGATGTCCGTGCCGTCCGTGTCGTCGCCCAGCGCGTCGGCGACGAACCGCCGCACCGTGGGCGACTCGTGGTCCAGGAACTCGGTGGCCCGGACCAGCGCGGGATCGGTGCCGCTCATGCCTCACGCTCCCCAGTCGTGCTCCGCGCCGGTGCTGTCCGGCCCAGCCCCATGAGGGCGGCGACCCGCTGGCGCTGAATCTCGGAGGTGCCGGAATAGATGGTTCCCGACACCGCGTTACGCAGGTCCTTCTCCAGCCCGTACTCGGTGGTGTAGCCGTAGCCCCCGAAGACCTGCACGGCGGCGAGGGCGGATCGCACGTTGCTCTCGCTGACGACCAGCTTGGTGATGGCCACGTCGGTCGCGACGTTCTCGCCGGCCGCCATCCGCTCGGCGGTGTCGTACAGCCACTTGCGGGAGGTCTCCAGGTCGATGCGCATGTCGACGAGCCGGTTCGACACCGACTGGTAGGACCCGATGGCCGCACCGAACTGGGTCCGCGTGCGGGCGTACTCGACGCACCGCTCCAGGCGGTGCTGCATCTCGCCGAGCACTCCGGCGAAGCCGCACAGGATCTCCCACCGCATCACCGCGTCGAGCACCAGCAGCCCCGCGCCGACCGAGCCGACCACGTGGTCCCGGGGCACCCGCACGCCGTCGAGGAACAACTCGGACAGCGGCGACGTACGCAGCCCCATCTTTCCGACCGGCCCGCCGACCTGGAGGCCGGGTGAGTCGGAGCGCACCAGGAACGCCGTCACGGCGGCAGCGCTGCCGGGACGGCCGGTCCGCGCGTACACGACCACCAGGTCGGCGATGGGACCGTTGCTGACGAACGCCTTGCTGCCGGTGAGAACGAAGTGGTCGTCCTCGGCGACGGCCGTGGTGGCCATGTTGGTCACGTCGGAGCCGCCGGCCGGCTCGGTGATGGCGTGGGCACCGATCATCGTGCCCGCCACGATCTGCGGGAGGTAGCGCTCCCGCAGGGCCGCGCGGCCGAAGCGGTGCAACGGGACGCCGGTGCTGACCAGGTGGGTGCAGGCGGAGAAGATCAGACCGGCGTCCCGGCAGGCGTAGCCCAGTCCTTCCAGGACGTACATTGTGGTGGGCAGGTCACGGCCGAGACCGCCGTGACCTTCGGGAAAGGGCAGGCCGAACAGCCCGGTCTCCCGCAGCCGCTTCCAGCCGTCCCAGGAGAACTCCCCGCGGGCGTCGCGCTCCAGATGGTCTGCTCCGACCGCCCGGCCGGCCTGCTCGGCCGCGTCGCGCAACGCCCGCTGCTCGTCGTTCCATCGCATCCCCTGGCCGCCTCAGTACTCCGAGAATTCGGCGGAGTCCAGGTTGTGCCGCTCCGGACCGATCAGTGGGGGGTTGAAGATGCTGACCAACTCCAGGTCGCTCTCCGGTGCGGCGATGAGGAAGTGGGCGTCGTGCTGGTCGAGCGCGTACAGCACGCCCGCTCGCAGCTCCCAGCTCTGGGAGCCGTCGGCGGTCTGCACCCACCCACGGCCGCCGATGCAGTAACAGGCCTCCAGGTGGCGACGGTACGCCAGCTGTGATTTCGTCCCGGCGCGCACGACGGTGTGGCACACGGTGAAGCCCATGTTGTCGGCCTCGAGAATGAAGCGATAGCTGAGGCCGTTGCCCCACTCCACCGCCTCGATCCGTTCCCTGGTACGAACGATCATCAGTCCAGTCCTCGTGGGTCAGCTGATGGCAGCGTGGTCTCGGGCGGTGATGACGAACGCCGTCATGGCGGCGACCGACTGGAAGTTCTCCGGGGAGATGTCCATGTCGTCGATCGGGATCCGGTAGCGCTCGCCGAGCCAGGCAATGAGCTGGAGCAGCCGCAGGCTGTCCACCACGCCCGTGTCGATCAGGTCGTAGGAAGGGTCCAGCTCCTCCGGGGCGGTGCCGGGCAGGTACTCCGACACCACGTACCGTGTTATCTCGTCGGCAAGGCTCACAACAGCTCCCTCATCAGGTGGTCACGGACTCGGTGGCGGTCGACCTTGTCAGTCGGCCCGACCGGCAGCGGCTCGTCCACCAGTCGGAACGCGTCGGGGATGGCCACCCGGGTGAGCCGGGCGGCGCAGTGTGTACGCAGGGCGAGGCCGCTCGGCCCGCTGTGGACGGTGCGTACGACGGCGTGCAGTCGGGTGCCGGCGCCCGGGTCGGGCAGCGGTACGACGACCGCCTCCACCACACCCTCGTGGGCCTGGATGACCCGCTCGATCTCCTCGACGTTGACCCGTACGCCGCGGACCTTCACCTGCAGGTCGTTGCGGCCGATCAACGTCAGTCGGCCGTCCGGGGCCCGACGGACCAGGTCCCCGGTCCGGTACCACGTCCGCTCGCCGGAGTCGGTGACGCGGCGGAAGAACCGGCCGCCGGGCGCCGCGTCGCCGAGGTAGCCGTCGGCCTGGAACGGCGTCGCCACGACAAGCTCGCCGGTGCCCGGTCCGGTCACCACCGCACCGTGGTCGACCACTGCGGCCTCCACCCCGGGGATCGGCCTGCCCAGGGGCAGCGGGTCGTCCTCGACGGCCTGCTGCGGGCCGAAGGTATAGAGGAAGCTGTCGTTGGTCTCGGTGCAGCCGTACACGTTGTGCAGGGCCGCCCCGGGAAACATCGACGGCAGGCCGGCGCGGACTCGACGTGGGGTGTGGTCGCCGGTAAGCAGGACGTGCCGAACCTCCGGGAACGATCGCCCGTCACTCGCCTCGGTGAGAAGACGGAACAACATCGGTACGGCTTGGACGACCTCCGGCCGCGCGTCGGCGAACAGCTTCAGCAGGTACCGTGGCTGGACCGCCCGGGCAGGGTCGACAAGCACCACCTCGCCGCCGTGGCACAGGGTCGCCCAGACGTCCAGCAGGCAGAGATCGAAGTTGAGCGGCGCGTAGTTGAGCACCCGGGTGCCCTCGGTCAGGCCGAACTGGGCGGCCGCCCAGTCGACGAACCGGCCGATGCCGGCGGCGGGCAGCGGCACGATCTTGGGCAGCCCGGTGGAGCCCGAGGTGGTGAGCAGCAGGCAGGTGTCCGGCGGGAGCGCGGGCGCCTGCGGCGGCGCCGACACGGGCCGGACACGCAGGTCGGCCCCGTCGACCGAGATGACCGCCGCGCAACCCGCCTCGGCGACAAGCGCGTCGAAGACCTGCGGACCGAGGTCGGTGGAGAGCAGGAGCACCGGCTGCTCCACGGTGAGGCAGGCCAGTACGGCCGCCACGGTCTCCGGTGACTTGTCGGCGCGCAGCGCCACCGGAGCGCCGCCGGTCGGCACGCCGGTCAGGTGCGCCGCCGCCTTCGCGGCGAGCTCCCGCAACTCGGTGTACGTGACGGACCGGTCCTGCCAGCGCAACGCAGGCGCTGACGGCGTCCGGATCGCCTGCGCCTGGACACGGGACGCAACAGACACCGCCACCCCCCTCTCCCCTGTGCCGACGGCCATCACCCCCGACCGTTCCGGCGCACCGATCTTCGGGGCCGCCGCAGCGCCCGTGCATCTTTGAAAATGCGCTATCCCATCGACGGGAAGCCGCTCCGACGGAACGCCGGCGTGACACGCTGGTACCTCACCATATGAATGTGTACGGTGTCCACTACATGTCGGTGCTCGGACGCTGTCGCGTCCACTCAGGAAGGGCTGGAATGGCGCGAGTTCTGCTGGATGTCACGATGTCGCTTGACGGCTTCATGGCCGGCCCCAACGTGAGCGTCGAACACCCGATGGGTGAGGGCGGTCTCCGCCTGCACGAGTGGCTCTTCAACACCTCGACCAGCGAGGTGGACGCCGAGATCGAACGCGAGATGTCGACGACCACCGGCGCGGTGGTGCTCGGCCGGCGCACGTTCGACGTCGGCATCAACGTCTGGAACAACACCCCCTACGCGGTGCCCTGCTTCGTGCTGACCCACGACCCGCTCGCCGAACGGGTCGAGAAGAGCGGCACGTTCACCTTCGTCACCGAGGTCCGCGACGCCTTCGACCGCGCCACCGCCGCCGCCGGTGAGCGCGACGTCCGCCTGATGGGCGCGGAGGTCGGTCAGCACTTCCTCGCGGCCGGCCTGGTCGACGAGATCCGCATCCAACTCGCGCCCGTGCTCCTCGGCGCGGGCCGCCGCCTCTTCGAACACCTGGGTGACGAGCGCATCGAGCTGGAGCGCCTCGCCACGGTCGAGTCCCCGTACGTGACCCACCTGCGCTACCGGGTTCGCCGGGACGCCGCACCGCAGTCCTGACCCGCCGGTTCCTGCCCAGGGCGCGATCCTCGCCCGGGCAGGACCGCAATCTGAACGAAGACGACGACCGCCGCACCGCCGCATGCTGGATTCCGCCGTACCGAAATCCCGACGACGGACGAAGGCGAGGCGGTTCCCGTGACCGTTCCCCCATTGCGTGGCTCGGTCCGCGCCGGCCGACCCCGGCACGCCCCGCGACCGGTGCCGTGGAGCACGCGGTGACACCGGCACAACCCGCCCGGGTGGTCGCCGGTTGCCTGCTCGGCGCGACCGACGCAGGCCCGGTCGTACGCCGGCAGGTCGGTGCCCGGCTGTACGCCGCGGACGGCACCGAGTGGCTCGACGCGGCCACCGGCGGGTTCGGCCCCGGGCACCCGGCGGTGACCGCCCGGATCGCGGCGCAACTGCGGCGGGTGGCGTTGTCCAGCCGGGTGTTCGTCAGCCGCCCGCTGGCCGAGGCGGTCACCGCGCTCGACGCGCTGGCACCGGACCCGCTCACCCTGTCGTACCTGTGCAACAGCGGCGCGGAGGCCCTCGACGCCGCCGTCAAGCTCGCCAAGGGCACACACCCGCGTCGGCGTCGGATGCTCGGGATCCGCGGCGTCGGCCACGGCAGCCTCAGCCACGGGCTCTCGCTCACCGTCGGCTCGGCGCTGACCGGGGACGCGCCGCTGAGCCCGGTCACCGTGTCGGCGGACCGCGCGGCCGACCTGGTCGACCTGGTCGACGACTCGATCGCCGCGGTCGTGCTGGCGCCGGCCGGGCCCGGTCGTGCCCTGGCCGATCTGCCGGTGTCGTGGTGGCGTCGTCTCCGGACGGCCTGCGACGAGACGGACGCCCTGCTGGTCCTCGACGAGCGGGTGACCGGCCCGGCCCGGGTCGGCGCGGGCCTGGCCAGCGACCTGCTGCCCATCCGGCCCGACGCGGTGGTGCTCGGTGAGTCACTGGGCGCCGACGCCGTGCCGGTCGGTTGCATGATCACCAGCCGGGCCCGCTACGACCGGGTGTACGGCCGGCGCAACCCGACCGTACAGGGCTCCACCTTCGGCGCGAACCCGCTGTCGGCCGCCGCGATCGCCGCCGTGCTCTCCGTCGTCCGGGACGAGGATCTGCCGGCCCGGCAACGGGATGTGGAGGCCGTTGCCCTCCGGATCCTCGGCGGGCTCGCCGACGACCGAGGGCCGGTGCGGGCAATCGGCGCGGACGGCTCGCTGATCTGGGTACGCACCGACTCGCCGGAGACCGCCGCTGCCCTGCACCGGGGCCTGGCGCGGAAGCGGGTACTGACCCGATCGCCCACCGGTGCGGTGATAGGCGTGCTACCGCCGCTGACCGCCCACCCGTCGGACATCGACGAACTGCTGAACCGGGTGGCCGCCGCCACGGCCACCCTGACCCCGCAGGAGGTGGCGTCATGACCACTGTGGACACCCGCGAGGACGTGCTCGCCGCCCTCGGTCGACACTGGAATCCCACCGCGGCGGCGATGCTCGCGGGCTCCGGACGCCCGATCGAGGGGCACGCCGACGGGACCCGGGTCTGGTCGGAGGACGGCGCGGAGGCGCTCGACCTGGCCGGCAGCTTCGGCGTGTTCCTGGTCGGCCACGGCAACCCCCGGGTCCGCGCCGCCGTGCTGGACGCCCTGTACGCGGCGCCGAACGTACCGCCCGGCGCGGTCCACCCCGCCACCGCCGAGTTGTGCCTGTTGCTGCGTGAGGTGCTGCCCAGCGGGCTGGCGCACTTCGCGCTCGGCTGCTCCGGGGCCGACGTCACCGAGACGGCGCTGCGCGCGGTCCGGCTGGCCCGGCCGGAGCGGCCCCGCATCGTGGTGCTGGAGGGCGGCTACCACGGCAAGACCCTCGGCTCGATGCCGGTGCTCGGCCAGCGGCACCAACGCCTGCAGTTCGAGCCGCTCGGCGGTGAGGTCGTCGTGCTGCCGTACGGAAACGCCGCCGCCGTCGAGGCCGCGCTAGCCGACGGATCCGTCGCCGCGGTGATCGTCGAACCGGTCCTCGGCGGCGGTTACCTGACCGTGCCTCCGGCCGGCTACCTTGCCACCGTCGCCCGCGCCTGCGCCGACACCGGCACGCTTCTGGTGGCCGACGAGATCCAGACCGGGTTCGGGCGGACCGGGCGGATGTTCGCCGTCGACCACGACGGGGTCACGCCGGACATCATGCTGCTGTCGAAGTCGCTCACCGGCGGCACCGTGCCGGTGGCGGTGTGCGCGCTGAGCGGGCAGGTCGTCGAGGACGCCCGCCGTCACCCCGAGTACGACGACAGGCTGCTCGCCGCCGACAGTTGCTCCTCCGCGCTGGCGGTCGCCGCCGCCGTCGCGACCATCATCGAGGTACGCGAGCGCGACCTGCCCGCCCGCGCCGCCGCGCTCGGCGCGCGGTTCGGGCGGGGCCTGGCCGAGATCGTCCGCCGCCACCCTCGGCACGTGCTCGACGCGCCCGCCATCGGCCTGATGGCCGGGCTGCGCACCCGCAATCCGGCGGTGGAGTTGATGCTCACCGTGGGTCTTGCGATGCGGGGCATTCACGCCGGGTTCTCGCTGAGCGAGGAGATCCGCCGGCCGGTTCTGCGCCTCTATCCTCCACTGACGTGCACCGACGAGGAGATCGACAGGGTTCTGGCGACCACCGAGGAGGTGCTCGCCGACCTGGATCGGCGTTCCCGGCTCATGACCACAGTGACGACCTGGCTCCTGCGTCGCCAGTACGGGCGGCACGCCGCCCGGGTCCGTCGGTTGATCGGGCTGTCGTTCCGCCTGCCCTGGTGATCCGTCGGTCGTCTCACCCCCCGCCGACGGCAAGTCATCCACTGTGGACTCGAATTGAGCCGCGCGGCCGGCGGCTTCGGCACTGCCGGCGTAATAGGCTGCCCCAGTGACAATGACCCTCGTGAATTCCCTCCGGGCTGAGCTTGGCGTCGCTGCCGTGGTGACGGACCCGCAGACCACACAACCGTACGCGCGGGACATGATGCCCCTGGCGCCGTCGGGAGTCCCGTTGGCTGTGGTGTTCCCCGCGGACGTCACGAAGATCCAGGCATGTGTCCGGCTGTGCGCCGATGCCGGCGTGCCGATCGTGCCGCGCGGGGCGGGCAGCGGCCTGACCGGCGCGGCGAACGCGATCGACGGCTGCGTCGTGCTGGTCATGACGAAGCTCGACAGCATCCTGGAGGTCGACCCGGCGAACCGGTTGGCAGTCGTGCAAGCGGGGGTGGTCAACATGGATCTCCGCACCGCCGCCGCAGCCCATGGATTGTTCTACCCACCCGACCCGTCGAGCTTCGACTGGTGCACGATCGGCGGCAACCTGGCCACCAACGCCGGCGGACTGTGCTGCGTGAAGTACGGCGTGACCACGGACCACGTCCTCGGGCTACAGGTCGTGTTGGCCGACGGCAGTCTGCTGCGCACCGGCCGTCGCACCGTGAAGGGGGTGGCCGGGTACGACCTGACCCGGCTCTTCGTGGGCAGCGAGGGCACGCTGGGCATCATCACAGAGGCCACGGTGGCGCTTCGTCCGCTGCCGCAGGCACCCGGCACCCTTGTTGCCGCGTTCGAGTCCACCGAAGCGGCGGGCGAGGCAGTCATCGGCGTCGTGCGGGCGGGCGTCATCCCCTCTCTCATGGAGATCATGGATGCCATCTCGATCCGCGCCGTGGAGGCGTACCTGAAGTGTGAGATCGGTACGCCGGGCTGCCAGGCCCTGCTGCTGTGCCAGTCCGACTCGGGCGGGTCGGCGTCGGAGCGCGAGCTGGCGACCATCACACGGATCTGTCAAGACGCCGGTGCCACGACCACCCACTCGACTCAGGATCTGGCGGAGGGCAACCTCCTCCTGCAGGCCCGCAGGGTGTCGCTGACCGCGCTCGAGAGCCAGGGCCACTGTCTCACCGAGGACGTGGCCGTGCCCCGGACACGAATCGCCGACCTGATCAGCGGCTGCGCCCGGATCGGCACGGAACTCGGCCTGCCGGTGGCGGTAGTGGGACATGCCGCCGACGGCAACATGCATCCCACCATCATGTTCGACCCCACGGTCCCCGGTGAGTCCGACCGAGCGCGGCAGGCGTTCGACCGCATCCTCGAACTCGGCCTGGCGCTGGGTGGGACCATCACCGGAGAACATGGCGTCGGGCGGATCAAGCGCGAATGGCTGGCGCGGGAGTTGGGCGATGTCGGCCTGCGGGTGCACCACCAGCTCAAGGAGACCTTCGACCCGCACGGGCTGTTCAATCCGGGGGCGATGTTCCTGCCCCGACACTGACGGGCTCAGCCGCTACGGCCGGAAGCCCTCGGTCGCCCGCAGGAACGCGTCGTTCTCCTCGGGCGCGCCGATCGTGACCCGCGCGCCGTCTCCCGGGAACACCCGTACGATCACCTTCCCCGCCGCGCAGTGCTCGCCGAACTCGACCGCCCTCGGTCCCAGGGGCAACCACAGGAAGTTGGCCTGTGACGGCACCGTCGCGTAGCCGAGGCGCGCCAGCGCCTCCGACACCCGCGTCCGTTCCCGCGTGGTCTCCCGGCACAGAACACGGATCGCGTCCTCGTTGTCGAGTGCCGCGATCGCCGCCGCCTCGGCCAGCCGGCTGACTCCGAACGGAATGCCCACCTTGCGCACCCCTTCCGCCACCAGCGGCGCTGCCACGCAGTACCCGATGCGGACGCCGGCCAGGCGGTGCGCCTTCGAGAACGTTCGTAGCACTGCCACGTTGTCGTGGGTCGCCGCGAACTCCAGGCCGTCGGGCAGGTCCGGGTCGGTGCCGAACTCCCGGTACGCCTCGTCGATCACGACGAGGACATCCGGAGGTACGGCGTGCAGGAAGTCGCGGAGGGCGTCGCGCGAGACCGCCGTACCGGTCGGGTTGTTGGGGTTGCAGACGAACACGACGCGGGTGGCCGGCGTGATCGCCGCGAGCATCGCGGTCAGGTCGTGTCGTTGGTCGGCGTCGAGCGGAACGGCGACCGACGTCGCCCCGACGATCCGGGCGAGGACGGGGTACGCCTCGAAGGACCGCCACGCGTGCACCACTTCGTCACCGGGCCCGCAGACCGCCTGAAGCAGTTGCTGGCACAGGCTCACCGATCCGCAGCCGACCGCGATGCGGGACGGGTCCACCGTCAGCGAGTGCGACAACCGGTCGACCAACTCCGACGACGTCCAGTCGGGGTAGCGGTGCATCGCGGCGGCGGCAGCAGCCACTGCGGTGACGACCGCGTCGGGTGGGGCGACCGGCGACTCGTTGCTGTTGAGCAGGACGGCACCCGGCGGTTGCCGGGGAATGACGTACGGCGGGAGCGCGGCCAGGTCGGCGCGGATGGTGACGCTCACCGCGCGCCGCTCAGCGAGGCGTGTGGGACAGGATCGGTGAGCCGGTACACCGCGTTCCTCATGGCGACGACCCGCCGGTAGTCGGCGAGCACGTCGGCGTCGGAGTCGCCTGCGAAGTACACCCGAAGGGTGCTGGTGAGCAGGTCCACCGTGGGGAGCATCCGATCACCGGGGCGTAGTTTGGGCACCACCAGGCGGACCGTTGGCAGTGCCGCGATGCTCGCCAGGACCTCCTCGTCGACCGCCTCGACCGTGCCGGTCGCGCTCGTCTCGGCGTTGTAGACCAGGGCCGCGCGCCGCCGCTGGTACACGGTCCCGCCGTGGAGCCGGACGAACTCGTCGGGCCGCACGAAGGAGAGCGCGGTGAGGTCGGCCTGGTTGCCGCCGAGGCACAGATCGTGGAACTCGGGGTCCATGTTGCCGTTGAGACGCGCACCCACCTCCACCAGCGCCGGGCCGTCCGCGGTCATGATGACCTCCGCGTGCGCGGCACCGTGCCGGATGTCGAGCGCGGGCAGGACGGTGTCCACGTAGCGGATCAGATCAGCCACCGGCGCCTGGTCCGGCGCGAGCAGGACGTCCTTGTCGTAGAGCCGGCGGCCGTCGCGCAGCGGCTTGTCGTACCGCCAGATCCCGCACACGTGCCGTACGCCGTCGTGTAGCACGACGTCCACGATGTATTCGACGCCGTCGAGGTACGACTGCATGAGCACCTCGGCATTGGGCTGCTCGAAGAGGTTGGTCGTGCCGAGGATCCGGGTCGCAGCAGCCCTGACCTGGTCGGCGGTTCGGCAGATGGCGACCCCGTCGCTCGACGCCGAACTCAGCGGCTTCACCACGTACGGGAAGGACCCGTCGGCCGTCGCCAGGGCGGCGAGTTGCGCGGCATCGTCGGACTTCCACTGTCGCGCGCACCGGATGCCCGCAGCGCGCAGTGCCTCGGTCATGTGGAACTTGTCGCGTCGGGCCAGGGACAGCCGGGTGCCGTTGCCGGCGAGACCAAGTCGTTCCGCGAGCTGGTCGGCGACCGGTACGCCGCTCTCCTGCCCGGCGATGATCCCGGCGACGCCCATCTCGGCGAGCCGCGCGGCGGTGCGCTCCACGCCGTCGTGCACGATGTTGCCGACGTATGGGCTCAGGTCGGGAGCCGGCGTGCAGGTGAGCCACCGGGGTGTGCTCTGAACGTGCAGGACGGCCGCTCCGGCACGGGCGAACGCTGCCGGGAGGAACCTCCCGGCGGAGTAGCCGTCCACGACGGCGAACAACCCGGTGCCGCCCGCCGGCATGCTCATACCATCGCCTCCGAGCTGCGCTCGGCGCCCTCAGCTCCGACCGGCCGGGGCGTTTTGGCGCCGGCCGCGATGCTGACGCGATGCACGGTCCGGGACACCCCGGGCTCCACCTCCGTGGCGACGTGGTAGGTCGTCGCGGTCCGCCAGATCAGGAGGTCGTTCGGTGTCCACCGGTGGACGTACACGTGGTCGGGGTCCTGCACCAGGGCGTCGACGAGGTCGAAGAACGCCTCGTTCTGGTTGGCGTCGAACCCGACAACGGAGTCCATGTACTCCCGGCTCGCGTAGAGATATCGGCGGCCGGTGTGCGGGTCGGTACGGACCACGGGGTGCTCCACCGCCGGGTACTGCACCGCAACGAGGGCCTTCATCTCCGCGATCGAGAGCCCGACGTGCTCGGCGCCGATCCGCTGCTGCTTGGTGAGCGTGTGCCGGCCGGTCCGACCCTCCAGCAACTGCTTCCAGTCGGTGGGCAGACGGTCGTACACGTCGAATGCGCTGGCGAAGAGGGTGTGGCCGCTGGTTGCGGGCACTCGGACACCGTGCAGCATCGTGTAGGGAGCGGGGTCCTGGGCGAAGGACGAATCCTGGTGCCAGAAGTTGCCGACCCGGGGGATGCCGACCGGCCGGTTCCCCTTCACCTCGTTCGACGAGACGAGGATCTGCGCGAACTCCGGGTGCCGGTACTCGGCCAGCATGAACGGCACCGGGTCACCGAGTCGTGAGGCCAGCGCGATCTGCTGCTGCGGGGTGAGGTCGAGGCCACGGACGACCACCAGCTCAGAGTCGTGCAGGCTGGCCGTGAGATCGTCGAAGACCGCGCCGCGCTCAAGGTCCCGGTAGGTCAGATCGGTGTATTCCACGCCGATGAACGACGTCAACTGTCTCTTGTGCATTGCTGCCTCCGATGGTCGCGGCCTTCGACGCGAGCTGGACGTGCTGCGGTGGCAGTCGACCAGGCGTGCCGGCGCACAGGCGTCCACATTGACCGCACTGAATGCCAAATCGTCGCCGTCGGGCCGGTAGGGGCCACCCGGTCACCGGGGAGTCGCAACTCCCGCCGCCGCCACTCCGCCGCACCGATCCACCCGTCGGCACGGGCACACCGGCCGTTGAGTGACGCGCTTGCCGGTCGAGCCAATAGACGAAGCTTTGCCCACTTCCGGTGGTCCTGTCAACGCCGTACCCGACCCTATGCCGATCGTCGGCGATCGGATTCCGTGGGAGCCGGCACAATCAGCGCCGCGGCAGTTTCATCGCACGGATGTCGGCGACGATGTCGGCGACGACGGGTCGCTCGTTGGGTCGCTTCCAGGCCAGCGCCGCTGTGCACTGGAGGTCTCCCGCCAGCGGCACGATCACGACGCCCGCCCGCGCGTAGTGCTGCTCCGTGCTCTCCGAGAGCAACGCGACGCCGGCGCCGGCCGACACGAGTTCGAGGGTCTCCTCCAGCGACCCGGAGCTGACCGTTCCGAGCGGGGTCACATCGAGGATCTGGGGATGCCGGAAGGCGTTCCAGGCCGCGTCCGGTGAGCGCGGCACGACCCAGTGGCGGTCGCCGAGCTCGTCCGGCCGCACCTCCTCACGGCCGGCCAGCGGGTCGGTGACCGGCAGGGCGATCGCTCGCCGATCCGTGGTCACGACCAGTTGTTCCAGGTCCTCGGCCGTGAGTGGCGGCCAGATGATCGCCAGGTCAGTCGTGTCCGAGGCGAGCCCGCAACTGGGGTCGTCGAAGTCGAACCGCCGCAGCTCGACCGGGCGACCGAGACGCTGCTGGGCGATCCGGACGATCTGCCCGGTCACCGACGAGGCGGCCTCCCCCATGAACCCGAGGGTGAGGCCGTGGGGTTCGTCGTCGAGCAGAATGCCTTCCAGCTCGTCGGCGACGTGCACGAGTTGCTCGGCCCGGGACAGGACCCGCAGCCCCCGCTCGGTCAGTGACACCCCACCCAGCTCGCGCTGGAACAGCTTGGTGCCGGCGTGGGCTTCCAGCCGGGCGACAGCGGCGCTCACGGTCGGTTGGCTCACCTGCAACAGGCGGGCCGCCTCACCGAAGGATCCCTGTCCCGCCACGGCCACGAAGGCGCGCACGGACTGGAGCGTCATGACCACGGTACGACAATAGACGATGTCTATCCCCATAGCGATATCTTGGGGCGCGCCGATCCCGGGGGCCGTGGAAGTATCACCACCGAGGCCGATCACTACGCCTGCCCACGTGCGCGAACCTGTTGTTCGGCCTTTGGGACGCCGAAATTAGTCGAGGGGAATCAGCGGTGAAACGTCCTACAGGTGTGTTGGTGGATGCCTACAGCACGGGTAACTTCCTCCCCAGCGCCTTTCGTCGCCTCGGCGTCGCGGTATTCCACCTGCAGAGCACCCCGGAGCTAATGCCGAGCATGCTGGCGCCCGCACGGGACAGCTACGAAGACTTTCTCGTGTACGACAACGAAGAGACAGCGGTAAAGGATCTGGAGAAGATCTCGCCGCTGTTCGTGGTGGCGGGTCAGGAGCCCGGCGTTCCTCTCGCCGACCGGCTCAGCGAGGTGCTCGGCCTCCGGACCAACGGTTCGGCGCTGTCGTCCGCGCGACGCAACAAGTACGACATGATCGAGGTGGTGCGTGCCGCCGGCCTCGTCACGGCCGACCAGACGCTTACCAGCGACGTCGAGCAGGCCCTCGAATGGGCGAACACCGGTGGCCACTGGCCGTGCGTCACCAAGCCCCTCTCCTCGGCGTCGACGGACGGCGTGTTCGTCTGCCGCGACGAGGCCGACCTCCGCAACGCCTTCAGGTCGATCCTCGAATCCAAGGACATCTTCGACATACCCAACCAACAGGTGCTGGTCCAGAGCTACCTGGAGGGCACCGAGTACATCGTCGACACGGTGAGCGCGGACGGTCACGCGTATGTGTGCGGCGTCTGGCGCTACGACAAGCAGCTCCTGCCCAACGGCAAGCCGATCTACAACCGCGATGTGCTGATGAACGCCGACGATCCGGTGTGCGGCCCGCTGATCGCGTACACGCGGAAGGTGCTCGACGCGCTGGGGATCCAGAACGGCCCGGCGCACTCCGAGGTCATCATGCGCGCCGACGGTCCGGCCATCGTGGAGGTCGGAGCACGGCTCAACGGCAACATGCACCCCGGCTTCCACGACCTCTGCCTCGGCGGCAACCAGGCGGATCTCACCGCGCTGGCGTACGCCGACACCGACCGGTTCCTCGACGAGTACGGGGGCAAGGTCTATCAGCGGCGGCAGCCCGCCATCGTCTTCAACACGCCTACCGAGCTGTCCGGCCGGATCACCTCGATCAACGACGACGCGGTGCGCCGGATCCGGGAGCTGCCGTCGGTGGTGGAGCTGACGGTCAAGCGCAAGCCCGGGGACGTCCTCGTCCCCACCCGCGATCTGCTGACCAGCCCGCTGCGGGTCTTCATGACGGCGACCGACGAGGCGTCCCTCGAACGTGACTATCGTGCTGTCGACGACATCCGGGAGTCCGTGTACGGCCTCGACACATGAGGCCGACCCTTCGGGAGAACCTCGCCAGTCTTCGGCCCATCCGCGGCCTCCTCATCTCCGTCGCGGTGGCGCGCAGCTCGGTGATGCTCTTCCCGTTCTACGGGGCCTACCTGGCGGTCACCCGCGAAGAGCTGTCTCCGGCCGGCGTCGGCCTGGTGATCGGCGCGTTCGGCGTGGGCGCGCTGGTGGCCGACCTGGTCGTCAGCCAGCTGAGCAGACGGCTGTCGGAGCGCAGAGTCGCGGTGCTCGGCATGATCGGCGTCGCGGTGTCGGTCGTCGTGGTGGCCGTGATGCCGGGCATGTGGCCGCTGGTAGCGGTGACTGCCGCCTGGGGCTTCTGCTACGAGCTGATCAATCCTGTCTCGTACACGCTTGTCGCGATGATCATGCCGGATTCGCAGCGGCGGTTCGCCTTCGCCGCCGTGCGGCTGGCGGTGAACGTGGGCATGGGCATCGGCCCGGTGCTCGCGGGCGTGCTGTTCAACGTGTCTCCGAGCTTGCTGATCTGGGGCACCGCCGTCGGCTACCTGATCGCCGCCGGCATCCTGGCCCGCGCCAAGCTCGCCGGGATCCAGCAGAGCGTGGTCACCCCGGCCGCAGAGGCGGTCGACGACGCGCCGAGCCATGACCGGCGCGGCAGTGAGGTGAGGTTCTGGTCCTTCTTCGCCTCGATCATGCCGATCCATCTCGCCTACGCGTTGCCGCCCACCATCATCAGCGCGTACGTGATCCAAAATCTCGGCAGCCCGGCGGTGTGGGTGAGCGCCATCTTCGCGGTGAACGCGCTGCTGGTCATCACCTGCGAGATCGGCCTCAACCATCTCATGAACCACTGGCGGCGCCGCACGACGCTGCTGGCCGGTTACGCCTGCGCGCTCGTGGGTTTCGGCCTGATGGGCTTCGGGGCGAATCCCTGGATGCTGCTGCTTGGCACCGCCTGGTGGACCGTCGGCGAGATGATCGTCTTCCCGGCCATGCTGGACCACGTCAGCGCTGTCTCACCGGCCGCCCTGAAGGCTCGCAACATCGGCCTGTACGCCGCCGGTGTGAACGTCGGTGTGCTGGCGGCCCCTCTGCTGTTCCTCCCGCTCCTCGCGGCGACCGACGCCCGGGTCTCCTGGGCGGTGGTGGCCGGCGTCGTCGCCCTCGGCATGATCTCGGTGGCGGCGTTGAGCTCCGTGAAACACCTGTGGACGAGCGATGAGGTGGTGCCGGCCACCCTGGAAGGGACAAGCCGATGAACGCCGTGTCGTCAACCGCCGGGGCCGATCCGCTGCATTTCAACGTCGCCGGTGCCGGCGTACCGTCACCGGCGGTGACCGACGCCATCCGACAGTACCTGGAGCTTGAGGCGTCCTCGGGTCCCTACGAGGCTGAGGCGGCACACGGCGAAGGGCTTGTCGCGGCGGCACGTGCCGGTCTCGCCGGCCTGCTCGGCGCTGAGCCGTCCGGTGTCGCCCTCTTCGACAACGCGACCCGTGCCTGGACGACCCTTGTGGGAAACCTTCCGCTGGCCGCGGGCGACGTGGTCTGGGTGTCGGAGTACGACTACGTCGGCAACCTGTTCCACCTCGCCGAGCTGCGCCGACGTGTCGGCATCGACATCGTCGTCATGCCGTGCACCCCGCAGGGCGACGTCGACCTCGACTGGATCGCGAAGCATCTCAACGACGACGTCGCCCTCGTCTCGGTGTCACACCTGCCCTCCTGCTGCGGGGTGGTGGTCGACGTCGCCGGGATCGGCGCGATCGTCCGGGGATCCCGCGCGCTGTTCGTGGTCGACGGGTGCCAGGCGGTCGGCAACGTCGATGTCGACGTGGCGTCGATCGGATCGGACGTCTACACCGGCGCGGGCCGCAAGTTCCTGTGTGGCCCCCGGGGCACCGGCTTCGCGCACATCTCCGACAAGTACCGCGCCGTCGCCTCGCCGGCCGTGCTGGACGTGCACGCCATGACGGTCTCGGCAGCACTGGACACGAAGGCGCTGATCAGCGACGCGTCGAGCTTCGAGCTGGCCGAACGGAACATCGCCGTGTGGGCGGGGCTGGGCGTTGCCGTCGAGGAGCACCGTGCCCTCGATCCGGTGGAAGCCCAGCGATCGCGGGACCTTTTCGCGGTACTGGAGAGGGAGGTCTCCGCCATGCCGGGCCTCACCCGGCTCGGTCAGGCCAGCCGGAGGTCGGGAATCGTCTCGGTGACAAGCGAGCGGCTGCCGGTCGCCGACATCTACGCCCGCCTTGCGGAGCAGGGCATCAGGGCCTGGGTGGGTCACGGTGCGCACACGCCGTTGTTCGCGCTCGACCGGGGCGCCGACGACTTCCTTCGGATCTCCATGGGCCGCGGGACCACCCCAGCCGATGTCGAGAGACTGGTGACCGCTCTCGCCGACGTGACCCGGTGAGTTCGGCACAGGTGGCACGGCTCTGACCCACAGTCGCATCTGAATCACGGGGGTTCCATTGGTTCTGACCGAGTACAGATTGACAGTCACGACCGTCCTCGAAGAGGCGACGAGCAGGCTCAACCTCTTGACCGAGCGGGAGAAGGACGTCTTCTACGCCCTCGGGTGCGGGATGGCGAACGCCGAGGTGGCCCGTAATCTCACGATCTCCGAACGCACCGTCAAACACCATGTCACCGAGATCATGGCGAAGCTCGGTCTGGAGTCTCGGCTCAAGGTCGGCATCGTCGCCTGCATCACGCTGTTGACAAGTGAGGCCGCCGACAGCCAACAGTCGGCTCCACCGGCCACACCTCCCGCGACACCGCCGGGAGTCGGCGGCCCCGCCGGCACCAACCTGACAGGATGGATCCATGGCCAGGACCCTGGGGACAGTCGCGTTGACAGGCGCGGCCGGCGCTATCGGAACGGTGGTTCGCCCGGTTCTGGCCGAGCACGCTGACCGGCTCGTCCTCCTCGACGAGCAGCCGATCTCCGACGCGGGCCCCACCGAGACGGCACGGATTGTCGACCTACGCGATCCGGACGCCGTCGTCGCGGCTCTGGAGGACGTCGACTGCGTGGTGCACCTCGGCGGTATCGCCGACGAGGCCCCACTGGCCGATCTGCTGAACGTCAACGTGCTTGGCACGTACCACGTGCTGGAGGCCGCTCGTCGACATCGCCTGCGTCGCGTCGTGCTGGCCAGCAGCAACCGGATCACCGGCTTCTATCCGGCTGACGAGTTGGTGCACCCGGACTGGCCGGTGCGTCCCGACGGCCTCTACGGCGTCAGCAAGGCGGGGATCGAGGCGCTCGGTCGTCTGTACCACGACAAGTTCGACACACAGGTGGTCTGCCTGCGCATCGGCAGTATGGAGTCGGCCCCGACCGAGCCGCGCCACGCGGCGACCTGGCTCAGCCCACGCGACTGTACCGGTTTCATCCTGGCCTCCCTGACCGCGCCCGATCCGGGCTTCCGCACCCTGTACGCGGTCTCGGACAACGCCAAGCGATTCTGGGACGACGCCGGATGGGCGGCGATCGGCTACCGGCCCGTCGACAACGCCGCGCGGCACGGATACGGCGACGACCCAGCCGAGGGGGACGACGTGCAGGGCGGCGAATACGCGTCGGCCCCCTACACGCTACGGAACATGTAGCGCCAGCTCGTCCCGTCACTCCTCCCGCAACTCGATCGCCTCCACCGGGCAGACGGACCTCGCCTCCCGCACAGCCTCCACCGAGTCGGCGGAGAGGTCCTGGGCACGTACGGTCGCGATGCCGTCCTCCGGATCCTGGTCGAAGACCTCGGGAGCCGTCAGCACACAGAGACCTGCTCCGACGCACGCGCCGGCATCCACACTTACCCGCATCTCCACAACCTCCGGGGACAGAGTCGGTTCACCACGTCACCAACAACTCGTGCACGCCGTACACGGCCATGTCTGATTTGAACCGGACGGCCTCCAGCGGTGTCGCGAGCCGCAGCCCCGGCGTGCGCCGGGCGACGCCGCCATACACCGCCTCCAACTCGATTCGGGCCAGCGCCTGCCCGATGCACTGGTGGCTGCCGTACCCGAAGGCGAGATGGTGACGGGCCGGCGCGGTGACGTCGAGTTCGTCACCCTGAAGGAAATGGTCACCGTCCCGGTTCGCCACGTCGATTGCGGCGATGACGCCCTCACCGGCACGGACCCGGTGTCCGTTGACCTCCACGTCCGTGGTGGCGATCCGCCGGATGCCGCGCTGCACCACAGTGAGGTAGCGCAGCAGTTCATCAGTCACCCGCGACACGGTCGCCGGTGTCTGGTCGCGACGGAGGTACGCGAACTGCTCGGGATGCTGCGTCAAGGCGAGAACACCGAGGGACATCATGTTCGCGGCGGTGTCGTGGCCCGCCGTCAGCACCAGCAACGCCATCGCCGCGAGCACCTCGCGGGTCACGGACCCGCTGCGCACGTGCCGCGCCGTCAACCGGCTGATCAGGTCTTCCCGTGGTCGCCGGTCACGCTCGCCGATGAGCGCGACAAGGTAGTCGAAGATCTCGCCGCGTGCCGCGGTGGCCTCCGCCAGCGTCAAGCCCACCATACCCATGGTGGCCGTGCGGCTCCGGACGAACTCCGCGTCCTCGTGCGGCACGCCGAGCAGCTCACAGATCACCGACAACGCGGTGGGCAGCGCCACCGTCGCGACGAAGTCGCTCGGACTCCCGGCGGAGATCAGCGCGTCAAGGTGGCCGTCGACCACTCGGGTGATCTGTGCGCGACGTTCCTCGCTGCGTCGGACGGTGAACTCGGGCATCAGCATCCGCCGGTTGGCGGCGTGCTCCTGCCCGTCCATGACGAGCATCGTGGCGCCGACATTCACCTCCGCCGCCGCCACGCCACTGGACAGCGGAAAGCCGGGCCGTGACTTGTCGGCACTGAACCGGGGGTCGGAGAGCACCACGCGTACGTCGTCATACCGGGTGAAGAGCCACGGGTGGCTGCCGTCCCAGATCGTGACGCGTCGGGGGCCGACCGCGCGGAGCGCGCTGGCAGCCGGTGGCGGGTCGAACGGGCAGCCACGGCTCATCGGGTACGTCGGATGGTCGGCCGATTCGGCGACCGCAGCGGTCGCGTCAGGCTGGACAGGGGTCATTCCACTCCTTCGTCCTGAAGATGTCCCTGGCCGTGCAGGTACCCCCAGCACTTCTCGATCAGGTCCGGGCCGAAGGCAGGCAGGGTGACGCCGCGACGGTTGAGGTCCCGCACGGTGGCGTCGCTGTCGAGTCGCGCCCCGCCTCGAACGCCGTCGTCGCCCAGATGGTGCAGATAGGGCAGGGCGGGCAACTCGGTGCCACCAGCCGCAGCCGCACGGATCCGGTCGACCCACACGCTTAGCGGCACCGCGGACGACGTCGTGCCGAACATCCGGTCATGGACCGCCATGAAGGCACCGAGGTCGACGCCGTAGCGCTGGTGGAGGTGCTGCACCGGCATCGGTGCGTCGTCAAGCACCCCGCTGACCACCGCCCGCGCGGCGACGTCCACGGGCAGCAGGTCGGCGCGGGCCGCAGCGCCGGTCGGATAGCACCCCAACCGCCTGGCGGTAAGCAGCAGGCGGCAGAACATGTCGTCGACGTTGACGGCACCGTGGACGGTGTCGCCGAAAACCCGACCCAGCCGGTACACCACCGACTCGGCGCCCTGTGTGGACGCCCTGGCGATCAGGCGCTCGGCCGCCCACTTGCTCGCCGAGTACCCGCGTGCGGGCGAGTGCCGCTCGTCGGCTGTGGAGGACCACTCGTCGACCTGGCGTGCAGGGCCGTCGGCGAACACCGCGGTCGTCGAGAGGTGGTGCAGACGCTTCGCGCGCCCCGCATCGAGCAGGCGGAGGAGTTCGGCGGTCCCACGCACGTTTGTGGGCGCGTTCACCGAATACGGTGACAGGTGGTGTACCCGTGCGCCGGCGTGCACGATGGCGTCGACGTCCGTGAGCGCCTCCCAGGTAGCCGCGGTCGCGCCCAGGGCAGGCGCCGCGAGGTTCCCGACGTCCACCGTGAGTCGTGGATTCGCGACGTCCAGGGCGACCAGGTACCGGTCGGCGACCTCCTGGAGCCGCCGTCTGCCCTCCCGTTGCGAGGTGGCTCGGACCAGACAGCGCACCTCGGCGTCGGTGTGCCGGAGCAGTTCCGCGAGAACGAACATCCCGACCAGTCCGGTGGCGCCGGTGAGCAGCACGTTCCGCGGAGGTACGGCAGGGGTGCCCCGGAAGCGCCACGAGGGGTCGAGCAGGGCTGACTCCTCCGGCACCGCCTGGGCGCTCGCGACGGCTACCCCCTCCCGGCGGCCCTCGATCCGGCTGACCACGGCACCGACCGTGGGCTCTGCGAGGAAATCCCTGATGTCGATGGAGACGCCGGTGACCTCCTCGATCCGGGTGAGCAGTCGGATCAGGCGCAGCGAGTGCCCGCCGACGTCGAAGAAGTCGTCGTCGAGCGATCTCACCTCGGTGTGCAGGATCTCGCGCCAGAGGGCGGCGACCACGCGCGCCGTCGTGGACAGGGTCGGGACGGCCGGCATCGGCCCCTCAGCGGCGGCCCGGTGCTGTTCCCCGCCGGGTCGGTCGGTGCGCTCTGCGGCACGGCGGGCGAGTTCCCTGCGGTCGGTCTTGCCGTTGCCGTTCGTCGGAATCTGTGGCACGGCCATGAACGCCGCCGGGATCATGTAGCGGGGAAGCCTGCGCGCCACGAAGGCGCGCAGCGTGTCGGAGGCGACCTGTCCGACGACGAAGGCCACGAGTTCGGCGTCGTCTCCTTCGCCGGCCAGCACCACGGCGGCCTCGGCGACGTCCGGGTGGCTGGCGAGCACCGTCTCGATCTCGGCCGGTTCGATCCGGAAGCCACGCAGCTTCACCTGGTCGTCGAGGCGCCCGAGGAAGTCCAGATTGCCGTCGGGCAGCCAGCGCACCCGATCCCCCGTGCGGTAGAGCCGCTGACCGCCGACGGCAGGAACGACGCCGAACCGGGCTTCCGTCGCCGCCGGGTCGTTCCAGTAGCCGACGGCCAGACCCGCGCCGCCCAAGCACAGCTCCCCCGGCACCCCGACGGCGGCGAGCTGGCCGAACCGGTCGAGCACGAAGGCCGACGTTCCGGGCAGCGGTCGCCCGATCGGAACCCGGGTCCGAAGATCGTCGGGAAGCACCTGGTGGGTGGTGGCCAGGATCGCCGCCTCCGTCGGGCCGTAGCCGTTGATCACCACGGTGGTGGCGGAGTAGTGGCGTGTGTCGCGCTCGTCGGCGGGTTCACCCGCCACCAGGAGGATCCGTAGCGACGGCAGGTTGGGACGCGCCAGCGCCCGGAGAAAGGAGGGTACGCAGACGAGGACCGTGATGCCGTTGCGCGCGACGAACCGGGTGAAGGCGCCCCGGTCGGCGCGGTGCTCGTCGGAGCAGTAGACCAGGGTGGCACCGCAGAGCAGCGGCATGAACTGCTCGTACGCGGCGACGTCGAAGCCGGGCGAGGTCGTCTGCAGCCAGATGTCGTCGGGCCGGAACGGATGCCGCCGCAGGTTGCCGTACAGGGTGTTGACCACTGCCGCGTGTGTGACGACCACTCCCCTCGGGCGGCCGGTGCTGCCCGAGGTGTAGATGACGTAGGCGGGGGTGTCGGCGTCGCCCACGCCGGTAGGAAGCGGGCTGGCGTCCGGGCCGGCGAACTCCTGCAACTGCCGGATGTCGACAGTGGGGGCGCCGAGGGGTTCGGCACCGAAGAGCTGCTCGACGAGGCCCTTTCCGGAAAGGACGAGGGCCACCTGCGCGTCGACAATCATCCGTGTCAACCGGTCGCGCGGATGCGACGGGTCCAGCGGGACGTAGGCCGCACCGGCCTTCAGGACAGCGAGCAGGGCGACCAACAGCTCCGGCGACCGCTCCAGGCAGACCGCGACGTACGAGCCGGGGCGCAGCCCTGCCGCGCGCAGTCCCGCCGCGACGCGGTCGCTGCGCTCGTCCAGCTCCCGGTAGGTCAGCGTCTCCTGGTCGCCCACCACGGCGATCCGGTCCGGCCCTCGGCGGGCCTGGGCGCGCACCAACTCGTGCAGCGGGCCCGGGGCGGCGTCGACGGCGGGCACCTGGCCGCCGACGGCAAGCGCCGCGAACTCGGTTGGTCCGGCGAGTCGCGCCTGCCGGAGGGGGTCGGTCGGGTGCGCGCTCAGCCACCGGAGCGCGTTCGACAGGTGCTCGCCGAGTTGCCGGACGGTGTCGGCGCGGAACAGGTCCGTGTTGAACTCGACCTCGACGGCGACCCGGTCACCGAGTTCCCGAAAGCCGAAGGACAGGTCGAACTTGGCGGTCCTTCGGGGCGGTGGCGGCACGGCGGTGACCTGGGCGGCACCCAGCCGTAGCGTGCCGCTCGACCGCTGCTGGTAGTTGACGACCGCTTGGAACAGCGGCGCACCGCCGAGGCCGACGTCCTCGGCAACGGTGTGCGTCGGCACGCCCTCCTGCCCGTACAGCTCCAGGCAGACCTCACGAACGTGCCGCAACAGATCGGCGACCGTGGCGTCCGGCGGAGGGTTGATGCGGGCGAGCGACATGGTGACGAAGTAGCCGATGAGGCGGTCGCTGCCCGGGACATCCCGGCCGGCGACGGGCACTCCGAGGGCGAGGTCGTCCCGCTCGGCGTAGCGGGACAGGACGACGTGGACGGCGGCGAGCGCGAGCATGAACCGGCTCACGCCGTGCTGTCGGGCAGCGGCGGCGGCAGCGGCGGTCAGCTCGGCGTCGAGTTCGAGGCGGACCAGGTCACCGTTTCCGGTCGGCGCTGCGGGCCTCGCCAGGTCGGTGGGCAGTTCGAACGGCCCCGGGTAACCGGCGAACCGGCGGCGCAGTGTCTCGGCGACCTCCGCGCGTCGCTCGGCCTGTCGGCGGCGCTCGCGGCGTACGTGGTCGGCGAACTGGAACTCCAACGGTGGCAGCGGGGATTCGTCGAGGTGCTCCCGGTTCTCGTAGAGCGTGGCCAGCTCGAGGAAGAAGATGCCGCACGACCAGTCGTCCGCGACGAGGTGGTGGAGGTTGACGTCGACCATCCACTTGTCGTCGGCGAGGCGGAGCACCTCGATGCGGACGAGGGGCTCGCCCAGCTCGACCTGGCGCGCGGCGGCGGCGTCGATCCGGGTCTGTGCTGCCTGTCGCGCCTCGTCGAACGGCAGGTGCCGCAGGTCGCTAAGGGTGACGGCGGGGCCGCCGTCGGCGGCGCTGACCTGCCACAGCCCGTCCGCGTCATGCGCGATGACGGTCCTCACGGCCTGCTGGCGGTCGGCGAGCGCGCGGATGGCACGCCGCAGGCCGGGCTCGTCGAGTGTGCCGCGGACGACGAAGGTCCGGCCGATGTTGTACCGGCCCGCGCCGGCCAGCCGATCCTCGAACCAGACGCCCTCCTGGCTCGGCAACAAGGGCACCCGCACGCTCGCACCTGGTGCCAGGCGGGTGGTCGGCGAGCCGCTGCCCTGCGCGACGCGGCGTGCCACGTCGCGGACGGTGGAGCCCTCCATGAGGTCCGCGAGGGACAGCGACACACCACACTCACGCCGGAGGTGGGCCAGGATCTCCAGTGCCGCGAGCGAGTCGCCGCCGAGACCGAGGAGGGTGTCGTCGGCCCCGACCACCTGCTGGCCCAGGACACGCGCCCAGATGGCGCCGATCATCCGCTGCGCTCCGGTCATCTCGGCATCGCCGCTCGGAACGCCGGCAGCGGGCACCGCGCCGAGGGCGGCGAGCCGTTGCCGGTCGGTCTTGCCGTTGGCCGTGCGGGGCAGCGCCCCGACGACGGTCACCGCCGACGGGACCATGTGGCCGGGCAGGACGGCTGCGAGTCGGGCCCGCACCTCGGCCGGGGCGAGGTGCGCCCCCGGCACCGGCACGACGAACGCGGTGAGGCGGCCGGCGGGGACTGCCGACACCATGACCACCGCGGCCTCACGAACCGACGGGTGGTCGTCGAGCGCGCGTTCCACCTCGCCGAGTTCGACGCGGTAGCCGCGCACCTTGATCTGGTCGTCCCCGCGACCGAGGTATTCGAGGTTTCCGTCGGGGAGCAGCCGGACCCGGTCGCCGGTGCGGTAGACCCGTTGGCCCTGGCGCGACGGATGCGGTACGAAACACGCTGCGGTCTTGCCCGGGTCCCGCAGATAACCGCGCGCCAACCCCGGCCCCTGTACGCACAACTCCCCCACCTGGCCCGGTGGCACGGGTCTGAGCTGCTCGTCGAGCACGAGGGCCGGACCGCCGAACAACGGCGTTCCGATCGGCACCGACGGCCACGCCTCGTCGTAGCGGGTCATCGGGTGCCAGGTGGCGTAGACGGTCGCTTCGGTGGGTCCGTAGCCGTTGACGACCGTGCAATCCGGCACCGTGGCCAGGACCTCGCGGACCGCCCGCACCGACGCCCGGTCGCCGCCGGACACGAGAAGCCGAAGCCCGCGCAACGCAGCGCGGTGATGGTCGACGACCATCGCCAGCAGCGGTGCCGCTAACCGCAGCACGGTGATCTCGTACCGCACCAGCAGGTCGGCGATCTGGTGCAGGCTCGGACGAGGGTCGGGCGGCAGTACGAGAGTGGCGCCGTTGAGCAGTGCGCCCCAGATCTCGAACACCGACGGGTCGACGGTCAGCGGCGCCAGTTGCAACAGCACGTCCTGCGGCCGTATGCCCAA
This sequence comes from Micromonospora sp. DT68, assembly GCF_049847245.1. Taxonomy (NCBI): domain Bacteria; kingdom Bacillati; phylum Actinomycetota; class Actinomycetes; order Micromonosporales; family Micromonosporaceae; genus Micromonospora; species Micromonospora sp. DT68. The sequence continues at coordinate 62,374 of NZ_JBNCNZ010000015.1, forward strand.
CCGGTCGTGACGTGCCAGCGCCACGACCGAGACGTGCTCGATGAGCACCGCCTTCGGCCGGCCCGTGCTGCCGGAGGTGTACATGGCGTACGCGAGAGCCGTCCCGCCCAGCTTTGGAAGGTCGCGGGTGCCGGCCACCCGGTCGGCGACCGTCGGGCCGTACTGGTCGTCGATCGCCAGCACGTCGATCCCCGGCGGGGCCAGCCGCCGGATCCGCTCCGCGTCCGGCGAGCGCACGAGGACGTGCCGTACTCCGCTGTCGGCGAGCATCATTGCCAGCCGCGCATCCGGCAGCCCGGGGTCCAACGGCAGGTACGCCCCGCCGGCACGCAGGACGCCGAGCAGGGCTGCGACGACCTGGGGCGACACCGTCGCGCAGACCGCGACGAGGTCCTCGGGGGCGATCCGGTGGACCAGGTCCCGGGCCACCCGGTGTGCGCACACGTCGAGGTCCCGGTAGGTCAACGCGTCCGCGCCGCAGCGCAGCGCTACCCGCTCCGGCGACGTACGCAGGACCTGGTCGAATGCTTCCGGAATGCTCACGGCACCGGTGCCGCCGTCCGTCGGCATCGCTCCGACCTCCTAGGCGGGACGCTGCTGACGGGGACCGCTGTCAGTCGGTCCGGCGCTCTTCTGGAGGGCTTCGACCACAGTGGCCGTGTCGTAGAGGTCCAGGTAGCGGACGATCAGCCCGTCGCGGACCGTGAAGACGTTCATCCACTGCGCCTCGTACTCGGCGCCGTTGGCGATCACGTCGGTGCGGCTCACCCCGAGGACGACCACCTCGTCGCCGGCGGCGATGAACCGGTACGGCACACACTCGCGAACCCGGATCAGGCCCCGGACGATCTCGAAGAACCGGTCGAATCCGACCTCCCCGTGGTAGACGCCTGCCCACGGTAGCGACGGCGGCCCGTGGTAGATCCACTCGAACTCCGGGTCGAGCAGCCCTTTGATCGCAGGAAGGTCCCCCTTGTCGAAGAGGTCGAAGAAACGACGCACCACGGCCTCGGGCTGATCGTTCATGTGCCGCTCCTCAGCGGTAGGTGCTCGACGTCCGGTCGGCGGCGGCCACGAAGGGCGGCGAGGCGTTCCCGCACGACGAGCGCGCCGACCTGCCGCAGCATCGTGTACGGGCTTGTCGCGGCCAGCTCGGTGACGCGGCTCGCGAAGTACCGGGCCTCGGCCGTGCTGGCGATCGTGGGAAGGAGGAAGAGGTCGTAGACGACGAACACCCGGGCGTGGAGGATCCACCACAGCATGGTCATCGTCGTCAGCGCGTCGCCGTCCTGGCGTACGAACCGGCGCATCAGGCGAGGTGGTAGCACCTCCAGACGTCCCATCAGCCCGACCACGAACCGACGGCCGATGCTCCTGGATCGCCGGGGCAGGGTGTCGATGCCAGTGGCCACGACGGCGGCGAGCGCCTCGGTCCGGCTCGGTAGTCCGAGGCGATCGACCTGGGCGACGGCGTGCAGCGCGACGTGTGCCCCGAACTGGTCGGCGTGGCGGTTGCGCAGGTCGTCCACGAGGTCCGGTGCGCTCCGGCGGGCCTGCTGGTACACCGACTCGGACACCATCGTGGCGCCGGTCGGAAAACAGCCGTAGCTCAGTGCCTTCGACAACGACACGATGTCCACCTCGGGCAGCCGGCCCTGGAAGGCGAACCGGCGGCCACACCGGTAGAACGACGTCAGCACCTCGTCGACCCCGACCAGGAAGCCGTGGGTCGTACGCTCCCGGGCCACGACGGCGAGCAGCTCGTCGGGGATGGGCTCGTACGCGTCGGAGCTGCCGTGCACGATCTCGATCCAGACGAGACCCACGTCCCCGGTGGCGAGTTCCGCCTGAAACTCGCTGACGACGTCCGGGCCGAAGGGGTCGAGATATCGCACGTTGTCGTAGAGCGGCCCGAAGGGCTCCCTGGTGCGTTCCGCCGCTGTCGCGAGCAGCGAGACCAAAGTCTTGCCGCCGTAGTTGTGCCGGAAGACGATCATCCGGCCGGTGCGCGGTCGGGCGAGCATGGCGAGGGTGACGCCGTTCTCCACGGCGGACGCGCCGCTGACGGCGGGAAAGGATCGGGCCAGCCCCGTCTCCGCGGCCAGCACCTCCTCCAACCGAGCGACGTAGTCCACGTCGTCGTCGTGTCGATCCAGCACGTCGCTGACCAGGTCGTCCGGGTTGTGCCCGTTGACGCCCAGGCCCGCGCCGCAGAGCCCGTCAAGCACCTCGACGCGGCGCCCGGAGTCCAGCTGCACGGTCAGCCGCGAACCCGAGGCGCGTACGACGTGCAGCGCCCCGTACGTCTTGCGGTGCAGTTCCGCCGTGCCCGGATTGACGTGCTCGGCGTAGGCGCGCAGGGTTCGCCCCCAGTCTCGGGCTAGTTCCTCGGACGCCCTGCGGACCGGGGCGTCGGCCGACCACCTGCGGTGCAGCACGGCCATGACCTTGCGCATCGCGAGCGAATTGCCGCCGTAGGTGTTCGAGTGCAGGAAGGCGCGCTTCCCCGACCAGACCGCGAAGAGTTCGGTAGTGCCGACGACCGCCCCGAACGGCACCTCGTGGTCCGTCAGGGACCCACCGACGAGGACGAGATCGGGCTCCACCGCCTCGGCGAGCGGAGAACGCGCCCGGGTGAAGTCGAAGGTGCCGAGGTCGAGTGCGATCGGGACGCCGCGCCGCCGGCACTCGACGGCGAGGCGACCGGCCTGGGCCTCGTCGAGTGCGGTGTCCCGGAGGATGACCCCGCAGTGCTCACCGTCTCGGAGCAGGCGCTCCAACTCGGCGGCCGTGTCGACCACCACGACGCCGGGCACCAGGGCTCTCGCCGGGCCGGCGTCCAGCGGATCGAACCGGCGGGCCAGCATGGGGTCCGGATCCAGCACGACGACCCGGCCGCCATGCTGGTGCGCCCGGTCGAGCCCGTGGTGGCGGAGCAACTTGACCGCACCGTGCAGCGCCTCGAGGCCCGAGTTGGCGAAGAACGTGCGGTGCCGCCGCGCCGGGTCTCGGCGGGTGAGCTCCCCCACCGCCGCGCTCAGCAGGTGGCCCACCTGCGCCGCCTCGGTGGTGACGAACCACGACGGCATGACGAAAATCGGGTACTTCTCCCGGATCAGGTCGGTGAGGATCTGCCGGGTCTCCGGACCGATCCCCCGGCTCCGGTCGGTTGCGTCCCGGTGAGTCGAGGTAGACACGGGCATCCTTTCCTCGTCGGTGCGGCCGAGGACCGCCGCCGTGCGCTCGTCAGCGGTAGTCACGACCGAACTCGATCCGGCGCGGATCGTGCAGGTCTGCCAGGGCGGTGAGGACGTTCGGCGGGTACTCGGCGAGGCGGTGCAGGAAGTGCAGCCACCAGTTCTCGCCGTACACGGTGGCGACCCGGACGGGCACACCCTGGTCGCGCAGGCTGCGGAGGAGATCGGGCCGTACGCCGTGCAGCATCTCCACCTCCTCGACGCGGCTGAGCAGCCCGCGACGAGCGGCGAGATCGTGCACGGCGGGGTCCTGCGAGGCGCAGGTGACCCGGCTCTGGAGGGTGGTCAGTCGTTCGAGGAGGGTTACGTATCGTTCGTCGAGTTCTGGTCCGCGGGGCAGCGCCACGTCGGGCGACTCCCGGTAGACACCCTTGACCAGGCGGAACTTGGCGCCCGTGTCGGCGAGCGACTCGATGTCGTCGGCCGTGCGGTGCAGGTGCGCCTGGAGGGTCAGGCCGACGTTGTCGTACTTACCGGCCAGTTGCCGGAACACGTCGAGGATCCCGTCCACGAATGTGGAGTTCTCCATGCTGATGATGATGTCCATGCCCTTGGTGGCAGCTGCCTCCAGTAGGCGGGCCGTGTTCTCGTACGCCATCTCCGGTGAGATGAGAGCGCCCACGTTGGACAGGTCGAAGCCGAGCTGTACGGGTTGGCTCAACGCCTCGCTGGATTCGCTTATGAGCGCCTCGTACTCGGCCACGACGCCCTGGATCTCCGCGGCGTCCTGGGCCTCCTCGCCGACGACCTCGACACCGACGGCGTAGCCGGCCTCGGCGAGAATCGGCAGTCGGCGGAGAAGGCCCGCGCGGTCCTGCGCGACGATGTAGCGGCTGGCCGCGGGCCAGAGCGTCTCCCGCAGCAGGGCGCTCTCCGCGAACGCGGTTCGGTAGGACAGGCCGGCCGCCAGAACCTTCAGGGCGGCGGTGGCAGACCGCAGGTCAGGCTCCACAATGCTCATGTCGCGTCCGTCCGTGGTGAGGTTCGTGATCGTCATCGGGTCGCACCTTCAAGCTCAGCGGCACGCTGGGTGGCGTGCTTCATGGCCAGTACCTCGGCGAAGGTCGTGGACGCCGTCGCCGGATCCCCGCCTTCGCGCCGCCATCTGCGGTACTTCGAGGCGTAGCTGATCAACGTCTCCTTGTTTCCCTGCCCCGGCGGCCGGGTGACGATGCCGGCCCACATGCTGTCCCAACCCGCGTATGCCTTGTCCTTGAGCAGGGCGGCGTGCGCATTCTTCATATTCCAGAACGGCACACCCGTGTTGAGGTGGTGCACGAGGTGGTAGTTGTCGTGGTGCCGTCCGAGCAGAAAGTTCTCGATGGCCCAGCCGTGCCGGTTGCGGGTCATGAGGACCTGCTTTTCTTCGCTCTCGGGCAGCGGGTAATGCTCAGCGAGCTCCGTCAGCCAACCGATGGCGATGGCGGTCGTGAACATGGGCACGAACCAGAAGAGCAATATAAGAGTTGCCCATCCGAACGCGAATGCGATACCGACGATGGCGAGCCACTGGGCGACGATGATGAGACGCTCCGCACGCAGCGAGATAGGCATGGAGACCTTCGCCTGCGGCATCTTGCAGAAGATGCGGTCGTCGATGACGTACTTGATGTACTGCGGTGTGCGGAAGCCGAGGATGCTCAGCAGGATGTTCTTGCCGAAGAAGACCACATCGGATTCTCGGTGGTCGTACAGGCCGCACTCGACGTGGAACGAGTAGTCGGGATCCTTCTCGGGATCGCCCAGGTAGCGGTGGTGGTAGCCGATGTGCGTGTTCCGGTACGGGTTGTACAGGTGGAGCACGAGATAGCCGGAGAAGATCGTGCCGAGTATCAGGTTGAGCTTCTGGTTGCGGGCGAGCACCTTGTGTGACGACTCGTGCAGCAGGTTGACGAATCCCCGCTGCGTGGAACCGATCAGGATCGCGGATATCGGATAGAACCACCAGGACAGACCCAGACATAGATAGACAGAGAAGGCGATCACTGCGAAGTCGGTGAGTATGGCGAGCGGAGCGTGGTAGTTGTCCAGCTTGCACAACTGCCGCAACTCCTTTCGGACTCCGGCTTCGATGTTGGAGAAATCGAAGTCAACATGACCTGACAAAGCAGGCTCACGAGCAAGGTCGACTGGCATTACTCACTCCCGATTAGCAAGCGCGGCAAAGAATGCCGGCGAGGATGCCCCTGGAGATCCGACTACAGCCAGAGCAGGGGTGCCGAAACAAGAACCGGCGCAGGCCGGTCACAACAGCATCTCGGCATTTACATTGCTCTTGGTCAGCATGTACGCCGCGTCAGGGGGTCGGTACTGTACTAAAGTCCGATCACCGAAAGAGACGGCTCGAATACTTGCTGCCACCAGCAGCTAAACCCATGCTTGGGACAAGGACTGTGACGTATGTCACTGTAATGTCGGTCGATTTGTGCCGTCGCCGCGGCAGCGGTGCGTCGGTGAGCACGACCGCCCCGGCCCCGGCGAGTCGACGCGCCGGAGGCGGAAACGCCCCATCTCGAAGGCAGGTCGGCAGGTCAGGCCCGGGTCGACGGGCGCGCGTGTCGTGTCACCAGCGGTCGGGTCACCAGCGGTCGTGTCACAAGCGTTCGGGTCACAGCCCCGGCTCGGCCGGGAGCCGATGCCGACGGATCAGCCGCTGCTCGATGAAGGTCCGCCACACCCGGTCCGCGACCGTCCGTTCGACGATCCACAGCCGACGCTGCGCCTCGGCGAGGGTGAGCGGCGCGGTGAAGAGATCCAGGAACAGCCGGCTGCTGCGGTTGAGCGCGAACACCTGGCCGTCGGCCCGGCGGAACAGGTGCCGGTCCGCCGGCAGGTCGCCGGGGACGCCGTCCTGGTCGTCCGACCGCATCCGCCGGTACGCCTCTCGGACCTGCTCGTCGTCGTGGTCCACGAAGGAACCGTTGGCGAGGAACTCGGTCTCGTCGTCGCCGTCGTGTCGGACCCGGTCATTGGCGAGCACGCCGCGCACCGCCGTGCCGTAGCGGTCGTGGTAGAAGAACGTGTGCGGGGTGTCGGTGCTGCCCAGCCACGGACGGTGGTAGTGCCCGGGGTTGAGACCGGCCTTGGCCTGGGCGACCTCGGCCTGCGCCGCCTCGGTCACCGGCTCGTCGTACTGGAGGACCCGGACGATGTCCGAGCCCTCCACCGGCCGCACGTTCGTGAGGCCGAACCGCTCCGGCTCCTTCGCGACGATCGCGCCCGGGGTCAGCATGAAGTCTCCGAGCCCGCCGAGGGTCCACAGGTCCGGGTTGTCGCGCAGGAACGTGATGCTGTCCAACGCCTCTTCGCGGGTCTCGGTGGGAAACCCGGTGAAGCCCATCATCTGCACACCGATGTTGGCCTTGGTCATCGCGGTCATGGTGCGCCGTACCTGCTCCGGCTTGGTGCCCTTGTCGATCAGGTCCAGGATGCGCTGGTTGCCGGACTCGAAGCCGACCGAGATGGCGACACAGCCGCTGCGCCGCAACAGCTCGCAGCGCTCGTCCGACCAGTACTTCTCCAACCGGATCTCGGCGCCCCAGCGAAAGTCCAGCCCTCGCTCGACTGCCTGCTCGGCGAAGCGCAGGATCGTCGCGGGCGCGAGCACGTCCACCGAGAAGTAGATGAACTTGGCGAACTTCGACAGCTCCGTGACGTCGGTGATCATCTTGTCCACCGTGTCCTGCCGCCACGGGCTGGTGGGGCCGTCGGTGTTCAGGCCGTAGTCGCAGAACGTGCACTTGTTCCAGTAGCAGCCCCGGGTCGGCGAATAGTAGACGAACCGCTCCGGGCTGAGGTAGAGGTCCCAGGGCAGGCCGGAGAAGTCCGGGACCGGCATCTGCGCCAGGCGCTCGTAGCGCAGGGGCAACTGGCGCTGGCGGCCGTACTTCGGGTGCAGTCGGACGTTGGGGTGCCCCGCCGGCAGCGTCCCGGCCGCCACCGCGTCCAGGATCTCCGTGTACGCGCTCTCCCCCTCGCCGACCACTATCGCGTCGAAGTCGGCAAGCACCTGGAAGACGTACTCGGGTTTGCTTGCGCACTTCCAGACGTCCGAGATCTCCGTGCCACCGGCGACGAGGAAGGCGTCCGGGCAGGCCCGGCGGACGAGCCGCGCGATCCAGAGCGCGAACGGTAGCTGCCACTGGTAGGTGGCGCTGATCCCGATCACCTGGTGCCCAGCGGCGGCCAGCCGTGGGATCAACACGTCCTCGTAGTACGGCTGGAAGGGCCTGTTGAGCCGGGCGAGCATCGCCTCGTCGGTAAGCGCGGCCACCGAACCGATCGAGATCATCGGCGGCGGTTGCAGCCGGAAACCGGCGCGGAACTGCCCGGGGAACCCGACGGCGCCGAGCGCGTCCATCCAGGAGATCACGCCCTCGACGGCGTCCTGGTAGTGCCCGTAGTCGTAGAACAGTGTCGGATCCTGTAGGACCCCGATCGACCGGCGCAGCCGCTCCGGGTCGGGGTCGGGCAGGCCGAGCTGGTTCGCCCGGGCCATCAGCGCGTCCGGGCCGCTGAGGTCGTCGATCGAGAGCCGGGACAGCTCCCGCCGCAGCCACTCGTACGCCGACGGGGTGTGGGAGTGGTGGAACGCCTCGATGTTGGCGTCGATGATGTCCGCCGGCCGGTGACCCTGCGCCCGCGCGTACGAGTCGAGATAGTTCAGGGAGTGGTATCCCGAGGTGGGATCGGTAAGCGGGGGGTAGATCAGTGCCGCCTTCACCGTGCCGCTCATCGACGCCTCCTCAGCTGACCCGGGCCGCGGAACCGGCAAGGGTTTCCTCCTGCACGCGCTGCGCCACCGCCGGCAGCCGCGGGGCGCCGAATGCCTTGACGTACGCCACGAACGGTTCGGCGGCGTACCGGAACGCCGACAGGTCGACGAAGCCCCGGTCCCACGCCGCCGCTTCCAGCCCGTCGACGTCACAGCCCCACAGACTGGCGAAACACGCGTCGATGACCTCGGTGCGGAAGTGGAGCCGACCACCCGGGCGGCGGTGTCCCGTCGTACGCGGAACGACTGTCTCGTTCAGCGACGCGGCGATCGCCGCGACCTGCCGCGCGGCGGCGAGCAGCGCCGGGGTACGCAGCGGCGCCGCGACCATCCACAGCGCCAGGCTGCGGTACGGCGTGGTGCCGAACGCTCGCACCAGCATCCGCAGCACCGCCTCGCGATCGTCGAGGCCCCGTTCCCGGTCGGTGAGCCAGTCCCAGCCGTGGGAGCCCGCTGCGGTCAGTCCTCGCTGACGGGCCACCTCGTGGGCGCGCTCCTCGGCCGTCGGGTCGGCGATGTCGACAGCGGCCAGCCCGGCCAGCACGCTGCGTCGATGCCAGGTCGGCGTCTCAGGGTGCAGCAGCATCAGTGCCGCCGCGGCCTCCCGGTCGCTTACCCAGTGCCCGCCGACAGAAGCCCCGGCGAACCGTGATCGCCAGCTGTCCATGAAGCGGGTGTGCAGATTGTCGATCGGCTGGTCGCCGTCGTGCGCCGGGCACAGCTCGGGCGCGTTGTCCGCGGCCATCGACAGCAGCAGTCGCGCGTCGGCGCCCTTGGCGTCGGAGGGGTCGCGCCGGTGCCACGTCAGGAAACGGTCCACAACGGGCGCCGCCTCGGGCGGCGCGGTGCGCTCCAGCGCGCGGTACGACCGCCGCCGGAAGGGCAGGTCCCGGCACAGGTCCAGCAGCAGCCCGGCTTCGGCGTCGCTGAGCACCCCGTCGACGACGGCGCGGCGCAGCGCGACCCGGATGTTGACAAGCGGCTCGCTCAACGTGCGGTGGCCCTCGTCGGCGGGCCCGTGCACCACTGCCACCTCGTCGTCGCCGGTGACGACGCCGTCGCGGTAGAGCTGGAACACCTCGCCTACACCACGCATCCCGAACGGCCACAGCTCGGCGGCGCGCAGCGCACCCATGCTTGCGGCGCCGGCCACTGTCACCCCACGGTCGAGCAGGTCGAGGATCTCCCGGTGGCGTACCGGCGGGTGTTGCAGGAAGAACCCGTCGATGACGAGGACCCGGTCGCCGGGTCCGACGTCCAGGCGGAGCAGGTCGCCGTGCGCGACGGGCGGCAGCACCACCGCGTCGGGCAGCAGCCGGGCGACCTCGTCCGCCGGCAGGCTCGGACCGATGAAGACGACGTCAGTCACGGGGCACTCCTGGTCGGGTACTCAGGGCCCGCTCGTCGAACATCCGCAGGCCGGGGGCGAACACCTTGCTCACCGGAATGCCGATCTCGTCGTGGGTCAGGTCGACGCTGAACGGCTCGACGCCGGTGATCCGCTGCACCCGCGACGCCAGCTCGCGCAGCACCTGGGTCACGTCTCCGGCCGGCGGGAGGTCCCGGCGGACCGGCCGGACCGGCCGATCGACGGTGGGCGGCGGCACCGGCGGCGCACCGACGTCGTGGTACGCGGTGGCGTCGATGTCGTCGCGGGCTCCGGAGACCATTACCAGCCGCGACTGGGCCGCCTCCGACATGGCCCGCCCGACGGCGATCTCCGGGTCCAGGTGGCAGCCGAAGCCGCCGAAGGTGACAGGCAGGTCCGGCGACCAGATCGAGGCGGCATAGCAGGGCACACCTACCGCGTTCGTGATGTCGCAGACCTCCACCCAGCAGCCGGCGCGCACCAGCGCGTCGTGCACGGTGCGGGTCATCGCGTTCGTGGCGGTGCCCGGGTCGGTGTAGGTGCGCTCGTCCAACGGCGAGGTGCAGTACGGGGCGATGCAGTCCCGCTCGACGACCTCCAGCAGGGCGTGCAGGCTGGCCTCGGCGAAGGTGTTGCCGGTGGCCAACCCGTTGCTGCTGGGAGTGAACAGGGCGCGGTCCCAGCCACGCCGGATGGTGAAGTCCAGTTCGATTGTGGCGCGGGGCACCAGGCAACGCGCGCCGGTCAGCAGCCCGCGGCCGGCCACCCAGTCGAGTTCGACGGCGGAGGTCAGGGGCGACCGTTCCGCCAGGTGCAGCCACCGGATGTCGTACGGCAGGTCGAGCGCCTCGGCCGGGGACCGGACCACGGTCCCCGGCCGGAGGTTCTCGGCATGCCAGGACTCGATGCTCTCCATCACCGCGCTGACCCGGGACTGCGTCGCCGTGGCACCGGTGCCGACGCTCACCGCCATTGTGGCTCCGACGGGCCGGTAGGCGACGTGCACCGGTAGGCCGATCTCGTCGAGCCGGGTGATGTCGGCGACCCGGGTGATCCGGAACCGGTCGAGCATGCCACCGACCCGTTCCCAGGTCTGCTCCACGGTGGCCGTCCGGTAGGTGCCGGATCGGAACGCGATGGTCTCGGTCATGTCAGTCATCGAGGCTCCCGGTGGGGGGTGGGAACGTCAGAGGATGAGGACGGCGATGATGTTGACGTTGTTGTCGGCGACGGGGGCGACGCCACCGGCGACCGACTCCAGCTCGGCCTCGGTCAGCTCGTTGAGGTCGACGAGCGGCACCTCGGGTACGTGCAGCACGTGCCGGCCGGGCGTGCCGGCCCAGTCGTCGACGATCTGCTCCTTGGTGTAGAGCGTGGCGGGCTGGGCGCGGTCGACCTCGACCGTGGCTCCGGCGGCCACCGGCAGGCCTGCGGCGGTCGCGTAGCCGGTCGGGTCGGCGAGGAGGCGTTGCAGTTCCTCGTCGCTGCGCCACACCGCGGTGACGAGTTCCGAGTACTTGGTCACGAACCTCGCGCCATATTCCTGATCGTCGTTGCTCATCGTTCGGTCCTTCCTCGGGGATCACTGTGGGACGGTCGGTTAATTGCCGTGGTGAGAACGCTAGAAAGATCGAGGTTCGGCAATCAAGGATTTCCATCTGAGTGCCATCAGAATCTGCCGCGCCAGCCTGCGGGCGGCAGACATCGGTGTCAGGTGCAGCAGCACGGGCAGCAGCAGGCGCAGCTGGGGTCCAGGCCCGCCACGACGCTGTCCAACTCGTCCTCGGCCAGCTCCGACTGGGCCACCGGCAACAGCGACGGCACGAAGAGCACGAAGGCGCCGGTGGTGCCCGCGCGCTCCCACGACTCGATCTGCACCTCCAGGTCAGGGTCGGTGTCGGCGACGTCCCGGACCACCCGTACCTGCACGTCTTCGGGCAGTTGAAGTCCGTAGCCGGCGAGGAACGCCCGCGGGTCCCGGTCGAGCGCCTGCTCCTTGACGGGGTCGGCCCAGACGTCGGCGACGAGCCGGCTGTACGCGGCCACGAAGACCGCTCGATCGACAGGTGTCATGCCCTGCTCCCTTCGGTGGCCGGCCGCCAGCGGCGACTTCAAAGCGGCGGCGAGAGGCAGCGCGGGAGGTTCCGGGCCGCCGATTTCGCTTCATCGTGGGCCACCTGTCGATCCGGGCCACGCAACGCGTGGGAATTTCATCGAATGTGGCCGCGAAACTGTCGCGCTGCGGCGAAAGCCGGGTAATTGGGAATCAGCGACGTACGGCGGATCGGGGATTCTAATGACTCATGCCACCATCGACAAGTAGTAATTCCTCGACTGTCACCCGCCCGCTTCCCGCACATACGCTGCGATCGTCGACCGCTCGCCGCAACAGCGGTTCGACAGGTGGATGTTCCGTCACCGAGTGCTCCCCGGAGGCGACCGTGACCATCGACGAGGTGACGACGACGCCCGGCGGCCCGGCCGGGTACAGCGTGGAGGAACTTGCCCGCAAGGTCGGGATGTCGGCGCGCAACATCCGCGCGCACCAGGCGCGGCGGTTGCTGCCGCCGCCGGTGCGGCACGGCCGGGCCGCCCTCTACGACGACTCGCACGTCCGCCGGCTGGACGCGATCCTCGCCCTGCAACGGCAGGGCTTCAACCTGGTCTCCATCGAGGCGATGCTCGGGGTCCGGCCCAGCGACGAGGCGCCCGACGGGCTGACCGCGATGCTGCAACGCCTGACCGCCGACCGTCCCGCGCTGGCCCACGCGCTGACCCGGCACGGCGTGATCGGACGCACCACCGACGGCACGGTCCGCACCGTACGGCCACGCCCGCTGCGCGCCGCCCTGGACCTGCACCGGGTACGGGTGGGCACGGTGCCGGCGTTGCAGACCCTCAGCGAGGTGCTGGACAGCCTCCGGCCGGTGGCCGACGAGTTGGTCGCCGCCGTCACGGCGCGACTGCTGGCCCTGGCGCCGGAAGTCGTACGCGGCGGCGCCCGGTCGTCCTGGGCCGACCTCGACAGGGAAACCCTGCTGCTGACCCAGGGTGTGGTCAGCGTGCTCGCCGAGGCGTTCCGGCTCGCCGTGGAGAACCAGGCGGAGGCGCACGTCGCGGAGCTGCTGGAGAACCACCTCGACACGGACGTGTGCCTGGAGGACGGCTCGGTCATCGACAACGGCTGACCCTCCGTCAGCTCGTCGCGGGCTGCCCGTCCGGCTGCCGGCTCTCCACCACCGCGTCGGAGGTTTCCGGCTGCTCCACAAGTTGCCGCCTCGCCAACCTGTGAAACAGTCCCTCGGGTTGGTCCATCAACTCGTCGTAGGTGCCGCGCTGGACGATCCGGCCCGCGTCGAGGACCACTATGGTGTCCGCCGCACGGACCGTGGACAGCCGGTGGGCGATTACCACGCGGGTCGCGGCAAGGGCGGCGGTGCTGCGGGTGACGACCTCCTGGGTGCGGTTGTCCAGGGCGCTCGTGGCCTCGTCGAGGAAGATGATCCGGGGCCGGGGCGCCAGCGCGCGGGCGATGAGCACCCGCTGGCGCTGCCCGACCGACAGCGTGCCACCGCCGAACGGCACCATCGTGCTCATCCCCATCGGCAGCGCCTCCAGGTCGTCGGCGAGGCCGGCCATCCGCGCCGCCTCCCAGACCTGGTCCAGCGGGAAGCTGCCGGCGCCGCAGATGTTGTCCCGTACCGAGCCGGCGAAGAGCTGGCCGTCCTGGAGGACCACGCCACACTGCCGGCGGACCGCGTGTACGTCGAGTTCGGAGAGGTCCTGGCCGTCGTAGAGCACAGCGCCCTGCTGCTGGCGTTCGAAGCCGAGCAGCAGCCGCAGCAGTGTGGACTTTCCGCAGCCGCTCGGTCCGACGATGGCAACGAACTCGCCCGGGCGGACGTGCAGGTCGATGTCGACGAGCACAGGCGGCTCGTCCGTCTGGTAGGCGAAGGTGAGCCGGTGCAGCGCCACCTCGCCGCGCAGCTCGCCCGGATCCACCCGGTCCGGCCGCGCCTCGGGGTCGGCGCGCAGGATCGCCCGGAGGCTGCCCAGCCGGGGCACCGCCGCGATCACCTCGACCCCGCCCGACACCAGGACGAGCAGCGCGCCGAGCAGCATGGCGAAGGCGACGTTGAGGATGAAGAAGTCGGCAGGCGCGACCCTGCCGGCGAGCGGCCCCATCAGCACGGCGAACAGGACCAGTTGACCGGCGACCGGCAGCACTGTGGCGAAGGCGACCAGGCCGGCCTGGCTCTGCCGGACCCGTTGCAGCGCCGCCCGGGCCGTGGCGGCCACCTCGGACCACCGGGCGTGGGCGCGGGCCTCGGCGGACGCAACCTTGATCTTGATGATGCCGCCCAGCAGCTGGTTGGTCATCGCCGCAGCCCGGTGCTCGGCCGGAAGCGCCGACCGCTGCTGACGGACGATCAGCACGGCGAACGCGCCGAAGGTCAGCATGGTGACCGCGACGATCCCCGCCCCCCACAGGCCGAGCACGGGCTCGACCACCAGGAGCATGCCGAGGACCACAAGCACTGTCGCGCCGGCCGAGACGAGCTGCGGCAGCAAAGCGCTCAGCGCTTCACCGACGAACGAGATCCCCAGCATCGAGTTGGCGATCTCACCGCTGCTGCGCCCGGTGAAGAACCGGGCCGGCAGCCGCATGAGCCGGTCCCAGATCGCCAGCTGCGCGCCGGACTGCAACCGCCCGTCCAACCGCAGCAGCCGCAGGTTCTGCACCACGCCGACGAGCACCGCGACGACCGCGGCGCTGAGCATCAGGGCGAGGAACCCGAACAGGCCGTCCACCTCGCCCTTGCGGGCCAACTGGCCGAGCACCTCGCCGGTGGCCAACGGCACGCCGAGGCCCAACACGGCCACGCAGGCGGCGGCGAACAGCAGCCCACGCAGGTCGCGGGACGCACCGACGAGCCCGGCCCGCAGCAGGTGCCGCATCCGGGCCGTGGGTGGCAGTGGCGCCTGCACCTGGGTCGCCTCGGCGGCGTACGTCGCGGCCGTCGTCGCGTCGACCGGACGGTGGGCCCGGGTGTCCGGGTCGACGTGGTGGTAGCGGCCCCGGCGGAACAGCAGCGGCACCGCGACGGCCCGCTCCGGGTCGTCGCCGACCCGCCACCCGACAATCGGCCCCAGGTCGCGCCGCCACCACCGCTCCGGCAGCCGCACCTCGCGCAGGAACAGGCTGGACGCCCGGGACACCGCGTGCACCGCCGCGCGGTCGGACAGCGGCGCGCGGCTGCGGTCCGCCGGCTCGTTCACCGGCGCGCCCATTCCCTCGGTGACCACCCGGACCACAGCGGCCGCCCGCTCGTACCTGTCGAAGCCGGTCTCGATGTCCGGAACCGGCACCGCCCCACCCGCGCCGATCACCCCGATCGACCGGCGGGCCGCCGCGGCGAGCACCGCGGCGTCGATCTGCCGCCGCCGCTCCACAGCGCTCAGGAGGGCCGCGTCAGCCTCCTCGATGCGGGCCTCCACCATCCGCAGCAGTCGGGCCACGTGCTGGTCGACAGCCGTCCGGAGTTGACCACCGACCAGCAGGTCCCAACTGCTGTGGCTCTCCACCGCGCACGGCGACTCGGCCACCACCCAGTCCCGCTCGGCGACCAGCAGCAGCTCCCGCTCCCCCGACATCTCCACCGGGCCACCGTCGTTGCGTCGCAGCTGCCCGCCCGCGCTGCGCAGCCACCAGGCGCCGCCGGTGGAGGTGAGGGCGCTGCCCTGCGCCAGCGACACGATCTCGCGCCCGCGCAGGGTGGACGCCTCCCGGGGCGCCTGCCCCCGACGCAACGCATCCGCGACGGTGACAAGCACCAGGTCCACCGCCGCGACAAGCTCCATCGCAGCCGTTCGCGCCCGCGACGGCGGCCCCTCGTCCACCGGACGGTCGAGCCGGACGTGCCGCTCCAGCAGGGACAGGTGACGCCGGGGCAGCCCACGCAGCTCCGTGCCGGGCAGCGGCACCAGGATCAACTGCCACGCGCCGATCGCCGTGGACGTCGGCACCAGGCCACCTGCGGGCAGCCGGGCCACATGGTGGCGACGAGACGGGCTCATCCCGGCCCGGCGCACCGCGAACAGGTCGGCCTCGCCGCCGGTCACCAACCATCCCGCCACCGGGCCGTCCAGGCGACAGACCTGGCGTACGCCGTCGCCGCAGAAGCCGATCAGGCCGCCGGTCGGGGGATCTTCCACCGCGTCGGTCATCAGCGTCTCCTCGGATTCGTCGGGGGTCAGTGGTCCCGGACCAGGCGTGCGTACG
This sequence comes from Micromonospora sp. DT68, assembly GCF_049847245.1. Lineage (NCBI taxonomy): Bacteria > Bacillati > Actinomycetota > Actinomycetes > Micromonosporales > Micromonosporaceae > Micromonospora > Micromonospora sp. DT68. The sequence continues at coordinate 78,057 of NZ_JBNCNZ010000015.1, forward strand.
CCCCGTCCCGGGCGACAAGTTGCTCGTGGGTGCCGCGCTCCACCTCCCGACCGCCGTCGAGGACGACGATCAGGTCGCAGTCGCGGACCGTGGACAGGCGGTGCGCCACGATGAGACAGGTGGCCCCCCGACGGCGCAGGTGCATGTCGATGCGGCGTTCGGTCTCGGCGTCCAGCGCGCTCGTGGCCTCGTCGAGCACCAGCACCCGAGGGTTGCGGACGAGCGCGCGGGCGATCTCCAGCCGCTGCCGCTGCCCGCCGGAGAAGTTGCGGGCGTTCTCCCGTACCGGGCTGGCCAGGCCACCCGGGCGGGCCGCCACCTCGTCGTACAGACACGCGTCGGTGAGCGCGGTGACGACGTCCTCGTCTGCGACAGTGAGGTCCCACATCGTGACGTTGTCCCGGACTGTCCCCTCGAACAGCCGCAGGTCCTGGTCCACGATGGCGACGGTGGCCGCCCACAGGCCGTCGTCGGTCCCCGTCCGTTCGACGCCGTCGACAGTGACCCGGCCGGTCCACGGGCGGTAGAGCCCGGCGACCAGTCGGCCCACCGTCGACTTGCCACTGCCGGAACGGCCGACGAGCGCCACCCGGGCACCCGGCGGCAGGTCCAGACTGAAGTTCTCCAGCAGTGGACGGCCCAGCGGGTTGTAGCCGAAGGTGACCTCCTCGATGCGCAGGTGCCCCTCCATTGGCGCCAACGGTCCGGCAGGTCGGTCCTCGGCCGACGGCAGCGGGTACTGCTCCACGTCGCGCAGTCGGTTGAGGTCGGCGCTCATGTCCTGAAGGCGCGAGCCCAGCGCGGTCAGGTTGCCCAACGGCCGGTTCATCGCGATGGCGAGGCTCTGCATGCCGACCAGCACACCGACGCTCATCGCCTCCGCCGCTACCTGCCGGCTGCCAAGCCCCAACAGCACCGCTGCGGTCCCCGAGGCGAGGAACGCCGGCAGGACGGAGAGCACCGCAGTGGGCACCCCCAGCCGCTGCTGGCGGGTGGCGACTGTGGCGTGGCGTGCCGCGAACCGGGCCACGGCGCGTTCCTCTTCACCGCCTGCCTTCACCGTCTCGATCATCTGGACCGTGGTGTAGACGGTCGTCACCAGCTTGCTGCGGTCCGCCTGGAGCCCCGCGACGGCGATCGACCGGGTCGAGGCGACATAGCGCAGCACACTGACGTTCAGCCCGGCGAGGACCACGGCGCACAGCCCCAGCAGCAGGTCGTACTGGCAGAGCAGCGCCCCGTACGCCAGCACCAGCCCGGTGTCGACAACTGTGGTGGCCGCACGGCGGGTGAGCACCTCGGCGACCACCTCGTTGCCACGGACCCGCTGGCTGAGGTCGGCGGCCTGCCGCTGGTCGAAGAAATTCGGCGGCAGCCGCAGCAGATGTCGGAAGAACCGTGCGGCGCTGCTCAGGGCAAGCGCAGTCTCCGCGCGTACGGTCAGGCGTTGCTGGAGCAGGCTGGCCAGGAAGGTAAGCACTGTGGCTACCGCCACCGCCGCCACCAGACCGGCGAGGGCGGCCCGATCCTCCTGCAACAGCACCCGGTCGACGAAGACCTGGGCCATCACCGGGATGGTCAGACCGACCACCGCGATCAGCAGCCCGAGCAGCAGCATCTGCGCGATCGCCGAACCCGGACCGCGCCACCGCTGCGCCAACGCCCGGAGCAGACGGTAGCGGGTGCCGCCCGACCGGAACTCCGGACCGGGCTGCATGGTGAGCACGATGCCGGTGAACGCGCCGTCGAACTCCTCCCAGCTCACCGCGCGGGGACCGGTGGCCGGGTCGTTGATGTGGACCTTCCGGCCGAGCCCTTCCAGCACCACGAAGTGCTCGAAGCGCCAGAACAGCACCGCCGGCAGCGCCACGGTGGCCAGGCCGGCCAGGTCCATCTGGAAGCCCTTTGCCACCATCCCGTACCGGCGGGCGCCCTTGAGGACCGTCGCCGCGGTGGAGCCGTCCCGGCTCACTCCGCACACCCGGCGCAGTTCCTCCAGTGGCACGTGGCGACCGTGGTGGGCGAGCAGGATCCCGAGCGCGGCGGCCCCGCACTCCACCGCCTCCATCTGGATCAGTGTGGGCGTGCGGACCCGTCGACGCCGGATCCTGGGCAGCTCAGGTGCGCCGGCAGCGGCGATCGGCGGCGCGCTCATCGCCGCAGCAACCAGTCGATCGGGTGCTCCTGGTCCACTGTGAACCAGGCGGTGACCTCGCTTGCCGAGTTGAGCTGGAACGGCGGCGGGGACTTGGTCCAGCGCAGTCCGCCCAGGGCTGCCGGGTCGGGTTCCAGGGCGACGGTCACCCGGACCACGCTGCCGTCGGCCAGCAGCCGCCGGACGTCCGGCCCGGTGCCCAGGAAGGCGCGCAGCGAAGCCTCCGTCTCCGGGAAGGCGCCGACAGTGATGACCTGGCCGGCCAGGGTGCCGAACACGTTGCGCGGCGCCGCGGCGGCGGCCACCTCGACGGGTACGCCGGGTTGCAGCAGCGGCGCGGCCACGGCGGGGGCGTACACGACGGCCTGCAACGCGTCCCCGGCGGTGTCGAGGCGTTCCAGGTCGGCCAGGTGCGTACCCGGGGTGACGATTTCGCCCTCGGAGACCAGCCAGGCCACGACGTACGCGTCACCCGGCGCGTTCTCCACACGCACCTTGCCGTCCATCGTGCGCAGGCTGTAGAGGGGCGTGCCCTTCGCCACCCGCTGGTGCGGTGCCGCCCACACCTTTGTGACCTGTCCGCTGTCGAGCGCGTCGAGTGCGGAGATCCCGTTGGAGTGGATAAGCACGCCGGCCGCCTCGACGGTCCGCGGGACGACAGTGCGCACCGACCAGACGCCCGCGGCGACAACGACTATGACGAGCGCTGTGGTGGCCAGCCAGTTCGGCACCGTGGTCAGCCGCACCGCCCGGTCCAGTTGCTCGGGCGCCTCCAGCTGGCGCAGCGCCTGCCGCCGGAACTTCATTGCCGTTCCCCCGCTGCGGCGCACCGCGAACCGAGCAGGAAGTCGGCCACGCTCGGCTCGACCAGAGGGTCGAGCCCGGACAACTCGGCGAACGCCTGGGAGTCCCCGGCGCCGAGGGCGCACGGCGCCAGGCCCATGGCGGTGGCGACGAGATACATCTGCTGGGTCAGCACACCAGCGTCCTTGAGAATCATGGCGTAGCTCATCCCTTCGTACTTCCACATGAGCCGCTGGACCCGGGCGGTGACCACCAGGACGATCTGCGGCGGCCGGGGCATGGCGCCGGCCGCCCTGGCGTACGCCAGCAGCCGGTCGGCGGCAGCTGCCCAGGCCGCGACCGGCTCCAGCCGGTGCCCGACCGCGTCGTAGTGGTAGAGCCCGCTGTCGAGGCCGGCGCAACGGGCGACCAGCGGATAGATCTCCAGTTCGTAGACCCCGCCGCCGCCCGGGTAGGGCCGGTGGCCGATCTCCTGCCCGCCGGCCTCCCCGACGGCAGTGGTGTGCTGCGACCGGTGCAGGAATTCCGCAAGCCGTTCCAGGGGCAGCGGTGCCGCGTCGTCGTGTTCGCGCACTGTGCGCCGGTCCGCGACGACCTGACTGAACGCGGGATCCTCCTTGGCGATCGTCGCGAGGTCCGGCAGCGGCAGTTCGACCACCCGGCCCCCTTCGTACGGGCGGCGCAGCGGTTGCGGGGCGAAACGTTCCCGCATCCGGTAGGTGCCGCCCACCGGCAGCGCGTGCCGGCCGGCGCGGGAGCGGTGGTGCAGCCGCAGCTCCTCCGGCGACCAGTAGGCAAGTGGCGCGTCGTCGCGCTCGGCCTCGAACTCGGCGTCGGTGACCAGGATCCGGGCGGTGGCACACTCGTCGAGCACCCGGCCGGCGGCCTCCGGCGACACGCCGAGCGTGCGGGCCACCGTGTCGGGTCCGACGCCCGGAACCGCGGCGGCGAGCACCGCGCCGACGGCGGCGTCGGCGCAGCCGACGGTGAGGGTGCTCAGCGGCGACGCGGCCACGAGCATGCCCCGTTCGTGCTGGAGGGTGGCGAAGCGGGAGAGCCGGTAGCGGACGCCCGGGGTGTGCGGGCGGCTGTCCGGCAGGCTGCCCCGACCCAGGCCGGTGGGCACCAGGTCGAGCAGCGGCCGGTCGTCGGCCTGGACACGACGTTCCAGCCAGGAGTGGGCGAGCAGCCGGCGCAGCAGCAACTGCGCCGGCAGCACACGGTTCTCCCCCTCCAGGCCGCTGATCAGTCGACCGACCTCGACATCGCTCACCCAGTCGGCGGCGAGCCGCAGCAGCAGCGCCCGACGGCCGATGCCGGGCCGCTCCAGGGTGAGCTGGAAACGGGTCTGCCGCAGGGTCAGCGAGCCGTCCTCGCCGAGGCACAGTTCCGCGTCGCGGCGCAGCCGGTAGGCGTCCTGGATCGGCGGACCGCCGACGGAGCCGCTCACGACGACCGCCGACCGACCGGGTCCACCATGCTCGTCATCTGCGCATCCCTCGCTAGAAGAAGACGTTCAGCGGATTGGCCGACGCCTCGTCGGCGGCGATCGGGTCCCGGCCGAGGCGGGCCGGCACGTCCCACAGCCGGCCCGGCCCGAGCCGACGCCAGAAGTGCCGCAGGCCCGGCACGACGACCTTCACCACCGCCAGGTCGACATCCGGACGGGACTGGTCGACGACGATCACCTCCAGGCCGGCCCGCTCGGCGCGGAGTACACAACGTCGTACGTCGTCCCCGACGTCGCCGGTGGTGAGCGCCGGATGGTCCGCGGCGGTGCGCGGCGGCCGGGTCGGGTCGGGCGACAGCCACTGCTGGTCGACCACCCGCACGGTGCCGAACCAGCGCTCGGTGTCCGGATCGTCGACGCCGTACCGGTTGCGCGCGGAGGTCGGCCCGGAGACGGCGGGCAGGAACTGGTTCACCTCGGTGAGCGCCCGGGTCAGCGCCACCCGCGCGTCAAGGTGCGCGCCGAAGCCGACAAGGACGTCCTCCGGCCCTCCGTCGGTGCGCCGGGACACCGCCGCGAACGCGGGTACGCCGAGGTCGGCGGTCAGGTCCAGGGCCCACAGCTCGCGGCCGAGGGCGGTCGCGTGATGGTCGACGCAGGCGGCGGTCCACGGGTCGCCGAACGAGGCGAGGTCCACTCCCGGCATCCGTGAGCGGTGGTACCACCACAGGGCCACGCTGTCGCGCTCGACGAGTTCGCAGAAGCCCTGCACGATCGCCTCGGACAGGGTGCCGCCGGCCGCGCAGCCGTTCGAGTCGGCCGAGCACACGCCGAGGCCGGTCAGCTCCGGATGCCCGTACCAGCAGTACGCGGCGGGCAGTTCGCGCGGTGCCTGCCGGGACAGTGACCAGCCAGTGGTCCAGTCCAGTTCCACGTCGTCCGGCAGCGGGCGGGGAATGCGGTGCAGGTGCCCCAGGTCGCGGTTGAGCCGGTCCCGGTCGGCGTACTGACGGTCGGAGAACAGCAGCAACTCCCGCAGGTGCACCGCGCGGTCCGGACCGAGTTGCCGGTAGGTGGCCCGGTGCACCGGGCGGTCGCCGCGCCACACCCCGCAGTAGCGCTCCACCGCCTCCCCGATGGCGCTCATCCGGGCCTGAAGGTCGGTCCGGCCCTTGCCGCCGCTCTGCCCGCGCAGGTTGCGGCGCAGAGCGGCGAGCTGGCGGGGTTGGGCGAAGTTGTGCCCGGCCGAGTAGGTGTGGGTGACGCCGTTGTCAGAAGCCTCCAGGGAGGTCAGCCGACTCACCACGCCGAGATACCGGCTGACGTGGTGGGCGAGCGCGGCGTACGTCTCGGCGGGTTCCCGGGTGCGGGATTCCCCGGCGCGGCTGGGTTGGGCGCCGCTGGGTGGCAGGTCGATGCGTGGCTCGGCCTTACCGACGAGGTCCGGGTCGCCGCAGGCGGGGCACTGTGGCTGTCGTACCAGCTGGTGGCTTTCGGTGCTCAGGTCCCGGGTGTCCAGGGCGACCATGCGGCCGGTGAGGCGGGGCGAGGTGCCCCGCACGGCAAGCACGGCGAGTTCGGCGGCGAGCAGCCCGGCGGCCATTGTGGCCAGGCCGGGCAGGACCGCCCGACCGGGCTGCGGCAGCGGACCGGCCAGGGCCTGCCCGCCGAGGTACGCGTTCACCTGCTCGTTTTCCTGCCAGCGTTGCCGCAGGCAGGCCCAGCAGCCGGTGCGGCCGGGCACCAGGTGCGGGCCGAGGAAGACGACGTTGCCGTGCGGCCGGGCGAGGGTCCACGGACGGCTGGCGGCCAGGTGCCGTTCGTTGATCAGGGCCAGCCGTGGGTCCAGCATTGACGACGGCAGGACCAGCAGCTGGGCGGTGCCCGGGTCGGGGTCGTCCGGCCCGACCACCGTCACGGCGAGCCCGAGGGCGCGCAGCGCGTCGGCGGTCTCGGCCGCCCGGGGCGCCCCGAGGTCGACGATTGTCACCGGCCCTCCGGCCATCCACCGCCGCCCTGCCTCGGGCGGAACACCCCGGGCGTCCCAGCCGGCGGCCTCGGCCGGCGAGGTGTGCGCCGGGCCGGACACCAGCAGGCCGTGGTCGCGCAGCCGGGCGAGGGCTGCGGCGACGGCGGCGACCGGATGCCTCGTGGCCAGCCGGGCCAGCACGTCGGCAAGCGGCGCGGCGCCGTCGAGCTGGTCGGCCAGGTCGGCGGCGACCGGATCGTCGACGAGAAGGCTGCGGGTCTCCCCCAGCACCACGAGCGGCCCGTCGGGCAGCCGCACCGGCACGTAGTCCGATCGGAAGCGCGGACGCCACATGGTTCCTCCCGAGCCTGGTGGCCGGACCGCGGCCCCGCCGGCGATCACGGCTACTGCCATCGTGGGGGTCCGCCGCTCCGATCCCGAGTGATGCCACCGGTTTCTGCCGTCGGCGGTGCGGCGCACGGCCGGTCAGCTGGGGGTGACTGTCAACGCGGTGTCGTTGAGCCCCAGCACCGAAGCTCCGGTGGTCTGCGCCGGTACGAGCATCAGGAAGGTCTCCACCCGGGTGACCCGGATCGACTTCCCGCGTACCGCCTCGCGGTGGCCCGTGGCGATCAAATCCGGGCTCTGCGGCACCATCTGGACGGTGGCCGGGCCGCCGGGCGCCGGGCGCAACGTGTCGGTTGCGTGGATCGTCAGGAACGTCAGCGTGCCGGCCTGCACCGCTACCGCGCAGTCCGACCATTCGGCCTTGTCCATCGTGCGCTGCACCGCCGCGCCGACGCCGGCGAGTTGCTGCCCGTAGACCTCCCAGCCGCCAGCGAACTGGCCGTCGAGCAGCGGACTCGACGCGACGAGGGCACGGTTGCTCGTCGTGGATCCGATGCTGCGGGCGAACACCTCGGCGGCGAGGGCGCGGCGGCTGGTCTCGTCCAGGGCGGTGCCGCCCTCGGTGGCCGGCCTACCGTCGATGCTCCGGGCGACCACAAGCGACGGTTGGGTGACCTGGACGTTGTGGCTGAGCTTCCAGTGGCCGTCGGCGTCGAGCACGAACTGGCTGACGTCGGTGGGGGCGAGCTCGGAGCCGACGAGCTTGAGGGTGGCGGTGGCCAGGAAGCAGGCCGGGTCGCCGGGCGGCACCGCGAAGACCGGGTTGATGTGCTGGAACGACGGCTGCGGGCGCTGGTTGTAGGCCGACCGGCGAACCGCGGCGATGCTGAGGTCCAGCGCGGGCGGCACCTCCTGGGTTTTCAGCGCCTCGACGTCGCCGGCCACCGAGGCTGCCGAGTCGGCCTGGTCGAAGGCCGTGAGCACCAACGCCGCCCGGTCCCTGCCGAAGACGGTCGAACCGTCGGGCGCCGACGGGGCCGCGTCCACCGGCTCGCCACCACAGCCGGTAAGCACGAGCAGCGCCGCCGCCACAGCGGTGGCGAACGGCATCGCCGGCACCGGCGCGGCGAGGATACGCGGGCTCCTGACGGATCTTCTGCCCAGCATCTCGTCCTCCATCCACCACCGGTGCACGGGAATCGCGCCCGATGGAGTCGAGTATGTGAGCGGCCGACGGGCCAGGCCGGTGGCGGCGCGGCCTCGTGCTGCCCGGCCCGTCGGCGTTGCACCGAACGACGTCATCCGGCCTGGATCGTGGTCACCGATCGGTGTCATCGAGCCGGGCGACCCAGGCGACCAGAGCCGACCGGGAGGCGACGCCCGCCTTGCGGTAGATCCGGGTGAGGTGCGCCTCCACAGTGCGCGGGCTGATGTTCAGCTGCCGCCCGATCAGTCGGCTGGTGGCACCGGTCGCCGCCAGCCGGGCGATGTGCCATTCCCGATCGGTCAGGGCGGCGACCTCGCGCGGGCCGACCGGGCGGGCCAGCCGCAGGCCGACCCGTTCCGTCCCGCACCAGCCGGCCAGCTCCAGCGCACGGCGGCGGGCGCGCGCCGCCGTGCCGGCCTGGTCCGCGGCTTCGGCGGCCCGGGCCAGGGAGGCGAGCGCGAGGCTGCGCCGTAGCACCATCCCGCCGGCCCGGAACAGGTCGCCCGCCGTCTCCAGATGCAGCAGCGCCGCCGGGATCTCACCACGGGCCAACAGCACCTCGCCGTACGCCGACTCGGCGAATCCCCGCTGCCCGGCGAGACCGATCTGATCCGCCTCGGCCATCGCCCGCTGCGCCTGCCGTTCCGCGTCGGCCACGTCACCCGCGGCGAGCGCGGCGGCGCACAGCAGCTCGTACCACATCGGCCGGAGGGTGCTCTGGAGTCGACTCAGCCGGTTGTCGCCGCCTGCCGAGTGCACCAGCTCGACACAGGTCGCGGGATCCCCCGACAGCAGTGCCGCGGTCGCCAGCGCCAGCACTGCGGTACGACCGCACCAGGTGGCGATGTCGGGGGCGATCCCGACCGCAGTGCGGGCCAGTGCCACCGCCCGGTCGTCGTCGCGAGGACCACCACGCCACGCTGTCGCCTCCGCCTCGAACGCCAGGGCGAAGCTCAGCAGGTGGCGACTGCCGATGCGCCGCGCGACGATGCCCGCCTCGGTGGCCAAGCCGATGGCGGTGGTCAGCTGGCCGCCGTAATAGGCCACCTGGCTGCGACCGAGCAGCAGCAGGCACAGCCCGTCGTCGCGGTGCGAGGCGCGGACGAGGGTCAGCCCTCGGTCGAGGTGCCGCGCGGCGTCGGCCTGCTGTTCGAGGTACAACTCGGTAAGGCCGAGCGCGGTGAAGCAGTCGGGGTGGCCCCGCATGTCCCGGTCCGGCAGTGCGTCGACGATCCGGGCGCCGGCATCGAGCAGGCTCCGCGCCTCGTCGAGTGCGCCGTCGTGCGCGGCGGCAAGGCTCCGGATGGCCAGCAGACCGGCCCGGTCCACACCGGAGCCGCCGGGATCGCCGCCGAGCGCGTCGGGGAGGCCGGGCAGGGGGCGACCGGCCAGGATGCCGGCGGCGCCGATCTCGGCGGCGAGGCGGTAGCCGCCGGTGGGGCCGGTGCCGGCCGGCAGGGCGGCCAGCTCGCGCCGGCTGATCGCCGCCGCCTCCGCGTAGTTGCCGAGCAGGCGTTCCACGCGCGCCCAGAGGGCTACGACCCGAGCCCGTCGCCCCTGCTGGTCGGCGGGAAACAGCGGCACGATCTCCTGGAGCAGGGCCCTGCTCTCGGCCAGGTTGCCCGCCTCCCCGGTGATCTGGGCCAGCGCGAGTGACACCTCGCGGCGACGCTGTGCCGAGCTGGCCGTCGGCCGCAGCGCCCGCAACGCCAGCCGCAGCCAGCGGATGGCAAGGTCCGGTGTCTCGCCCCGGATATCCTCAGCGGCCCGACAGAGCACGTCGACGCAACGTTCGGCCCAGCGGCTATTGGGAAGGGCGAGCAGGCGCTCGGCGTAGCGGGCCCGGTCCGCAGGTGGCGCGCCGCGATCGACAAGCGCTGTGAGCACCCGCGCGCAGGCGTCCACCCGCCATGCCGGGTCGGTGTCCTGGGCGACCGCCATCCGCAGCACCGGGTGCCGGAAGGCGAACCGGCCGGTGCCCGGGACGCGGCGGATCAGGTCGAGCCGGGCCAGCCGCCAGCCGGCCTCGACCGCCAGTGGCGTCGGGACCTGCGCGACCTCGGCGAGCAGGTCCGCGGCGAAGGGCGTGTCGACAATCGCCCCGGCCCGCAGGCAGGCCAGCTCGACGGGCGGCAGGGCCACCCACTCGCGCCGCAGCACCGCCATCGCCGTGTCGGACAGTCGGGCACCGGGTACTTCCGGGTTCGGGCCGGTGCCTGCCGAGTCGGGACCGCCCGGCAACGCCGCCAGGTAACCAGGGTTGCCACCGGTCAGGTCGTATCGGACGCGCAACTCCGGCTGGGCGACGTCGGGGTGCAGAAGTGCGACCTCGGCGAGGTCGAGGGGGCGCAGTTCGATCCGGTCGTGTGCGGTTGGTACGGCGTCGGCCTGTCCGTCGGGATCCGGTGGGCCGAACGGCATCGGGGTCGCCATCTGCCGTGGGCGGTAGACGAGCACGAGCAGCAGCGGGGCGGGCACCGGATACCGCAGCAGGTGGGCGATCAGCCCGGCGGAGGGTGCGTCCGCCCAGTGCAGGTCGTCGAGGACCAGCACCAGACCGTCGTGGGCCGCCACACCGATCAGGCGGCGGGCCAACTGGTAGGTCCGGAACCGGCGGGCGTCCGACGCCCGTGCCGACGCCGGTGGCACCGGGGCGACGGGCTCCGGCCACGCCTCCCCGGCGGACGACCGGGCACCCAACCCGGGCCGGGGCGGGTACCCCTCCGTGAAGGCGTGCCGGAACACGTGGAAGGGGACACCTCGCTCATCCGGCGCGCAGGTCCCGATGGCCCAGGGGACGGTGGGGACGCACCGGTCCAGGGCCTCGCGGACGAACCGGGTCTTGCCGATGCCCGGCTCGCCGACGACCTCGCAGACCATCTGCCGGCTGTGTCTCAGCACTGCGGCCTGGGCCCTCTGGATACGCGCCAACTGTTGTCGCCGCCCTACGAAGCGCGGGTCTGTCGACGCATTTCCCAGCCCAGGTGTCATCACGCAGATCAGCCGCTTTCCGGCACTGTCAAAAGGGGATTGGCCGCACTATACCGGAGCATCGTCCAATGTCGAATTACGTGATGTCACCAGCCCTTATTCGACCAGGCGGCATCGGGGCGGGCGTTCATTCCGACATCGCACCACAACCTGCAAGAAGGTGCCGGTCACCTGACGGACGGAACCATATCCCTGAAAGCCAATAAATCACCCTCCCCTACGGGACGACAGGCCCACCGACGAGGTCGAGCCCGCCGCTGGGACCCTTGACACCTGAGCTGGAGGCAGAATGGATGATCCCCGAAGGTCGATCGCACCCTGATGTCAATAGTCATGAGCGCCTATAAGAACGTCGAAGCGGTCGATTCTCTGTCGTGCCTTCGCCTGACCCCTCCGAGCCGCTACGGCAAGGCTTCCGCGCCGCTACGGCAAGGCTTCCGCAAGGGCGTGTCGGCGACGGCCAGAGATCCGGATCAGAATTCGCCGCCCTCGGTCGATCCTCGACGAGCGAGCAGTGCATCCGGGGGCCAGCGCACAAGAGTGGTGATGAAGGACAACCGCAGGTAGCCGGCTTACGCAAACGATCGGAGGAGTGTCGAGCGGCCCACGATTTCCGAGCCACTCGGCACATCGACCGCCGGGCCACTGGCATACGCGCCGGCGCCGCCACCTCTCGGCCACGCCGACTGTGATGCGCAACTGCGGCAATTGCCAAAGACTTGCAACTGTGCCACCGTGATCAACAAAGGTTGCGGCGCTCGGAGCTGCGCCGACACACCTAATGATCTCCCAGACCGCAGGAGCCTTTCTGTGACCCGGATGCGTCCGATCCTCCGACGCCTCGTGGCGTCGACCGCGGCCACGGGGGCACTCCTCCTCGCCGCCTGCTCGGCCCCGAGCACCCCCGACGGTTCCTCCGGCGGCACGACGCTTGTCGTGGCGACCTCCGACGAGCCGGACGCGTTGAACCCGGTACTCAACTACGGCGTCGACGGCGCCTCGCTGATCTTCGACGGCCTCGTCGCCCGGGCCGCCGACAACCGGCTCGTCGCCGGCCTGGCAGCGGACCTGCCGATGCTGTCAGCCGACGGGCGGACGGTCACCGCGAAACTGCGCGACGGCGTGCAGTTCCACGACGGCACCGTGTTGAGCGCACAGGACGTCGTCTTCACCTACCAGGCCGTCCTCGATCCGAAGGTCGACTCGACGCTGCGTTCCGACCTGGACATGGTCGAGTCGGTGACCGCACCCGATCCGGCGACTGTCGTGTTCAGGCTGCGCTACCCGTACGCGCCGTTCCTCCAGCGGCTCACCCTCGGCATCGTGCCGGCCAAGCTGCTCAGCGGCCAGGACATCAACACCTCAGGGTTCAACCGGAAACCGGTCGGAACCGGGCCCTACCGGGTCGACTCCTGGACACCTGGTGACCGGCTGGTGCTCACTGCCAACGAGCGCTACTTCGGCGGCCGGCCGGCGAACGACCGCTTGGTTGTCGCGTTCGTCGCCGACGACAACGTACGCGCCCAGCGGATGCGTGCCGGCGAGTTCGACGCGGCCGAGTTGCCGCCGAAGCTCGCTTCCGTTTTCGACACCGACGCCGCGTACCAGGTGCAGCGGGTGCCGACCGCCGACTACCGCGGCGTGATGCTGCCGTCGGGCAACCCGGTCCTTGCCGACCCGGCGGTCCGCCGGGCGCTCAACCTGGCAGTGGACCGGTCCGCGATGGTGTCCGGCATCCTCGGCGGCGCTGGCGAACCGGCGTTCGGTCCGATCCCCCCGACCTCCGAGTTCGCCGAGCCCTCGATCATCGGCAAGCCGACAGCCGACACGGCGGCAGCGGGTGCGCTGCTCGACGCGGCCGGCTGGACCCCCGGCCCGGGCGGCGTACGCGTCAAGGACGGCCGTCCGGCCCGGTTCACGTTGATGTACCCGGCGAGCGACACACTCCGAAAGGACCTCGCCCTGGCGGTGACCGCCGACGCGAAGAAGATCGGCATCGAGGTCACCCCGGCAGGGCTCACCTGGGACGCCATCGACCCGCGGATGAAGTCCGACGCCCTGCTGATGGGGTACGGCACGCCGTACGACCCGGACTTCGTCTCGTACAAGCTGTTCGGCTCGCGGTTCGCGGGGCAGGGCTACTTCAACCCCGGCTCGTACCGCTCGGAGGTGGTGGACCGGGCGCTACAGGACGGCCGCGACCAGTACGACCCGGCCAGCCGCAAAGCCGCGTACGCGCGGTTCCAGCAGCAGTTGGCCACGGACGTACCGTGGCTGTTCCTCACCTACCTGCGGCACACCTACGTGCTGAAGGCCTCGGTCCAGGGCGTGACTCCCCGCGTCGAGCCGCACGAGCACGGCGTGGCGAACAGCATCTGGTGGAACATCGACACCTGGACCCGCTCGTGACCCGATCCGGACGACTGGCCGGCGCAGGGGCGGTGGTCCGGCGTCGACTCCTGGTCGCCGTGCCGGTGCTCTTCGCGACAAGCATCGGGATGTTCGCCCTCGGCGCGGCGTCGCCGATCGACCCGGCCAAGCAGTACGCGGGCGCGGCGGCCTTCACCACAAGCGAGGAGAACCTGGCACAGATCCGCGCCAACTGGGGCGTCGATGATCCGCTGCCGGTGCAGTATCTGCGCTGGATCGGCAACCTCGTGCAGGGCGACCTGGGCTGGTCGACAAGCCGGCACGAGCCGGTCGTATCGGTGCTCGCCGCTCGGGCCGGCTGGACGCTGCTGCTGATCGGCGTGGCGCTGGCCCTGGTCCTGGTCGGGAGCCTGCTGCTGGGCTCGTTGGCCGCGTACCGGCGGGGTGGGCTGTTCGACAGGGCGTTGCGGACGGCCGCCTACGCGGTGCAGTCGATGCCGGTCTTCTGGCTGGGCCTGGCCGCGATCGCCGTGTTCGCGTTGGCCCTGGGGTGGTTGCCGGCCGGCGGGCTCACCGACGTGGCCGCCACCGGCACGTCGTGGTCCGACGTGGCGTGGCACCTGATCCTGCCGGTCGGTGTGCTGACGGTGTCCCAGGCGCCGTGGTTCGTGCTGTTCGTCCGGGACGCGGTCGCGGAGAGCCTGCGCGACGACCACGTGCTCGCGGCGCGGGCGCGAGGGTTGCCTGGCCGGATCGTGCTGTTCGGGCACGCCCTGCGGACGGCGTTGCTGCCGTTCCTCACCCTGATCGGCACCCACCTGCCGGAACTGGTCGGTGGTGCGGTGCTTGTCGAGACCGTCTTCTCGCTGCCGGGGCTGGGTGCCGTCACGGTCGCCGCCGCGCTCGGCAGCGACTTCCCGCTGTTGGCGGCGATCACGCTCGTCACCACCGCCGTGGTGCTGGCCGCGAATCTCGCGACCGACCTCGCCTACGCCGCGGCCGACCCGAGGGTACGACTCGATGACTGACCTCGCTGCCCGACCATCGGTGCTCCGGATGGCCCGGTTCCGGCCGCGTCCCGGCCAGGTCGGTGTCGTGGCGGCCGGTCTCATCCTGCTCGTGGCCGTCGCCGGTTCGCTCCTGGCCCCGCTCGTCTGGCCGCTCGACCAGAGCGCTGTGGCGCTGGACCAGACCCGGCTGGCGCCGTCCTGGACCCACCTCGCGGGCACCGACGACCTCGGCCGGGACGTGGCACACCGGGCCGTCTACGGGTTGCGGGTCTCGCTGCTCGTCGGTGCGGTCGCCGCGCTCGTCGCCACAGTCCTCGGCGGCGTGGTCGGCGGGATCGCCGGCACGCTCGGCGGCCCTGTCGATCGGGTCCTGATGCGGATCGTGGACACCATCGCCGCGATGCCGCACCTGCTGCTGGGCATCTTCATCGTCGCGATGCTGCGTCCCAGCCTCGGCGCGGTGATCGCCTCGGTCGGCCTCACCCACTGGCTCTCCACAGCCCGCATCGTCCGATCCGAGCTGCTGAGCCTTCGTACCCGACCGTTCGTCGACGCCGCCATCAGCGGCGGCGCCAGCCGGCGCAGGGTCCTGCTGCGGCACCTGCTGCCACATGTCCTGCCCCGGCTCGCGCTGGCCACCACCCTCATGATCCCGCACGCGGTGTGGCACGAGACCGCGCTGTCGTTCCTCGGCCTCGGCCTGCCGCCGCACCTCGCCTCACTGGGCAACATGATCAACGACGGTCAGGGGTCGCTGCTGACCGGCGCCTGGTGGGCAAGCCTGGCCCCGGGCGCGGTAATCGTCGTCGTCACCCTCGCCATCGCGGTCCTCGCCGCCCGCTGGCGCGACCGCCTCGATCCCCGGGTCCGAGCGGAGCTGCACCTGTGACCACAACCGAATCGGCCGCCGCCCCGGCACCTCCCCGCAACGCCCTCGGTCGACCACTGCTCGCCGTGGACGGTCTCGGCGTCCAGTTCCGGCTCCGCGATGCCACCGTGCGCGCCGTCAGCGACCTCAGCCTCACCGTACGGGCCGGCGAACTACTGGCAGTCGTCGGCGAGTCCGGCTGCGGCAAGTCCGTCCTGGCCCACGCCCTGCTCGGTCTGCTGCCCGGCAACGCCACCGTCACCGGCCACGCTGTGCTGCACGACCCCGACACCGACCCCGTCGACCTCGTCACCTGCGGCCAGCGCCACCTGGCCCGCAAGGTACGCGGTCGACGGGTCGGGCTGGTCCCGCAGAGCCCGGCCACCGCCCTGAACCCGGTGCGCACCGGGCGACGGCTGCTCGCCGAGACGCTGCGGGCGCACGGCCGGGACCGCCAGGACGCCGACCGGCTCGCGGCCGACGTCGGGCTCGACCCGGCGGACCTGGACCGCTATCCCCACGAACTGTCCGGCGGCATGGCACAGCGTCTGGTAACCGCGCTCGCGCTGGCACCGGATCCGTCGCTGCTCATCGCCGACGAGCCCACCACCGGGCTGGACCGGCCGTTGGTGGACCACACCCTCGACCTGCTGCGCCGCCGCTGCGACAACGGCGCGGCAGTCGTGCTCATCACCCACGACCTGGCCGCCGCGCGCCGGGTCGCCGACACCGTCGCCGTCATGTACGCCAGCCGCGTCGTGGAGCACCGGGACACCGACCACCTGTTCACCGCACCGGCCCACCCCTACGCTTCGGCGCTGCTCGACGCCCTGCCGGACCGGGCCTTCCGGCCGGTGCCGGGCGACCCGCCGATGCTCACCGCCCTGCCCCCGGGATGCGCGTTCGCACCCCGCTGCCCACGCCGCGCCGACGAGTGCGCGACCCGGCCGCTACCGACACCGGCCGCCGGTGGCGGCACTGTCGCATGCCACCACCCCATCCCCACCGGAGCCGTCACGTGACAAGCGCGCAGCACCTGCTGGCCGACGAGGTGACAGTCGGGTACGGCCGTCAGGTCGTGCTCGACAACGCCACGCTGCGGATCGATCGGGGCGAGACCGTCGGGCTGCGCGGCCCGTCCGGCAGTGGCAAGTCGACACTGGTACGAGTGCTGGCACTTCTGCACCGTCCGGACCGCGGCCGGGTCAGCATCGACGGCACCCCCGTCGACGCCGTCCGCTACTCCGTGCCGGTCGCCGTACGGACCCGCGTCGCCGCCCTCTTCCAGAGCCCCCGCGCCGCCGCCGACCCCCGACTGAGCATCACCGACCTGATCGCCGAACCGCTGCGCGCCACCCGTACGCCCGAACCGGTCGTCCGCGAACGGGTGGCCGAACTCGCCGACCTGGTCGGCCTCACCTCGGACCTGCGCGGCCGGCGGCCACACGCGGTGTCCGACGGGCAACTGCAACGCGCCTGCCTCGCTCGTGCCCTCGTGCACCGTCCCGACTACCTGCTCTGCGACGAAGCCACGGCGATGCTCGACGCCTCGACGCAGGCGCACGTCGCCGCCGTCATCCGCGACTACCAGCGGACCCAGCGCGCAGGCGTACTGGCAATCACCCACGACCAGACCCTGATGGACCGTTGGGCCGACCGGATCGTCGACCTGGCCGGCACGGCGACAGCAGGTGCCGGAGCCTAGGCTGCGGCACCTCGACGGACCGTAAGTGAAGCGGCGGCGCGTCGCCGCCGACACCTGACAGCCTCGTGTGACATGGGTCATGCTGAGAGCTTGAGAGGTCACGCAGAGCGATATTCAGGTGGGCCCACCTGAATCTTGACCCTCCCTGGCCGTCGAAGTTGACGGGGGCGCAACGGCGCGCCGCAGCAGAGGAAGGGCATCGATGAGGCGGCACACCGACCACCGCGAGGCGGCGGGCGAGGCTCTGGTCAGGAACATCTGGCAGCAACACGGCCGGGCGATCCTGGCGTACGCCGGCCAGCTGACACGCGACCACGCGGAGGCCGAGGACATCGTGCAGGAAGCCCTGGTCCACGCGTGGCGGCATCCGGACAGCCTGAACGGATCAAGGGACACCGTCCGAGCCTGGCTACTGGACGTCGTGCGGGCCATCGTCACGGCTCGGGCCTGCCCTCGGCCGGCCGGAGCTCTCCGGGCCGGCGCGGTGCCGGCTGCGGTGATCGACGACCACGCCGAGCAGGTGGTCAACGCGATGGTGGTGGCCGAGGGCGTACGCCGGCTCATACCCAAGCACCGGGTCGTGATCGACCTCATCTACCTGCGCGGTTATTCGGTGGCCGACGCCGCCGCCGCGCTCGCTGTCTCCACGGCCACCATCACGACTCGCGCTTACTACGCCCTGCGGGCGCTGCAAGGGATGTATCCGGATCTGGCGGGTCCGGCAAACTACCCGCGACCGTTTGTCGAGGATGCACCGACCGACGCGTCACCGGCCGATGTCATGGTCGGCCGGTGACGCGTCTCCGACATGCGCGTTCGGTGGGCCGCCGACGCCTCTCCGCCTGGAACCCTATGGGCGCGCAGGTGCCGGACAACGAGGTGCCACCAGATGAAGCCTGCGGTCCGTAGGGTCCAGACAGCCGCGATGGCAAGGAGCGTGGGCATACCTTGACCAACGCGGGTTCGGGGCATCCGTTCGCGGGTGTGAGGTGACGAACTCCCCGGCGGGCAGCGCTGTCAGCGCAGGTCCTCAGCTCGACGTCACGAGCACATCCTCCAGCCCGTGCATCAACGCGCTGGCCCGCCACCGGGGGGTGAATCCGTCGACCAGGCGCAGCTCAGGCATACGCGACACAAGCGTGGTGAGGGCGACCCGTGCCTCCAGGCGGGCGAGTGGCGCGCCGAGGCAGTGGTGGATGCCGTGGCCGAAGGCGAGGTGTGGGCTCCGCTCGCGTGCCGGCTCGAATGCGCCGGGCTCGGCGTACTGACTGCCGTCACGGTGAGCGGCCAGGATGGACAGCAGAACAGTCGATCCGGCCGGGATTACCTGATCGCCGTAGGTGACGTCTTCGACGGCCAGGCGGTGGGTCCCTAGTTGTACGGGGCTCTCGTAGCGCAGCGCCTCTTCGATGGCCTGCCGCAACCGGTCCGGGTCCGCGCGGACCTCATCCCACCGCGCTCGATCGTCGAGTAGCAGCCAGGCAGCGTTTCCGATGAGGTTCGCCGTTGTGTCGTATCCGGCAAGCAGCAGCAGGTACACCGTCGAGACAAGTTCGTCCTCCGTGAGCCGGTCGCCACTGTCCCGCTCGGCGATCAGGGCTGAGGTCAGATCGTCGCCGGGATGCCGGCGCTTGGTGGCGACCAGGTCACGGATGTAACCGATCATCCCGGTCATCGCGCCCGGCAGCTCGTGGAAGCGGCTCGGACCCGAGACGATGACATTCGCCGACTCCATGAAGCTGCCCCGATCGTCCGCTGGGACACCGAGCAGCTCGGAAATGACAGTGATCGGGAGCGGGAGGGCGAATTCCTCAATGAGGTCGTGCGGTCCTGGCGTGGCGAGGTCGTCGATCAGCTGGTCGGCGGTGGCGGTGATGGCGGGCGTGAGACCTTCGATACGACGGGCGGTGAAGGCGCCCTGGAGCAGTCGGCGCAGGCGGGTGTGGTCCGGAGGGTCCACGGTGAGCATGTTCTGTGCGGTAGCGGCGTAGATGTCGGGAGGCAGCTGCGGACGGAACCCGAGCGGGGACAACAGGCCGTCCTTGACGAGGCGGGGATCGGCCAGAGCCTCACGCACGTCGTCGTAACGGGTCAGAAGCCAACCGGTCCGCCCGTCGGGCAGTCGCAGGGGCGCGACCGGCCGTCGCTCACGGTATCCGGCCAGTTCGCTGTGCACATCACCCCGGAAGAAGCCCAGGAAGGGCTCCTGCACCGATGGTTGCTGAGTTTGAGACTCCATACCTGTGTCGACGTGGTGGACGTCGACGAGTTCAGGCAGGTCCGGCATCCGTCGAGGCGCCGCCGCCGACCGCGGCTGAACCTTCCCGCCCGGCGCACGTCAGGCAGGACAACGCTCCCGACAGCCTCGGAAACAGTCCATGAATAGTGGATGAACAGCCGCCACGCGCACTGAAAATGCGCCCCGCTGGCCACTCACAACGAAGTAACTGGCAATTAAGTAGGTTTGCACTAACCCCCAATAGCCTTGCGCCCCGAACCGCTGGAACTGCTTTGGGGGGACTCACCATGACCACCGCGACTGCGATCAGGGGCACCGAGAAGCTCGACCGCGAGCGCGATCCGACCGACGCGGAATCGCCAGCATGCCGCGCCGAGGGTTGCCTCCAGGAAATCCACCGAAACAATGGCCGTGCCCTGCTGCGTTTCCTGCGGGGCCTGGTGTCGTCGGACGCCGCCCACACCGCCGAGGACCTGGTCCAGGAGACGATGCTGCGGGCCTGGCGCAGCATCGACGCGGTGCCGACCGAGCCCGAGTCGCAACGTCGCTGGCTGTTCACCGTGGGCCGCCGGCTGGCCATCGACGCCTACCGGAAGCGGCAGTCACGACCGACGGAGGTCACCCTCTTCGACACCGAACCCGCCGGTTCCGGGAACGAGGCCGCGGAAGCGGTGATCGCCAAGCTGACGCTCCAGCAGGCAATCGCCGAGCTGAGTTCGTCCCACCGAGCCGTCCTCGTCGAGTTGCACGTGAAGGGGCATTCCCTTGAGGAAACCGCCACGCAACTCGACATTCCCGTCGGCACCGTCAAATCGCGTGCGCACTACGCAATGAAGCTTCTCCGCGACGCGCTGAGAGGTTGAATCACCTGCCGGGCGGGCGGCAATTCCGACCCGTACCGCCGTCACGCCTTGTCGAGTTCCGAATCGGCGAGATCGACAACGGCGAGGTCTTGCAGGAAGTCCGCCCACACCTCGGCCGCGTTGTCGACCAACCGCCGTTCCGCGATGTCCATGAGCCCGGTAACGCTCGTCACGATGGCAGCCAGCACCCCATCGGAGCGCCGGAACAGTGACTGGACGAGTCGAACGATCTTCGGAGAAGGATATTCGAAACGGGTCACGACATCGATCTCGTCACCGAGAACCAGCTCGCGCAGGAACTTGATCGACACGTCCAGCTCCACGGGCCCCACGCCAGCCGACGCCAACTCCTTGATCGACAGACCGGCATCGGCGAGCGCCGCCCAGCGGGCCCGGATCGCATAGTCGAGATATCTCGAGCTGCGGACGTGCCCGTTGGGGCCGATGTCCTCGGCGCCCACAGTGATCGACGCGGTATGGGTCACACCGTCGTAGCGGGATTGCAGCCCTCGATCGGGCGGAGCCACCTCGCGATGTCGTTCCGGGGTGGAGGTCCGTTGACGTCTCTCGCTCTCCGGCGGGGAACTCTGCTGGAGCACCCGACGGTACGCCGACTGAAGCTCGGGGCCAGGGTCGACTCCAAGCTCCTCCCGCAGCTTGCGGCGGAGCAGGTGATAGCGGGCGATGGCCTCCGCCTGCTGACCGGCGCCGGACAGCACCATCATCAGTCTGGCCTGGAGCCGCTCGTCGAAGAGGTGGCACGTTGCCACGCGCCGCAACGTGCACAGCAGGGAGCGACCGCCGTTCAGCAGGAGTGACAGATCGGCGGCATCACTGGCGACCCCTGTGCATTCCTGGTCGACGGCGTTGAACGCCTCGAACTGCTCCGCCAGCAACTCCGGTGCGCCCGCACACGGTCCCCGCCACAGTTCCAGTGCCTTGGTGTAGGCCGCCATCGCGGCATCCGGCTGCCCAGCGGCAACCGCCGCGCGGGCCTGCAGCGCGAGCTGGCGAAAGGACAGCAGATCAAGGTTGTGCTCGTCCACGAGGATGCGATAGCCGGCGGCGTCGGAAGCAAGCCAGCGCCCCCTGGCCCGGGGCCTGATGTCCGGCTCGAACAGACGGCGCAGATCACCCACATACCGATGGACGATGTTGACGGCACTCGTCGGCGGGCTGCTGCCCCACAACATGGAGATCACTTCCCCGGTACCCACCGGCTGACCGCCACGGGCGAGCAGGAGGGCCAGGATCAACCGCTGCTGACGGGGGCCCAGGTCGAGCTCCTGGCCGTGACGCCGCACTCTGATCGGGCCGAGGACCTCGAACAGCAACGGCGGAGAACTGTCACCGTCGTCAACCACGGATGTACCTTCCTGCTCGTAGGCGCACACACGTTGCGACAGGTCGCCTTCAGCGGCTACGACCTGTCGACGGCACCGTCCTGGTTCCCGTTTCCGGGCCGATCCATCTTGTCGGCTCTGAGCCGCTGCCCGGCCCGCCGCACCGACCGCCCCACTGCGGCACACGGGCGTCCCGGACGGCAGCGGGCGACACAGACCGGGGCAACCACGATGTTGCTCCTCGTCCGCCGCACTCGGCGCGGTTGAACCCGGCCGGCCCCGATCCGCACAAGCGAGCCCTGACCCACCTCATATCGGACGGGCCGCATCGGCTCAAGCTGGGCCAGTGTAGCGCCGGCCGAACCCGACTCGGCCGCTGAACCCCCGTCGGTGCGAACGGCCCAGGTGGCCGCCGCGTACCAGCACGACGAGGCCGGGCCAGATGGCGTCCCCATTGAACCCTGCTGCCTCGCGCCCGTCAGCACAGGTCAGAGGGCTTCACTCGATGCCACCCCGACGATGGAGACGCCCGTGCCGCACTCGACACACATCATCATCCGCAGCGACGACATCGATTCGAACGGGCACGTTCGCGGCTCCCAGTACCTCAACTACGCCGTGCACGCCCGATGGTCCGCACTCGCCCAGGCGGGACTCTCGGTCAGGAAGCTCGCCGCGGCCGGTTTCGGGCCTGTGGAACTGGACGTCTCCATCAAGTACCGGCGCGAACTCATGCTCGGTGACGAAATCGACGTCGAGACGCGCTTCGAGTACCCGTCGCCGAAGATCGTGAAGGTCGTCCAGTCGACAATCCGCCGCTCCGACGGCACTGTGGCCGCCGAGGTGACAAGCCTGACCGGCTTGATGAACCTCACCGAGCGCAAGCTCGTCGACAACGCTGCCGCCGTCTGGCGCAGGTTTCTCCGTGAACCGTCCATCGTCGACCTGCCGCTCACCGAACAGCGTTGATGCCCTCGACGGTCCCCTTCAGCGGCCGGGCGGCGCGGCGGCGAATTCGGTGGACCGGTCGGTGAACGTGCCGGGGCGTGGCCCGTCGGCAATGGCATGAGGTTGATTCCGATTCTGGACATGTTGGCGGGCGACTGCGCTCTGAAGCCCGACGCGGGAAGGTTCCGCCGGTGAACCGGATGCTTCACCGGATCGGCGCCATCTGCGCCGCGCGGCCCTGGCTGACCGTTTCCGCCTGGGTCGCCGTCCTGGTGCTGGCCCTCGGGTTGGCCGGCACCGTCGGTGGCACGCCCCGCGACGACTACGACGTACCCGGCACCTCGTCGCAGGCCGGCACGGATCTGCTCCGGGAGCGGTTCCCCGGCCTGTCCGGCACCGAGGCGCGGGTGGTGGTGCACGACCCGGACGGCGGCCAACTGGATCCGGCGCTGCTGGACCGGGTGGTCGACGCGCTGCGCGTCGTGGAGCGGGTCGGCGTGGCCGGCCCGGCTCAGAGGTCCACCGACGGCGACACCGCGCTCATCGACGTCCGCTACACCGTGCCGGTGACCGACCTCGACGCCGACGCCATGGACCAACTGCGTGCCGCCACCGGGCCGGCGCGAGACGCGGGCCTTCAGGTGGAGTACGCGGGTCAGGTGCCGGAGGGTGAGAAGACCAGCAGTCACACTGGCGAACTGGTCGGCGTGCTGATCGCGCTCGTCATCCTGATCATCGCCTTCGGCTCGGTGGTGGCGGCCGGACTGCCGATCATCGCGGCGCTGATCGGGCTCGGCATCGGCTCGTCGGGAATCCTGCTGCTGGCCGCGCTCACGAACATCGGCACCACAGCGCCGACCGCCGCCGCGATGGTGGGCCTGGGTGTCGGCATCGACTACGCCCTGCTGCTGGTGACCCGGCACATCGAAGGGCTACGGGCCGGTCTGGAACCACGGGCGGCGGCAGCCCGGGCCACCGCCACCGCAGGCCGGTCCATCCTGGTCGCCGGCGCGGTCGTGCTGCTGTCCCTGTTCGGGTTGGTCTTCTCCGGCCTGGCCGCGTACCGGACCTACGGATACGCCACAGCCGTCGTCGTGGCGACGGTGATGACGGCGGCGATCACGCTGGTGCCGGCGCTGTGCGCGATGAGCGGCCGGCGGATCATCAGCCGTCGGCGGCGGCGAGTCGTCGACACCGAGCCGCGGCGACGGCCGCCGATGACCGTCCGCTGGGCGCAACGGGTGGGACGACGTCCCGCCGGTTGGGCCCTGCTCGCCCTCGCGGTGCTGCTTCTGCTCGGTGCCCCCGCGCTGACAATGCGGACCTGGCCCCAGGACGCGGGCAGCCAGCCCACCGAGAACACCGTCCGGCGGGCGTACGACCTCATCGCCGCCGAATTCGGGCCCGGTGCGTACGCCCCGCTCGTGGTGGCAGTGGACCTGACAGTGGTGCCGCAGGACTCCCTGCCGGCGTTGCGGGACAGGATCGCTGCGGTGCCGGGGGTCTCTACGGTCTCACAGCCGGTCGTGGCGCCCGACGCCACGGCGTCAGTGCTGACCGTGCAGTTGGCGTTCAGCCCGCAGGACGAGCGATCCAGTGAGCTTGTGGACAGGCTCCGCGCGGACGTGTTGCCGGACGGCGCGGAGGTCACCGGTGTCACGGCTGTCTTCGCCGACATCGCGGACCTGCTGGCCGAGCGGCTGTGGCTGGTGGTCGGCGTGGTTGTCGGTCTGTCGCTGATCCTGCTGACTGTCGTGTTCCGCAGCATCCTGGTGCCGATCAAGGCAGCGCTTGTCAACCTGCTCAGCGTCGCCGCCGCGTACGGGGTGCTGACAATGGTCTTCCAGTGGGGCTGGGGCAGTCAGTTGCTCGGTGTCGACCGACCGGTGCCGGTCTCGACCTGGGTTCCGCTGCTGCTCTTCGCTGTCCTGTTCGGGCTCTCCATGGACTACGAGGTGTTCCTGCTCTCCCGGATCAGGGAGGAGTGGCTGGCCACCGGCGACCCGTTCCAGAGTGTGGTGCGTGGTCTGGCCGCCACCGCCCGGACCATCACCGCCGCAGCGTTGATCATGGTGGTGGTGTTCGCGGGGTTCATGACGAACACCGACATCGTCACGAAGATGATCGGTGTCGGGCTGGCCACCGCGGTCGCCCTCGACGCCACCATCGTCCGGCTCGTCCTGGTGCCGGCGACCATGATGCTCTTCGGCAGGGCCAACTGGTGGCTGCCGGGGTGGCTGGACCGGCTGCTGCCGACCCTCGGTCGGGGCCGGGTCACCCCCGACGCGCTGGCTACCGAGGATGCGGCGACCGAGGCGAGCCTTCCAACGGAGCCGGTGAACGCCCGCTGATCCGGGGCCCTTCACCGTCCCGGGGGCAACAGCCCTCGGGACGGTGAAGCGCCACGCCGGGTACGGCCGTGTCGACGCCTCAGATGAGGCCGTGGGCGAGCATCGCCTCGGCGACGAGCCGGAAGCCGTCGATGTTGGCGCCGGCGACGTAGTTGCCGGGCATTCCGTACTCGTCGGCGGTGGCGTGGCAGCGGGCGTGGATGGTCTGCATGACGTCCCGTAGCCGCTGCTCGGAATACTCGAAGGTCCACGAGTCGCGGCTGGCGTTCTGCTGCATCTCCAGCGCACTTGCCGCGACTCCGCCGGCGTTGGCCGCCTTACCTGGCGCGAACCGCACGCCGGCTTCGGTGAAGTTCCGTACCGCCTCCGGGGTGGTGGGCATGTTGGCCCCCTCCACCACTGTGGTGCAGCCACCCGCGATGAGGCTGAGCGCGTCGGTGCCCGTGAGTTCGTTCTGGGTCGCGCAGGGGATCGCCACCTGGCAGGGCACTTCCCAGATCGGGCGGCCGGCGACGAACGTGGCGTGCGGGTACGCCTCGACGTACTCGTCGATCCGTGCCCGGCGAACCTCCTTGAGGTGCTTGAGCACCTCGATGTTGATTCCCTTCGGGTCGTGGATGTAGCCGGAGGAGTCCGAGCAGGCCACAACGGTGCCGCCGAGCTGGTGGACCTTTTCGATCGCGTAGATCGCCACGTTGCCCGAGCCGGAGACCACCACCCGCTTGCCGTCGAGGCTGTCGCCGCCGTCAGCGCGCAGCATCTCCTCGGCGAAGAACACCGCGCCGTAGCCGGTGGCCTCCCGGCGTACCTGGGCACCGCCGTAGCTGAGGGCCTTGCCGGTCAGCACCGCGGACTCGTACCGGTTGGTGATCCGCTTGTACTGCCCGAACAGGTAGCCGATCTCCCGCCCACCGACTCCGATGTCGCCTGCCGGCACGTCGGTGTACTCGCCGATGTGCCGATACAGCTCGGTCATGAACGACTGACAGAACCGCATCACCTCCCGATCCGACCGGCCCTTCGGGTCGAAGTCCGACCCGCCCTTGCCACCGCCGATCGGCATGCCTGTCAACGCGTTCTTGAACAGTTGTTCGAAGCCGAGGAACTTCACGATCCCCAGGTAGACCGACGGGTGGAAGCGAAGACCACCCTTGTACGGCCCGAGGGCGCTGTTGAACTCCACCCGGAAGCCGCGGTTGATGTGGACCTCACCGCGATCGTCCTCCCACGGCACCCGGAAGATGATCTGCCGTTCCGGTTCGCAGATCCGCTCGATGATCTTCGCTTCGGCGTACTCGGGATGCCTCTTCAGGGCTGGCGCCACACTGTCGAGCACCTCCCGCACCGCCTGGTGGAACTCGCCCTCCCCAGGGTTGCGTCGCACCACGGACGTGAAGATCGATTCGAGCTTGTCCTGTATCAGCACTATTTCTCCTCATGTGCAACCATGGCCCGGTCTGCCCCACGCCCGGAGACCCACGAGTCACCCATACGGCACTACCGCGACAAGAGCGTCGTTGCGTGAGCAACGACCTCCCCCGGCGCGACTGCTTCGGCGCGTTGAGCGGGAAGCTTCGGCAGAACGGGTCCCCTCACTGACCCTGCCCTGCCGGCGCTTCGTAGTCGTTCAGTCTGGCATTCCCAGTTGCTGGTAGGCCGTCGGCTACGCGGGTTGCCCAGGTGATGGGTGTGCCGCGACCTGCGGTTCAGTCGACGAGGTCCGGTGTGACTGACGGATCGGAGAACCCGGCAAGCAGCCGCTCGGCGGCGACCGCCGGGGTGAGAGTCCCGGCGAGAACGTCCCGTTCGATCTGCGGGGCGAGGGCTCGCACCGTGGGATGACTGCGGAGTCGGTCGAGGAGTTCGGACCGCACCATCGCCCAGACCCAGCCGATCTGCTGGCGTCGCCGCCGCTCGGCCAGCTCGCCGGAGGCTGCCAGGGTGTCCTGGTGGTGGCGGATCTGCTGCCACAGCTCGTCGAGGCCGGTCTCCTCCAGGGCGCTGCACGTGACCACCGGCGGCTGCCAGCCGCTGTCGGCCGTATGCAGCAGCCGCAACGCGCCTGCCAACTCCCGGGCGGCCCGGCGCGCGTCGGTCTCGTGCGGCCCGTCGGCCTTGTTGACGGCGATGACGTCGGCGAGTTCCAGCACGCCCTTCTTGATGCCCTGCAACTGGTCGCCGGTGCGGGCGAGGGTGAGCAGCAGGAACGAGTCGACCATCTCGGCGACAGTGGTCTCGGACTGGCCGACGCCGACGGTCTCGACCAGGACCACGTCGTACCCGGCAGCCTCGACCACCACTATCGCCTCCCGGGTGGCCTTGGCGACGCCACCGAGCGTGCCGGCCGTCGGCGAGGGCCGTACGAACGCGGCCGGGTCGACGGCGAGGCGGGCCATGCGGGTCTTGTCGCCGAGGATGCTCCCGCCGGTGCGGGTGGACGACGGGTCGACGGCGAGCACCGCCACCCGGTGTCCGTCTCCGGTCAGCCGGCAGCCGAGCGCGTCGATGAACGTGGACTTGCCGACCCCGGGTACACCGGTGATGCCGATGCGGCGGGCACCTCCGGCGTACTGGGTGAGCGCGGCCAACAGCCCCTGCGCCGCCCTGCGGTGGTCGGGTCGGGTCGACTCGACGAGGGTGATGGCCCGCGCGATCCACGCCCGCGAGCCTGCACGCACCCCGTCGACGTACGCCTCGACCGGCGGGGTGCGCATCGCGGCGCCGCTCACGCGTCCGGGTGGCCGAGCCGCCGGGACAGCTCGGTGAGCAGCTCCCGGGCCGCCTCGGCGATCACGGTGCCGGGCGGGAAGATCGCCGCCGCGCCGGCCGCCCGCAACGCGTCGAAGTCCTGCGGCGGGATCACGCCACCAACGATGATCATGATGTCGTCGCGGTCGAGCGCTGCCAGTTCATCGCGCAGCGCCGGCACGAGCGTGAGGTGCCCGGCGGCGAGGCTGGACACCCCGACGATGTGCACGTCGGCCTCGACCGCCTGACGGGCCACCTCGGCGGGGGTCTGGAACAGCGGACCCACGTCGACGTCGAAGCCCAGGTCGGCGAACGCCGTGGCGATCACCTTCTGACCCCGGTCGTGGCCGTCCTGGCCCATCTTGGCCACCAGGATGCGCGGCTGGCGGCCCTCGGCGACGGCGAACTCCGCAGTGGCGGCGCGGACGCTCTCGATGGCCGAGACAGCGCCGGCCTCGTCCCGGTACACGCCGGAGATGGTACGGATCTGCGCGGCGTGCCGCCCGTACACCTTCTCCAACGCGTCGGAGATCTCCCCCACCGTTGCCTTCGCGCGCGCGGCGTCCACCGCCAGGGCGAGCAGGTTGCCCTCCAGACCCGGCCCCCGCGTGCCGTCGAGCGCGGCACCTGCCGCCCGGGTCAACGCGTCCAGGGCCGCCACGCAGGTCTGCTCGTCGCGCTCCGCGCGCAGCCGGCGCAGCTTCTCCACCTGCTGCGCGCGTACCGACCGGTTGTCGACCTTGAGTACGTCGATCGGCTCGTCGGCGTCCGGACGGTACTTGTTGACCCCGATCACCGGCTGCCGGCCGGAGTCGATACGCGCCTGCGTACGCGCGGCGGCCTCCTCGATCCGCAGCTTGGGGATGCCCTCGTCGATGGCCTGGGCCATCCCACCGGCAGCCTCCACCTCCTGGATGTGCTTCCAGGCGCGGGCGGCCAGATCGTGGGTGAGCCGCTCCACGTAGGCGCTGCCGCCCCACGGGTCGATGACCCGCGTGGTGCCGGACTCCTGCTGGAGCACCAGCTGGGTGTTGCGGGCGATACGCGCGGAGAAGTCGGTAGGCAACGCCAGCGCCTCGTCCAGCGCGTTCGTGTGCAGGGACTGGGTGTGCCCCTGCGTGGCGGCCATCGCCTCGACGCAGGTGCGGACCACGTTGTTGAACACGTCCTGGGCGGTGAGCGACCAGCCGGAGGTCTGGCAGTGCGCCCGCAGGCTCAACGACTTCGGGTTCTTCGGCTGGAAGTCGCGCACCAGACGGGCCCACAGCAGCCGCGCCGCCCGCAGCTTCGCCACCTCCATGAAGAAGTTCATCCCGATCGCCCAGAAGAACGACAGCCGGGGCGCGAACGCGTCGATGTCCAAGCCGGCGTCCCGCCCCGCCCGCAGGTACTCCACGCCGTCGGCGAGTGTGTACGCGAGCTCCAGGTCGGCGGTCGCCCCGGCTTCCTGGATGTGGTAGCCGGAGATGGAGATCGAGTTGAACCGGGGCATCCGCTCCGAGGTGAAGGCGAAGATGTCGGAGATGATCCGCATCGACGGCTGCGGCGGATAGATGTAGGTGTTGCGGACCATGAACTCCTTGAGGATGTCGTTCTGGATGGTGCCGGAGAGCTGCTCCGGCGCCACCCCCTGCTCCTCGGCCGCCACGATGTACAGCGCCAGCACCGGCAGCACGGCGCCGTTCATGGTCATCGACACGCTCATCCGGTCCAGTGGGATGCCGTCGAAGAGCTGCCGCATGTCGTAGATGGAGTCGATCGCCACCCCGGCCATGCCCACGTCCCCGGCGACCCGCGGGTGGTCGGAGTCGTAGCCGCGGTGGGTCGGCAGGTCGAAGGCGACCGACAACCCCTTCTGACCGGCGGCCAGGTTGCGCCGGTAGAACGCGTTCGACTCCTGCGCGGTGGAGAATCCCGCGTACTGGCGGACTGTCCACGGCTGCGTGGTGTACATGGTGGGGTACGGGCCACGCAGGTACGGCGCGATGCCCGGGAACGTGCCGAGGAAGTCCAGCCCGTCCCGGTCGGCAGCCGTGTGCAGCGGGGCGACGTCGATGCCCTCAGGCGTCTGCCAGGTCAGCGCCTGCGGGTCACCGCCGGTCTCGGCGCGCACCGCGTCCCGCCACCGGCCCAGATCGGCGTCGGCAGCGGTGGCCGGCCCGCCCAGCTCGACCTCGGAGAAGTCGGGAATCCCCACGCCCATCACGCCACCCCCAGGTCGTCAAGCGTCGTCTCCAGCACCGCGACCACGTCGCAGCCCGCGTACAGGTAGCCGTGCACGCCGGAGTGGTCGGCCGGTTTGCCGGCGAGCCACACCCGGTCCGCGCCCGCGTCGATCAACGCCTGCGCCACCGCCTCCGCCGACTGCGCGTACAGCCGGTCGGTAGAGCACAGGCACGCCACGCGGGCGCCGCTGGCGGTGAACTCGGCGGCCAGACGGGCCGGATCGTCGGTTCCGACCGGCGGCCGGACGGTCGCGATCCCACCGGCGGCGAAGAGGTTGGCGGCGAACCCGGCGCGGGCGTTGTGCGCGGCCGCTGGCCCCAGCGTGGCGAGGAAGACAGTGGGCCGCGCTTCCGTGGCCGCCGTGTGGGCGTCCGCCCGGTCCCGCAGCGACTCGTACGCCTGCGCGTACCGGTGTCGGGGCAACCCGCCACCCGGCGGCGCCGGCGCGGGCCGGCGGGCCGGCAACCGCTCCCCCAGGTGGGGAAACTCGCTGACCCCGGTCAGCGGATCCCGGCGATGCGCCAGGTTGTCGGCCCGACGCTGCCAGGTCGCGGCCAGCCGATCGGCGACCAGGCCGCTGTCCAGCGCCGCAGCCATCCCGCCGGCCCGCTCGATCTCGGTGAACCACGTCCACGCTGCCCGCGCCAACTCCTCGGTGTACCGCTCGACGTACCACGAGCCGCCGGCCGGGTCGATCACCCGACCGACGTTCGCCTCCTCCAGCAGCAGCGACTGGGTGTTGCGGGCGATCCGGCGGGCGAAGCCGTCCGGCAGTCCCAGGCAGTGGTCGAACGGCTGCACTGTCACGGCGTCTGCGCCACCCACGCCTGCGGCGAAGCAGGCAAGCGTGGTACGCAGCATGTTCACCCACGGATCGCGGGCGGTCATCATGGCCGTGGAGGTGACAGCGTGCTGGCGTTGCGCGCCGTGCTCCGGCACGCCGCTCACCTGTGCCACCCGTGCCCACAGCCGGCGGGCCGCCCGCAGCTTCGCGATAGTGGCGAACTGGTCGGCGGTGGCCGCGTACCGGAACTCCAGCTGGCCGAACGCGGCCGGCACGCCCAGCCCCGCCGTTGTGAGATCCCGCAGGTAGGCGACGCCGGTCGCGATGGCGCAGCCGAGTTCCTGCGCGTCGGAGGCACCCGCGTCGTGGAAGGCCGTCGCGTCGACAGTCAGCGCACGCAGCCCCGGGAACTCGGCGGCGCAGGCGCGGGCCCACTCGTCCACCGGGCCCTCCCACCGCTGCCCGGTGCGCGCCCGCCACCCGAGCGGGTCCACACCGAGGTTGCCGCGCACCTCGGCCGGCGGCACCTGCCGCTGGTTGAGCAACGCGAACCACTCCGGCACCGCCTCGACGGCGGCGGCACCGGCGTCCAGCACGACCCCGGCCAGGTCCAGGTAGACACCGTCCAGCGCGGTCGGCAACCCGGCCGGCGACATGCCGTCCCCGCCGAGCACCAGCCACAGGGAGGTGGCACCGTTCTCCAGGTCCGCGCCGACGGCCTCGGCGGTGACCTTCGGGTCCGGGTCGGCGTGCCGCTGCCGGATGTCCCACCCGGCCGGCACCGCGCCGGCCGCCCGGGCACCCCTGGTGTACGGAAACAGCCCCGGGGGCCCGGGCATCGGCGTCGGATCCTCGGCCGTGTACAGCGGCGCCAACGTCACGTCGTCGTAGCCGTGGTGGGCCAACAGATCCTCGACCGCGTCGGCCGGGGTGTCCTCACCGGCAAGGCCGGCTTTGCGCAGCACCCCCAGCGCCAACCGTTGCCACTGCTCACGCGTGGCGGCAGGGAAATCGGAAGCGAGGGGAAGCGTCTCTGACGGCACCGTCATGCCGGGATGGTAGAGGCAGCCGAGCGTCACCGCACCGCGGATGTGACGACATCAACTGCCCCTCGGGGAGGCCGTCCGTCGACGGCTGACGATGGTGTTGTGCCTGCTCACGCACCTTCGGGCCTACGTGCGGTGCCGGTAGTGATGCACGACGAGCCCGACAGCGGCGGCCAGGGCGATCAGTCCGAACCCGCCGCTGACGAAGAGGTTCTGACCCGCGATCGACATGGACCCGTTGATGACGGCGCTGACGATCAACACCAGCCACAGCACGGGACGCAGCAGCTTGCGTTGGTCCGCGCTGTCGGACGTGCCGGCGGTCGCGGCAGCGGCGGTGCGGTTGTGGTCTGTCATGACTACTCCCTCAGTGGTGGTTGATGGTGGCAACGCTATGCCGAAGACCAATCAACGACGATCCAGCCACCGGGCCAACCGAGGTACAGCAGGCTGTACTAACGCGCTCCGACGAGGCCGGATCCGCATTCGGTCGCCTATCGTCTGCCGGGGAGGTGCGCACATGCAGGGCGAAGACGCCGGCGCCACAGTGCGGGGGCCGGCCCGACCGGAGCGCGGGCACACGGTGCGCCAATACCTCCGGGAGCGCGTACGGATATCTGTCGACGCTCTCGAGCACCTCGTCGGCGGCCTCGGTACGTCGATCCTGGCGCTGACGGCGTTCCTGCTGTTGTCAGTGGTGGCGCTCGCGTGCGTGGTCGGCGTCGGTCTGGTGGTGGTCCCGTCGGTGTTGAAGGTCGTGCGCTGGGCCGCCGACCGGGAACGCGCCAGACTGTCGCGGTGGGCGTTCGACCTGCCCATGCCGCCTCCGGTTCCCACCGGACTGCGCGCCGCCCTGCGCGACCCGTGGGTGCGCCGCGAGTGCGCGTTCGTGGCCACCCATGGCACGTTCGGGTTCGTGCTGGGCGCTGTGGGGCTGTCGCTGCCGCTCACCGCCGTACAGAATTTCGTGTTCCCCCTGTACTTCTGGATGCTGCCCCCCGACATGGGCGGCCCCGGCTTCATCTACTGGAGGATCGACGGGCTGCTCGACGCGCTCGTCGTCGCGTTGATCGGCGTCGGTTGGCTCGCCGTGGCCGTCGCGCTCGGTCCGCGGATGGCCAACCTCCAGGCGCTGCCGGGACGACGGTTGCTGGCACCGCCGCGCGACGTCGACATGTCGCTGCGCATCGCCGAGCTGACCGCCACCCGCGCGGGCGCGCTCGACGCGCACGCGGTCGAGCTGCGCCGCATCGAGCGTTCCCTGCACGACGGGGCACAGAACCGGCTGGTCGCGGTCACCGTGCTGCTCGGCGCGGCACGACGCGCGCTGGCCCGTGACCCGGCGCAGCTGGCGGAGGTACTGGACCGGGCGCAGGACGCCGCCGAGTTGGCGCTCGCGGAACTCCGTACCGTGGCGCGCGGGATCCTGCCGCCGGTGCTCGACGATCGTGGGCTCGCCGGTGCGCTGCACGGCCTGGCTGCCGGCTCCGCCGTGCCGTGCACCGTGGAGGTCGACCTGCCGGGCCGATGCGCCGCGTCGGTCGAGGCGACGGCGTACTTCGTGGTGGCGGAGGCGCTGACTAACGTGGCCCGGCACAGCGGTGCCAGCGAGGCGGCGGTC
The DNA here is from genome assembly GCF_049847245.1 of Micromonospora sp. DT68. NCBI lineage: Bacteria > Bacillati > Actinomycetota > Actinomycetes > Micromonosporales > Micromonosporaceae > Micromonospora > Micromonospora sp. DT68. The sequence continues at coordinate 111,103 of NZ_JBNCNZ010000015.1, forward strand.
ACTGTCGGCCTCAGCGCCGGCCGGCTGCGCCTGTCGGTGTCCGATGATGGCCGTGGCGGTGCCGACGAGGGCCACGGCTCGGGGATCGGCGGCATCCGCCGGCGGGTCGGAGCCCATGACGGCCGGTTCACACTGACCAGCCCACCCGGTGGGCCGACAACGATAATCGTGGAGCTGCCGTGCGGATCGTGATAGCCGAGGACGACGCCCTGCTGCGGGAAGGGCTGGCCCTGCTGCTGCGGGCCGAAGGGCTCGACGTGGTCGCCACCACCGACTCACCGGACACGTTCTTGTCCGCTGTGGACGAATTCCGACCCGACGTGGCGATCGTCGACGTCCGGATGCCGCCCACCCACACCGACGAGGGCATCGTGGCAGCCGTCGAGGCCCGCCGCCGCAACCCCGACCTCGCGGTGCTCGTCCTTTCGGCGTACGTGGAGCAGGCGTTCGCCACCGACCTTCTGGCCGAGGGCGCGGTACGGCTCGGCTACCTGCTCAAGGAGCGGGTGGGTCGGGTCGAGGAGTTCCTCGGCGCGCTGCATCGTGTCGCCGGGGGCGGCACGGCCATCGACCCGGAGGTGGTCGCCCAACTGTTCGCCCGCAGCCGCTTCGACAGCACCCTGAGCCGGCTCAGCGCACGGGAACGCGACGTGCTCACCCTGATGGCGGAAGGGCTGGGCAACACGGCTATCGCGGAGCGGCTGTTCGTCACCGAAGGGGCCGTGCACAAGCACATCCGCAGCATCTTCGCCAAGCTCGGCCTCGCACCGGACGACCGGGCCGACCGGCGGGTGACGGCGGTCCTGCGGTATCTGAAGGACACTGAGCGCCGGATGTAGTACATCGGCGCGATGAATGTGCTGGTGACGGGCGGGTTCGCTGGGAGCGGTACCAGTCGGGGCGGAAATCCAACCTTCCCTATCGCTACACTCGCCGCAACGCCGGAGTCGTCAGCAGATTCCGGCCGGCGCTGATCCGTTCTGAATGGAGACGTCTGTGACCCGCGACGAGGCGGCACCGCCCGGCATCGACCCGAACATCCCCAGCGTGGCCAGGGTCTATGACTTCTTCCTGGGCGGCAAGGACAACTTCGAGGCCGACCGGAAGGTCGCCGAGCACGCTCTACGGATCACTCCGGACGGTCCGGCGGCCGGTCAGGCGAACCGGGCCTTCCTGCGTCGGGTGATCCGCTTCCTCGTCACCGAGGCGGGCATCGACCAGTTCCTCGACATCGGATCGGGGCTGCCCACCCAGGGCAACGTCCACGAGGTCGCCATCGAGCACAACCCGAAGGCACGGGTGGTGTATGTGGACAATGACCCGATCGTCCTGGCGCACGGGCGTGCGCTGCTCGCCGCCGAGGGCACCGCGACGGTGATCCAGGCGGACGTCCGGTCGCCGCAGCAGATCCTCGACGATCCCGACGTACGTCGGTTCCTCGATTTCGACAGGCCGGTCGGGTTGCTGCTCTTCGCGATCCTGCACCACGTCGGTGACGACGAGGACCCGCGAGCGATCGCGGCGGCGTTGATCGACGCGCTTCCCTCCGGCAGTTACGTGGCGATCTCGCACTTCCGTGACCCGGGTGAGCGCGACCCGGAAGGCTCCCGGAAGGCCCGCGAGGTCGAGCGGGTCTTCAACGAGTCGCTGGGCACCGGCCGCTGGCGCACCGACGAGGAGATCCTCGCCTTCGCCGACGGCCTGACGGTGCTGGAGCCGGGGCTGGTGCCGCTGGCCGAGTGGCGTCCGGAGCCGGACGCTGCCGCTCCCCTCCAGACCGACACCTACCACACCTTCGTCGGTCTCCTGGCCCGCAAGCCGTAGGACATCCGCCGGTCGGCGGGACGCACCTGCCGACGTTCGGCGTTCCGTCACCGCCGCGCCCAGCCACCGCCGCGCCTGGGCGGCGGTGCCCATCGGCCGGGCGGTGTGACGTCAGGAGGCGGGCTGCTGCGCCGGAGGTAGGACGCTGGTCACCGCCGCGCAGGGGTCTGTCCCCGGTGCGGCGGTGTGGATGGCCTCGGCGGCGCGCTCGGCGAAGTCGCGGAAAGCGTCCCGCTGGTCCTCGGGCAGTCCGCCCAACACCTGGTCCTCGGCGTGGGCCACCCGACGTTCGGCCTCGACGAGTGCCTGGCGTCCGCGTTCGGTGGCCACGATCCGACGGGCGCGCCGGTCCCGTGGGTCCAACTGCCGCTCGATGAGACCGGCGTTCTCCAGATCGTCGATGACGTAGGTCAGGACGCTGCGGTCGATCACCAGGCGGGCCGCCAGAGCGCCCTGCGTGGGCACCTCTTCGTGGACGACCACGGCCAGGATGTGGTAGCCGCGGCTGCCGTGCGGCAGGTCCTTCAACGCCTCCTCGACGTGGTCATGCCAGCGGCGCAGCACCATTCCCAGGGACCAGCCGAAGTTCGAACCACGTCGGCGGTCGGCTGCCAGCTCGCAGTCGTCACCGGCGTCAGGCATCCCCCGATGCTAACAGCCGATGTGTTGATCAAACACTGTTTGTCCCGTCAGACCATGGCCGTGGCGGCCCATGTCGAGGGGAATGCGCCACTTCGAGGATATGTTGTGCAGCATAAGATGCGTCGGGCAAACGATGTGTCCCACAACAGTCATCGAGGATCGGATGGGAAATGCCTGATTACGGCCATGAACTTCTGTTCGGGACGTTCCTGACGCCCAGCGCCCGGGATCCCGACCAGGTGATGGCGCTGGCCGAGCTGACCGAGGCAGCAGGGCTGGATCTCGCCACCTTCCAGGACCACCCGTACAACCCGGACTTCCTCGACACGTGGACCCTGCTCAGCTGGGTGGCCGCCCGCACCGAGCGGCTCCGCGTCTCCGCAAACGTCCTGAACCTGCCGCTGCGTCCGCCCGCAGTCCTGGCCCGCGCCGCGGCGAGCCTGGACCGGCTCTCCCACGGCCGGTTCGAACTCGGCCTCGGCGCCGGCGCCTTCTGGGACGGGATCGAGGGCATGGGTGGGCGCCGACTGACCGCCGGCCAGGGCGTCGCGGCGCTGCGCGAAGCGATCGACGTCCTGCGTGGCGTATGGGAAGACACGTCGGAGCCGCTGCGCCGCGACGGGACGTACTATCCGATCCCCGGCATGCAGCGCGGCCCGACACCGGCGCACGACATCGGCATCTGGCTCGGCGCCTACCAGCCGAAGATGCTGAAACTGACCGGCCAGAAGGCCGACGGCTGGCTGCCGACCCTGGAGTACCTCCGGTCGCCGGACCGGGTCACCGCCAACCGGCTCATCGACGAGGCGGCGGTCGAGGCGGGCCGGGATCCACGCGAGATCCGGCGACTGCTCAACCTGTTCCAGGTCAGCGCGTCGTCGCACAACCGTGGCTTCCTCCAGGGTCCACCCGAGCAGTGGGTCGACCAACTCCTTCCGCTGGTCCTCGAAGAGGGGTTCAGCTCCTTCCTGATCGGCCGCGACGACCCACTACTCATCCAGACCTTCGGGCAGGAGATCGCCCCCGCGCTGCGCGAGGCCGTCGCCAAGGAGCGCACGGGACATCACACCGAACCGGGACCGGTCCGGTCGGCCGTCGCCCTCGCCAGACGCCAGCCCGGCGTCGACTACGACGCACTGCCCGAGTCCCTGGCCGCCAAGGCCGTTGAGCCCGGCGACCCGCAGTACGAGCGTGTGCGCCACAGCTACATCCGGCAGGGTGCGCCAGCCCTGGTGATCCGCCCGGCCAACGCCGCTGACGTGGTGGATGCGGTGGCGTACGGGCGGACGCAGGACGTACCGCTGTCGGTGCGCAGCGGCGGCCACGGCATCAGCGGCCGGTCGACGAACGACGGCGGGATCGTGATCGACATGTCGGGGATGAACAAGGTGGAGGTGCTCGACCGGGCCACCCGCCGGATCCGGCTGGAGACGGGTGCCCGCTGGGGGCACGTCGCCCAGGCGCTCGCCCCGTACGGCCTGGCGATGAGCTCGGGTGACTACGGCGACGTCGGCGTCGGCGGCCTCGCGACCACCGCCGGCATCGGGTACCTCGTCCGCAGGTACGGGCTGACCATCGACCACGTCGTCGCCGCCGAGATCGTCACGGCGGACGCCACACTGGTCCGGGCTGACGCCGAGCACCACCCCGACCTGTTCTGGGCGATCCGCGGCGCCGGCGGCAACTTCGGCGTGGTCACCGCACTGGAACTGGAGGCGTACGAGGTCGGCGATGTCGTCTTCGCGCAGCTCACTGTCGACGCGAGCGACGCCGCCGGCGTGCTCCGTCGCTGGGGGCGGCTCGTCGAGGACGCGCCGCGGGAGATCAGCAGTTTTCTCAGCCTGTTTCCCGGCCGCCGGGGCAGCCCGCCGATGGCCCAGGTGACCCTCGTGCACGCCAATGACGACGTCGAGGCGGCGCAGGCGGCCCTCGGCCCGTTCCTGGAGATCGGCCCGATCCTCGACCAGCACGCCCAGCTAGCGCCGTATCCGGCGATCGTCGCGCCGCCCGGCAACCAGCATCGCGGGCAGGGTCTGAGCGACACGCACAGCGGGCTGTTGCACCACGTCACCCCGGAGGCGGCGGATGCCATGGCGGCAATGATCCGCTCCGGCGACGTGATGATCATGCAGTTCCGGTCCGTGGGCGGCGCCGTCAACGACGTCGACCGGGACGCGACCGCCTATCCGCACCGGGAGCAGAACTTCTCGGTGCTCGCCGCCACCGTCGCGGACCGCGGGCCCCAACTCGACAAGCTCTGGGCCGACCTGCGCCCGCACCTCGACGGCATGTACCTCAGCTTCGAGTCCGACACCGATCCGGAGCGGCTGCTCGACGCCTGGCCCGAGCCAACCCTCAGCCGGTTGCGCGCCATCAAGGCCACGTACGACCCGGACAACGTCTTCAACCGCAACTTCCCGATCCCACCGGCGCCCGCACGGCAGACCAGAGAGGAGGCCGACGATGTCGTTTGAGATCGGCCTGATCACCTTCGGCGAACTCACCGCCGACCCGGCCACCGGCCAGCTTCCCGACCCGCACCAGCACCTGCGTCACGTCATCGAACTCGCCGAGGTCGCCGACCAGGCGGGCCTGGACGTCATCGGCGTCGGCGAGCACCACCGCTCGGATTTCGTGGCGACGGCGCCACCGATGGTGCTGGCCGCGATGGCGCAACGCACCAGACGGATCCGTCTGACCAGCGCTGTCACGGTGCTCAGCTCCGACGACCCGGTCCGCGTCTGGGAGCAGTTCGCCACCCTCGACCTGCTCTCCAGCGGCCGCGCCGAGATCATCGCCGGGCGCGGGTCGTACACCGAGTCCTTTCCGCTCTTCGGCTACGACCTCGCCGACTACGCGGAACTGTTCCGGGAGAAGCTCGACCTGCTGCTGCGGATCCGCGAGACGAACCCGCTCACCTGGTCGGACGGGCGCTTCCGCCCGCCGCTGCGCGAGGCCGACATCGCGCCCCGGTCCCTTCAGAAGGAGCTGCCGATCTGGGTCGGCGTGGGTGGCACGCCGACCTCCGCCGTCGAGACCGGCGCCCGAGGGCTGCCCGTGATGCTCGGGGTCCTGCTCGGCACCGTTGGCAGCCACTCCCGCATCGTCGACCTCTACCGGCTGGCGGCCGAGCGGGCCGGGCGCGATCCAGCCACCCTGCGGGTCGGGCTGGGCGTGCAGGGTCACGTCGGCCGGACCAGCGCGGAGGCGCGGCGGACGATGTACCCGCACTTCACCGCCGGCTTCCGGGACAACAACCACAAGCGGGGCGAGGGATTCGTACTCAGCCCGGAGAAGTTCAACGCCTTCACCGGTCCGCAGGGCGCCCTCGTCGTCGGCAGCGCCCAAGAGGTGATCGACAAGGTCGCGGCCTACCACGAGGTGTACGGCATCAGCCGGTTGCTCCTGCACGTCGGCTTCGGCGGAATGCCCCAGGCGCAGATCCTCAAGTCCGTCGAGCGGCTCGCCACCGAGGTCGCCCCGGTGCTTCGCCGGGAGCTCGCGGTCCCGACCGTCACCTATCCGGAGTGAATGTCGGGCGACACGGGATCGTCAGTGGTCGGCAACGTGTGGGTGTCGATGACTACGGCTTCGTCATAGCGATGAGGTGTGGAATGGCCAGCGCCGAGGTGCCGTGCGACGGCAGCGACCGTTTCCTGCGCGTCGTGGTGTCGCAGGGCGATGGCGAGCCTGGGTGCGCCGCACCTGGGCAAACGGCGGCCTGGTTGCCGTTGCCGGGTGGGCGGAGGCTGATGGCATCACCCACCCGGCGCGGCCCCGCCCCGGCCTGATGAATAGGACTTTCCCTTTGTCTTCCTCCGACACCACCAGTCTTGCCGTGCTCGAACAGCTTCAGCAGCGGTCCGCCGACCCGCAGCGGCGCATCCTGTTCACCGGGGCGACCATCGTCACCATGGACCCCGACCTCGGTGTCCTGCACGACGCCGACCTGCTCGTCGAGGGCGAAACGATCACCGCGATCGGTACCGGCCTGAGCCAGGACGGCGCGGTGGTCGTCAACGCGGCGGGCACGATCCTCACCCCTGGCTTCGTCGACACGCACCGGCACGCCTGGGAGACCCAGCTGCGCCGGATCATGCCGGACGTTGACGACCTCGGTGCCTACGTGATGTCCACCCTCGCCGGTTACGCCACCGTCTACCGGCCCCACGACATGTACGTCGGCACCAAGCTGGCCGCCCTGACCGCGATCGACAGCGGCATCACGACCATGCTCGACTTCTCCCACAACTCCCGCACTCCCGAGCACTCCGACGCCGCCGTCCAGGCCCTCATCGACACCGGCATCCGCGGGGTGCACGCCTCCATGGGCCCGCACTTCGGTGACTGGGACAAGCAGTGGCCCGGCGACCTGGCACGCCTCAGGGACACGTGCTTCGCCAGCGACGACCAGCTGCTGACCCTGCGCCTGGCCGCCCTGGCCACTGACGAGATCGCCGGGCCCGCCCTCGCCCACGGACCCGAACTCGCCCGCACGGCCAAGGATCTGGGCATCGGGGTGAGCGTCGATGCCGTCTTCGGCAGCTCCTCCTCGGCGGCCATCCTGAACTGGGCGAAAGACGGCATCCTCGGCCCGGATCTCACCCTCATCCACGCCACTGGCCTCACCGGCGAGGCGTGGAAGGCGATCGGGGCAAGCGGCACGACGGTCGCCCTGGCCCCGACCTCGGATGCTCAGATCGGGCTGGAGACCGCGATCCCCGCGATCGACGAGGCCCTGGCCGTCGGTGTGCGCCCCGGGTTGAGCATCGATGTGGAGGTGGCGCTGGTCAGCGACATGTTCACGCAGATGCGGGCCCTGCACGCCATCCAGCGGATGCGCGCGGTCAACGCCGTCCACGGCACCGAGCAGCAGCCGGAGCGGATCACCACCCGCGACGTCCTGGACTTCGCCACCCTTCAGGGCGCCCGCACCAACGGCCTGGCTGGCGTCACCGGCTCACTCACCCCGGGCAAGAAGGCCGACCTGGTGGTCATCCAGGCCGAGGACCTCAACAACATGCCGCTCAACGATGCCGTCGGCACCGTCGTGCTCGGCTCCGACGCCCGCAACATCAGCGTCGTCCTCATCAACGGCACTCCCCGCAAGTGGAACGGCCAGGTCCTTGACGTCGACCTGCCCACCCTGCGCGCCGAGGTCCACGCCTCCCGCGAGTACGTCCTGAACACCCCTGCGGCCTGAGCACCGCCCGTTCGCTTCGAAGACCTGAGTAACGCCTCCTCCGGGCCTCAGGGAGCGGGGGCGCGCCCCCGCTCCCCGAGAGAGATAACGCGACTTCAGCCGCGCCACGCGCCCCGGCAGTTGGGCCCTCCAGCTCGCTGGCCGTGTCGTCCCGCTCCGGGTACGGCGGCACGTTGATCTTCAGCAGATGGACCTCCGCAGCACGGCCGATCGCACCCGGTGTGCCGGCAGCAGCGCAGCAAGTGCCAGTAGAGGTGCAGAAGTCGTCACGCCGGTCCGAAGATCTTGTCGTTCACGGCCTGGACGGCGATGTAGCAGCTCGATCACTCAAGGAAGTAATCGATGTTGGGACTGCGTGCGAGTGCATCAAAGAGCGCATTGACGACTCGGCTCGCTGGACCGTCTGCTCGCGAACGGTGCGAGTCAGTCGATGCTTCGAAGCGATTCGCAGAAGCGCTGAGAAGCCGAAAGGCGCCGTTGAGTAATTGCGGGGTCCGCCGAACTTCCTCTCCTTTCCGCGACCCGGCAATCAGGCCGGTCAACCGCACACAGGGCCGCCCACCAGGTAAGGCAAGACTTACCTAACAATGCGGCCTGACCCCGACGCAACTGTAAGGGAACGACGAAACGTCAGTGCGAGCAACGGTGCGCTGTTAGCGTGATGTCGTTCGACGCTCTGATTCAAGGTCCCGAGAGGTGGCGGGTTTGCCGTCCACCTGGGTGGCAAACACGGACTGACATATGAGTACGCCGGCCGACGAGTTCCTTTACCGCGCCGGCCCTTACGGTTTGGGAGAACATCATGAAAACTCTGCTCCAGTCGCCCCCCGTGCGTGAATGTGCCGCGACCGCGTGCAGCTTCAACGCCAAGGGCTGTCACGCTCCGGCGATCACCGTGGCCTCGACGGGCGACGCCGCCTCCTGCGCCACGTTCGTCGAGTCTTCGATGCAGGGCGGCATCCCCGAGGTGACAGGCGCGGTGGGCGCGTGTGCGCGCTCCGAGTGCACCTACAACGCCAACCTCGCCTGCACAGCCGAGTCCATCACCGTCGGCCCGGGTGCCACCGTCAGCGACTGCCTCACCTACCAGCCTGCCTGACGGCCACTGGCGCGTGCCGACGTGACATCACACCTACGGCACGGCACCACCTTGGCAAAGGGTAGCCTTACCTACTACTGTCACGATCCGAGGCCGATTCACATTCACTACAGGCCAAGGGGACTGACATGGTGCTCCACCCAGCCGGACGATCAGCGGAGCTGGCGGATCCCGCGCACGCTGCCGTACCGGCTGATCGGGCCGCCGTGACGGCACGATCGGCCCTGGCCGCCGCCCCGTCCCTGCGGCTTCGGCTGGGCGACGCCTGCGCCGACCTCATCGAGTCACACGCCGTCCTGCCCGACGGCACTGTGATCCTCGCCGTGGATGCGATGAGCCGGACCGGCGGCCTGCTGGTCGCGGCTCGCGGTCGGCCGGGCGCGGTACGGCTCGACGTGACACAACTCGTCCCGGTCGCCGTACGCTCCCGCGTGCGGGCCAGGGTGTGGATGCAGGGCACCGCTCGCCGGTTCGACTCGGGCATCCTGGATTCCTGCGACTGCGACACCGTCATGTCCCTGCTCGACCTGCCCCCCGTCGCGCTGTGGGCCGTCGAACCGGTCGAGGTCGGCCTCACCGACGACATCGGTGACACCACGGTGAGCGTCAGCACCTACCGTGGCGCGCGGCCGGACCCGCTCGCCACCGACGAAGCCGGACACCTGCAACACCTCACCGACCGGCACGGTGATCTCCTCGATCAGCTCGCCGCGCGTGTCGACCCCGCGTTGACCGCCGGGGCGACGCGAGTCGTACCGGTCGCCGTCGACGCCGACGGCATCGTGCTCCGCGCCGAGGCGCCGGGCCGGCACACCGACGTCCGGCTGCCGTTCGCCCAGCGGGTCACCAGGAGCGCCGACCTCGCCGAAGGGCTGCGGATGCTGCTCGCCGAGGCGTGAGCGGTACTGGTGCGGGTCGCTGCACCACCGTCGTCAGCTCCATCCGCCGGCCCTCGGCCGCCGACTTGAGCACTGTGGTCATCGCGTCGAGTACGTGCAGCGCGACGTCGCCTCCTGCGCGCGGCGGACGCTCACCGTCGGCGGTGACAAGGTCGATCAGACCGACGCCCCGGGACGCCTCGGCGTAACCGGCCTGCGGTTCGAGAACGCGCCATTCGGTGCTGCCGAGCGCGCAGAGGCGGACCTGACCGTCGAAGTTGTTCGGATCGGGTACGGCGAGAGTGCCGGTCTCCCCGTGCACCTCGATCGGTGCGGCAGTCGTCGCGACGCCGTCGAAGCTCATGGTGATGCTGGAGAGAGCACCGTTTACATGTTCGAGGACGCCTGACACGTGGGTGTCCACCTCGACCGGAATACGCTGGCCGAGGCGCGGGCCCGAGCCGATGACGCGCTCGGCGCGCAGGCGGCTGGCGGCTCCGCTCACCGCGCGGACCGGTCCGAGCAGGTGGATGAGCGCCGAGATGTAGTACGGCCCCATGTCCAGCAACGGGCCGCCGCCCGGGGCGTAGTAGAAGTCGGGGTGGGGATGCCAGCGCTCGTGCCCCGGCGTGACCATGACTGCCGACGCGGACAACGGGCGGCCGATGAGCCCGCCGTCGATCGCCGCCCGCGCCGTCTGCGTACCAGTGCCCAGGACGGTGTCCGGCGCGCACCCGACGCGGACACCGGCCGACGCGGCGCGTTCGACCATCGAGCGGCCGTCTTCGAACGTCACGGCGAGCGGCTTCTCGACGTACACGTTCTTGCCCGCGTCGATCGCGCCGAGCGAGATCTCGGCGTGCGCCGCGGGGATCGTCAGGTTGAGCACCGTCTGCACGTCCGGGCGGGCGAGCAGAGCCTCGACGGTCACCGCCTCGGCCCCGGGGACGGTGGCCGCCGCCGCGGCCGACCGGGTGGCGTCGAGGTCGGCCAACGCCGCGATGGTCACCGCCGGGTGGTTCGCGAGTGTGTCCAGGTACGCGCGGGAGATGACCCCGAGACCTACGACGCCGACGCGGTGCGGGTCGCCCACACCATCCCCCTCTCGATGACGGTACGGACGCTCGTGTGCTCCAGCACGTCGAGGCTGTGCCCCGGGGTGGTCACGACGACGCGCCCGGCACCCCAGAGTCGGGTCCAGATCGCCGGCGAGGTGACCGGCCGGTGCCACGGATGCCACCCCTGCGTCGGATGGGTAGTGACGGCCAGGACGTCGATCAGGTCGTCGTGCAGCACCCAGTACTGCTCGGTGACCAGGTCGAAGTCCTCGATTCCGGCGGTGATCGGGTGCTCCCGGCCGAGGTCGGTGATGCGCACGGTGTGCGGCAGGAAGTTGTCCTCCTCGCCGCCGCGACGCTCGCACGGCTCCCGACCCGGATGGGTAGCGAACTGGCCACCCACCAGATGCAGGTACTCAGCTGAGGCGCGGAACGAGTCCACGATGCCGCCGTGCCAGCCGGTGAACCCCGTACCGGCGATGACCGCCGCGCTGAGGCCCGCCGACTGCTCCGCGGTGATCTGCGACATCGTCATGCACTGCACCACGAGGTCGGTGCCGGCCATCTCGGCGGCATCGGCGTAGATCTCCGTCGACTCCTCGACCCGTACGGCATAGCCACTTCGTTCGAGGAAGGGGATGAACAACTCCGTCGCCTCGACCGGCCGGTGTCCCTCCCAGCCGCCCCGGACCACCAACGCTCTCTGCTGCGTCACCCTCGCTCCCTCCGGTGCCTGTCGAGAACCGAAACCGTACTCGTGGTTGCCGCCTCGGACCATTGACGCGGAGTACGCTTCAGCTGTCGCAGCGGCAGACCCTCCCGGTGGGCGGCGGCTGGGTCCGGATACTCAGGACGGCCGAGTATCCGGCATCAGGCGACCGACCCGAAGGTCCAATAGCCTGGGCGCGTGGTGACATTCCTGCGCCGTTGGACGTTGCGCTTCGCGAGCTTCGCCCTGACCTGGCTCTACACGCTGTACCGGATCCATCCGGCTATGTGGCGGCTCACCGCACGTCAGTATCGTCCGTACATGGGGCGCTTCGCCCGACTGCACGCCTGGATGACCTGCCAGTTCGCCGCTATCGACGTGCCCGCGTACGGCGACTACCTGCGCCGCAACAACTGGCGGTTCCGGTGGTTCGACCTGTCGTCGTACCCGCCCACCGACAAGCGGTCCTACGTGCAGGCGTACCCGGAGGCGCAGCGCTGCTGGCACGGTGAGATCGAGATCGCCGGCAGCGTTGTCGACGAGTCGTCGGGTTCGTCCGGTCAGCCCTTCAACTGGATCCGCAGCCGCCGGGAGTTGCGCTCGGTCCACAAGAACCTGGCCGGCTACGCCACAATGGTGTTTCCGTCGAAGCGGCGGTTCGTCATCAACGCGTACTCGATGGGCGCCTGGGCCACCGGAACCAACACCGGCATCGCCATGTCCACGATCGCCATGGTGAAGAACACCGGACCGGACCTGCAGAAGATCATCGACACCCTGCGGTACTTCGGGCCCGGCTTCGACTACATCGTCACCGCGTACCCCCCGTTCCTGAAGCATCTGCGCGACAAACTCGACGCCGAGGACTTCCCGTGGGCCGAGTACCGCATCAGTGGCCTGGTCGGCGGTGAGGGGATGACCGAGGCGCTGCGCGACTATCTCCAGGAGCGGTTCGTCAAGGTGCGCTCCGGCTACGGGGCCAGCGACCTCACCATCGGCATCGCCGGTGAGACCGACTTCAGCGTCTGGGTCCGCCGGCGTCTGCGTACCGACGTCGCGCTGCGGACCGCCCTGCTGGGGGCGGACGAGCATCGGCTGCCGATGGTCTTCCAGTACAACCCGCTGGAGACGTACCTGGAGACCACCCCGGACCAGGAGGTCCTCTGCACGATCAACTCGACGGCGGTGCTCAATCCCCGGGTCCGCTACAACATCGGCGACGAGGGCCGGCTGGTGTCGTACCCGGAGGTTGTGGCAGCCATCGTCGACCCCGAGGCGCGGGCCGACGCGGAGCGCGCCTGGCAGGTCGACCGGATGCGGCTGCCGCTGCTGTTCCTGTACGGCCGCAAGGACAGCACGATCTCCTACATGGGTGCCAACATCTACCCGCAGGACGTCGAGTACGGCCTCTACACAGGCAATTCGCAGGCGCACCTGCTGCAGAGCTTCTGCCTGGAGTTGACCGAACAGGCCGACCTGGAGACCCGGCCGGTCATCCACCTGCAACTTCGCGAGCACCTGACACTCGGCTCCGATGAGCGGCGAAGCCTCGTGGACACCTGCCGCGCGGGGGTCCTGCGTCACCTCGCCCAGGTCAGCCGCGATTTTGCCGAGTCCCTCGCCGAGGATCCGTCCGCCGCCGACCTGCGGGTGGAGGTCCACGAGTTCGGCACCGGGCCGTTCGCCGACGCCGCCTCTAGGATCAAGAACGTGTACCTGGTGAAGGGCGTGACGGTGTGAGGACCAGCGACTTCTCGGCCGCGCCTCCGGTGGGCCAGGCGACGGCGATGTTCGTCGGCGCCACCCGCTACCGGGGGCCGCGCTCGATCCTCACGCTCACCCGGGTGTGGTTCAAGATGGTTCGGCAGATGAAGCGGATGGACGGATACCGGTGGCACACCGTGTATTACCAGTTCCCCTTCACTCTCGGCACCATCGCCTTCTTCAGCGACCGCGACGCGCTGCTGAAGTTCGCCCGCAGCCGCCACCACCGCGACCTCATGTGCTGGGTGACCGATCACGGCACGAAGAACGCGACAGGCGGCTACATCCGCCTCTACAACGCCGAGCCCCAGGGCTACAGCAACGGCGTCTGGCGGGCCGAGTCCGACGGCATGGCACACATCCCGACCTTCACTCCCCTGTCCACCGAGACGTCCGGCCCGGCGGTGCATCGCGGATGAGACTGGTTCCCGTGCGGTCGCGGGCAGACCTGCGGGCGTTCGTCGACTTCCCGCTCCGGCTCCACCCGACCGACAGGTACGTGCCTCTGCTGTCATCGGTGATCGCGAATCACAGCCGTACCGCCGAGCTGTTCCTGGTCCGCGATCGACACGGCGCCGTCGTGGGGCGCACCAGCATGCACCGCAGCACGGCCTTCGACGCCAAGGTGGGCCCCCGACAGCTGTTCGGGCACACCGAGTTCGTCGATGACGACGACGTCTTCGCCGCCATCATGGACGGCGTCGAGGCCAGGGCCGACGGCCGACCGCTCTTCGGTCCGGTGGCGCAGCTTCCGAACCAGACCGGCGGGGTGATCACTTCCGGCTACGCCGACCGTGGCTTCGTGGACTCCGCGTGGAACCCCGCCTACTACCCGATGATGTACGAGCGGCACGGCTTCCACCGTCGCTTCGAGGCGGACACCTGGCTTGTGGACCTCGACGGTACGGCCACCGGCGACCCCGACCACGGGTTCGCCTTCGACGACGCCCGGATCGACGCCGAACAGCTCGTCATCCGGCGCGGCTCCCGGTGGCGCCTGCGCCGCCAGCTGCCGATCCTGCGGCAGATGCTCAACGCGAGCTTCGCCCAGCTCGGCTACTACACCACCATCTCCGCCGAGCAGCTGGCAGAGCAGACGGACGGCCTCGCGTTCCTGCTCGACGAGGCGCTTCTGCTCTGGCTGGAAAAGGCCGGCCGACCCGTCGCGTTCGTCGTCACGGTGCCGGACATCTCCGAGTACCTCATGCGCGTCGGCGGTCGGCTCGGCGTCATCAACCAGCTCCGTCTCCTCGCCACCCGCGACAGATACCGGCGCGACGCCGTCCTCATCATCAAGGGCACCGTGCCCGACGAGCAGGGCAAGGGGTACCTGACGCTGCTGTCCCGGGAGTTGCATCGCAACCTCGCCAGCAACCGGTACCGCACCTTGCGCAGCACCTTCGTCGAGCGGACGAACGACGCCTCGGCAGCCCAGTACCGGCGCGCCGGCGGGCGGCCCCTGCACGGGTACACCTTCTACGAGAGGGCGACGGCGTGAGCTGGGTGGAGCAGCTGCGGGCCAACGAGGCGATCTGCAACCGGGCACCGAGCGCGCACAACACGCAGCCGTGGCGACCGGAGTACCACGCCGACAGGATCGTCATCGATGTCGACGCGGCCCGCAGCCTGCCCGACTCCGACCCGACCGGCCGCGATCTGGCCCTCGGCATCGGCGCATTCGTGGAGACCTGCCTCATCGTCTCCGCCGAACTCGGTCTCTCCGTCACCGCGGCCCCCGGCCCGCAACTGATCCCCGCGGCGGACCGCTACCGGACTCCCTTCACGATCGCCGACGTCGAGGCCCGCCGGGTCGCCCGTGGTCCCTACGAGCCCGGGTACGTCGACGCCGATGTCATCGCGGAGCTGGAGCCCGGCATCGCGCACGTTGCGACCCGGGATCTCGCACCGGATCTGGAGGTCGCCGACCGCTGGATGTTCGGCACGCCAGCCGTCGCTGTCGAGTTGCGTGACTGGCTGCGCCTCAGCCCGCGCCACCCTCGGTATCACCTCGACGGACTCACGGACCGGGCCCTCGCCCTGTCCCGGTCCGAAGCGTGGGCCCTGTCCACAGCGCTTCGCGCGTACCCCGCCGCCCGCCGGCTCGGCCTTGCGGCCCTGTTGGCCGCCAGCGGTCGCGGTCTGTTGCGCTACGACGGCAGCATCCTGGTCCTGCTCGCCGACGGCGACGACCGCATCGCCGCAGGCAGGCGCCTTCTGCGTACGTGGCTGACTCTCGCCCGGCACGGCCTGACGGTCCATCCGCTCAGCCAGCTCATCGACTGTCCGGCGACGGCCGCTCGGCTCGCCGAGCGGGTGGGCGGCACACCTCTCGCGGTGTTTCGCGTCGGTCGCCCCCGCACCGAGCCGGTCCGCTCGGCCCGGCTCTGACGCGCTGTCCCAGCACCGGTCTTTGGGCGCTGCCTCCCCAGGAACGGCGTGGCAGGTGAGCGTCGTCCCGCGCGAGGCGTGAGCCCGGCGGCGAGCACTGTAGGCCGATCAGCAGCGGCTGGGCTCGCAGGAATCTTTCCTACATCAATATTTAGTGGTATCTATTTCACACCGATCCTCCTACCCACCGGAGCGCGACGTGTGGAGATCCCGTCTGGCAACCCTCACCCTGGGCCTGGCCGCGGCCCTGGGTGCAACCCTCACCCTGACAGCGCCAGCCCAGGCTGCCCCCGCCGACCATTACGTCGCCCTCGGCGACTCCTACTCCTCAGGGGTGGGCGCCGGTAGCTACACCGCCGAAAGCGGTTCCTGTCAGCGCAGCACCAACGCCTACCCGGCGCTGTACGCCACCAACGTGCGACCCGCGTCGTACCGCTCGGTTGCCTGCTCCGGAGCCACCACCACTAGTGTGATCAACACGCAGCTCAGCGCGCTCAGTGCCACCACCACACTTGTCAGCGTCACTGTCGGCGGCAACGACGTCGGCTTCGGCAGCATCATGACCACCTGCGTGCTCTACGGGACCACCGACTGCGTGGCCGCCGTGCAGGCCGCCCAGGACAAGGCCCGGGCCGATCTCGCCAACCTGCTCCGCGCCGTCTACAACGGAATCCGCACCCGGGCGCCCTCGGCCCGGGTGGTGGTCGTCGGTTACCCGGTCTTCTACCAGCTCGGCACGACGTGTGTCGGGCTCAGCGCCACCTCCCGCGCGAAGATCAACGAGGGCATCAACCTGGTCGATGACATCACCCGAAGCGCCGCCCAGGCCGCCGGCTTCACCTTCGCCGACGTACGGTCGAAGTTCGTCGGGCACCAGCTGTGCAGCTACGGCGACAAGTGGCTGCACGCCTTGAATTTCGCGAACATCGGCATCTCCTACCACCCGACCGCGGCAGGCCAGTCCGGCGGCTACTACCCGGTCTTCCGCTCGGTCGCGGGCTGACGCCGGAGGCCCTGGCCCGACAGGCCGGGCCTGTGGGTGCGGTCGATGTACCGCTCCCACAGGCCCGACCGGATGGCGACGAGCCCGGTGAGCTGCCTCAGAGGGTGAAGACGAGGGTGGAGATGCTGCGTGCACCCACGTTGATGGTGGCCTGACCCCCGTTGACGGCTGTCGGCTGACTGGCGGCGTTGGCGTTCTGCGAGGTGAGGTAGTGCTCCGCCCGTGTGACGTTCTGCGGGGCCTGGACCACTGCGTTGTTGACCGCGCTGTTCGACCTGTTGAGGATCACCAGAGTGATCTTCCCGTCGCCCTGGTAGGCGGTCACCTCCAGCGGGGACGCCTTGGAACTCTTCGTCAGGGCGACACGCTGGTAACCGGGGCGCACGTACTTCGCGTACTGCGAGAAGGCGTACCCGCGCTTGAGCGGAGCGCCCGCGACGGTCCCGTACGCGGACTCGCCGTCACCGATGAAGGAGTAGTAGCGCTTGCCGTACCACCAGATGTAGGCGCTCCAGTTGGCCTCCATCGACTTGTGCACCGTACGCATGATGTCGTCGAGCGTCTCGTTCCAGACCGCCGCGTTGGCGGGGTTGCCCCAGATGTTGGAGCCACCGCCGTCCGCCGCGTGCAGGTTCCACTCGGTCATCCAGACCGGCTTGTTGTGCTGCTCGGCCAGGGAGTACGGCCGCAGCCGGCCCGACTCCTCGGTGCCGTAGAGGTGCCCGCCGATGTAGCCGATGTTGTTGCGGGCTGTCGCGTCGTTCAGTGTCGGATCGGTGAAGTTGTAGTTCAGGTTCACCGCCTCGGCGACCATCAGCTTGGTGTTCTGCACCTTGGCGCCCTGGTCCCGCACGAAGGTGCGCAGTTCGGTGCCGCTCCAGTCCATCGAGTCGTAGTCCGGGTGCCAGTCCGGCTCGTTCTGCACCGATGTCACGTCGATGGTCACACCCTGGCCACGCATGTACTGGACGTAGCTGTTCAGGTGATTGGCGTAGTCGTCGTAGTAGTCGGTCCTCAGCTTGCCGCCGTTGACCCGGCTGTTGTTTGTCTTCCACGCCGCAGGTGCCGTCCACGGCGAGGCGAGGATCTTCACGTTCGACCCGGACGCCTTCGCCGTCTTCAACGAGTTCACGTGCGTCGCCCACTCACTGGACACCGGCGAGAGACCGGTACGCACGATCGACAGCCCCAACTGGTTGGGTCCCATCCCGACCAGAGTCTGCGTCTCGGCAGTCGACCACGCGCTACCCCAGATCGACTGGGCGGCACCGAATCCGTCGACCGTCTGGTACCTGGTGGCGCTGTTCACGGTGATGTCCGCCGGCCCGGTCGGCGGTGGGGTGGTCGGGGGCGGAGTGGTCGGTGGCGGGGTCGTCGGCGCGGGAGTGGTCGGCGCGGGAGTCGTCGGCGTCGTGCCGCCGGTGCAGGCCACCCCGTTCAGCGCGAAGCTGGTCGGAGCCGGGTTGCTGCCGGTCCACGAACCGTTGAAGCCGAATGACGCCGTCCCGTTGGTGGGGATGGCCCCGTTGTAACTGACGTTAGTGGCCGTGACTGCCGCGCCGCTCTGGGTCACCGTCGCGTTCCACGCCTGCGTCACCGTCTGGCCGGCGCCGTAGGACCAGGTCAGCGTCCAACCCGACACCGCATCACCGTGGTTGGTGATGACGACGTTGGCCCCGAAGCCGCCCTGCCACTGCGACGGCACGGCGTAGTCGACCGAACAGCCAGCGGCAGCGGCACCGGCCGGTACGGCTGCCGCCACCGCCGTCGATGCCAGAAGGACGGCACCCGCCGACATCATGGCCATCGTGGTCTTTCTCGGTCTTCTCATCGACAATCTCCTAGGTGTTCGGGGCCGCCCGGATCAGAGGCGGTACGGGTGAGGGACGGTCGTCGCCGGTCACTGACGGTGCGCCCCGGTTGGCGTGGAGGCACCCAGCCGTCCAGGTCCTTGCTGGAGACGTTCCGGGTGCTGCCGCTGGGCGCGTTACGTCCGCCCGGAGCGGGGTTTGATGCTCTGCTGCGGGGATTCATCGTTAGCGCTAACAGGGCGGCCCGTCGCACCCGGCGCTGAAGTCGTCGATGTCTGGCGGCGTCCGTGCTCCCAGCCGGAGCGCCACCGTGCCCGCATCGACTTTCGTGGATTGGAGGGCGTCTCGTCAAGATGCGCCGTCGAGTTTCGCGAAAGTGATTTCTTGTGCCGCGCCTACGTGGCACGCTCCGACCTCAGGCGCGATGACGACCGAGGACCATCGGCGCAACACCAGGGCACGAAATGTTGTCGCGAACATTTCAGTGCGGGCTGACCGGTACGCGGCTGCGGCGTACCGGCTGACCGGGCGGGCCACGGTCCACCCGTAGAATTTCGTTCGTGATCGATGAAGGCCACGGACGCCAATCCCGCAAGCCCTGGCGCGGTGACCTGCCCATCGCCACGATCGCCGAGCTGGCCGGGGTCTCCCCACCGACGGTTTCCAAGGTCCTCAACGGCCGAGGGGGCGTGGGCGAGCAGACCCGACTGCGGGTGGAGGCGCTGCTCCGCGACCACGGTTACCGCCGACGACAGGCCAGCGGCGCGTCCCGCTGCATCGAGGTGGTCTTTCACCAGATGCTGCCCTCGATCGCCATGGAGATCCTGCGCGGTGTGCAGGAGGTTGCCGGCCCGAGGGACCACACGGTCGGCTTCAGCGATGTCCGGCGGCGAATACTGGCGGGCCAACCGTGGGTGGAGCCCCTGCTCCTGCGCCAGCCGGCCGCCGTCATCACCGCGTTCTCGCTCATCACCGCCGACGACGGCAAGCGGTTCGCCGCAGGCGGCATACCGCTGGTCGCCATCGATCCGACAAGTGACCTCTCCCCCACGCCTGCCGTCGGGGCGAACAACTGGAGTGGCGCTCTCGCCGCCACCCGGCATCTTCTCGACCTCGGGCACCGGCGGATCGGTGTGATCACCGGGCCGGTCAACGACCTGTCCGCGCGGGCTCGCCTGGACGGCTTCCGCGCCGCGTTGGACTACGCAGGCGTTCCGTTCGACGAGACCCTCGAACGACGCGGCGTCTTCAGCTTCGACGACGGCAACGAACTCGGCGCCGACTTGCTTGCCCAGGACGCGCCGCCGAGCGCCGTCGTCTGCGGCAACGACCTACAGGCGCTGGGCCTGTACACCGCGGCTCGCGCTCGTGGCCTGCGGATTCCGGAGGACCTCAGCGTCACCGGCTTCGACGACATCGATCACGCGCCATGGCTGACCCCGCCCCTGACCACGATACGACAGCCCTTCGGTGAGATCGGTGCCACTGCTGCCCGGCTGGCCCTGGCGCTTGCCGACGGTGGCCGCCTGGCCCAGGAACGGTACGAACTCGGCACGACCCTCGTCGTCCGTGGCAGCACCGCACCGCCGGCTGCCCGGTGACCCTGGTCATCAGTCCGGCAGGTCGGCGATCCGGGTCGACAGCCTGTGCAGCACCGCGAGTTCGTCCGGGCTCAGATGATCGAGGAACCGCGCTCGTACGGACCGAAGGTGGTGCGGGGCGGCCTCTTCCAGCACCGTGAAGCCGTCATCGGTCAGGTGCAGGATGCAGCCTCGGGCGTCCTGCGGGTCGGGCTCCTTGCCGATGAGCCCTCGCGCCTGCATGCGGGCCGCGTGGTGGGACAGCCGGCTGCGCGACCACTCCATCTTGGCGGCGAGGTCCTTGAGCGCCCACCGCCGGTTCGGCTTTTCCGAGAGCGTGCTCAGCACCTCGTAGTCGGCCGGCGACAGCCCTGAGTCGCGGGCCAGGTCCCGGCTGAGCCGTGCCGGCAGCGCTGTCAGCAGTCGCCGGAAGGAGCGCCACGCGTGTTCCTCGTCCTTGCTGAGCCAGCGGATGTCCACCTGGCCACAGTACTACTCGTTGACACGTCATTGAAAACTCGGCTAACTTCTATGACATGTCATCGAATGCGTCGACCCCACCCCTGCACGTACAGGTCATCGTCGCGAGCACCCGCCCCGGACGGCTGGGGCCAGCAATCGCCGACTGGTTCGTCCAGGCAACCCTTCCGGCGGCCACCGCCGGCGCGGTCACTCTCGACGTCGCGGACCTGGCCGACATCGGGCTGCCGCTGCTCGACGAGCCCGAGCACCCCTCCAGCGGCGTGTACGAACACGAGCACACCCGGGCGTGGAGCCGACGGGTTGCCGCCGCTGACGCGTTCGTCGTGGTGACACCCGAATACAACTACGCAATGCCTGCGGCGTTGAAGAACGCCTTCGATTTCCTCTACCACGAGTGGGCGTGGAAGCCGGTAGCGTTCGTCAGCTACGGCAACACCTCGGCCGGCACCCGCTCCGTGCAGATGGCCAAGCAGGTCGTCACCACGTTGAAGATGATGCCCATCGGCGCCACCGTCGCTCTGCGCATCGCCGAGAGCACCAGCAACGGACAGGTGCTGCAATCCGAAGGACTCGACGAGACCGCCCGCAGAATGCTGCTTGAACTGACCCGGGTGGCCTCAGCGATGCGGCCCCTGCGGACCGAACCCGAGAGTGACGTCACCGGGCTGACCGGGCCTGTCGACGGGCTGCGGCTGACCACAGCCCAGCCCGACGACCTGGCCGAACTGCTCGTGCTCCAGCGGTGCTGCTGGGTGCAGGAGGCCCTCGCGAACGACACCCTCGACCTGGCGCCCCTGCGGGAGACGCTCGACGAACTGCGCGAATCGATGTCGACCTGGCAACTGTGGTGCGTACGGCGGCATGGACGCCTCGTGGCAGCGGTGCGCGCCCGCGCGCAGGGGCGTGCGTGGCTGATCGGTCGCCTCATGGTCGCTCCCGACCAGGCCGGCAACGGAATCGGCACCTGGCTCCTGACGCACGTCGAGCAGCAGGCCCCCCACGAGGCCGCGCACTACGAGCTGTTCACCGGCCGCCGCAGCACCCGCAACATCAAGCTGTACGAACGCGCCGGCTATGCCGCCCTCACCCCCGATGAAGGCACCCCGCACGACGCCGTCCGCCTCACCAAGCCGCGGCATCCGGTCGCCTCTGTCAGGTGAGCTGGCCGGCCCTCCCGGCAAGGTGGGCTCTGCCCACGGCGGAATGTGTTGCGGCCAGCGACCACTGTTGGAGAGGCTCAGGAGGTGCCTGAGCTCATGGACATCATGGTCGGAAACGTGCGCCTCTCATTGCGGCTGTGGCCTGCCGTCGACGAGGACAAGCCGCCCGCCCTGCTGCTCCACGCCACGGGCATGACCACAGGCGACTGGGATGTGATCGCCTCGGGCCTTCGTGTAGACCGCACGGTGTGCGCCGTTGATCTGCGGGGCCACGGTGCCAGTGACTGGCCCGGCACGTACACGATGGATTTGTTCGCACACGATGTCATCGGCGTCATCGACCGGTTGGACATCGGCGCGGTGGACCTGGTCGGTCACTCCCTCGGCGGCCTGGTGGCCTGCCGAGTGGCCGCCGAACGACCGCTACTCGTCCGCAAACTCGTCCTTGAGGACATCGGGTTCCTCCACCCCCGACCGCCAGCACTTCCCGAGCGGCCCGCAGGGGATCTACCGTTCGACTGGCGCATGGTCGAGCAGGTCCGGCCGCAGATCGACGACCCGGATCCGGGATGGGCCGACATCGTCGCCCGGATCACGGCACCAGCGCTGCTCATCGCCGGCGGACCCAGCAGCCCGGTCCCCCAGCAGCACATCGCCGAACTCGCCGATCGCCTGGCCGACGCGCGGCTGACGACGATCGCGGCCGGCCACCTGGTTCACCAGACTGCTCCAGCCGAGTACCTCAGGACGCTGACCGCCTTCCTCACCGCCTGATCGACGCCATCCGCTCTGGTGGCGTTCAGGCAAGCGGCTCCAGGCCCTCTGTTCGAGCCGTTGGGCATTCTCGATCATGCCGAGAGAGTTGTCGCCTCCGCAGACGGTCACGGGCAGCTGCCGAAACTGCCGGCAGTTGCCCGTGACCACGTTGTGCCATCCGGGAAGCGAGCGATGGTAGAGAGCCGCCCGTGGGGTACGGTGCTGGTTGCTACGGCTGGAGGGCCTTCGCGGCGGGGGTCCAGGTCGACTCGTCATTGACGTCGGCGACCGTGATCCCCTTGGCGATCTTCTCCAGCTCGGACTGCGACAGTCCGTTGCCGAGACCATCGGTGCTGACCTGGACGACGACCTTTCCGTCGGCGCTCCAGACGTTGCAGAAGCCACCGGCTTCGCGGCCGCCGCCAGGCCGGTCGGAGGCGTTGTAACACCTCGTCGTGCCGGGCTCCGGCGACTGGTTCGAGCTGGCGCTCGGCGTGACGAAGATGTGGAACCCGTCCTTGATGGTGCCTTCGCCCTGGTCGTACGGCCTGGTCAGGCCCGAGGTGGGCGCCGCGGGCTTGGTGTACGTCGCGCCGCCGTAATCACCGGCGCGGGCCGTGGCGATGCCGCTGAGACCGGGCATGGCGTGCGTGCCGATCTGCAGCGGCTTGTAGCCCCGCGGCACGTAGCCAACAGTGAACGGCACCGGGGCCGGCGTCGGCTGGCTGGGCTTCAGACCCTCGACCAGACCGCCCAGGTCCTCGAAGCTCGGGGTGGCCTCCTCGGTGGAGACCGACGTGACGGCAGCCCAGGCGTTGTCGGCGTACTCCCAGGCGAACAGCTTGTTTCGCGGGTCCAACACGTTCCGCGGATCGAGGCCGACCGGCAGTGTCGCCTGCACGGCCTTACGCCCGGCCACTGTGACGTTCCTGCCATCCTTGATCCCGGCAGGGTCGAAGGCACCCGGCCGGTAGACGGTCAGGTACGCCCACAGGGACGGCTTCCCGCCGGCGGCCTTCTTCTTCTGCTCGATGATGTCGCCCTGCGCCTCGGCCTCCTCTTTGGTGACGGGCTTGTCGTTCGAGGTGTGGCCGTCGGAGTAGACGGAGGCGATCTGGTACGCGGTGGACACCACGATCGGGTCCTGCACGTGCAGCGTGCCCGCGTCGTACCCCTTGAAGGTGAAGGTGAACGGCGCGGCATCGGGCCACTCGGCCGCGCCGTTCCCGGACGCCGCCGCCCCCGCCGGGGCCGGGGCCGGGGTGCCCTGCTCGGCGCCCAGGACCGGCAGCAGGAACGCGCCGGCGACCGCGACCACGACGAGACCGGCCGCGCCGGCCGACGCGAACCCGGCCCGACGACGCCGCTCGGCCCGCCGGCCCGCCAGGATGATGTCGTCGACGGTACGGGCCGTCGGTGGCTCGTCGCCGGTCACGGCGTCCACCAGGTCATGCAATTGCATTGGTCCACTCCTCCATCGGGTTCCCGTTGAGATTGATGCGCTCGGCGGCCAGTGACTCGCGCAGCTTCGCCAGGCCCCGGGAGACCTGGCTCTTGGCCGTGCCCACAGTGCAGTTGAGGACGCCGGCCGTGTCCTCCAGGCTCAGACCCAGGTAGTGCCGCAACACGACCGCTGCCCGCTGCCGGGCCGGCACGGCGTCGAGCGCTGCGCGCAGGCGCATCCGCTCGTCGGCCGCACTTACCGGGTCGCCCACTGAGACCTCCGGCATGGCGTCCCCTGCCGACCGCTCGCGCCGCCAGGGCCGCCGGGTCTCGTCGATCGCTGCCCGATAGACCATCGTCTTCACGTAGAGATCGGGCCGGTCCAGCTTCCGCCAGCGCGGGTAGAGCTTGATGAGCGCGTTGGCCACGGCGTCCTCTGCCGTATGCCAGTCGCCGCAGGTCACGTACGCCAGCTTGCGCAGCGACGTCATCTCTGACGTCACGAACTCGCGGAACGCCTGCTCGTCTTCGGCTTTCACTTCGATTGCCTCCCTGTGACGGAGGTAGAACGGAGCCACCCGCCCCAGGAGTTGCACGGTCCGGAGAAGTAGTTGTGTCATCACCGACAGTGAGGAAGGGCCTATCTCGGCACGGCTCGGAACCACGCCCCCCGATCCTCCGGGTCGGGTCCGCGCCGGGGCAGCGTCTGGGGTTCCGCACCGATGACAGGCGCGTAGTGGTCGAAGGTGGTGGTCAGGACCGCCTCGCCGCCGGTGAGATCGGGAAGGGCGGCGACGACCCCCGGAACGCGTGCGGACGGCAGGGTGCCGCTCACCTCCAGGTAGCCGCCGGTGACGGCGGTCTCGTGGACGATCGCTCCGAGCCGGCCGAGCAGCGCCAGTACCCTCTCCACCGCGGACTGGGGAAGGTTGACGTCGAACCGCTCGATCGGCTGACACACCCGGGTACCGGCCTGGCGCAGCGCGGCGGCGACCACCACCGGGGCGAGATTGCGGAAGTCCGCCGCCACTGTCGAGATCGACTTGTCGAACTTCTGATGCGGCCTGCTCTGTCGGGGCCAGTACCGGGAAGCCGTCATGGTGACAGTGCAGTCGGTGACCGGCCAGCCGTACCGGCCCTGCCGCAGCGCGGCACGCACGCCCTCCTCCGTGGCGGC
Source organism: Micromonospora sp. DT68 (assembly GCF_049847245.1). Taxonomy (NCBI): domain Bacteria; kingdom Bacillati; phylum Actinomycetota; class Actinomycetes; order Micromonosporales; family Micromonosporaceae; genus Micromonospora; species Micromonospora sp. DT68. The sequence continues at coordinate 136,081 of NZ_JBNCNZ010000015.1, forward strand.
GACGAACGCCGGCGGCAACCGCCCGGGCTCGACACCGGGGCGGAACTCGACGCCGTGCCCGACCGGGGCGGCCTCGATGCGCAACCCCAGTCCGGCCAGGTACGGGTTGCCGCGCTCGTGGATCCGCTCCTCGGCGGCGCCGGTGCCGACGACCCGCTCGATGCAGGCGGTCAGCGTGCCGGAGAACCGCACCCGGACGCCGTACCGGTCCTCCATGAGGGCGGCCAGCACCTCCTTCTGGACCTCGCCGTGCAGGCGGACCACCGCCTCCGCCTGCTGCTCGTCGAGGCGAAGGTCCACAAGCGGGTCCTCGTCGGCCAGCTCGGCCAGCCCGGCGAACATCGCCAGGCGCTGCTCCGGCTCCACCGGCTCGACGACCGCCTGCCGGGTCGGCGGAGGGAACCGGTAGCCGTGCCGCCGCGGCGGTTCTCCGATGTGCTGGCCGATCCGGGCCGACACGCCGCGTACCGCAGCGATCTGACCGGCGGACACCGAGGGGCGCACCAGCACACCTTCGGGCTCGATGACGGCGATCTGGGTCACCGGCTGCGGGCGGCTCTCACCGAGCCGCACCCGATCGCGTACGCGCAGACGCCCGGACCACAGCCGCAGCCAGACACGCCTGCCGTGCCCGTCCCGGTCGACGGCGAAGACCGTGCCCGCCAGCGGACCGTCCCGCGCCTCCCCGTACGGCAGCAGGTCGGCCAGGATGTCGCACAGCTGGCGTACCCCGGCTCCGGTGATCGCCGAGCCGCACGCCGCCGGGATCAGTTCGGCACGGCGCACCGCGCGCCGCAGCGCCCGCCGGACGTCGCGGACGCGTACCTGCTGATCGGTCAACCACCGCGCCGCCACCGCGTCGTCGACCTCCGCCACCTCCGCCACGACCGGTTCGGCGTCGAGGCTCACGGCCCGCACCCGGGCCTCGCGACCGCCCTGGCCGGCGACAGTGGTGAGCAGGACCGGACGCGCCCCGAGCCGTTTGCGCACCTGGGCCATCACCCGGTCGACGTCGGCGCCACGGCGGTCCACCTTGTTGAGGAAGAACACCGTTGGCACGCCGATACGGCGCAGCGCCCGCCAGATGGCGACGGTCTGTGGCTGGACCCCCTCCACGCTCGACACGACGAGCACAGCGGCGTCCAGCACTGCCAGCGAACGCTCGACCTCCGCGATGAAATCGGGGTGGCCGGGGGTGTCCAGCAGGTTGATGCGCAGGTCACCGATCGTGATCGACGTGACGGCCGCCCGGATGGTGATGCCGCGCCGGCGTTCCAGCTCCATCGAGTCGGTCCGCGTCGTGCCGGCATCGACACTGCCGAGCTGGGACACGGCGCCTGCCTCGTAGAGCAGGCGTTCGGTCAGGCTGGTCTTTCCAGCGTCAACATGGGCGACGATTCCGAGGTTCAACAAGGCCAACGCAGAGCTCCACGGTAGGACGGGAAAGGGTCCGAAGCGTGGAAGCTGCTCGCATTGGCACTCCTCGTTCTGATGGCGGTGGCGGGCGTTCGCCGCCTGCTGCAGTCCTACCTTGCACGCCCGCCGCGACCTGCACCACCGAATTCGCGCAGCTTCGAGCGACCCGGCCACCGCTCATCCCACAGTCTCGACAACCCGACCGTGTCGACCGACGCCCTGGTCGGTCCGCCGGTCGTGCGCGTGGCTGAACTGCTCGTCCCGGAGGCGGCTGCGAGGCTCACCATCGACCTGGGCCACCGGCCCCGTCCACCGCGGTTGGTGGAAAGCGTTGCACGAACGCGCGATACACGGGCGTGCCCGGCAGGCCGTCGCGGATCGCGAACACCACGTGGTCGAACCGGTCGACCACCTGCAGTGCCTCGGCGAACGCGTCGGCAACCGTCGCGGGATCGTTGCGGAAAACCCCGCACCCCCATGCGCCCAGTACGACTGTTCGGCGCCCGTGCGCGGCCGCGACCTCCAACACCCGCCGCGCACGCCGGGCCAGCACCGCCGGCACGTCCGTGGTGTGCTCGGGCTGGTTGCGGATGATCGCGCCGAGGTTCGGCGCCGCAGCGGTCAGAAACGACGTCGTGTACGGCTGGTCGAGCAGGTTGCCCTTGTCGTCCCGGAACACGGGCACATCCGGGGAGTAGATGACGCGGTCGCTGTACCGCAGATCCCGTTGCCCGCGGTGGAAGGCATAGAAGTCCGGCGCGGCAAGGAGACACGGGTACAGCGCCGACGCGCGGGCGACACTCTCCTCCTGCGCCTTCGCCCCGCCGAGGAACCCGCCACCCGGGTTCTTCGCCGACGCGAACACGAGACACGCCGCATCGGACCCAACCCGGTGGGCCGCCTGCAACGTCGACTCGTACGTCACCTCCACCGTGCCGGCACCGGGCTCCGCGTTTCCCAGTGCGAGCACATCGTCCGGTAGGTGATGACGGGTGCCGGCGATCGCGGCACGTATCGCCCCGCCGAGGACGACCTCGTCCCCGGCGTCATTGCGATAGCGCCCCGACTCCGCGATCGCCACCGTCTGCCGGGCGATCTCGCGTAGACGACCGCTCACCGGTGCACCGGGAGGACTTGAAGGTGAAAGGCACGCATAGCCAGCAGGCTAGGCAGGCAGTACGCCAGCGACAAGCAGTTTCCCCACCATGCTCCAACGCTCCGGGCCAGCAGCCCGGCGTGCGGAGTGCGGGCCGACCTTCTAACCGCGCTCGTCCGAGGGCTGCTCTTTCGTGAGGTGGAGCAGCCAGCCCTCACCGGTGCGGATGAGCGCGTACCGCCGACGACCGGTGCGGCCGTTCAACGTGAACAGCATTCGACGCTCGGTGCGGTCGTGCTCCTCCCAGGTGCCGATGTCGGCGATCGACTTGTCGGCGTCCTCGTAGGTGAGGTGATCGAGGTGGTGGTCGGGCACGGCGATCGCGAGCCGGTTGTCGTCGGGGCTGTCCGGCAGGCCGCGGGGCACCGCCCAGGAGCGCAGCACACCGGCCTCCTCAAGCCGCAGGTCGAAGTGCGGGCGGGGCTTGCGGTGGTGGTGCAGGACGAACGCGGGTTCCACAGGCACCATTGTCCGCACCTGCCGGTTCCACCGCCCGCCGATCGACGCGGATGCCCGAAGGGCCGGCGGATGGTTGGCCGCCGGCCCTTCGGAGAGGTCATTACCGTCCGTAGAGCTCGAATTCGTAGAGCGAGAACCCGTACGAGGTGGCCCGGCTGACCCCGTACACCCGCACGTAGCGGGCGGTGACCGGGGCGAAGGTGACGTTGTCGACGCCGCCGTTGCCGGTGGTGGTGGCGAACACCGGCGTCCAGGAGCTGCCGTCGCCGGAGACCTCGATCCGGTACGCGGTGCCGTAGGCGGCCTCCCACCGCAGCACCGCCCGGCTGACCGTCCGGGCCGCCCCGAGGTCCACCCGGAGCCACTGGTTGTCGTTGTAGCTGCTCGCCCACCGGCTGCTGAGGCTGCCGTCGACCGCCTTGGCCGGGGTGTTGCTGGTCAGGAACTGGGTGCTCGACGCGGTGGCCGGCCGTCCCTGCGCCAGGTTGGTGATGTTGTCGCCGCGCCGCGCCGGGAACGAGACGACCTGCTGGTAGGTGGGACGGTTCTGCCAGGCGATCACCGGGTGGGTGATGCCGCCGAGCCCGGAGTGGGCGATGGAGTCGGCGCACCACTGGTCACCGGCTCCGCAGGACGAGTCACCCGGGTAGACAGTCGTGGCCGGCGCCGCCGCGGCGCTGCCGAGGGTGTCGAGCAGCACCTGCCGGCACGCGCCGAGGTTGCCGTTGCCGCAGTACGCGCGCCCCGGCCCGCCGGCGACGGGGTCGCCGAGCACGGTCCGCACGTCCTTGTCGACGTAGCCCCACCAGCCGTACTGGAACGCCGAGCCCTTGTGCGCCTGCCCCTGCGGCGCCCAGCTCACTGTGCCGTCGCGGCCTCCGTTCTGGCCGCCCGACGGCGCCTCGTTGACCTCGATGGCGTCGACGAGCGCGGCGTAGAGGTCCGGCCCGAGGCCGGGGCGGAACTGCGCCGAGGCGAGCAGCGGCCACCAGGCGTCGAAGATCCGGATGGCGTCGGCGTGCTGGTAGATCTTCGAGCCGGCGGACGTCTCCACCCGGCGCGCGCCGGCCTGCTGCCACGCCCGCAGCTTGCCGATCGCGTCGGCGAGCGCCGGATCGGTGACAGGCGTGCTGTCCAACACCCGCAGCAGGTTCCCGAGAACCTGCTGGCCGCGCAGGTCGGTCACCGCCGCGTCGGCCGTGATCTTGACGACGTCGGCGCGGCCGAGCTTGCGTTGGGCGATCGCGGCGCGCACCGGGCCGTCGAGCAACTGACCCCGGTGTACGGAGCCGAAGCTGAAGTTGCCGTCGGCCGCCCCGAAGTCCCGCGCCTGCTTGTTGTTCCAGCTGACGTAGTAGTCCTGGTTCACCGACTGCGGGTGGGCCGACGTCGGGATGTAGGTGGCGCCGTTGGTGTCCGGGTTCCAGCCTGTCCACTCGTACGCCGGTTCGGCCTTCGCCGGAAGGTTCGGGTCGAGCCCGGACGGGCGGACCGGGTTCGAGCCGGAGTTGAAGTACGCCGCCTCGGTCGAGTTGACGTAGAACCAGTTGAACGCGTACCCGACGTTGGCGGCAGAGGCCTGGAACGCCGCAGCGCTGCCCATCGCCGACGGGTCGTTGTACGCCTGGAAGCCGATCGCCGACTCGGCCTCGTGCCGGTAGGTCGAGCGCAGCTTGGTGAACGCCGTCGGCTTCCCGTCCACCATGCCCCGGTAGGCCACCAGTCCGTACTTGGTGCGCAGTGCGCGCAGCGTGTACGCGCCGGCCGGTGTGGAGTCGGCAAGCGTCGGCGACCAGGAGTTGCGCTTCTCCAGCACCTCCATCGCGAGGCACTGGCCGCGGTAGAGGTAGCGGTTGGAGCGCAGCGTCGCGGCGCTGCCGTCGGTGGTGCACAGCGGCACGGCGTACGTGTCGGTCAGGTCCTGGGACGCGGAGGTGGCGCTCCAGGCGTAGTCCTGACCACGACCGAGCAACACGTACAGGTTCAGTCCGGCGAACGCGGCGCCGCGCGCGCTGATCCCCGGCCCCTGGAGTTCCTGGAGCATGAGCAGCTGCGGGGCGAAGTAGCCGGTCTGCGGGCCGAACACGGCGACGGGGTTGCCGGTGGTGGTGTGACTTCCGGAGACCACCACCGCATTGGACATGCCGTGCGCGCGCAGGTTGGACAGGCCGCCGAGCAGTTCGTTTGTGGCTTTGCTGGCACCGGCGCGGGCGGCGGCCCCGCCGGTGGCGTCGTACGCGAGGGGTTCGGCGACGACAGTGCCGGCGTCGGGGAGCACCGCGCTTGTCGCGCCCGGCGGTGTCGCGCCGTACGGGAAGCTCTGCCCGTTGTGCAGCGTGAGCACGGTCTCCGGGTCGTTCTGCGAGCGGAACCCCTGCCAGACCCGGTCGCCCTCGGTGGCGCCGTACTTGGCCCGGGCGGCCACGCGGACCAGCGCGGACTGGATCTCGCTGCCGCCGCCACCGCCGAAGAGCCCACCAACGACACCGGCGGTGGCGATCAGATCGGTCATTGTGAAGTGCGTCGGCTTGCCAGCCCCGGTCAGCACGTACTCGCCGGGGTAGTTGTCGTCGGCGATCGACTTGTCGATGTAGGCGTTGATGCCGGCGATGTAGTCGACCACGTCGGTGTAGAGCTGCTGGCCCCTGGCGCCCTTGAGGCGCAGCGCGTCCACCTGCGCCTGGAGGTCCGCCTCCGAGTAGGGCGAGTTGGCCCAGATGCTCTGCTCCAACTCACGGTTGCCCGGCGCGCCGCCGGCGAACGAGGTGAGCGTGCCGCGACCGGCGTGGCGCAGCAGGTCCATCACCCACAGCCGGTCCTGGGCCCCGGCGTAGCCGGCGCCGAACATGGTGCCGGCGCGGGTGGTGCCGGTGACATGGGGAACTCCTGTGGCCTTGTCTCGAACGATCGTGACGTCCGACCGCGGTGAGACGGTGCTCTCGACCTGCGCGGCGGGGACACCGAACGAGGCGTCGTTGAAGAAGTGGGCGATCTGCTCGTCGGTGAGCCCGGCGTAGTTGTAGACGAGGTTCGCGTACTCGTCGAGCTGGTCGCTGGAATGCGCCGGGCGGGTGCCGAGCGCCTGGTGGGCCAGGATGGCGACAAGCGTGGCGTTACCGTTCTGCCCGGGCGGCAGGATGTCGGCGCACTGGCCGAGGCAGTAGTCGTCGGGGGTGAAGGTGCTGGCGGCGAGCGCCGGTGACGGCGGGGTGGCGACCGTCAGGACGCTCGCGGTCAGGACGGCGGCGGTGAGGGCCGCGAGCCGAGCACGAAGGGCGGGTCTGAGCATGGGGTCCTCCGGGGACGCGGAGTCGGGCCGTTCGTCACGCCCGGCTGCCGGTGCCGACCTCTCGCCCTCCGCGCCCGGGCGTTCCACCCGGAGGTGAGAATGACTCACGTCGATTCGAGCAATGATCGACGCAGGACCGCCGTCCGGGATAGCCGTCGTTCACCACGCGCCAATGCCGACGTTTCGCCGTCTGCCGCAACCGGCGTCGAGCACGACGGGAGTGGCGCAGGTGCCGCCCAGCCGCCGGGCCGGAGGCCGGAGCGTTGCCGCGAGGTCCAAAGTGGTCAGGGTCAGGGGCTCTGGCCCGGTTCGGCACCAACCACCTCGGCCACTCCGCACTCCCCAACTTCCCGCCTTCTGTAAACAATCCTTGATATTAGCCTTCACGAACGTCAATATATGGAGGTCGCGGGACGCCGAAGCCTGGGGAGTTGGCCATGAGGAGCCGTCGGATTTTCGCAGTGGCAGCCGGGGCGGCAATGACCCTCACGGCCGCCGTCGCCTTCGTCCCCAGCAGCATGGCGGCCGTGTCCTCGGCCAACGCCGTCGCGATGGTCGCCTGCACCGCCCCGGCGTGGGCCGAGGGCAACACCTACCAGACGGGCGCCCAGGTCACCTACGGCGGCCGGCTCTACCAGGCACTTGTCACCCACACCGCGCACCCCGGCGCCGGCTGGAACCCCGCCGCGACCCCGTCGCTGTGGCGTGACCTGGGCGCATGCTCGGGAACCACACCGCCACCCACCACGCCGCCACCGACGACCGCGCCACCGACGACTCCCCCGCCCACCACGCCGCCACCGACCACGCCTCCCCCCACGGGTGGGACCTGCGCGGTGAAGTCACGGCCCACCGGCAAGGTGTTGCAGGGCTACTGGGAGAACTGGGACGGCGCCTCCAACGGCGTCCACCCCGGCCTCGGCTGGATCCCCATCACCGACAGCCGGCTGAACCAGCACGGCTACAACGTGATCAACGCGGCGTTCCCGGTGATCCGCTCGGATGGCACGGTCCTCTGGGAGAACGGCATGGACGCTGGCGTGAAGGTGGCCACCCCGGCCGAGATGTGCCAGGCCAAAGCCGCCGGCGCCACCATCCTGATGTCGATCGGCGGGGCCGCCGCGGGCATCGACCTGAGCTCCACCGCGGTCGCCGACCGGTTCATCGCGACGATCGTGCCGATCCTGACGGCCTACCACTTCGACGGCATCGACATCGACATCGAGACCGGCCTGACCGGCAGTGGCAACATCAACACCCTGTCGACGTCGCAGGCAAACCTGATCCGGATCATCGACGGCGTGTTGGCCCGGATGCCGTCGAACTTCGGCCTGACCATGGCACCGGAGACGGCCTACGTCACCGGCGGCAGCGTGGTCTACGGCTCGATTTGGGGCTCGTACCTGCCGATGATCAAGAAGTACGTGGACAACGGCCGCCTCTGGTGGCTGAACATGCAGTACTACAACGGCAGCATGTACGGCTGCGCCGGCGACTCGTACCCGGCCGGCACCGTGCAGGGCTTCACCGTGCAGACGCAGTGCCTCAACAACGGCCTCACCATCCAGGGCACCACCATCCGCGTGCCGTACGACAAGCAGGTCCCGGGTTTGCCCGCGCAGATCGGGGCGGGCGGCGGCTACCTGTCGACGTCTTTGGTCACGCAGGCATGGAACTCCGTGCCCGGCCTCAAGGGCCTGATGACCTGGTCGGCGAACTGGGACGGGTCGAAGGGGTGGACCTTCGGCGACAACGTGAAGCGCCTGCAGGGCCGCTGACGGGTGATGGTGCCGGCGTACCGGTGGCATTCGAGCCGGCCGCCGGTCAGTGCGAGCCAGATCGGCCGCGCCGGGCCCGCAGCCACACCCGCAACGCCACGCCGGTGCCGATCAGGGCCAGCAGGGCCCACTCGCCGATGCCCAGTTCCCGCTCCAGATAGCGGTAGGAGGCGCCGCCCAGGTAGCCCAGCAGCGCCACGGCTGTCGACCACACCAGCCCGCCGGCCAGGTTCGCCCGGAGGAACACCGGCCAGCGCATCCCGCCCGCGCCGGCGATCATGGGGATCACGGCCCACAGCGGCAGCGCACCACCGTGGGCCACCAGACCACCGATCAGGATCGCCGTCTCCCCCGGTACGACCAGCCCGAGACATCTGCCCCCCCGTGATCCTGGTCTGCCTCGCGACGTTCTGGCTCCCGGTACCGCCGGGCTACCTGGCCTTCCGGCTCCTGGCCCGCCGCCGGCTGCTATGACCACCAGGCAGGCCCCCGAACGGAGGGGGCGTCGGGGCCCTCCATTACGGTGACGACGAACGGGGGTGGGCCACGGTGCCGGAGGTGTCGCCACGAAGGGCGAGGGCTGTGCTCGTCGCGCTCTCCCTCGCCGCGTTCGCGTTCATCACGACCGAACTGCTGCCCGTCGGCCTGCTGACGCACATCGCACCCGACCTCGGCCGGTCCCGCTCGCAGATCGGCCTGCTGGTCAGCGGGTACGCCGTCGTGGTCGTACTGTCGTCAATACCGCTGACCCGACTGACCCAGCGGATCCCCCGGCGTCAACTGCTCGCCGTCACGATGCTCCTGTTCGCCGCCGCGAACGCCACCGCCGCGCTCGCGCCGACGTACACGGTGCTTGCCGGCTCCCGCCTCGTGACGGCCCTCGCTCAGGCGGTGTTCTGGTCCATCGCCACGGCGACCGTGGTCGGCCCCTTCCCGGTGGCGGTGCGCGGCCGAATGGTGGCGCTGTTCGCGACCGGCGCGACGCTCGCGCCGGTCCTCGGCGTGCCCCTCGGGACCTGGCTCGGGCAGCAGGCCGGTTGGCGTGTCGCGTTCGCGGTGCTGGCCGGGGTCGGTCTGGCGATCGCCGCCGTGGTGTTCGTCCTCCTTCCCTCCTATCCCCCGGCCGCTGGCGGCGCCGCACAGGGCACCGCACCGCACGGGCGGCGCTTCGCCCTGTTGCTGATCGCGACCGCCCTCGGCATCGGCGGCTTCATGACCCTGCAGACCTACGTCACACCGTTCCTGCTCGACGTCAGCGGCTTCACCGACGCGGTGCTGGCGCCGCTGTTGTTCGTCTCCGGCGCGGCCGGCGTCGTCGGCACCCTTGTCGCGGCTCGCACCCTGGATGCTCGGCCGATCACCTCCCTGCTGACGCCGCTGGGCATCGGCACTGCCTCGCTGTTCGGCCTGTACGCGCTCGGCACGCTCCAGCCCGGCACTGTCGCGCTCCTCGCCGGGATCGGCCTCGCCTACGCGGCGTTCGCCTCCGCGGTGCAGAGCCGCATGCTGCAGCTGGCTCCGGGCAGCACCGACATCGCGTCGGCAGGCGTCAGCACCGCCTTCAACGCCGGCATCGCCGGTGGGTCGCTGCTCGGCGGTGGCCTCCTGCCCACCATGGGGGCACGCCCGCTGGCACTCGCCGCCGGGGTGCTGACGCTTGCCGCCCTCGCCCTGCTCGCCTTGGACGCACGCCGCAGCACCGCGTCGCCGGGCCAGCGCCGACCCGCCGACCGTCCTCCGACCAGCCCCGCACCTACGCGGCGGGTCACCCCGTCGACCTAGCGCGCGGAGCCCCGCCGTCGGAGCGCTGGAGCAAGACATCCACGCCTGCTGGATCCGGGCTGTCCGGAGGCAGCGTTCAGCGGCCACACCAGGCCCGGGCCGACGAGGTACGCACCAGTAGCCCGCCGGCCAGCAGAGCTAGCAGCGCCAGCAGACCGCACGCCATCGCCGCGGCGATGCCCGGGTCGAGCTCACCCGAGCGCAGCGCCCCGGAGAGCGGCCCGACGCGCAGGAGGTTGCCGATCCCCAGCAGGAGCGCGGCGGCGACCGGCGCAGCGAACCAGTGCATCACCCGCCAGGCGGTCGGCCCGCCGCGCCAGAGCCCTCGGAGCACGGCCGCGACAGCCACTGTGCAGGCGGCCAGGGCTAGCCAGTTTCCCGCGCCACCGACGTCGGCGAGCAACGCCACGTCCACGGCGATCGTGTACGCCCACCAGAACGCCAGCAGCGACATGCTCGCGACGATGCTGGGCGGTCGCCGCAGTGGCCTCCGGACTGTCGGCAGGGACTCTCGGTGCGACGGTTCGGAGATCATCGACGGATCCTCGCACGGCGGTGACTCAGTGGCCGCGGAACGCCTCCTCCAGCCACCACGAGCCGCGCGAGCCGCTGACCTTGGCGTCGACCACGAGCGGCCGGGTACGCCGACCAGCGAGCCACTGCCGTACCGGCCCGAGATCGTCGACGGTCCGGACCGTCACCCCGTCGCAGCCGTAACCACTGGCGATAGCGGCCAGGTCGGTCTCGGGGAAGGTGACCGTCTCCAGCGGATGCCCGTCGGGGCCGAAATGGTGCACCTCGGCACCGTACGCGGCGTCGTCGTAGATCACCACGAGCAGAGGTAGCGCCAGCCGGACGGCGGTGACCAGTTCGGTAGCCGACATGAGGAACCCGCCGTCACCGACCGCGGCGACGGTGAGCCTGTCCGGCCGGGCGACCGCCGCGCCGAGCGCACTTGCCAGGCCCAACCCGACCGACTGGAACGCCTGGGTGAAGCAGAACCCAGCCACGTCCGGCACGTCGAGCCACATCGACGGGTAGCCCATGAAGTTGCCGGAGTCGACCACCACCGTCCGGTCGGGCGGCAGCAGGTCGTCCAGGGCGGCGGAGAGCGTCCTCGGGTCGATGGTCGCCGGCGCGCCGCCGCCCTCATCCTGATACGGAACCGTCCGCCACCGGCCGTTGTCGCGAATCCGTCGGGCCAACTCCGGCGTACGCCAGCCGCCGTCCACGGACCCCGTGACGTCCTGCCCGAGCCGACCGAGCACCGCCTCGGCGACAGCGGTCACCTCGCCGGCCACTGTCAGGTCGACAGGGCGGTTCACACCGAACGCCGCAGGGTCGTGATCCACCTGGACGACGACGGCGGAGGGCGGGATCAGTTCGCCGTGCCTGGTGGTCCACATGTTCAGCGTGCTGCCCCACGCGACGACAAGGTCCGCCGCGCCGATCAGCTCGGCGGCCAGCGGGGTGGCGAAGCCGCCGGCCACGTCGAGGTTCCACGGGTTCCCGGCGAACAGACCCTTCGCCGCCGCCGAGACCGCGAGCAGAGCGCCGCACCCGTCGGCGAGCCGGATCAGCGGTTCCCGTGCGGCCCGGGCGCCCCGACCCGCGATGAAGACCGGTCGACGTGCTGCCTGCAGCGCTGCCAGCAGCGGCTCGACCTGCGGGGCGGTGACCGGTGTCGACTCGACCGCCGGGACCGGGCCGGACCACGGTTCGGCCATGGCGCTCTGCACCTCCAACGGGAGGCCCAGCACCACAGTCGCGCCCCGGGCGGCGGCCCGGTACGCCGCGCCCGCGTCCTGCGCCGCGTGCGTCGCGCGTACCCGATGGAAGTCGGCGCCGACCGAGGCGGCGAGTGCCGGCAGGTCGATGAAGAAGTTCGACCGGGGCGCTGTCGCCTCCGGGGCCAGGACCACAATCGGTGTACGGCTCTTCGCGGCCTCGGTGAGACCGGTGAGCGCGTTGGTGACGCCCGGACCCTGGTGCACCGAGAGCACGCCCACCGTCCCGGAGGTGCGGGCGTAGCCGTCGGCCATGCTCGCCGCGCCTCCCTCGTGGGCGGCCGCCACGAACCGGGCGCCGGCCGCCACGAGCGCGTTCGTGACATGGAAGTTGCCGCTGCCGACCACCCCGAAGACGTACCGTGCGCCGTGTCCGTACAGGACCCGGCCGACCACCTCGGCTACCCGCATCGGCTGCCCGGTCCTACCGCTCGACGAGCGCGAGGACTCGGCACGGGCTGCCGGACCCGGACACGATCGGCAGTGGACCGGCGATCACCACCGCGCCGGTCGCCGGCAACTGTGCCAGGTTACGTAGCTGGGTCAGGCCGTACTTGTCCTGGCCGAGCAGGAACGAGTGGCACGGGAACGGCGGGTCGAACGAGTGCGCGGCGCCCGCGTCGGTGCCGACCGTCTCCACGCCGACACCCTGGATCGGTGACTCCTCGGCCAGCCAGCGGGCACAGTCGACGGAGATGCCAGGGGTACGCCCGGCGTTCGCGTACCGTTCCGGGTCGTCGCCGTGCGCGTCCCAGCCGGTGCGGTAGAGCAGCCAGCCTCCGGCGGGCAGGGCGCCGTGTTCGGCCTCCCATGCCTTGACGTGCGCGACCTCGAGCAGGAAGTCGGGGTCGGCGGCGGCGTCGGCGGAGTGGTCGATCACCACTGCCGGGGCGATCAACTGGCTCACCGGGACCTGCGAGACGTCCGCGCCCTGTTTGCCGGTGACCCAGTGCACCGGGGCGTCGAAGTGGGTGCCGGTGTGCTCGCCTGTGGAGAAGTTGTTCCAGTACCAGGCCGGACCGCGGTCGTCGTACCTGCTGATCTCGCTGAGCTGGAACGGCCAGGTCTGGCCGAACTGCTCGGGCAGACCCAGGATCGGCGTCTGGTCCGAGAGCGGGGCGGTGAGGTCGACAACCTGGATCCGGCCGCTGGAAAGAGCGGCGACAAACTCCTGCAGCACCGTCATGCGGCGACGGTACATCCACGCAGGCCGTCGCGCTCCTGGCCGAGTGGTCGAGGCTGTCCCAGGCGGCCACGGACCGATCACGAAGCCTGCCGCCCGACCCGTAACAAGCCCGAAACTACCGGTTGAAAAACCTGGAACTTTCTGCCAGCCTGGTAGTCCATCGATCAGTGTGAACGTTAACAAGATCACTTCAGCACCGGAGGCGCCTCACGCGACGTCAGGCCCACCCACCTGCCAGGTGAGCACGTCCACCACCGAGAGCCCCGCGCCCGCACCCAATTCCCAGCGGGTGACCAAGCCACTCACCGCAACCCTTCACACGCTGGTCAGGCAGCCCGAGCCGAGTCGCAACGGGGGACGGACGCCCTGAGGCGGGCCACAGCCCGCCCAGGCGGACTCAGCATCGGGCCGCCAGCGTACGAGCGGGGCCTCCCACTGGAACAGCGACAGGAATTTCTATCCACCACTGGAGGATCAGCATGAATTCCCGGACCCGTCCCCCCAATCGCACCCGACTGCGAACCCTCACTTTTTCCGGAACAGCCGCGATAATTCTGGCCCTGGTTGTTTCGCTGGTGCCCAATCTCGCACAGGCCGCTGAGACGACCCTCGGCGCTGCCGCAGCCCAGTCCGGCCGGTACTTCGGTGCCGCAGTGGCCGCGAACAAGCTCAGCGACAGCGCCTACACGACGATCCTGAACCGCGAGTTCAACAGCATCACCCCCGAAAACGAAATGAAGATCGACGCGACCGAGCCGCAGCAGAACAACTTCACCTTCGGCAACGCGGACCGGATCGTCAACCACGCTCTCTCCCGGGGTTGGAAGGTCCGCGGCCACACCCTTGCCTGGTACTCGCAGCAGCCCGGCTGGATGCAGAGCATGGAAGGCAGCGCCCTGCGCAGCGCCATGCTCAACCACGTCACCCGCGTCGCCAGCTACTACCGCGGCAAGATCCACTCCTGGGACGTCGTCAACGAGGCGTTCGAGGACGGCAACAGCGGCGCCCGTCGCAACTCGAACCTGCAGCGCACCGGCAACGACTGGATCGAAGCCGCCTTCCGCGCCGCCCGCTCCGCCGACCCAGACGCCAAGCTCTGCTACAACGACTACAACACCGACAACTGGACCTGGGCCAAGACCCAGGCCGTGTACAACATGGTGCGCGACTTCAAGTCCCGTGGGGTGCCGATCGACTGCGTGGGCTTCCAGTCGCACTTCAACGCCAACTCGCCGTACAACAGCAACTACCGCACGACGCTGTCCAGCTTCGCCGCCCTCGGCGTGGACGTGCAGATCACCGAGCTGGACATCGAGGGATCCGGCACGACGCAGGCCAACACCTACCGCAACGTGGTAAACGACTGCCTTGCCGTGGCTCGCTGCAACGGTGTCACCGTGTGGGGCGTGCGTGACTGCGACTCGTGGCGCTCCAGCGGCACCCCGCTGCTGTTCGAGTGCAACGGCAACAAGAAGGCCGCCTACAACTCCACCCTGGAGGCTCTGAACAGCGCTGGCCCCGGCACCACCCCCACGCCCACCACGCCGGGCCCGACTCCCACCGTCACGCCCACCGTTCCGCCGGGCGGCTCGGCCAGTGAGATCGTCGGTAGCCAGTCCGGCAGGTGTATCGACGTACCCAACGCGTCGACCACCAACGGCACCCGGGTGCAGCTCTACGACTGCAACAAGCAGACCAACCAGGCATGGACCTACACCTCAGGAAAACAACTCCAGGTGTACGGCAACATGTGCCTCGACGCCGCGGGCACCGGCAACGGCGCGGCGGTACAGATCTACAGCTGCCACAGCCAGACCAACCAGCAGTGGAACGTCAACTCCAACGGCACCATCAGCGGCGTGCAGTCCGGACGGTGCCTTGACGTCTGGAGCACCGCCAACGGCGCCCAGGTCCAGCTCTACGACTGCAACGGGCAGACCAACCAGCAGTTCCGGCTCGCGTCCCTCGGCGGCGGTACCACGCCGACGCCGACCCCGACGCCAACGGCGACCCCGACGCCGGGTGCCTGTGATCTTCCCTCGTCGTACCGCTGGTCGTCGACTGGCGCGCTGGCTCAGCCGAGGTCGGGTTGGGTGTCGCTGAAGGACTTCACCCACGCGCCGTACAACGGCCAGCAGTTGGTCTACGCCACGACGCACGACACCGGTACGACGTGGGGCTCGATGAACTTCGGTCTCTTCTCGAACTGGAACCAGATGGGATCCGCGTCGCAGAACCAGATGCCGTTCGCGGCGGTGGCACCGTCACTGTTCTACTTCGCGCCGCGCAACGTCTGGGTGTTGGCCTATCAGTGGGGTCCGACGGCGTTCTCGTACCGCACGTCGACCGATCCGACCAACGTGAACAGCTGGTCATCGGCGCAGACGCTGTTCACCGGAAGCATCTCCAACTCCAGCACCGGCCCGATCGACCAGGCAGTCATCGGTGACGACCAGAACATGTACCTGTTCTTCGCCGGGGACAACGGCAGGATCTACCGGGCCAGCATGCCCATCGGGAACTTCCCGGGCAGCTTCGGGTCGAACTACACGACGATCATGACCGACTCGACGAACAACCTGTTCGAGGGCGTTCAGGTCTACAAGCTCCAGGGCCAGAACCGGTACCTCATGCTCGTCGAGGCGATCGGCGCGAACGGGCGCTACTTCCGCTCGTTCACGGCCACCAGCCTGGGTGGCACGTGGACGCCGCAGGCCGCCTCGGAGAGCAACCCGTTCGCCGGCAAGGCGAACAGCAGCGCCACCTGGACCAACGACATCAGTCACGGCGAGCTGATCCGCAGCAACGCCGACCAGACGATGACCGTTGACGCCTGCAACCTGCAACTGCTCTACCAGGGGCGTTCTCCCAGCTCCGGCGGCGACTACGGGCTCCTGCCGTACCGGCCGGGTCTGCTGACGCTGCAACGCTGACAACCGGACACCGCCGGAACGGGCAGGCTCGGCACGCAGCCGAGCCTGCCCGTTCCGCACTCCCCCACCACCAGGAGGCACCGACAGTGCGAGAAAACGGACACCACCCACCGCCCTCGGGGACCACCAATGCCGACCGAGTACCCGCCCGTTTTCGGGGACGGGTGTTGAAGCTTGCCGCGGTAGGGATCGCAGCCGTGGTCGGGATGTTCACCATCACCGTTGCGACCGGTTCGGCATCCGCCGCCGACAATCCGTACCAGCGGGGCCCGGACCCCACCCAGAGCAGCGTCACCGCCGTGAACGGCCCCTTCGCCAACACGTCGGTGAGCGTCCCGACCGGGTACGGCTTCAACGGCGGCAGGATCTACTACCCGACCGACACCAGCCAGGGCACCTTCGGGGCCATCGCCATCTCGCCGGGTTACACGGCGTTGTTCTCCGCCGAACTGGCCTGGATGGGTCCTTGGCTGGCCTCCCACGGCTTCGTCGTGATCGGCATCGAGACCAACAGCCGCAACGACTTCGACACGGCCCGGGGCACCCAGTTGCTCGCCGCGCTGGACTACCTCACACAGCAGAGCCCGGTACGCGACCGCGTCGACCCCACCCGCTTGGCGGTCGCCGGTCACTCCATGGGCGGCGGTGGCGCGTTGAGCGCGGCCATGCGGCGTTCGTCGTTGAAGGCAGTGGTCGGCATCGCGCCGTACTCGCCGTCGTCGAACCTCGCCAACGACAGGGTGCCCACGATGATCCTGTCTGGGCAGGCGGACACGGTGGTCACCCCGTCCTACGCCACCGGCCTGTACAACAGCCTCCCGTCCACGACGGAGAGCGTCTACCTTGAGGTCGCCGGTGCGGACCACGGATTCATGGTCGGGCGACCGAACCCGGTGATGGTCCGTACCATGCTGCCGTTCGTCAAGATGTTCGTCGACAACGACGCCCGGTACAGCCAGTTCCTCTGCCCGTTGCTGGACTCCAGCGGAGTGGTCAGCTACCGCAGCACCTGCCCGTTGCTGCCCACGACGCCGACCACCCCGACGCCCACCACGCCGGGGCCCACCACGCCAGGGCCAACCCCCACCGTGTCGCCGAGCGTCCCGCCCACCTCCGCTGGCGAGATCGTCGGTACGCAGTCCGGCCGGTGCGTCGACGTACCCAACGCCTCCCGTAACAACGGCACCCGGGTACAGCTCTACGACTGCAACAGGCAGACCAACCAGACCTGGACCTACACGTCAGGAAAACAACTCCAGGTGTACGGCAACATGTGCCTCGACGCCGCAGGCACCGGCAACGGCGCGGCAGTGCAGATCTACAGCTGCCACAGCCAGACCAACCAACAGTGGAACATCAACGCCAACGGCACGATCAGCAACGTCCAGTCCGGACGATGCCTGGACGCCTGGAGCACCGCCAACGGCGCCCAGATCCAGCTGTACGACTGCCACGGACAGACCAACCAACAGTTCCGGCTCGTCGCTCGGGCGTGACGACCGGAGGTCCGGACTGAAACGGGCGGGCTCGGCGTGACGCCGGGCCCGCCCACTCGTACTGCCTGATCACCACACCTTCCCGGCGCCGCCTCAGGCAGACCGCTGCGCGGTGTCGCCGCAGCGGAGGTGGTCCAGTTCGTCGTGGTACATCGCCTGCATCCGGTCATAGTGCCGAACCAACAGCGTGACCTCCTCGACGCTGTAGCCCTCGATGAGCCGCGCCGCCCGCTCGGCGAACCGCTCGTACGGTCGCGTCAGCTCGGCGATCCGCTCCGGCCGCAGGGTGACGATCACCCGCCGCCGGTCCGCGGGGTCGCGCTCGGCCGTCACGTAGCCCGCCTGCTGGAGCCGGCGGAGCATGCTGGTCACCGCCCCGGTGGTGAGGTTGGTCCGCTCGGCGACCTGCCCCGCGGTGGCGGATCCGGCGTCCGCCAGGTAGTCCAGGCACTCCAGGTCGCTCACGGTGAGGCCCAGCCGCTCCGCGATGGCGTACCGGAACACCATGGACAGCCGCGACATCTCCCGCCCGGCGCGCATGAGATCGGCGATCGTGGAGGTACGGGCCGGATCGTGGGACATGACCGCCATCATGCCTCCGGCACGGTGACCCGGTGCAGTCGAGGTAACACGCGGGTCAGCACCCAGTGTGGCGCGGCCGCGTCTCCGGTGAGGCGGCGCATCAGCCGGGCGGCGGTGTCGACGGCACGGAAGGCGTACGGCACCATCTCGTCCTGGTAGCCGGCGATAGCCTCCTCCACCGGCGCGCCGCTCGCCCTGGCCTCGACCAGTTTCCTGCCGAGCAGGGCGGCGTCGCGCAGCGCGGTGTTGCCGCCGTGGGCGCCGAACGGCGGCATGACGTGCACGGCATCGCCCATCATCGTGGCCCGGGGTACCGCCCACCGGTGCGGGCGTCGGCCGGCGGCGAAGAGGTTGAGCACCGTGGCGTCCAGCTCGGCGGTGCCTACCAGCCGCCGGACGAGCGGGTGGAAGTCCCCACTCATCAGGCTGGCCAGTCTCCACAACGCCAGCAGGTCGCCACGGATGCCGATGGGCACCTCCTCCTGCCGCAGCAGTAGTCCCCACATGACGTAGTCGTAGCCGGTGGGCGCATAGCTGCCCGGGGCCAGGCGCGCGAACGCTTCCTGCGGGTTCTCGCCGAACCGCATGGAGGTGAAGAAGAAGGCGCGGCCCGGCCGGTCGCCGATGGCCAGCACCCCGCTGGTACGCAGCGCGTCCGGGATGACGCTCTCACCGTTGCGCTGTAGGGGCGACCGACCGTAGATGCCCGCCATCGGGGTGTTCGCCGGGTCCGCGTCCGGCATGAGCTGCGCGCGCAGCGCCGAGCCGACGCCATCCGCGCCCACGACGACGGTTGCCGAGGCGGCCCCGCCGTCGGCGAACCGCAGCCGCAGCCCAGCCGGGCCGCCGGTCTCCACCGCGACGGCGTCCTTGCCGTAGTGGATGCGTTGGTGCAGCCCGGACTGCAGGATCGACCGCAGGGTAAGCCTGTCGACCTGGCGGGTCGCGTACGGATCGTCCTTGAAGGTGATGCTGAATGCGTCCCGCAGCCGGCTGTCGGTGAAACGGAGCTGCCCGCCGGGCTCGTCGCCGGTCGTCAGCGCGAGGTTGTACAGCGGGCGGGGCAGGCTCTCGCGCAGCGCCTCCAGCCCGTACCGGTCGAGGATGATCCGGTAGCCCTGCCGCCGGACGAAGGGGCCTGGGTCCCGCTCGTAGACGTGCACGTCGACGCCGGCGCGCATCAGGTACTGGGCGAGGCAGAGGCCGGAGAGACCGGCGCCGGCGATTGCCACGGAGATGTCAGTCGATACGACCATGCAGTTATCTTAATGACTAAGATGATTTGGGCAAGAACGCGGGTGTCGCGCCCGGCGTACTCGTCGGGGATCTGCTCGTGGCGTCGAACGCCGGCAAGGGCGAAACCCAGCTCAAGCCGGTCCGCCTGGCGACGTCGGCCTACTGGAAGGGCGTCGACGTCGGCGGCTCCGGGCACGTTGGCACCGACGGCTTCGTCTGGTCGCCCGACCAGGCGCTGGGCTCGCGGCCGTGGGGCTACGTCGGCGGCAAGACGCGTGCCACGAAGCCGACATCGCCGGTACGCAGGACGACGCGCTGTTCCGCACCCAGCGGACCGGCGAGACGTTCAGCTACGTGTTCAAGAACGCGCCCGCCGGGACGTACCGGATCGGCCTCGACTTCGCGGAGATCGAGAAGGTGAAGGCCGGCAAGCGTGCCTTCGATGTGCTGGCCGGCGGCAAGGTCCTGCTCTATGACCACGACGTACAGGCGAAGGTGGGTGCGCTGACGGCGGATCTGAACACGGTCATCGTCGAGCACACCGGTGGCGATCTGAAGATCGAGCTTCGCCGCGAGAAGGGCGAGGGCGACCCGATCCTCAACGCCCTCAAGGTCCAGCAGGACCCGCGCCCTGTGAGATAGCCGGACCTGTCCTCCAACAGTGGCCAGGGCCTCCACGGGAAATCGCCGTGGAGGCCCTGGCCCTGCGCGGTCCCGTCCCGTCGGGGCGAGCGCTCACTCGTTCCAGGGTCGGTGGGCGACGGTGAGGATGTGGGTCGTCGGCCAGTCGAGGGGCCGGCCGTCGAGGTCGGCGAGAGAGGCGACCGGTGCGATCCGGTTGTCGATCACCCAATCGTTGCGGACGGCGGTGGAGGCAGGAGCGATCTCGAAGCCCGCTTCGGTCAGCAGCGTTGTCCAATCGGCGAAACCGAGGCCGCAGAACTGTTCCTTCGTCTCGGAGAGCCAGCTGTCGATGTAGTCCTTGCGGGTCAGGTAGTCCATCGCGGAGCCCAGTTCAAGGCGTACCGAGCCGTCGGGCAGGGCCTCGTAGTCGAAGGGGAACGCGAAGTCGACAGCGAACTGATCCAGCCGCGCCCGCGTCGACAGTCCGCCGACATACCGCCTGACCTCGGCGGAGTCCAGGCTGGCGAGATCCCGGCGCGGGGATGCCGGGTTGTCGCCGTCATCTGTCACGAGTCGCAGGATCACCGGCCGGTGAGGATCGTCCGGGCCGCACACGTCGCTGTTGATCCAGACGCCACCGGGCACCGTGTGGTCGTGGATGCGGCGGGCGAACTGCAACAGCGACTCCCACTGCCGCCCGTACGACCAGATCTCATGGGTCAACGCGAAGGTGAGGGTGGTGTCCACCGACCGGTCCTTCAGGACCGCACCGCCGAGGACGTTCCGGTGGAAGAAGTACACGTTGGCGTTGCGGAACACGCCCTGCGCCTTCTTGTGCAGGCACTCCTGAAAGAGGTGCCGGGCGACCTCGACGCCGATGAGGTCGCTCTCGTGCAGGCCGGGTTCCCGATCGGCCAACTCCAGGACCGCCCCGGCGCCGCAGCCGATATCGACGATGCGGCCGGGTTGCACGTACTGACGGACGGCGTCCCACTTGCGCTCGGCTGCGCCGGCGAAGGCATCCACGTAGGTCCGGTAGTCGCGGGTGACGGTGAGGCCACCCTCGTCGCCGACGAGCGGGTCGTTGACCACCATCCGGATCTCGTCGACCAGGCGGTAGCGCTCGAAGACGTCGATCGTCGCCGGGTGCGTCAGCTCGCGCCACGTGTCGTCGCCCGCGGCCAGGCGCAGCAGGACGTCCCACGGCCGTTCGGGCGTGGTCCGTAGCTCGGGGTCGGCCTCGACCTGCGCGATCGTGAAACCGAGCCGCTCGTACAGCTTGGCGACCTCCGGCGTCGAGCATGCCACCAGGGTGTCCGCAGGAGTGAGTTCGAGTCCGGTGGCTACCGCGATGTTCTTGAGGGTCACCTCGGCGAAGTCGTCGGTGTACGCGGTGTCGAAGATCGGCACGACCAGCGAACGCAGCCCGCTCAGCACACTGAATCGCTCGATCGCGGCTTCCCGGCGGTGGTACGGGACCGGATTACGCTTGGTGTTCTCGTGGTTGGCGGAGGTCACCGCCCAGACGATCGTGGTAGCGCCGTCCTCGGCGAGCCGCCGCAGGTAGTCAGCCTGGAAGCGGGTCAGCAGGTGATGGCGCCCAGGAAAGAGCACGAAGCGGGCGGACGGGCCAGCCATGATCACCCCACGTTGTTCCGGCCGATGTACGGCCCGCGATGTTAACGGGTCGGTGCCTCCGCCACCCGGGCGGGCTGACGACCAGGGCCGATCGCCATCCCACAGGGCTGAGCCGTCAGTTGCCGCGGTACCGGGACGCCAGCTCCGGGCTCTGCGCGTTGAAGGCGGCCAGCTCCGCGGAGAAGATGGCGTTCAGCAGGTACGCGTCCTGGACACCCGGGGCCACCACGACCTCACCCAGTTCCAGCCCGCGCAGGCTCGCGGTGACGACGTCGTCGGCGCTCATCCGTCGTACGGCGCTGAGGTCCATGCCCTGACGCTCGTGGAACTCGGTGGCCACCACACCAGGGCACAGAACCTGGACCCGGACACCGGTGCCCTCGAGTTCGGCGCTGAGCGTCTGCGACATGGCGACCGCGAAGGCCAGGCCGCCTGCGTACACCGCGCGCCGCGGCATCACCGAGCTCGGCGCGGGACCACTGAAGGCGATCATGCCGGCGACGTTGACGATGGTGCCCTCGCCACGGGCCTGCATACCGCCCACGACCGCCCGGGTGAGCATGGCGGGTGCCACCGTCTTGACGTGGGCCAGCTCGCGGGCCTTCTCGGCGGACAGGTCGGCCAGGGGCATGTAGTGCGCGACACCGGCGTTGTTCACCAGCAGCGTGATGTCCTCGGTGCCGCAGAGCTGAGCGACGGCGTCGATCCCGGCGTCGGTGGACAGGTCCGCCGCGAGGCCGCGGACGTTGACCTCCGGGTGCGCGGCTACGAGTTCCTTCAGGCGTTCCTCGCGGCGCCCGACGACGATGAGGTCGTAGCCCAGCCCTGCCAACCGTTGCGCGAAGGCCCTGCCGATACCCGACGTGGCCCCCGTGACGAGTGCCAGCTTGCTCATGATCGTTGGTCCTTCCCGTTTGGTGATGTCCCTGCGGCGATCACCCGTCGGCGTCTGGCGCACGCGACGCCGCCGGTGACGTGAACACCGCACCAACAGCATCAACCGGCGGCGACGAGGCAGGCAGTGCCGCCTTCTTCCTGGTATCGGCACTCCCAGGCACCGGCGACCCGGCGGTACCGGCAGCCCGCCCTTCGGCCGGTGGCTAGCATCGACGGTATGGCCGAGGACCTGCTCGCGGGCTATTTACGGGCACGTCGGGGGCAGCTCCGCCCGGGTGACGTCGGATTGCCCGAAGGGACAGTCCGACGGCGCGTGGCGGGTCTGCGCCGCGAGGAGGTGGCCTTGCTCGCAGGCATCAGCGCTGACTACTACCTGCGTCTGGAACAGGGCCGCGGAGGCACACCTTCGCTCCAGGTCATCCGGTCGTTGGCGCGGGCGCTGCGGCTGGACGACGCGGCCACCGCCTACCTGACGAGCCTGGCGACACCGCTGGCTACCGACGCGGACCCGGCGACGCAGGGCCGCGAACGGGTCCCGTCCAGCGTCGAGAACCTCGTCCGGCTCCTGCCCCTGCCAGCCTTCGTGACCGGGCGCAACTTCGATGTCCTCACCGCCAACCGCAGCGCCTTCCGGATTTCTCCCGAGCTGGTAACCGGGAAGAACCGGCTGCGGTCGTTCTTCCTCGTCGACTCCGAGCGAGACCTCTACCGGGACTGGCAGACGACGGCTCGCCGTTTCGTGGCTGTCGTGCGGGACACCGTCGGCCGGGGCGCCGCCCGTCCCGACTTCCTGGCGCTGGTGGCCGAGCTGTCGGAACGCAGCGAGAGCTTCCGTCAGTTGTGGGAGCGGCACGATGTCGTCACACGTGACACCGAACTCGCACTGCTGCGACACCCCGTCGCGGGGCCTCTGCAACTGCACCTGGAACGTCTGTCCGTCGCCGGAATGCCCGAACAGGGCCTGGTGATCTACCATCCCACGGCCGGTTCGGAGGACGCCAGGCGTCTCACCCGGCTTCTGGACAGCGCGGACAGGTAGAGCCGGTAGTGTCCCGCTCGGGCTAGGCCGCCGCGCCGTGGCTGAGCTTCGCCAGGCGACGCCGGATCTGTTCCTCCTGCCGCCCATCCGAGTCGTTGCCCAGAGCGAGCGCCTCCAGCCATGCCGCGCGGGCGGCGGGCCAGTCGTTCATCGCGTAGGCGGTGTCTCCGAGGCCCACACTCGCGCGGACC
This sequence comes from Micromonospora sp. DT68, assembly GCF_049847245.1. Taxonomy (NCBI): domain Bacteria; kingdom Bacillati; phylum Actinomycetota; class Actinomycetes; order Micromonosporales; family Micromonosporaceae; genus Micromonospora; species Micromonospora sp. DT68. Next base: position 159,570 of record NZ_JBNCNZ010000015.1, read on the forward strand.
ATGTGCACGCGGTGGCCGACCTTTCGGGAGAGCTCCCGGGCCGCGGCCCAGTCCGCCGAGGACTCAGCGAACTGCCGTTCGCGCAGGTGCAGGTTGGCCCGCCGCAGGTGGCATTCGCTGCGGCGGACGTCGTCGGCGAGCTGCTCGCTCATGGTCAGGGCTCGGTCAATTGTCTCGAAACTCAAGGCACGGCGGCCCAGCTCGTACTGAGCGTCGGCGAGACGGCACAGCACATCGGCCTGAGCCGTCCGGTCCCCCAGCGACTCCGCCATGTGCAGCGCCCGGTGGTGGCAGGTGACGGACCTGTCGTAATCGCCCACCGCGAAGCTCACCTCGCCCAGATTGCGTAACGTCAGCGCCTCGCGGGACGCGTTACCAAGCTCGGTGAAGATCACGAGAGCCCGTTCGAGCAGCGCCAGCGCGGACTCGCTGTCGCCGACGTAGAAGTGGGCGCCAGCCAGGCTGCGCTGCATCTCCGCCGCGCCAGCCGAGTCGCCGGCGCGCTCGGCCGCGTCGAGGCATTCGCGCACCACCATCGCCCACTCGTGCCACCAGCCCTCCCGCTGATAGAAGCCCTGCACCGTGAGTTCCAACTGCCAGGCGTCGTACACCCGGCCCCGGTCGTTCGCCTGACGCATGACCGCCTTGAGCACCTCGCGCTCGGCGACGAACCAGTCGGCGGCTTCCCGGCCGTCCCGCGGACTCTCGTCGACGACCCCGTCGGGCGCCGCCGGTGGGTCGGCGTCGATCTCGGCATTGATGAAGAGATTGGCTGCGTACGCTGTCCGCCGATAGAGCCCGAGCAGCCGGTCCGCCGCCGCCTCGCGCTCCGGGCCGGGCTCGGCGTCGAACATCAGTTCCCGCGCGTACGCCGCGATCAGGTCGTGGGTGCCGTAGCGGCCGGGCCGCCGTTCGGTGACCAGCCGGCTTCGCACCAGCTCGCCGAACACCTCGCGGGCGTCGCGCGCGGACAGGCCGCCGAGGCTCGCCGCCGCCGCGCGGGTGATGTCCGGGCCCGGGTGCAGGGCCAGCAGGCGGAAGAGTCGCGCGGCGGCAGGGCTGAGGCTGCGGTAGGACCAGGAGAAGATGGCGCGCAGGTCGCTGTCCGGGTCGTCGGAGCCGAATCCGTCGAGGCTGCCCTGCGCCTCGTGCAGTTCGCGCGCGACGTCCGACAGCCGACATCCGGGTCGGGCCAGGACCCGGGCGGCCACCACGGCGAGGGCCAGCGGAAGGCCCCCGCACAGGTCGACGATCTCGTCCAGCGCCCGCCGTTCGGCCAGAGCACGGGCGGGCCCGACGCGTGAGACCAGGAGTTCGCGCGCCTCGTCGGTCGGCAGGACGTCGAGTGTGAGCACGTGAGCCCCGTGCGTCGTGGCGAGACCGGCCAGGCTGTACCGGCTCGTGACCAGGACGAGGCTGCCGGGAGCACCGGGCAGCAGCGGCCGGACCTGGTCGGCGTCGCGAACGTTGTCCAGCACGATCAGCACCCGGCGCTCGGCCAGGAGACTGCGGTAGAGCCCCGACCGGGCCAGGTCGCGCGCCGGGATGTCCGGTCCGCGGACGCCAAGCGCGTGCAGGAAGTCCTCCAGCACCTCGCCCGGTGTCAGCGCGGCGTCCGGATCCAGGCCCCGGAGGTCGACGTGGAGCTGGCCGTCGGGGAACTCGTCGGCCACCAGGTAGGCCAGGTGGGTCGCCAGGCTCGTCTTGCCGACGCCGGGGATGCCCTCGATGGCCACGATCCGCAGGGCGTTCCCGCCGGCGCGGCCGTGGATGAGCGCCAGTGCCCGGCGCAGGCTCTGGTCCCGGCCCGTGAAGTGGGGCAGGTCCGGCAACAGCTGGGCCGGACGGACGAAAAAGCCGTCCGCCGACGGGTCGTTGGAGCGCAGTGGTGCCTCCGCCGTCTCGGCTGGGCCGGAATCGCCGTTGCGCAGGACCGTACGGTACGCCTCCTGGAGTTCCCGGCCCGGATCGATCCCGAGGTCATCGGCGAGCCGGCCGCGCAGTTCCTGGTAGAGAGCGATCGCCTCGGCCTGCTGCCCGACCGCTGACAAGGTCAGCAGCAATCTGGCCTGAACGGCCTCGTCCAGAGGACGTTGCTGGGCCACACGCCGCAGCATCGGAAGCACACCCCGTGCCGCTCCGGCGGACAGCGCCAGGTCGGCGGCCTCCCGCACCAGATCGGCGTACTCGTTGTCGACGGCCTCGAATTCGGCGACCGGGCGGTTGATCAACTCCGGCGCTCCGGCGCACGGCCCCCGCGACAATTCCAGCGCTTCGACATAGGCCGCCAATGCCTGCGACGGATCCTCGGCCGTCCGCGCCCGCTGCGCCAAGTGTCGAAACGTCAGCAGGTCCAGCCCTTCGGCGTCGACGACGATGCGATAGCCGGATGCGTCACTCGCCAGCCACCGGCCGGACGCACGAGGGGGCAGGCCGGGTTCGAACAACCGCCGAAGCCGACCCAGGTGAAGGTGCACGATGTTCGCGGCGCTGCGCGGCGGTCGCTCGTCCCACAACAGCGCGATGAAATCCGCGAGGCCGACCGGCTGGCCGGCCCGTGCCAGCAGCAGTGCCAGAATGAGGCGTTGCTGGCGCGGACCGGGATCGACAGGCTGCCCGCCGCGCCACACCTCCACCGGGCCCAGCACCGCGAAGCGCATGTCGTCCTGCGCCCCGGTCACGGAAGACCCCCATCAGCATCGCCGTCGGCCAGTGATCACCGGGAGCCAGCTTAAGGGACGTCTCGTAACTTGGTGGTCGGTCCATGGTGGATCATCTTGGGGTGCAGGTGATCTCGGCGGCTCGCCA
>NZ_JBNCNZ010000016.1:0-159504 GCF_049847245.1 Micromonospora sp. DT68
CCGGGGTATAAATCATAATTGGCACTGGCTTTACAAAGCACCCTGTTGAGTTCTCAAAGAACAACCACACACCGACCAGCAACCCAACTTGTGGGCTCCTTCGCGGGGCTTTACCGCTCTGCGCTCCGGCGCTTTCCAGCGCCAGGCACTTTTACTACGTTACCTGCGGGTTTCTGCCGTGTCAAACCGGTGTTTCGCGGTTCGTCGTGCTTCATCCCGTGTTGCAGGCGCCATGTCTCGACCGGCTTGCGCCGCCTCGTCATGGGTGTCGACAGGCCGGCCGCAGCGGTTTCCCGCTCGCTCGCCCGTTTCCCTGCCGACTGACTACCTTACCCGGTCGGTCTCGCCGCACCAAATCCGCCTCGCAGCGGATCGTTTGGCACCACCCGGCACCAGATCCAAGGAGCAAAACCCCTCCGACCCGATGGCCTTCCCGCGCTCCGGCCTTGCAGGCTTTCGCCTGTTTCGTCCGTTCCGCGCTGGCAGAGAGAAAGTTACGCGTCCGGCGGGATGATCGTCAAATCCGCCGGACGCGTCCCCCGTCACACCGTCGACAGTTGACTATCCGCCCAGCTCAACGCCGGCGAAGGAGCGCTTCCCGCGGCGCAGCACCAGGTAACGCCCATGCAGCAGGTCGGTCGGCGACACGGCAGCGTCCACCTCGGTCACTCGGTTGTTGTTGACGTAGGCGCCGCCCTCGGCGATCACCCGGCGGGCCTCCTTGAGACCGCTGACGAGGCCGGACTCCCGCAGCAGCCCCGCCACGTCCGGCAGGTCGCCGGAGAGTTGCACCAGCCCGGCCTCGGCCAGTGCCGCGCGCAGCGTCTCCGGGGCCAGGTCGTCGAGCGACCCGCGACCGAACAGCGCCTGGCTGGCGGCGATCGCCTGTCGGGTCTCCTCGGCGCCGTGCACCAGCGTGGTCAGCTCCTCGGCGAGCGCGCGCTGGGCCAACCGGGCGGCAGGTCGCTCGGCCGTCGCCTGTGCCAACTCCTCCAGCTCGGCACGCGACCGGAAGCTGAAGTACCGCAGGTAGCGGTCGACCTTTTGGTCCTCGACGTTGAGCCAGAACTGGTAGAACGCGTACGGACTGGTCATCGCGGGGTCGAGCCAGACGGCGCCGCCCTCGGTCTTGCCGAACTTGGTGCCGTCGGCCTTTGTGACAAGCGGCGTGGTGAACGCCTGCACCGGCCCCGCGCCACGCCGGCGTACGTAGTCGACGCCGGCGGTGATGTTGCCCCACTGGTCGGAGCCGCCGAACTGGAGCTGGCAGCCGTGCCGGCGGTGCAGCTCGAAGAAGTCGTTTGCCTGCAAAAGCTGGTAGCTGAACTCGGTGAAGCTGATGCCGGTCTCCAGGCGGGCCCGCACCACCTCCCGCGCCAGCATCTTGTTGACGGGGAAGTGCTTGCCCACGTCGCGCAGGAACTCGACCACCGACATCTCGCCGGTCCAGTCGAGGTTGTTGACCAGCTGCGCCGCGTTCTCACCGGTGTACGACACGAAGGGCGCGAGCTGGTCGCGGATGCGGTCGACCCAGCCGGCGATCACCTCGGGCGGGTTGAGCGTCCGCTCGGCGGTCTCCTTCGGGTCACCGATCTGCCCGGTCGCCCCGCCGACCAGCAGCAACGGCCGATGGCCGGCGAGTTGCAGCCGGCGGGCCATGGTGACCTGCATGAGGTGGCCGACGTGCAGGCTCGGCGCGGTGGGGTCGAAGCCCACGTAATAGGTGGCGGCACTCCCACCGTCGAGCAGCTCGCGTAGCTCGTCGGGGCCGGTCGAGTCCTGGATCAGGCCCCGCCAGAGCAGGTCATCGGTCAGGGAGGCCCGCCCGGAGGGCGGGAGGCTGCTGTCGGTCACGGTCACCGATTCTCCCCCATCGCCGGCGCGGACCCGTACCGGGTTTCGCGCAACCTGACCCCGTTACGCTTGCGCATTGTTGATCGAGGGGGTTTTTCGTGGAGATGCTGGACCTGACCGGTGGGCTCGTGGCCCTGCTGGGCCTGAAGTTCGAGGAGGCGACAGCCGATCGGGTGGTGATCAGCTGGCAGGTCCGACCGGAGCTGCACCAGCCGTTCGGGATCCAGCACGGGGGCGTGTACTGCTCGGTGGTGGAGACCGCGGCCAGTGTCGGCGGCGGGCTCTGGCTGGCTGACCGGGGCACGGTGGTGGGAGTGTCGAACCAGACCGACTTCCTGCGGGCCGTCCGCGACGGCGAGCTGCGGGCGGTTGGCACTCCCGTGCACCGGGGCCGCAGCCAGCAGCTCTGGCAGGTGGAGATCACCGACGCCGACGAGCGGCTGGTCGCCCGTGGTCAGGTCCGGCTCCAGAACCTCTCCAACGACTGACGGTCAGCTGCGGGCCTCGTCCAGCACCGGCTCGGCGTCGCTGTCAGCATCGGTGTCGACCTCGTCGGGTACCCGGCTCAGGCGTACCTCGGCGATGGCCCGGTGGTCGATGCCGGCCACCATGAGCACCCAGCCGTCCATGGTGATCTCCTCCCCCGCGACGGTGGGGATGTGCCCGAGGTGGGTGAGCACCAGCCCGGCGACCGTCGTGTAGTCACCGGCCGGCCTCGACGGCAGCTCGACGCCGATGTCCGGCAGGTCGTGGACCGGGAAGGTGCCGGGCAGCAGCAGCGCGCCGTCCGGGTCGCGGCGCACCGAGAAGCCGTCCCGGTCGGTCTCGTCGTAGATCTCCCCGACGATCTCCTCCAGGATGTCCTCAAGCGTCACGATCCCGTCGACGGCGCCGCGCTCGTCCACCACCAGCGCGATGTGCTGGCGCTCGGCCTTGAACTGACGCAGCGCGTCCACCACGGGCAGCGAGTCCGGCAGCAGCATCGGCGGGCGGGCGATCTCGTCGATCGGACGCTCGTCGGGCACACCCACCAGGTCACGCAGGTGGATCATGCCGACGGTGTCGTCCAGGCCGCCGTGGCGCACCACCGGCGCCCGGGAGTGCCCGGTGGCGGCGAGCACCAGCCGCGCGGCCTCCGCCGTGGTCCCGCTGTCGAGCGTGAAGACCTGCAACCGGGGTACGAGCACGGCCCGCAACCGTCGGTCGGCGATCTCCACTGCGCCGGCGATGATGGTGCGTTGTTCCTTCGTGAAGCCGTGGTTGCCGGCGACGATGTCGCGCAGCTCGTCCGGGCCGATCTCGTCCGGCTCGTGCTTCGGGTTGAGTCCGAACAGGCGGACCACCAGGTCGCTTGTCGCGCCGAGCGCCCAGACGGCCGGGCGGGTGAAGGCGGCGAGCAGGTCGAGCGGGCGTGCCACCAGCAGCGCCCAGCGCTCGGCCGACTGCATGGCGATCCGCTTGGGGGCCAGCTCGCCGAAGACCAGGGTGACGAAGGTCAGCACGAGGGTGACCGCCACGATCGCCACCGTCTCGGCGGCGCCGCCGAACACCCCGAGCAGGGGCACGAGGGGTTTGGCAAGCGAGACCGCCGCCGCCGCGGAGGCCAGGAAGCCGGCAAGGGTGATGCCGATCTGGATGGTGGCCAGGAAGCGGTTCGGATCCTTCGCCAGCCGGGCCAGCACCCGCCCGGCGCGGCTGGTGCGCTCCAACCGCTGGATCTGGCTGTCCCGCAGCGACACCAACGCCATCTCACTGCCGGCGAAGAGCGCGTTGATGACGATCAGAATTCCGACCAGGGCCAGTTGGCTCCCGTAGCTCTGCACGCCGCGTTCGCTCCCTCTCCGGTGGAGGCGCCGGCCGGTCCGCGCGGCGCCCGCCGGTCGGTGACCCCGCCCGGCGTACGCGTGTCTGTGCCCCGTCGGATGCCTGCCGAATCCTGCCGGGGCGGCGCTACGCGGATCCGGTGACCGGCGCGGCGGGAAGGTCCAGGACGTACGAGTCGCCCTCCGGGCGGAAGCCGAGCCGATGGTAGTAGGGGGCGACCATGCCGGGCGGGCTGATGACCCTGTGGAAACCCCGTTCGGTGAAGAGGCGACTGCGCCGGTAGACGAACTCGCCGGGGGTGAAGTCGCGGAACTTCGGGGTGACGTAGTCCAGGTCGATCTGGGCGACCCCGTGGGCTTCGGCGTGCGACAGCACCACGCCGACGACCTCGTCGGCGGTGACCACGAGGAAGGCCGAGCGGTTCGCGGCGGTCGGGTCCCAGTGGAAGTCGGGGTTGAACCGGGCGATGTCCGGCCCGTGCACCCGCAGCGTGTGGGCCAGGAACTGGTCGCCGACGCCGACCTCCACCACCTGGTAGGTCTGCTCGTCGTGGCGGGTGGCGAGCATCGCCCGCAGGTACCAGATGTTGATCACCGCGAGGACGATGTTGAGACCCACCATGGGCCAGACCTCGATGGCGGCGTTGTAGCCGATCAGTACCACGCAGCCGACGAGGTTGAGGGCGCGCAACCGCAGGACGCGCGACTGAAGCAGCGACCAGACCAGCACCGCGGAGCCGGCCCAGCCGACCAGATCCAACCAGTTCACCCCGCGAGACTAGTGCCCGCCCAGGTCAGGCCCTTCGGTGGGCAGTTCGAGCAGCCACTCCTGCACCTCGGCGCCGCGGCCGTTGGCGTACCCCGAGTCTTCGCCGACCACGACGAAGCCGCACTTGCGCAGCACCGCGAGCGAGGCGGCGTTGTCCTTGGCGGCGCGGGCGTGCACCGGCCGGGGCAGCTCGCGCAGCAGGGCGGTCAGGGCCGCCGTGGCGTGACCCCGGCCCCACCGGGCCGGATCGATCCAGTAGCTGACCTCGGTGCGGTCGCCCACCGGAAAGGCGGTGACGTGGCCGACGACCTCGCCGTCGGCCTCGATGGTGCGGACCACGTTCGCCGGGTCGGTGAGCACCCGCGCCCAGTGCCTGGCGAACTCCCGGTGGTCGGACGGGTCCTCGGGGCCGAACGCGGCCATCCGGTTGGCCTCCGGGTCCTGCTGGTGCAGGAAGAACTCCACGAGGTCGTCCTCGCGGACCGGGCGCAGCCGCACGTCGAAGGTCATCGGACGAGGGTACGCAGCAGGGGTGACAGTCTGAGCCGGCCGCAGCTGCTCCGACGGCCGTCCGCTCACGGTGGTGACCCGCACGACCGGCCACATGCGGTGCGGCTCAGGCGATCACGGCCGCCACGGCCAACGCGGCGGCGCACAGGGAACTCGCCACCGACAGCAGGCGACGCCAGGGCACCCGCGCGTCGACCGCCGGCAGGGCACGCCACCGGGTCGCCGCCAGGGCCACCGCCGCCGCCGACAGACCCGCTCCGAGCGGCCACAGCCAGGCGGGCACCAGGGACCAGTCCCCCAGTCGGTGCCCGAGACCGAGGTAGGCGAACGCCCACACCGTGGAAGCCAGCAGGGTCACGCGGTCCAGTTCACGTCGGCGGGCGGTGCCGAACAGGGAGAGGCCGCCGACGAAGGTGAAGGCCACCGCGAGACCGGCGCCGATCCACAGTGGCAGTGCCGGCGTCGCCGCCTCGGCGTCTTCCTGCGCCACTCCGAGCAGTCGCAGACCGACCGCCTCGACGCCCTTGTCGGTGTTGGCGAGCACCACCACCGCCCGACCGGTGGCGCGCTCGAAGCCGACGTAGGAGCGGAACCCGCCGGTCCCGCCGTTGTGCCAGACGATCTCGCGGTCGCCGTGGCGGGTGGTGAACCACCCGTACCCGATGCGGGTGTCGTCGTCGCTGCGGAAGCGGGCGGTGGCGGCGTCGGCGCCCGGCGCGGTGCCGGCGAGGGTGCCCGCGACCAGGCGGGCCAGGTCCTCGGCTGTGGACCAGGGGCCGACACCGGCTGCGGCGTACCCGGCTCCCCACCAGGGGTCGGACGGCCGCCCACCGGCCCGGCTTCCGTGGGCGCGGTCGGCCGGCAGGTCGTCGGCCCCGGTGGCGACCACGGTCGCGGTCATTCCGAGGGGCCGCAGCAGCCGTGCCTCCAGCAGATCGGGGTAGGTCGCGCCGGCCTTCGCGGCGAGCGCCTGGCCGAGAACGGACGGGCCGACGTTGGAGTAGTGCACCTCGCCGCGCCCGTCGCCGGGGGTGGCCCGGTCGGCGATGTTCCGGACGCCGTGGACGTCCTGCCCGGCGTAGGGGTTGCCGCCGGAGACGTTGGACCAGAGGACGCGCGCCCAGCCCAGCGCGGAGCCGGCGGCCAGCCGAGGCAGGCCGGCCCGGTGGCTGGACAGCTCGGCCAGCGTGACGTCGCGGGCGGGGCCGGTGACCGTGGGCCACGTGTCGCCGAGCCGGTCGTCGGGGCGCACGACACCGGCGGCGGCCTGGTCGGCGAGGAGCATTCCGGTGAGGACCTTGGTGACCGACCCGATCTCGAACGCGGTGCCGGTCTCGACGGGCCGGCCGTCGGGGTCCCGGTCGCCCAGGCCGGCGGTGCGGATCCGCCCGTTCTCGACCAGGGCTACGGCGAGCCCGCGGTGCCCCTTCGGGTCGGGCACGGCCGCCCGGGCGGTGCGAGCGAGGTCGGGGTCGCCGGTCACCTGTGCGCCGAGACGCGGGACGCGGGGCATCAGCGCGGCCCCGACGAGGCCGGCGGCGAGCGCCACGACGAGTGCGGTGACGATTGTTCTCCGCATGCTGTTCCTTCGGTCGGAGGGGTGGCCACCTGGCGGTGGCTCGACGATCGAGGGCTGCGACGGGCGTGGGCCGGCTTATCGGCCGGCGGCGGCGAGGATGGCCAGCAGCGGCACCACGCGTTCGGCGGGAACGGCGTACCGGCCCCGGCCGACGCTGCGCAGCCAACCGGCGGCGGTGAGCTGGCGTAGGTGGTGGTGGAGCTGGCCGGTGGTGCCCAACTCCTCGATCTCGGCCAGTTCGCCAGTGCCCTGCCGGCCGCCGAGAACCTCCCGCAACAGCCGGAGCCGCACCCCGTGGGCCAGCGCGGACAGGGTGGCGGCCAGCTCCGTCCAGTCGCCGTCGAGCAGATCGTCGACGGTGCGCCCGTACTGCCAGTCGTAGTGCTGGTCGGCGACGCGGACGGTGCCGGTGTAGAGGACGGCGCCCGTGCCGTCGGACGGCAGGCGCTGCTTGAGGCCGTCGAGAGCCCAGAAGGTGCCCTCGGGCGCGGGTGGTGTGTCCGGCGGGGCGGGTGTCGACGTCAGGCGCTCGGTCAGGGCGGCGACCTGTGCCTCCAGCGCGGCGAGTCGCTCTTCGATGTGCGTCATGCGTCGATACTACGAACATACGTAGTATCGTGCAAGCGGTGTTTCGCGGCGCGGCCCCGACACGGGCCGTTGGTCCCGGGTCCAGCGGGCGCAACGCCCCTGCCTCCCCGGAGCCCACCGCGCGAAGGTGGGTGGGGATGGCGTGCCTTCGACACGCCGCGCGAGGTAGGGAGCTCACGGTGGCCAAGACCGGCGTACCGGTCCGAACGCTGGAGGCAACGGTCGACGTGCCCACCCCGGGAGGGCTCGATTCGGCGGAGGCCGCCGCCCGGCTGCAGGCGAACGGACCCAACGCGGTGGCGCCGCCACCGCGCCGGCATGTGGTCCTCCGGGTCCTGCGCCAGCTCACCGACCCACTGGTCGCGTTGCTGCTCGCCGCGGCAGTGGTCACCACCGCGCTCGGCGACTACCCGGACACCGCAGTGATCCTCCTGGTCGTGCTGGTGAACACGGTCATCGGGTTGGTGCAGGAAATCCGCGCGGACCGGGCCATCGCGGCGCTTGGCCAACTCGCCGCCCCCGCCGCCCGGGTGGTGCGCGACGGCCGCGACCAGGCCGTCCCGGCCGCCGACCTGGTGCACGGCGATCTGGTCCGGATCGAGGCCGGCGACATCGTGCCGGCCGACCTGCTGCTGGTCGAGGCCAACCGGCTGCAACTGGACGAATCCGCGTTGAGCGGTGAGTCCGTGCCGGTGGGGCGCACCGCCGGTCAGGAGGCGCTGGCCGGGACTGTCGTCACCACCGGACGCGCCGACGGCACCGTGATCCGGACGGGGCCGGCGAGCGCGCTGGGCCGGATCAGCACACTTGTGGCGGGCACCCGCCCGTCGGCCACACCGTTGCAGCGCCGGCTCTCGGCCCTGGGCCGCACACTCGGTCTGATCGCTGTCGCGCTGTCTGGGCTGGTCTTCGCGATCGGGGTGATCGGCGGCCGACCGGTCGTGGACATGGCCGTCACGGCGGTGAGCCTTGTCGTCGCGGCGGTGCCCGAGTCGCTGCCTGCGGTGGTGACCCTGGCCCTGGCGCTGGGCGCACGCCGGATGGCCGCCGCGAAGGCCATCCCGCGCCGGCTGCACGCTGTGGAGACCCTCGGCTCGGTGACCGTGATCGCCTCCGACAAGACCGGCACCCTCACCGAGGGCCGGATGGCGGTGCAGCAGGTCGTCACCACCGACGGGGCGCGATACCAGGTCACCGGCAGCGGGTACGCCCCGCACGGCGCCGTACACCGGGATGGTGCCGCGGTGGCCGTACCGGAGGACCTGCGCCGGCTGGCGCGGGCCGGTCTGCTCTGCAACGACGCCGCCCTGTCACCTCCGGACGACGAGCGACCGGACTGGGGTGCCGTGGGCGACCCGCTCGAAGCGGCGCTCGTCGCCTTCGCCGCCCGCGCCGGCCTCGACCCGCAGACCACCCGCGCTGCCTGGCCACGGGTAGCCGAGCACCCCTTCGACCAGGCGCAACGCCGGATGGTCACCGTGCACCGGTCCTGCGACCAGCGCTACCTCGTGGTCTGCAAGGGCGCTCCGGAGAGCGTCCTCAACTCGACGCTGCTCGACGCCACCGACGACGAGATCGCCGCGCTGACCCGCGGCGCCCACCAACTCGCCGCCGAAGGGCTGCGGGTCCTCGCCGTGGCCGCCGCCCTGGTGGACACCGTGCCAGACCTCGCCGCGCCGACCGGCCTGCGCCCGCTGGGGCTGACCGCCGTCGGTGACCCGCTACGCGCGGCCGCTCCGGAGATCGCCGACAGTCTCGACACCGCCGGGGTACGTCTGCTGCTGATCACCGGTGATCACCCGGCCACCGCCGCCGCGATCGGCTCACAGCTGGGCCTGTGGCGCGACGGTGACCCGCTGGCCCGTGGCGACGACGACTCCACGCCCACGCATCCGGACACCCGGGTCTTCGCCCGGACACAGCCGGAACAGAAGCTCGACATCATCGCCGACCTGCAGTCCCGTGGCCATGTGGTAGCGATGACAGGCGACGGGGTCAACGACGCGCCAGCGCTGCGCCGCGCCGACATCGGGGTGGCGATGGGCGGCGGCACCGAGGTCGCCCGGCAGGCCGCCGACCTGGTCCTCGTCGACGACGACCTGTCCACCGTCACCACAGCGATCGGCGAGGGCCGGCGCATCTACGACAACATCCGCCGGTTCCTGCGGTACGCCCTCGCCGGTGGAGTCGCCGAAATCCTGGTGATGCTTGTCGGCCCGCTGTTCGGCCTGGCAGTGCCCCTGCAACCCGCACAGATCCTCTGGGTGAACCTGCTGACCCACGGAGTGCCCGGGGTGGCTCTCGGCGCGGAACCGGCCGAACCCGGCACGCTGCGTCGAGCGCCCCGCTCGCCGCAGGAGTCGGTGCTCGGTGCCGGTCTGGGCCGCGACGTCCTGTTCACCGGCGCGTTGATCGCCGCCGTGGTGCTCGGCGCCGGCGTGGTCGCCGCTGCCCGGGACCTGCCCTGGCAGTCCGTGGTCTTCGTCGTGCTCGGGCTGGCCCAGCTCGGCGTGGCGCTGGCGGTCCGGGCTCCCCGGCCGGCGGGCACTCGACGCGGCAACCCCGGCCTGCTCGTCGCGGTCGCCGTGTCGGCGCTGCTCCAGGTCGGCGGAGTGCTGCTCCCCCCGCTGCGCGAGCTGCTCGACACCGAGCCGCTGACACCGGCAGTGCTGCTGGCCTGCGCGGCGGTCAGCGCCCTGCCCGGCCTGGTGCTGCGGCTGACCCGACGCCGTCCGACGCCGCCGGCACCGTCCGACGGTGCTGTGGACGGCACCGCCGGGCCGCAGTCGCGACGCTCGGACGCCACCGACAGGCAGCCGCAGCACGCCGACGCCGTGCCGCAGTCGAGGCGCCCGGACGCCGCCGACGGGCAGTCGCGGTAGGCGGATGCCGGGCCGCCGTCGTCGGCACGCGGACGCCTTCCGGTGGCGGTCGCGGGCCGGCGACGGGACCAATGGCCCCCGGCCTCCTACCCTCCTGCCCTGATCATCGGGCCGACGCCGTAGGAGAATGGAGCTCGAACAGAGGAGGAACGTGATGACCAAGCGATCCGGTGCCCCCGTGGTGGTGGCTGTTGACGGTTCGACATCAGCGCTGGAGGCGGTGCGGGTCGCCGCCCGCGAGGCCTCAACGCGAGGCCGGGCGCTGCGGGTGGTGCACGCGTTCATCTGGCCGCTCTACGAGGTGCCGCTGACGCCGGCGCCGGGCGCTCCCGCCGACGCCGGGTTCCGCGCCCAGGCCGACAAGCTCGTCGCCGAAGCGGTGACCGAGGCCACCAAGGTCGCTCCGGACCTCACCGTCACCGGCGCCGTGATCGACGGCGCCGCCACGCCGGTGCTGCTGGCCGAGGCGCGGGACGCGAAGCTGCTGGTGCTCGGCAGCCGGGGCCTGGGCGGGTTCGGCGGGCTGCTGCTCGGCTCGGTGGCGGTGCAGGTCTCCGCCCGCGCCGACTGCCCGGTGCTCGTGGTCAAGGGTGAGGCCCGCGCCGACGGGCCGGTAGTGGTCGGGGTCGACGGCTCGACGCTGTCCGCCGAGGCGCTGGGCTTCGCCTACGAGGCCGCCTCGTTGCGGGGCACCAACCTGGTGGCCGTGCACGGCTGGACCATCCCGGTCCCGCCGAGCGACCTCCTGCCGCTGGGCTACGACGTGCAGGCGCTCGCCGCCGAAGAGGAGCGCGTCCTCGCCCAGGCGCTCGCCGGCTGGTCCGAGCGGTACCCGGACGTGCACGTACGGCAGCGGGTGGCCTACGGCGCGCCCGCCCGGCTGCTTGTGGAGGAGTCGGCCGGGGCGCAGCTCACAGTTGTCGGGGCACGCGGCCGGGGCGCGCTGGCCGGCGTCCTGCTCGGCTCGGTGAGCCACGCGGTGCTGCACCACTCGCAGAGCCCGGTGGCTGTCATCCGGCAGAGCAAGAAGAACTGACGTCGCGTTGTCCGCGCCGGCCGCACCCGGGTCGGCGCGGACCCGTGATCGCGTCGACGCGGGCGGAGCCGCCCGGCTGGTCCGTGCCGGCGCGTTCGGCGGCGTCGCCGGGGACGCACCGCCGACAATGAGCTGACCGACCCTGGGAGAGCCCGATGAACCGACCTGTCGTGGCAGGCGTGGACGGATCGCCGTCAAGCCTCGTCGCCGCGGAACACGCCGCCCGCGCCGCCCTGCTCCGGTCCCGGCCACTGCTGCTTGTGCACGGCTACCTGCACCCCCTCGGCTACGGCGTGCCGCTCAACCCGTACGACCTCGGGGTGCCGGCGCCGTCGGCCGAGGCGCAGAAGATGCTTGAGCGCACCGCGGCGGACCTCGCCGACCGGTGGCCCGGCCTCAGCGTCGAGGTGCGCCAGGTCGCCGGTGGACCCGGCGCCACAATGGTCGAGGAGTCCCGCCGGGCCGACCTGGTGGTGGTGGGCAGTCGAGGACTGGGCGGGTTCGTCGGGCTGCTGCTCGGCTCGGTGGACGCGCAGGTGGCCGCGCACGCGCACTGCCCGGTGCTCGTGGTCCGCCCGGACGAGCAGCCCATCGACATGGACGCTCCGGTGCTTGTCGGCGTGGACGGCTCCGAGGCGTCCCGACTCGCCGCCGGCTACGGCGCGGCCGAGGCGACGCTACGGAAGGTGCCGCTGGTGCTTGTGCACGTCGGCCCGCCCGGCGAGGACCGCGCCACGCCGGAGGAGATCGAGGAGTCGCAGGCCGCGTACCAGGCCGAGGCGGTGCGGCTGCTCGCCGACGCGTCCGCCGCCGTCCGCGCCGAGTATCCCGACCTGGTGGTACGCGAGCATCCGGTCCGGGCAGCCGGCGCGGCCCAGGGGCTCATCGAGGCCAGCGCCACTGCGTCGTTGCTGGTCGTGGGCACCCGGGGCCGGCACGGATTCACCGGTCTGCTGCTCGGCTCGGTCAGCCAGGCAGTCATCCAGCACGCACACTGCCCTGTGCTTGTCGCGCATCCGTACCCGGCCTAGTTGACCGGGGCGTCGTCGCCTCTGCCGAGCATCTGCAGGAAGTCGGTGGTGAGGGCGAACGGGTCGGCCGGGCCGCTGGCGGGCGGCCGGAGCTCCACCTGGTCGGCCAACTCGCCGGCAGCGCGCCCGATGCGGCCCCGCAGGGCTCCGTCGGCGGTGCCACCGGACCAGTCCTCCGGCGCGGCGAAGACCGATGTGGGGACCACCACCGCCCGCAGGTAGCTGAACATCGGGCGGATGGCGTGCTCCAGCGCCAGCGAGTGCCGTGCGGTGCCGCCGGTGGCCCCGATCAGCACCGGCCGGCCGACGAGCGACTCGGCCTCCAGCACGTCGAAGAAGGACTTGAACAGCCCGTTGTACGACGCGTTGAAGATCGGCGTGACGGCGATGAGCCCGTCGGACCCGGTCACCGCGTCGACGGCCTCGCGTAGCGCGGCCGGCGGGAACCCGGTGAGCATGTTGTTCACCACGTCGTGGGCGTACTCCCGCAGGTCGACGACGCGCAGCTGCACGGTGTTGCCGCGCCGGGCCAGCTCGTCGCGGGTGGCCGCGGCGAGCTGGTCGGCGAGCAGCCGGGTGGACGAGGGCTGGCTCAGCCCCGCCGAGACCACGGCCACTGTGCGCTGGGTCATCGGGCCACCTCGGGCGCCTTGCCGGTGACGTCGTCGACGGCGTGCACTGTGCTGTCCGCGCCGCCGCCGGCCGTGGCGACAAGTGAGGCGTGCGTGGGCGCGTCCGGCACGTGCGCCGGGCGCAGCGACTCGAACTCCTTGCGCAGCACCGGCACGACCTCCTCGCCGAGCAGGTCGAGCTGCTCCAGCACCGTCTTCAGCGGCAGCCCGGCGTGGTCCACCAGGAACAGCTGGCGCTGGTAGTCGCCGACGTACTCGCGGAAGCCCAGCGTGCGGTCGATGACCTGCTGCGGGCTGCCCACTGTCAGCGGGGTCTCCCGGGTGAACTCCTCAAGCGACGGCCCGTGCCCGTAGACCGGGGCGTTGTCGAAGTACGGCCGGAACTCCCGGACGGCGTCCTGCGAGTTGCGGCGCATGAACACCTGCCCGCCGAGGCCGACGATGGCCTGGTCGGCGGTGCCGTGGCCGTAGTGCGCGTACCGCTCGCGGTAGAGCCCGACCATCCGCTGGGTGTGCTCCTTGGGCCAGAAGATGTGGTTGGCGAAGAAGCCGTCACCGTAGTAGGCGGCCTGCTCGGCGATCTCCGGGCTGCGGATCGAGCCGTGCCAGACGAACGGCGGTACGCCGTCGAGCGGGCGCGGCGTCGAGGTGAACGACTGCAACGGCGTGCGGTAGCGGCCCTTCCAGTCGACCACGTCCTCGCGCCACAGCCGGCGCAGCAGGTCGTAGTTCTCGATCGCAAGGGGGATGCCGGCGCGGATGTCCTTGCCGAACCACGGGTAGACCGGGCCGGTGTTGCCACGGCCCATCATGAGGTCGACCCGACCGTCGGCCAGGTGCTGGAGCATCGCGTAGTCCTCGGCGATCTTCACCGGGTCGTTTGTGGTGATCAGCGTGGTCGCTGTGGACAGCAGCAGCCGCTCGGTGCGGGCCGCGATGTAGCCAAGCATGGTGGTCGGCGACGACGGCACGAACGGCGGGTTGTGGTGCTCGCCGGTGGCGAAGACGTCCAGCCCGACCTCTTCGGCCTTGAGCGCGATGGCGACCATCGCCTTGATCCGCTCATGCTCGGTCGGCTCCCGACCGGTGGTCGGATCGACCGTGACATCCCCGACGGTGAAGACTCCGAACTGCATGACCAGCTCCTCGCGTGTCGAACCGGGTCTGTGGTACCCGGACGCAGCTCACAACTTATTTGACGAGTCAACTATTCCGCCAGCGGGACGCCTCGCAGTGGCGCCGGTCACTGCCAGGGGCCGCTCACCCGCCCGCCACCGACGGCAGCACCTGCACCTGGGCGCCCTCACCGACGGGCGTGGCCAGCCCGCCGGAGTGCCGGCAGTCTTCCCCGTCGACGTAGACGTTGACGTAGCGGCGTAGCTCGCCGCGCTCGTCGCGGATGCGTCGGGCCAACCGGGGGTGGACGGCGGCCAGCTCGTCGAGGACCGCCCGCAGCGTGCCACCGGCGTCGACGGTCAGCCGACTGGCGCCGCCGGCCTCGCCCCGCAGCGGGCCGGGCAGCAGCACGGTGACCACTCAGATCACCGCGGCCCGGACGCAGAGCACATCGGGCAGATGCGCGGCCACCTGCGACCAGGAGTCACCCTCGTCGCGGCTGGCGTAGACCTCGCCGGAGCGGGTGCCGAAGTAGACCCCGCCCGGGGCGGCGTCGTCCGCGCACATCGCGTCGCGCAGCACCGCCGGATAGAACGGCCCCTCCGGCAACCCCACCGACAGCGGCTCCCACTTCGCCCCCGCGTCGACCGAACGGAACACCCGGCACCGGTGGTCGGCCGGGAAGCGCTCGCCGTCGGCCACAAGCGGGAACGTCCACACCACGCCGGCACGCCCGGGGTGGGCCACCATCGGGAAACCGAAGTCGCTGGGCAGCCCGTCGGCGATGGACGACCAGGTGGTGCCGTCGTCGTCGGAGCGGTAGACGCCGTGGTGGTTCTGCGCGTACAGCCGGTCGGGGTTGCCGGCGTCCCGCGCGACCTTGTGCACACACTGGCCGAACTCCGGCCACTCGTCGGGCAGGAAGTAGGCGCGGATGCCGGTGTTCGCCGGAGCCCAACTCGCCCCCGCGTCCTGCGAGCGGTAGACCCCGCCGGTGGACATCGCGACCAGCAGGCGAGCCGGGTCACGCGGGTGGGGCAGCACTGTGTGCACTGCCTGGCCGCCGAACCCGGCCTCCCACTGCTGCCGGTGCGGATGGTCCCAGAGTGAGCGGACCAGCTCGAACGTACGGCCGCCGTCGGTGGAGCGGAACAACGCCGACGGCTCGGTGCCCGCCCAGACCACGTCCGGCTCGTCGGGGCCGGCCGGAGTCAACTGCCAGACCCGGCCCAGCGTCGCGCCCGTGTCGGACGGGAACGCGACGGGTGCCTCGTCGGGCTCGTCCCAGGAGGCGCCGAGGTCGTCGCTCGTGGCGACGCTGGGCCCGAAGTGTGAGCTGGTCATCCCGGCGAGCAGCCGAGGGGTGGACCGCCGGGTGTCGACCGCCACGGCATACACACCGGTCATCGGAAAGTGCGGGCCGGTGACCTCCCAACTGCGCCGGTCGTCGGCGCTCGTGGCGAGGAACAGCCCCTTGGCGGTGCCGATCGCGAGCAGTGTTGCCATGACGTCCTCCGAACCGTCCACGGACAGGTGCGGTGATTATGGCCACACCCTCCGACAGGTTCGCCGGACACACACCTGCCGTTTCAGTGCTGGACGAGACCGCCGACCGGAACCGGGGCGACGTGGCCGGTGGCCGGAAGCGTCTGCGCGAGCGCGAGGCCGACGTCGACCAACCCTGATCGGCGTAGGCAGGCCACGTCGGCTAGCGGAGTCCAGACCGACTCGGCTGTCGCGCCGTTCGGCTCGGGCCGGAGTGTGCCACCGGTGATCCGGACCTGATAGAAGATTCCGACGTTCTGGTGCTCCCGGCCCCGCAGCGCCTCGGCAGCGGGGATGACTCTGGAGTCGACGCCCAGGAGCCGCTCCACCACCGCCTCGCAGCCGGTCTCCTCGGCGACCTCCCGGATCACCGCGTCGAACGGATCCTCCGCGTGCTCGACCTTGCCACCCGGAAGGGTCCAGTGGCTGCCCGACGCTGACACGAAACGGGCGAGCAGGACCCGCTCGTTCTGGACGCACACGGCGTAGGCCGCCAGCCGGAAGCTCATGCCCGCACCTCCCGGCCGACCCTAACCCGACGCACTGTTTCCACAGTGTCCGATATCTACTCGCCAGATCAGCGACCGGCCGCCCGCGCGGTCCGGCGGCGGGGCGTGTGCCGCCGGTAGGTGCTCACCGTGGCGTCGCCGGTGATCCAGAAACGCCACGGGACGTCGTGCGCGGCGGCGACTCCGACCCTCGGGCCGGCGGAGATGGCCGTATCCGCGACCGGGCGGGTCGGCGGCGTGAGCAGAAGGGGCCCGGTGCCGTCGAGCACTGACGTGCCGTTGGCGGAAGCGGTGATCCCGAGCGCGACCACAAGCCTCGCAGGTCCCCGAGCAAGGTCGCGGTCGGCCACCTTCTCCCCCCGGCGTTTGCGGGCGATGTCCACGCCGTCGACGACCTCGCCGGCTCGCAGTAGGACGGCGGACGCCTCCCCCTCAGCGCCGCACACGATGTTCAGACACCAGTGCACGCCGAACACGAAGTAGGTGTAGGCGTGTCCTGCCGGACCGAACATCACGGTGGTACGGGGTGTCGGGCCTCGGTGGGCGTGCGATGCCGGGTCCTCTCCCGTGCCCGCGTACGCCTCGACCTCGGTCAGCCGAACCCGGACGCCGTTGGCCGAGATCTCCCAGCCGAGCAGGGTCCGTGCGGTCTCGGCGACGTCGCTCGCGGGGGCGGTCAACCAGGGGTAGTTCATCCGACCAGGAAACCCCGCCTCAACCGTGGCCGGCAACCCGGCGTGCAGGACAGGTCGCCCTCCAGCCTCGACGCGGGCCTTTCAACGTTCTGTTGACAATCTGGCGTTGATGGGGTGTGCTCGAGGTATGACAGCCATCGACGACCCGTTCACCGCGCCCGACCCCGCCCGAGCCCGCGCTCACCGCACCTACGAGGCGCTGTACCGCATCAGCGAGCGGCACGCCGGCACCGCCGACCGGCGGCAGCGCTGGGCACACCCGTCCGTGCTGGACCCGTGGGAGGCGGTGGCACTGGTCACCGCGCTGGCCGTGGGCGGGGCCGAGCGGGAGCCGACGGAGGAACCGGTCGACACGGCCGACCTCACCGCCGCGCTGACGCTGCTGCCGCACGTACGCGCCGAACTCGACGCCCTGGAGGCGGGGCTGCTGACCCTGGCCCGCGACCGGGGGCTCACCTGGCAGTCCATCGCGTACGGGCTGGGGCTGGGCAGCGCGCAGGCCGCCCGGCAGCGCTACGAGCGGGTCGCCGCCCGGTCAGCCGTGCAGACCACCGATCCCGCACCGCGACACGAGGGCTGACCGGCACGCCGGCCAGCGAGGGCGGCACGCGGGTGATGCTCGGGCGGGCACACTGTGCGCACGACGATTCCGGGAGGAGCTTCATGGACCGCGCGGAGATGCTGGCGTACTGCCTGGCCAAGCCGGGAGCGTGGCTGGACCGGCCGTGGGAGAACGACGAGGTGGTGAAGGTCGGCAGCCGGATCTTCGCGTTCCTCGGCAACGGCGACGGCCAGCCGACTGTCGGTCTGAAGTGCGGCGCGACACGCGAGATCGCCGATGAGTGGCTGCACCGTCACCCCGACGACGCCCGTCCGATGGCGTACATCGGCCGGTCCGGGTGGAACACGCTGCAACTCGACGGCGGAATCGACGCCGACGAGCTGACCGAGGCCGTCGACTCGTCGTACGACATGGTGGTGGCGAAGCTCCCGAAGCGCGAGCGCCCGACGGCCTGAGCCGGCCGCGGCGCCGGAAGCGGGAAGCTCCGGCGCCACGGCGAGGTCAGCGGGGGACGACCCGCTCGGTGGCCCAGTCCCGCCAGCCGGCCACCCGGTCCGCCGCAGCGGCGAGCTGGTCGGCGACCGGGCCGGGGCCGGTCGAGCCGGGGGTGGTCCGGGCCGCGAGCGCCGAGCGGACCGACAGCACGTCGCGCACCGACGGATCGAGGTGCTCGCTGACGGCGGCCAGGTCGGCGTCGGAGACCTCCTCCAGCTCGCATTCGCGGGCCGCGCAGAGCGCCACCAGACGGCCGGTGATCTCGTGCGCGTCGCGGAACGGCACGTTGCGCCGCACCAGCCAGTCGGCGACCTCCGTGGCGAGCGAGAACCCGACCGGCGCGGCGGCCACTAGGCGGTCCACCCGGACCGTCATCGTCGAGATCATTCCCGCCAGGGCCGGCAGCAGCAGTTCCAAGGTGTCGACCGCGTCGAAGGCCGGCTCCTTGTCCTCCTGCATGTCCCGGTCGTAGGTCATCGGCAGGCCCTTGAGCATCGTCAGCACCGTCATCAGGCCACCGACAAGCCGGCCGGACTTGCCCCGGGCCAGCTCGGCGATGTCCGCGTTCTTCTTCTGCGGCATGATCGACGAACCGGTCGCGAAGGCGTCGTCCAGCTCCACCCACCCGAACTCGTGCGAGGTCCACAGCACCACCTCCTCGCCGAGGCGGGACAGGTGCACCCCGATCATCGCGGTGGTGAAGAGGAACTCGGCAACGAAGTCCCGGTCGGCCACCGCGTCCATCGAGTTGGCGAACGACGTGCGGAACCCCAGCTCCTTGGCCACCGCCACCGGGTCCAGCGGAAGGCCGGAGCCGGCAAGCGCGCCAGCGCCGAGCGGGCTGATCGCCGCCCGGTGGTCCCAGTCGTGCAACCGCTCCAGGTCGCGCAGCAGCGGCTGCACGTGCGCCAGCAGCCAGTGCCCGAACGTGACCGGCTGGGCGTGCTGCAGGTGGGTCATGCCCGGGGCGGCGGTGTCGATGTGCCGCTCGGCCTGCTCGATGAGCGCCTCGGCCAGCTCGACGAGCCGGCTCGCCACGCCCCGGGCGTGATCGCGCAGGTAGAGCCGCAGGTCCGTGGCCACCTGGTCGTTGCGGGACCGGCCCGCGCGCAGCTTGCCGCCGAGGCTGCCGAGCCGCTCCAACAGGCCCCGCTCCAGCGCGGTGTGCACGTCCTCGTCGTCGACGGTGGGACGGAACGCCCCCGAGGCGCACGCCGCCTCCAGGTCGTCCAGGGCCGCCAGGATCCGGCCCAGCTCCTCCGGGTCGAGGAGGCCGGCGCCGGCAAGCACCCGGGCGTGCGCCCGGGAACCGGCGATGTCGTACGGGGCCAGCCGCCAGTCGAACTGCACGCTCACCGACAGGCGGGCGAGCGCCTCGGCGGGGCCACCGGCGAACCGGCCACCCCACAGGCTTGTCCGATTGGTGGCCGCGCTGTTCTCGGTCAAGCTCTTGTCGTCCACCCCGCCCATTGTGGTCCCCATGCTCGTCACCCGCCCAGCCGGGCGTCACGCGCCGCGGCCATTCCACTCGGCAGCCCCCAAAGCTGCACGAAACCCTTCGCCAGGGACTGGTCGAACGTGTCCCCGGTGTCGTACGTGGCCAGCCCGAAGTCGTACAGGCTCGCCTCGGAGCGCCGGCCGGTGACTGTGGCACGACCGCCGTGCAGCGTCATGCGCACCTCGCCGCTCACGTGCCGCTGCGCGTCGTCGATGAACGCGTCAAGCGAGTCCTTCAGCGGCGAGAACCACAGGCCGTCGTAGACCAGCTCACCCCACCGCTGGTCGACGCCCTTCTTGAACCGGGCCAGGTCCCGCTCCACTGTCACCGCCTCCAACTCCTGGTGGGCGGTGATCAACGCGATGGCGCCCGGCGCCTCGTACACCTCGCGGCTCTTGATGCCGACGAGGCGGTCCTCGACCATGTCGAGGCGGCCCACGCCGTGCGCGCCAGCGCGGCGGTTCAGCTCCCGGATCGCCTGGTACGGGGTGACGGTCTCGCCGTCGAGCGCCACCGGCACGCCACCGTCGAAGGTGATCACGACCTCGTCCGGGTCGCGGCTCTGCGCCGGGTCCTCGGTGTACGAGTAGAGGTCCTCGATCGGGGCGTTCCAGATGTCCTCCAGGAAGCCCGTCTCCACGGCGCGGCCCCACAGGTTCTGGTCGATCGAGTACGGGGACTTGGCCGACACGTCGATCGGCAGGCCCTTCTCCTCGGCGAACGCGATGGCCTTGTCGCGCGTCCACGCGAAGTCCCGGGCCGGGGCGATGATCTTCAGGTCGGGGGCGAGCGCGTTCAGGCCCACCTCGAACCGGACCTGGTCGTTGCCCTTGCCGGTGCAGCCGTGCGAGACGATGGTGCCGCCGTGCTGGCGCGCCGCCGCCACCAGGTGCTTGACGATCAGCGGCCGGGACAGCGCCGAGACCAGCGGGTAACGGTCCATGTAGAGGGCATTCGCCCGGATCGCCGGCACGCAGTATTCGGCGGCGAACTCGTCGCGCGCGTCGACCACCTCGGCCTCGGCGGCGCCGCAGTCGAGCGCCCGCTGCCGGATCGCGTCGAGGTCCTCGCCGCCCTGCCCGACGTCGACCGCCACAGCGATCACCTCGGCGCCGGTCTGCTCGGCCAGGTAGGGAATGGCCACGGAGGTGTCCAACCCTCCGGAGTACGCGAGGACGACCCGCTCGGTCATGCTGTGTTCCCTTCAACGGTGTCTTCCCGGCGGGCCCAACCGGTGAGCTTCTCACCGAGCGCGGCCCCGCCGACGGCCTCGCGGGCCACGACGAGGATGGTGTCGTCGCCGGCGATGGTGCCGACGATCTCGGGCAGACCCGCCCGGTCCAACGCGCTGGCCAGGTACTGGGCTGCCCCCGGCGGGGTGCGCAGCACGGCGATGTTGCCGCTGGAGTCGACGCCGTTGAGCAGTTCGCGCAGCAGCCGCACCAGCCGGGCCGGCGCGGCCTCGGCGTCACGCAGCGGCCGGTGGCCGTCCTCGGGGATCAGGTAGACGGCCGGGCCGTCGCCGCCGCGCACCTTTACCGCGCCCAACTCCTCCAGGTCCCGCGAGAGGGTGGCCTGGGTGACACCGACCCCGTCGGCGGCGAGCAGGTCGGCCAGCTCGGTCTGCGAACGGACCGCCCGGTCGCGGATCAGCTCCACGATGCGGGCGTGCCGGGCGGCGCGGGTCAGCGGGGCGGTCACCGCGCCACCTCGGCCGTGCTACTGACGGCGTCGTCGTTCGCGCCGGCCGTGTCGGCGGCGTTGGCGTTCGCGTTCAGGAGGAACGTCAGGAGCGCCTTCTGGGCGTGCAGCCGGTTCTCCGCCTGGTCGAAGACCGCGCTCTGCGGCCCGTCGAGCACCTCGTCGGTGATCTCCTCGCCGCGGTGCGCGGGCAGGCAGTGCAGCACGACGGCGTCCGGCGCGGCCTGGCCGAGTAGTTCCTTGTTCACCTGGTACGGCAGGAACGGAGTGATCCGGTCCAACCCGTCGGCCTCCTGCCCCATCGACGTCCACGTATCGGTGGCCACCACGTCGGCGTCGCGTACCGCCTGGACCGGGTCGGTCAGGACCCGCACCGACCCGCCGGTGCCGGCGGCGATCTCCGCCGCCCGCGCCACGACGTCCGGATCCGGAGCGAAACCCTCCGGCCCGGCGATCCGCACGTGCATCCCGGCCATCGCACCGGCCAGCAGGTACGACTGCGCCATGTTGTTCGCGCCGTCCCCCACGTAGGTCAGGGTGCGGCCAGCGGTGCCACCACACCGCTCGCGGATGGTGAGCAGGTCGGCAAGCAACTGGCAGGGGTGGAAACCGTCGGTGAGCGCGTTCACCACCGGCACGCTCGCCCCCGCCGCGACATCGGCGATCCGGTCGTCGCCGTGGGTACGCAGCACGATCGCGACGACGTAGCGGGACAACACCCGCCCGGCGTCGATGAGGGTCTCGCCCCGGCCGAAGTGGGTGACCTGGGTGTCCACGACGAGCGGATGCCCGCCCAACTCGGCGATGCCGACGTCGAACGAGAACCGCGTCCGCAGGCTCTGCTTGTCGAAGAGCACCGCCACCGAACGCGGGCCGGCAAGCGGCCGGTGGCCGAACCGGTCGGCCTTCATCCGCGCCGCCAGGTCCAGAACCGTGGACTGCTCGGCGGGCGAAAGGTCGTCGTCACGCAGGAAGTGCCGGATCATGCGGTCGTCCCCGTACTGGTGATGGTGGGTGAGGTCAACGGCGCCGGAATCCCGGACGTCTCGGACCCCGGTCGAGCCGGGTCCGCGCCGGTCGGCGTCGCCGCGGCCAGGGCGGCGGGCAGGGCAGCCACGAAGGCGTCGGCCTGGTCGGCGGTGAGGATCAGCGGCGGTACGAGCCGCAGCACGCCCGGCTGCACCGGGTTGGCCAGGAAACCGGCCTCCCGCAGTGACGCCGCGAGCGCCGCCGCCACCGGCGCGGTGAGCACCACGCCGAGCAGCAACCCAGCCCCGCGTACGTCGCCGACCAGCGGATGCCCCAGCGCCTCGATCCCCCGGCGCAGCCGCTCCCCCACCCGCTTGACGTGGTCGAGCAGCCCCTCGTGGGCGATCGTCGACACCACGGCGAGCGCGGCGGCGCAGCTGACCGGGTTGCCGCCGAAGGTCGTACCGTGCGAGCCGGGGGTGAGCAGGTCGGCGGCGCGGCCGAAGGCGAGCGTGGCGCCGAGCGGCAGCCCACCACCGAGCCCCTTGGCCAGTGTGATCACGTCCGGCTCCACGCCCTCGGCCTGGTGGGCGAACCAGTGGCCGGTACGCCCGATGCCGGTCTGCACCTCGTCGAGCACCAGCAGCGCGCCGTGCCGGTCGGTGATCCGCCGGGCCGCGGTGAGATAGCCGGCAGGCGGAACCACCACACCGTTCTCGCCCTGGATCGGCTCCAGGATCACCATCGCGGTGGCGTCGGTGACCGCCGCTTCGAGAGCCGCCACGTCGCCGTAGTCGACGTGGGTCACGTCACCGGGCAGCGGCCGGAACGGATCGGCCTTGGCCGGCTGCCCGGTCAACGCGAGGGCGCCCATGGTGCGACCGTGGAAGCCACCGTTGGTGGCCACCACGTGACTGCGCCCGGTACGCCGGGAGAGTTTGAACGCGGCCTCGTTCGCCTCCGCGCCCGAATTGGCGAAGAACACCCGGCCCGGACGACCGGCGAGCGCCAGCAACAGCTCCGCGAGAGCGACAGGCGGCTCGGCGATGAAGAGGTTGGAGACGTGCCCGAGGGTGGCGACCTGCTTCGACACGGCGGCCACCACCGCCGGGTGGGCGTGCCCGAGCGCGTTCACCGCGATCCCGCCGACCAGATCCAGATACTCCCGGCCGGCGTCGTCGACCACCACGGCACCCGAGCCGGACACCAGCGCCAGCGGCGGCGTGCCGTAGTTGTCCATCATCGACTGCGTCCAGCGTTGCGCCAGGCTGCTCATGCCCCGTCCGTCCCGTCTCCCGGCACCACCATCGTTCCGAACCCTTCCGAGGTGAAGACCTCCAGCAGCGTGGAGTGCGCCACCCGGCCGTCCACGACGTGCGCCGCAGGCACTCCCCCACGCACCGCCCGCAGGCAGGCCTCCATCTTCGGCACCATCCCCGACTCCAGGCTGGGCAGCAGCTTCGCCAGGTCGTCCGCGACGATCTCCGAGATCAGGCTGCTGGTGTCCGGCCAGTCGGCGTACAGGCCCGCCACGTCGGTGAGCACGACAAGCTTGCGGGCCTGCAACGCGATCGCGAGCGCGGCGGCGGCGGTATCCGCGTTGAGGTTGTGCAGCACCCCGTCGACGTCCGGCGCCACCGTGGAGATCACCGGAATCCGGCCCGCCTCGATGAGGTCGGTCACCGCCGACACGTCGACCGACTCGACGTCCCCGACCTGACCCACGTCGACAGGCAGCCCATCCACGTACGCCGGGCGGCGCACCGCCGTGAACAGGCGGGCGTCCTCACCGGAGAGACCCACAGCGAACGGGCCATGCGAGTTGATCAGCCCGACCAGCTCGCGACCGACCTGCCCGACAAGCACCATCCGGACCACGTCCATCGCCTCGGCAGTGGTCACCCGCAGGCCGCCACGGAACTCGCTGGCGATGCCCAACCGGCCCAGCATGGCGGAAATCTGCGGACCACCGCCGTGCACCACCACCGGCTTGAGACCGGCGTAGCGCAGAAACACCATGTCGGCGGCGAACGCCTGCTGCAACGCGGGGTCGGTCATGGCGTTGCCGCCGTACTTGATGACAACTGTGGAGCCGGAGAAACGCGCCAACCACGGCAACGCCTCGATAAGCGTCTCCGCCTTGACCTGGGCACGGGTGAGATCGGTGCTGAGGCTCACCGGGCCAGCCTTTCGATCGCGACTGCGGGACTCCGCTGCGCTGCGTTCCTCGCGCTCACGTGGAGTAGGCCGAATTCTCGTGTACGTACGCGTGGGACAGGTCGTTGGTCCAGATCGTCGCCTCCGCCGCACCGGCGTGCAGGTCGATCCGGATGGTCACGTCCCGACCGGTCAGGTCGACCTTCGACCGGTCCTCGGCGGCAGCACCGCTCCGGCACACCCACACCCCGTTGACGGCCACGTCCACCTCGTCCGGCTCGAACGCGGCAGCGGTGGTGCCGACCGCAGCGAGGATCCGGCCCCAGTTCGGGTCGTTGCCGAACAGCGCGGTCTTGACCAGGTTGTTGCGCGCCACCGACCGGCCCACCTCGACCGCGTCGTCCTCGTCGGCCGCGCCGACAACGTCGATGGCGATCTGCTTGGTGGCGCCCTCGGCGTCGGCGACCAGTTGCTGGGCCAGGTCGTGACAGGCCGCGGTGACGGCTGCGGCCAACTCGGCAGGAGTCGGCTCGATGCCACTCGCGCCACTGGACAGCAGCAGCACGGTGTCGTTCGTCGACATGCAGCCATCGGAGTCGACCCGGTCGAAGCTGACCCGGGTGGCCGCACGCAACGCCTCGTCCAGCACGGCAGGCCCCGCCACCGCGTCGGTGGTCAGCACGCACAACATGGTGGCCATGCCCGGCGCGAGCATCCCCGCGCCCTTCGCCATCCCGCCGACCGTCCAGCCGCTGCCCTGGGCCACAGTCGTCTTCGCCCGCGTGTCCGTAGTCATGATCGCCTCGGCGGCGGCCACCCCGCCGTCACGGGACAGCCCACGGATCGCCGAGCGGACGCCCGGCAGCAGCTTCGGCATCGGCAGCCGCTCACCGATCAGGCCGGTCGAGCAGACCGCCACCTCACCGGCCCCGAGAATCAACCGCGGGCTCACCGAGGTCAACGCGGCGGCGGTGTGCTCGGCGGTGGCGTGCGTGTCCTGGAAACCGGCCGGGCCGGTGCAGGCGTTGGCCCCACCGGAGTTGAGCACCACCGCGCGGACCACACCACCCTGCACGACCTGCTGCGTCCAGAGCACCGGCGCGGCCTTCACCCGGTTGGTGGTGAAGACGCCGGCCACACCGGCGTCCGGACCGTCGTTGACCACCAGCGCGACGTCCGCGCCGCCGCTGGCCTTCAGACCGGCGGCCACCCCGGCCGCCCGGAACCCACGAGGGGTGGTGACACTCACGATGCCTGCCTTTCGTTCGCGACCGCGGGGCTCCGCTGCGCTGCACTCCTCGCGCTCACGGGCTGACCCCCCAGATCGACAGGCCCATCGTCTCCGGCAGGCCGAGCATCAGGTTGGCGTTCTGCACGGCCTGGCCGGCAGCGCCCTTGCCCAGGTTGTCCAGGGCGCTGAGCACGATCAGTCGACCGGAGTCGACGTCCACTGTGGCTTGCAGGTGGCAGGAGTTCGACCCCAGCGTGGCGCCGGTGTGCGGCCATCTGCCCTCCGGCAGCACCTGCACGAACGGCGCGTCGGCGTACGCCTGAGCCAGCACCTGCTGCGGGTCGACACCGCGCGCCGGCACGGCGGTGACAGTGGCCAGGATGCCGCGCGGCATCGGCGCCAGAACGGGCGTGAACGACAGGCTCGTCGCCCCGGTGGCCTGCTTGATCTCCGGCACGTGCTGGTGGGTGCCCACCCGGTACGGCGACAGGTCGCCCAGCACCTCGCTGGCCAGCAGGTGCGGCTTCGCCGCCCGGCCCGCCCCGGACGTGCCGGAGGCTGCGACGACCACCACGTCGGCCGGGTCGGCCGCGCCGTCGGCGATCAGCGGTGCGAGCGCCAGAGTGATCGCGGCGGCGTAGCAGCCGGTGTTGGCGACCCGGGTGGAAGAGGCGATCAGCTCCCGCTGGCCGGGCAGCTCGGGCAGGCCGTAGGTCCACCGGCCGGCGTGCGTGCCGCCGTAGTACTGCGCCCAGGCGTACGGGTCGGCGAGCCGGTGGTCCGCGCCCAGGTCGACGACGCGTACCTCGGGCGGGAGCTGGGCCGCGAGGGTCGCCGACTCGCCGTGGGGCAGGGCCAGGAAGACCAGGTCCGCGTCGGCCAGGATCGCCGGGTCGGTCGCGCCGAACACCAGGTCGAGCCCGGTGAGCTGCGGGTGCGCCACGTCGACGCGGTGCCCGGCCTGGCTGTGGGCGGTGGCGGCGACAAGATCGAACTCCGGATGCCCGGCGATCAGGCGCAGCAGCTCACCTCCGGCGTAACCGCTCGCCCCGGCGACCGCGACTCGAATCCCCATACCCACCTCCGCATGACTATGCAACGAAGGCTAGCAGCGGCGCAGGTCACCTGCAACTTAATACAGCCCCATGCATGGTGATGAGGGGTGGATTCCTCTCGCGGACGGGTGGGGCGTCCTCTGCCTCGATTGTCCGTCAGAGGACGCCAAGAATCAGTTCACCCGCTCGGACAGTCCGTGCTGCCGCTCATACGTCCTCAGGGCCGCATCCCACGCCTCCGTGTATTCGCTCGGCCCCATACCGAGATCACCGTGCCCCCTGACCGCCTCGCGTAGGAGCTTCACGAGATCGGGAACGGTTTCCCGGCGTTCCTCCACGTACCGACGGAACACCTCAGCGAACTGCTCGCCGGTCAACCGTGCGGCATGCGATGTGGCCGGATCGTCCTCAAGGCTCTGCAGCACCCCGCACCAGCGTCGAGTCAGTTCATCCGCCTGCGTCGCCTTGATCTTCTGCAACTCGTGATCACACTCAAGCCTGATGCGCTCCTCCCAGTACGGCCGGAGCCGCTCCCGGACCCGCTCGTCCGGGCTGACGCGGATAAGCACGCCGAAGTGCGGCGGGGCACCCTCCCGCGGCCAGCGTTGGCCACTGAGACGACTGTTCAAGGCACGCTCAAGGTCGTGCGAGCGATGCGGTTCGTGTTCGCGTGCCAGATCCACCGCCCGCTCCCGAACAATCCCGGCAGCCCAGCCCAGGTAGCGTTCGGCGCGGAGCCGAAGCTCTTCGTAGATCATGTTCTGCGCCGTCCAGTTGTAGACGACGTGCAGGCGGAAGTCGAACGCATCCCCCTTCGCCGGCACCAGGATCGGCACCGGGGCGTCCTGGCGGAATGTCACTGTGGCAGGTACAACCCTCGGTGGCGGGGCGGGAGGCAACGGGAGTTCGGTCGGCGGGAAGATGGCATGCCACCACCGACGGCGTTGTAGCTGCCTAGGTAGGGATGGCCTCGTGCCGGGACCACCGGCGGGATCCGTGGTCATCGCGTCTCCTCATCGATCAGTCGTCGTACGTCATCTAGCAGGTCGTTGTGGGGCATTACGGGACGCCACACATGGCGGAGTTGATGGTCGAGGCGATGACACAGGGAAGGATGTCCAGCGATCACGTGACTCACGAGTTGAAGGCAATGGCCGGCGACGGCTGCCTGCTGGTCCGCCCGGTCCAGCCAAAAGCCGAGAGTCCGCCACGATCGGTACGCCGTCTTCGGCAGACTGAGGGCGGTGGCCCAGAGGATGGACAGGTCTGCCAGATCGATCGTTTGCTGGTCCACCAGGTGCAGCAATTCCGGCCAGTGCTCTCGTGGCGGTTCTGCCCAGCGGTCCGCGAGCACCCGCAGCGTGCGTGCGGCGTGGAGTTGCACCTCAGGATCGACGGACACCGTCCAGTCCACAAGCGTCGGCACAACGCTCGCCGCGTGACCGTTGCGGTACACCTCGACCAGCCCTCGGACGACGGAGTTGTTCCGCCGCTGCATTCGGGCCTGCGCCACCTGGCGCAACTGGACCAACGCCGACTCTGGCCAGAGCCGGGCCAGTCCGAGACTGTACGCACGCGCAACGGTGTCCCGCAGGTGAGCTGCCGAACCGGCTGCCCACTGACCGAGTTCGGTGCGAACCCGAGTGCGCAACGCGGGCTGCATCGCCATGGCGACGAGTACGATCGCCGCGGCCTGCCGAACCCCTGCCCGCCGTTCCCGGGCCAGTTCCCCCACGGTGTCGAGGGCTGACTGCACGTCGCGTGTCGCCGACCAACCGATGGCGCCGGCTGCGGCCTGTCGGACCGCCGGAACGTCCCCGCGGATCAGGTCTGCCAACCAGTTCAACAGGTGCTTGGGGGACCACCATTCTGTCCACGCGACGTCCAGCAAGGCCGACCGGAGTGGTTCGGCGCCGGCAGCGAAGTCGATTCGGCATCCACCCGGCAACCGCGCGTCGTTCAGCCGTGTGACGGCTTGGCCCAGCGTCGGCCCTAACAGTGCGTCGAGCGCCGACCCCCGAAAAGGAGTGCTGCCCAATGCGGGTTGCTGGAAGTCGGATCGGGCCAGACGCTGAGCTGCCTGCTGTATCTCGGTCACAGGCTGCCCGGCAAGAACGGCGCACGAGAGACGAAAGGCCCGCACCTCATCGTGAAGAAACGCGTCGAGATCCTCGCCGCCGCGTTGCACGTCGAGGATCTCGACCGCTCGCTCCCGTAGTTGAAGCGGCAGAAACTGCTCGAGCCGCTCGGCCAGTGCGTCGCCCTTGGGAACCGTCCGGGCAATCGTCGCGACGACCGCGAGGATTTCGCCGGGGCGAGGTTCGCTGGCTAGGTAGGCCGACAGCAGTGAACTCTGGACGCAGTCCTCATCTACGTATCGCTCCACGCAACGGCCGACGCATGTGCCTGTGCACCAGCCGACACACTGTCCTCTGATCTGATTGCGAAGCTGCGCCCGAAACACCTCGGCCGCCGGGGCCGAGCGGTGTTCAACGATATGACCGACAAGGTCGTGGTTCCGCCGGGAGAAGTCCCCGACCAGAATCAGCGTCGTGGCGGAGCTCTCGGCCCTGGCAGCCAGCGCCACGAGTGTGAACCCGTCGACCTTGAGGAGAGCCGCCTCACTCAGCCGAAGCACGTAGCCGTACCCAGCGGGCAACGGTGCCTCCGCCCTGAGCAGATCGGCCAACTGGTCGACACCAAGCACACGGACCCGCTCGAAGCCGTGTCTCCGAGCCACAGCCAGGGTGGCCGAAGTGAACCGACCGCTCCCGACCAGGCCGGAGAGGCAGACGAGGTGACGATGCTGGAGATGGTGGTCGAGCCGCTGGTCGCTCGGTGCGTACGCGTATCCGCTCGCAGTCTCACGGACACTGGCCTCGACTAGGGTCTCGAACCAGACGCGGCCGGCCCCGTTGGATCGTCCGGCGGTGACATTGACCGTTCCGATGGCGACAGCGCCAGGACCGGTGGCGTTCTGTCCCTGAACCCGAACATCGCCAACGTCGATCGTTGAACCGCCCAGCAAGCCAGCCAGCCTGCGCAGCACGTCCCCAGGGTCTATGAGGTCGTCCGGCTCATCCTCCTCCGGTGGCTCCACGGCTGGTGCCGTCGCCGAGCCGGGCTCACCCTCGCCGTCGGCGGACTCCGCAGCTGTTGGTGATCCGTCCTGGGGTCCGCGAACCACACCCCCATCGGCTTCGTCGAGGGGGTCATCGCCAGAGGACTCCTCCAACACGTCGTGCCAGAGGTTGTCCAGGTCCCGCTCCCTGCCGGCAGCGACAGGTGCGTATCGACCGCTCATCGGCGATTGCCTCTCCTCTTGCCGGAGTTCGCATCGCGACCGATTGAGCCGATCGCCGTCGCACCCGGGCCGATCGCACTCTGCCCCTTGACGCGGACATCGCCGGTACGAATTCCACTGTGCTCCGTCGCGCTGTTCGCCGGCTTCCCCTCCGTGCCGTCCACCAGCTTTTTCGCTGCCTGGCCAGCACTTTCACCGGAGGCCGGAGAGACGCCCGGGACCGTGACGGCAGTGAGATCCTCGTCCACCACACATAGCCAGGCGTACTCACGAAAATCCTTGTCGGGGTGTGCCACCTCGATCCGCACGAAACGCTCGGGTCGCATCTCCTCCGGATACTCCGTGACCACGTCACGAAAGATCTCGGTCGAGACGACAAGCGCCACGCCTGCGTCCGGAAAGGTGGCCAATGCCTTCTTGACGGGCTCGGCCTCGCACAGCCTGCAGACGAAAACGACGGCGTTGCCAGGGAAGCCGTTCGCACCATCCAGGTGAACCAAACCCTGGTGTACCGCCACCCTGAGCCGGATCCGGGCGGTCGGCAGGCGGCTGCTGTTGTGGGTTCTCAGCCGCCGGTTCAGCTCCGGTACGAACCGACCGATGACCCGGGACTCGGACACCTCGCGCGGCACGACTGCAAGTTCACCGTCGCCCGCCTGCTGAGTTGTCCAGGCCACGCGATCCAAGCCCACAGCACCAGCAGCCTCGTGCAGCAACTCTCGGAAATGCCGCTGCGCCTCATACTGCTGGAGGTTGCTCCGTCGGCTGTACCTCTCCATATCCACAGATATCAACAATCGCCGCTCGGGATGTTGCATCAAGCTCCCGCCCTCTCCACTCGGCTCACCCAGCGGGCAAGCACCGCAGGAACCATCGAACCGGTGAGGGCCGGTCGGGATCCCGTAGAAGTACGGCATCACGGCCGAAGTCGAAAATCAGTCATCCCGTCCTGCTGGGGAGTCCGCCACACCTTCGCACGATGTCCTTGTCGTATGAGGGCGAATCTGGTGGAACTGCTGCTCACCCTGGAATGGTCGCCGATGACGGTGCTGGCACTGATAGCCGTTCGGCTCTTGCTTGAGGCGGCCGCCAGAACTGGGGCATCGCGCTACGCACAGGAGCGGCTACGCTTCGGCGGCCGTCCATGGATAAGGAGGCTGCAGATGCGACAACCACACGAGATGTCCGGCGGCGAGTGGCCCTACGGCACGTTCCTTCAACGGCTCGCTCCGCCAGTTCGGGCGACGCTGCTGGGGCTGGGCGTCCGTCGTCAAGTTCCGGCCGGTCAGATCGTGATCCACGAGGGTTTAAGAGAATCGCACCTGGTGCTCCTCGAAGAGGGCCTAACCAAGATCACGGCTACCTTGCCAGACGGTCGGTCCGCCTTGCTGTCGCTCCGGGTTGGAGGTGATCTCGTCGGTGAGATGTCGGCACTGAACGACGAGCCCCGCTCGGCCACCGTCACGACCTGCGGACCGGCGAAGTACAGCGTGATCCAGCCAGACCGGTTCAAGCGATTCCTCAAGGAACATCCCGATGCTGCCCTCGAACTCGCCGCGATGGTGTCCGACAGGCTGCGCTGGTCCAATCGGCGCCGGATCGACTTCACCTCGTACCCGGTGAAACTGCGTGTCGCCCGAGTGGTCGCCGAACTCTGCCGCACCCACGGTCGGCAAGGCTTGGACGGCATCATCATCGACGTTCGTCTCACACGGCCCGACCTGGCCACTATCTGCGGCGCCTCCGAGACGTCCATTCAGAAAGCGCTGCGGGAGCTACGGACGGACGGATTGGTCGAGACCGACTATCGCCGGATCACCGTCCGCGATCTGCCGAGCCTGCGCAGGCTTGGCAACCTGGAATCCAGCGACGATTGACAGGCACCCTTCCGCATAGCCGGAAAGGTGCCTGTCAGCTTCGCTAGGCTCCGCGGAGGGTTGCTCCTAGGCGTTCCGCCGCTACGGCTACCGCCGCGTCGCGGGCTGCCACCGCTTCCTCGACCGTCAGCGTCCGGTCCGGTGCGCGGAACGTGAGCTTGTACGCAAGCGACCGGCGACCCTCGCCGAGCTGCGCGCCGGAGTACACGTCGAAGAGCCGCACGTCCTCCAGCAGCTCCCCCGCCCCGGCCTCCAGCGCCCGGCGCACCTGCTCCGCCGGCACCGACTCGTCCACAACCAGTGCCACGTCGATGAGCGCCGGCGGGAAGCCGGAGACCGCCGGGGCGGGCGTCACCGGCGCCACCGGCAACGCGTCAAGGCTCAACTCCATGGCGCAGGTACGCCGGGGCAGCTCCAACGCCGCCACCACCGTCGGGTGCAGCTCACCGGCGTGCCCGACGACCACGCCGTCGACCCGCAGCTCGGCGCAGCGGCCGGGGTGCCACGGGGCGTATTCGGCGGCACGCACCTCGACCCACTCGTCGGGGATACCGGCGGCGGCCAGCGTGTCCCGGGCCGCCTCGATGGCGTCCGCCCAGCCGGCCGGCCGGCCCGGACCCCACCATCCGGCCGGGTCCACCTCACCGGCGAGCACCACTGCGGCGTGCACGGGCTGCGCCGGCACCACCGCGTCGGCGGCGGCGAACTCGGCGTCGGTGGGACGCCGGTCCACGCCCATCTCCGGCGGGCTGCCGGCGTCCCGGCGCGGGTGGAAGACCGCACCGATCTCGTAGAGCGCCAGGTCGCGGTGACCCCGACCGATGTTGCGCTTGAGGATGCCGAGCAGCGGGCCGAGCAGCGTGGTGCGCAGCAGCGGCTCCTCCTCCGACAGCGGGTTGGCCAGCCGCACCGCAGGTCGGCGCGGGTCGTCGGCCGGCAGGCCGAGCAGGTCCGCCAGTTGCGGCGACACGAACGGGTGCGCGAGCACCTCGACGTACCCCCGAGCAGCAAGCGACCCGGCGACCGCCCGACGCCGACGCTGGGCCGGGGTCAGGCCGCGCCCGGGCGGCGCGGTGGGCAGCACCGACGGCACCTTGTCGTACCCGTCGAGGCGGACGACCTCCTCGACCAGGTCGGCCGGGTCGGTGAGATCGGGCCGCCACGACGGCGGGGTGACGCTGAGCGCCACGCCCGCCCCGCTGGCCGTGCCGACCGCTCCCGGGTCCTCGGCCAACCGGTCCGCGCCCTGCGCGACAGTGCAACCGACCCGCTCCAAGAGGGCCACCACCCGCGCCGGCGGGTACTCGACGCCGATCCGCCGGGTGGGCAGATCCGCCGGCAGGCTGATCGGGGTACGCGGCCGGACGTGGTCGATGTCCAGGATCTCCACGCTCGGTGTGCCGCCGCCGTGCTCGGTGAGCAGGCGCACGGCCCGCTCCAGCGCGACAAGCGCCACGGCCGGGTCGACGCCCCGCTCCCAGCGCTTTGCGGCCTCGCTGAACAGCTTGTGCCTGCGGGCGGTCCGCCCGACCATCGCCGGGTCCCAGTGCGCCGCCTCGAAGAGCACTGTGGTGGTGCCGGCGACGACCTCGCTGGTCTCCCCGCCCATCACCGCCGCGAGAGAGATCGGCGTGCCAGCGCCCTCGCCCGCCACGGCGCTGGGCAGCCCGGCGTCGCAGATCACCATGTCGTCGGCGGCGAGCACCCGGTCGACGCCGTCGAGGGTGGTCAGCTTCTCCCCCGGCACGGCGCGGCGGACCACGAGCGCGCCGGCGATCCGGTCGGCGTCGAAGGCGTGCATCGGCTGGCCCAGCTCCAGCATCACGTAGTTGGTGATGTCGACAGGCAGGGAGATGCTGCGGATGCCTGCGGTGACGAGCCGCTGCTGCATCCACGACGGGGTGGGCGCGGTCGGGTCGACACCGCGGACCAGGCGGGCGGTGAACCGGTCGCAGCCGACCGGGTCGCGCACCTCCACCGGGTACGCCGGCTCCTCCGTGCCCCCCGGCGCCGGCACCAGGGCCGGATCGCGCAGCGGCACGTCGAACGCGTGCGACAACTCCCGGGCCAGGCCGCGCAGGCTCAGCGCGTACCCCCGGTCCGGAGTGATCTCCAGGTCGAACACCACGTCGTCGAGGCCCACGACGGGCCGCGCGTCGTCGCCCGGCTTGGCGGCCACGTCCGGCGGCAGCACGATGATGCCGGAGTGATCGTCGCCCAGGCCCAGCTCCTTCGCCGAGCAGATCATGCCCGCCGAGTTGTGCCCGTACGTCTTGCGCGCGCCGATGGCGAACCCGCCGGGCAGCACACCGCCGGGCAGGATCACCACCACCCGGTCACCGGGGGCGAAGTTGCGCGCCCCGCAGACGATCTCCTGCGGCTCACCGGTGCCGTTGGCGTGACCCACGTCGACGCGGCAGAACCGGATCGGCTTCTTGAAGCCGGTGAGCTCCTCGATCTCGCGGACCTCACCGACGACGAGCTGACCGGTGACCGACTCGCGCAGGTCCACGACGGACTCGACCTCGATGCCCAGGTCGACAAGGGCCTGCTCCAGATCGCCGGTCGGCAGGTCGGCGGGCAGGTCGACGTACTCCCGCAGCCAGCTGACAGAAACTCGCATGACTTCAGACCACCGTTCCCGTGTCTCGTACCCGCATCGCCCTACGCTCCGGTCCCGAACGCCCGGCTGAACCGCACGTCGCCCTCGAAGAGGTGGCGGATGTCGCTGACCCCGTGCCGGATCATCAGGGTCCGGTCGATGCCCATGCCGAAGGCGAACCCGGAGTAGACCTCCGGGTCGACGCCGCAGGCGCGCAGCACCCGCGGGTTGACCATGCCGCAGCCGCCCCACTCGACCCACTGCGGGCCGTCGCGGTGCTCGGGGAACCACACGTCGAACTCCGCCGACGGCTCGGTGAACGGGAAGTAGTGCGGCCGCCACCGGGTCTTGGCCTCCGGGCCGAACATGGCACGGGCGAAGTGGTCCAGCGTGCCCCGCAGATGCGCCATCGTGATGCCCTTGTCGACCACCAGGCCCTCAGCCTGGTGGAACACCGGGCTGTGGGTGGCGTCGATCTCGTCGGTGCGGTAGACGCGGCCGGGCACGATCACGTAGATCGGCGGCTTGCGGCTGAGCATCGTGCGGGTCTGCACCGTCGACGTGTGCGTCCGTAGAACAAGGCCCGAGCCCTGCGGTGCGATGTGGAAGGTGTCCATCAGCCCACGCGACGGGTGGTCGGCGGGGATGTTCAACGCGTCGAAGTTGACCCACTCCAGGTCGACCTCGGGACCCTCGGCCACCTCGTAGCCCATCCCGACGAACAGATCACTTATCGACTCCATCAGTGTGCTCAGCGGGTGCCGGGCACCACGCGGACGCCGGTCGTACGGCAGGGTGACGTCCACCCGTTCCTCGACCAGCACCCGCTCGGCCTGCTCGCGCTCCACCACCTCGGCACGCTCGGCGTAGGCGGCCTCGATGGCGCGGCGGGCCTCGTTCACCCGCTTACCGGCGTCGGACTTCGCAGCCGGCGGCAGCGCGCCGATCTCCCGGCGCGCGAGGGACACCGGGGACCGGTCGCCGAGGTGCGCGGGGCGCAGCGCGGTCAACGCGTCCGGGTCGGCGGCGGCCGCGAACGCCTTCGCGGCGTCGTCGACGGCCTCGGCCAGGGCGGTCGGGTCGAGCAGGGCGACCTGCTTCGGGTCGTACGGATCGTTGCGGTAGCTCATGGCGTACGGGCACTCCCTCACGGCGGCGCCAGCCCTCACCGGGGCGGCTAGGCGAGTCTACGGACGCGCGGCTGTGCCGCAGCCCGCCGGTAGGAGTTACGCAGGGAGCAGGTCAGGCCCGCCGCCCGCCGACACCGGCGGGCTGGCTAAACGAACGCCGTTGCGCGTTCATCGAGTGAGGCTCTCCCCTGTGATCTCGCGCGACCAGTCACCGGTCAGCGCTGTGCTCTCGCTGAAGCGTACAGGCAGACCGCCGCGGCGGCAGCCAGGTTGAGGCTCTCGGCGCGCCCGTACAACGGCACCCGCACGCGGGCGTCGGCGGCGGCGGTCAACTCCTCGGGCAGGCCGTGCGCCTCCGAGCCGAACAGCCAGGCGGTGGGCCCGACGAGCCGCCCGTAGTCGGTAAGGTCGTCCAGGTCGCTGTCGCCGTACCCCGTGGTGGCGAAGATCGACAGCCCGGCGGCGCGCAGCGCGTCGACAACGGCGACCGAATCGGGCGCGCGGACCACGTCGACGTGGAAGAGGCTGCCGGCGGACGCCCGCACGCACTTGCCGTTGTACGGGTCGACGGCGTCGCCCGCGAAGATCACCGCGCCAGCCCCGGCGGCGTCGGCGGTGCGCAGCACGGTGCCGGCGTTGCCCGGGTCGCGGATCTCGGCGAGCACCGCCACCAGCCGCGGCGCACCCGCGAGGGCCTGCTCCAACGACACGTCCAGGTGCCGGCAGACGGCGACCAGCCCCTGCGGGGCGACGGTCTCGGCAAGCGCGGCGAGCGCGTCGTCGGTCACCTCGGAGACGGGCACGTCGGCACGGGCCGCCGTGGCGGCCAGCTCCGGGTACCGGTCGAGGGCTGCGGGCGTACCGAACAACTCGGTGACCACCCCCGGCCGCGCGAGGGCCTCACGGACCGCCTGCGGCCCTTCGGCCAGGAACCGGCCGGCGGCGTCGCGGTCCCGGCGGCGCTGCAACCGGCGGGCGGCGACAACCCTTGGGGTACGCGGGGTGAAGGCCATGGTGTGGGTTCCTCCGGCACGATTGAGGCGCCCCCCGGACGGCGGTGCCGACACGGGAGACGCCTCGCTCTGGTGCGTGGGGATCAGGCGGCCTGAGCCGCCGCGCCGCCGGTGCCCTCGGCCGTGACCGCGGCCCGGGCCAGCTCGACGATCGCCGCGAAGGAAGCGGCGTCGTTGACAGCCATGTCGGCCAGGATCTTGCGGTCAACCTCGATGCCGGCCAGACGCAGGCCCTGGATCAGGCGGTTGTAGGTCATCCCGTTCGCACGGGCACCCGCGTTGATCCGCTGGATCCACAGCTGCCGGAAGTCGCCCTTGCGGTCACGACGGTCCCGGTAGGCGTACTGCATCGAGTGCAGCACCTGCTCCTTGGCCTTGCGGTACAGCCGGGAGCGCTGACCGCGGTAACCGCTCGCGGTCTCCAGCAGGGTACGACGCTTCTTCTGGGCGTTCACAGCCCGCTTGACGCGTGCCATCTCAACTCCTTATTACGTAAAGGTGGCGCGCGTCAGCGGCCGAGCAGCTTCTTGATGCGCTTGACGTCGGCCTTGGCCAGCACGACCGTGCCGGTCAGCCGGCGGGTCTGGGTGGAGGGCTTCTTCTCCAGGTTGTGGCGAAGGCCGGCCTGCTGGGCAACGATCTTGCCCTTGCCGGTGACCTTGACCCGCTTACCCATACCCGTGTGGCTCTTCATCTTCGGCATGTGGAACGTCTTCTCCCCTGTTACTGGCCGCTGGTGTCAGCGGCGGTGCCGCTGTCAACGGCTGCTGCGGTCTCGCCCGCCGCTGCGGTCTCGTCGGCTGCCGGGGCAGACTCGTCCCCTGCCCGCTCCCGAGGTGCACCACGGGACGCCGTAGCGGCGACCGCGGAGGCCTTGACGGCCCGATGCGGAGCGAGAACCATGATCATGTTTCGACCGTCCTGCTTGGGGGCGGCCTCGACGTATCCCAGTTCCGTGATCTCCGATTCGAGCCGACGCAGGAGCCGGTAACCCAGCTCAGGGCGGCTCTGCTCGCGACCGCGGAACATGATCGTCACCTTGACCTTGTCGCCCGCCTTGAGGAACCGCACCACGTGACCCTTCTTGGTCTCGTAGTCGTGCGGGTCGATCTTCGGCCGAAGCTTCATTTCCTTGATGACGGTCTGCTGCTGGTTACGCCGCGCTTCGCGCGCCTTGAGTGCGCTCTCGTACTTGAACTTGCCGAAGTCCATGAGCTTGCACACCGGCGGGCGCGCCATCGGCGCAACCTCGACCAGGTCCAGATCGACGTCCGCGGCCAGCTGAAGGGCGCGCTCCAGCGGGACGATGCCCACCTGCTCACCCTCGGGGCCGACCAGTCGGACCTCACGTGCCCGGATCTGCTCGTTCACGCGTGGTTCGACGCTGATGGGGCCTCCTCGAGTCGTTTCTGCTCAGTTGCCGACCCCTGCGGCCCCCGGGTGGGGGTCATCCTGGAAAGCAGAAGGCCCCGGCAGATGCCAGGGCCCGCTCGACCGGTCGGCACGATCACAGGATCGCGCATCCGACGCCGGGACATGCCCGGAATCGGGGACCGGACCCGGCCACCGTGGCGGCGACTCGGGTGGGAGCAGGCGCTCCGCTTTCGTGGCTGTCTGCTCGCATGCGGAGACAGCCTGGTCGACTTGACAAGACTACACCGCCGCCCTGGTCACCCCCAAACCGGGCACGCCCGACTAGCGGTCGGCGCGCTCGGCGAGGCGGGACTGGTGTGCCTCGTGCAGCCGGCGCAGGGCGCGGACGCCCTCGACTGCCGACTCCTTGTCGGCGGCCTGAAGGGCGATGAGCGGCAGCAGGTCGTCGTCGTGCAGCTCCAGGCTGGCCCAGGGCGCACCCCGGTCGAAGCGCACACCCCGGATGACCTCCCAGGGCAGCTGGTACGAGCTGATGACGTTGCGCACCCGCACGCCGTGCGCGTCGGCCTCCACCCGTGGGCGGGTGAAGAGCAGGAAGCCCAGCGCGCCGAACAGGCCCAGGCCGACCATGGCGAGCTGGTCGCCGCGCTGGAAGGTGCCGTAGCCGTTGCCTGTCGGGCCGCTCAGCGATGTGGCAACCGCCCCGAACACCACCACCAGGGCGACCGCCGCAGACCAGCAGACCACCCGGATGCGGCGGGGCTTCAGGCGGACCAGCTCTGTTTCACTCACCCCACCAGTCTGCCACCCACCTCAGCGGGAGAAGCGCACCACCCGCCGAGCGTCGACACAGCCGCCGTCGAGCCATCCGCGTCGGGACCCGCACGCCGCAGGCGCAGCGGTGATCGTGCTCGATCCAGGATGCAGTGGGCTCGGCGGCACCCGGAGGCCACTGCATCCTGGATCGTGTGATTCGTCCCGCCGACGGCGAACCAGCCGGCGACGGGTCAGAGGCGGCAGGCGTGGATGTTGGTGACGAGGATGGCGCGGGCGCCCAGGTCGTACAGCTCGTCCATGATCCGGTGGACGTCGTCGCGGAGCACCATTGCCTGCACGGCCACCCAGCCCTCGCGGTGCAGCGGCGACACGGTGGGCGACTCGATACCGGGGGTCAGCCCGCTGGCGCGGTCCAGCAGACCGGCCGGTACGTCGTAGGCGAGCATCACGTAGCGGCGGGCCACCAGGACGCCGTGCAGGCGGCGCAGCAGCTGCTCGGCCTGTGCGTGCGACGGCGCGCCGGCCCGGCGGACCAGCACGGCCGACGAGCGCAGCAGCGGCTCGCCGAACACCACAAGGCCGGCCTGACGCAGTGTGGCGCCGGTCTCCACCACGTCGGCGACGACGTCGGCGACGCCGAGTCGGACGGCGTTCTCGACAGCGCCGTCGAGGCGGATCACGTCGGCCTTGACGCCAAGCTCGCTGAGGTGCCGCTCGACGAGCCCCGGGTACGCGGTGGCGACCCGGTGCCCGCCGAGGTCCTGTACGGAGGCGATGTCGTCGGGGCGGGCGGCGAAGCGGAAGGTGGCCCGGCCGAACGCGAGGTCGACGACCTCCTCGGCCGGTGCGGCCGAGTCGATGAGCAGGTCCCGGCCGGTGATGCCGAGGTCGAGGTCACCGGAGCCGACGTAGGTCGCGATGTCCTTGGGACGCAGGTAGAAGAATTCGACGTCGTTGGCCTCGTCGCGGCAGACGAGGTCCTTGGGGTCGGTGCGCTGGCGGTAGCCCGCCTCGCGCAGCATCTGGGCGGCCGGCTCGGCCAGGGTGCCCTTGTTGGGGATGGCGACACGCAGCATGACGGAGTGCTCCTTCAGATCGGATGTGATCAACGACGGGGCGCACTCACAGATGTCGGTAGACGTCCTTGAGGTCGAGACCGGTGGCGAGCATCAGCACCTGGACCTGGTAGAGCAGCTGGGAGATCTCCTCGGCGGTACGCTCCGGCCCCTCGTGCTCGGCGGCCATCCACGACTCGGCCGCCTCCTCGACGACCTTCTTGCCGATGAAGTGCACACCCTTGTCGAGGGCGGCGACGGTGCCCGAGCCCGGGGTGCCGGCAGCGGCCTTGGCCTGCAGCTCGGCGAACAACTCCTCGAACGTCTTCACGGAAGGCGATTCTTCCAGCCGCCCCAGCCGGGTACCGCCCCCGGGTCCGAATGGTCCACCTCCCGGACGCCCGGAGGGCGGCGTCGGGAACAATTCCCCATCAGGATGGTGGGAAGATCTTCAAGCAGGCCTGTCGATGCCTCTACGCTGACCGCCATGGCCAGCCGCTCACGTCTCCTCGCGCTCACCCTCGCCGGCTTCGTCGTCGCCGCCACCGCCGGATGCGCTCCCCAGGACGAGGAACCCACCCCCACCGTCACCGCCGCGGGGTCCTGCACCAAGGAC
Source organism: Micromonospora sp. DT68 (assembly GCF_049847245.1). Taxonomy (NCBI): domain Bacteria; kingdom Bacillati; phylum Actinomycetota; class Actinomycetes; order Micromonosporales; family Micromonosporaceae; genus Micromonospora; species Micromonospora sp. DT68. Next base: position 39,986 of record NZ_JBNCNZ010000016.1, read on the forward strand.
AGCCTGCCCACGCGGACGCCGGGCAAGCTCACCATCGCCACTGACCAGCCCGCCTACGAGCCGTGGTTCCGGCAGGACAAGCCGGACAACGGTGAGGGCTTCGAGGCCGCCGTCGCGTACGCGGTGGCCGAGAAGCTGGGCTACTCCCGCGCCGACGTCACCTGGACCCGGGTCAAGTTCGACACGGCAATCGCGCCCGGCCCGAAGAGCTTCGACTTCGACATCAACCAGTTCTCCATCACCGAGGAGCGCAAGCAGGCTGTCGACTTCTCCGCGCCGTACTACCTGGTGCGGCAGACAGTCATCGCGTTGAAGTCCTCGAAGATCGCCGGCAAGACGTCGCTTGCCGACCTCCGCGACGCCCGCCTCGGCGCCCAGGTCGGCACCACCAGTTACCAGGCGATCACCGACGTGGTCAAGCCGACGACCAAACCGCAGGTCTACAACAGCAACGACGACGCCAAGAAGGCCCTGCAGAACGGGCAGATCGACGGTCTCGTGGTGGACCTGCCGACCGCGTTCTACATCACCGGCGCGGAGATCACCGATGCGATGGTCATCGGGCAGGTGCCGCAGGTAGGGGTGCCCGAGGCGTTCGGGCTGCTGCTTGACAAGAACTCCCCGCTGACGTCCTGCGTGAGCACCGCGGTCGGGCAGCTCAGCGAGGCGGGCACGCTCAGCGAGTTGGAGCGCAAGTGGCTCGCGCAGGTGGCGGGAGCGACCGAGCTCCGGTGACCCTGCTGGAGCACACCCCGTCCGAGGCGCAGCTGCGGCGCTCGGCGTACCGCCGCCGGCAGACCGTGTACAGCGTGCTGGTCGCTGCCTCCTCCACGGCGGCGCTCGGCACGCTGCTGGTGGTGGCGGTGACCGGCGCGCCGGGCTGGGACCGGGTGCGGCAGTCGTTCCTGGACCCGGAGATCGCCCGGGACGCGCTGCCGGCCGTGCTGACCGGGCTCTGGCTCAACGTCCGGCTGCTCGTCTGCTGCGCGGCGGGCGCCCTGCTGCTCGGGCTGGCGATCGCCGTGCTGCGGACGCTGCGCGGGCCGATCTTCTTCCCGGTACGGGCGCTGGCCGCCGGCTACACGTACACCTTCCGTGGTCTGCCGTTGATCATCGTGCTGTACCTGCTCACCCTCGGCGTGCCCGGGTTGCGCCTGCAGGGCATGCCGCCGGTGCTGGTGCTCGGCGGGCTCGCGCTGGTCCTCACCTACGGCGGCTACCTGGCCGAGGTGTTCCGGGCCGGCATCGAGTCGGTGCACCCCAGCCAGCTCGCCGCGGCCCGCTCGCTGGGTCTCACCTACCGGCAGACGATGCGGCACGTCGTCCTGCCGCAGGCCGTCCGCCGGGTGGCCCCACCGCTGCTCAACGACGTGGTGGCCCTGCAGAAGGACGTCGGTCTGGTGTCGCTCGCCGGGCCGATCGACGCGGTACGCGCCGCCCAGATCGCCACTGCCCAGTCGTTCAACTACACGCCGTACGTCGTGGCCGGGGTGCTCTTCGTGCTGCTGGCGATCCCGCTGATCGCGGTCACCGACTGGGTGACGCTGCGCTCGGCCCGTCGACAGTCGGGAGGCTGACCGTGGAGCTGCTGCGCTGCCGCGGACTGCGCAAGGAGTTCGGCGGCCACGTCGTCCTGGACCGGCTGGACCTGAGCGTCGCCGAGCACCGGGTGGTGGCATTGATCGGCGCATCCGGGTCGGGTAAGTCGACACTGCTGCGGTGTGTGAACCTGCTGGAGGACCTCGACGACGGCACCATCGAGCTGGACGGGGAGGACATCTCCGATCCCCGGGTGGACCCCGACCAGGTCCGGCGGCGGATCGGCATGGTGTTCCAGGCGTACAACCTGTTTCCGCACCTGAGCGTGCTGGAGAACATCACCCTCGCGCCCCGGCGGGTGCATCGGCGGGAACGGGCCGACGCGGAGGCCCAGGCCCGGGATCTGCTCGACAGGGTGGGGCTGGGCGACAAGGCGCACGCCTACCCGGACCGGCTCTCCGGCGGGCAGCAGCAGCGGGTGGCGATCGTGCGGGCGCTGGCCAACTCGCCCCGACTGATGCTGCTCGACGAGGTGACCTCGGCGTTGGACCCGGAACTCGTCGGTGAGGTCCTGTCGATGATCCGGGACCTGAAGGCCGACGGGATGACAATGGTGCTGGCCACCCACGAGATGGGCTTCGCCCGGGAGGTCGCCGACGAGGTCTGCTTCCTCGACGCGGGACGGGTCGTGGAGAGCGGCCCGCCGGAGCAGGTGCTCGGCGAGCCGACCCAGCCGCGTACCAGGCAGTTCCTGCGCCGGATCATCGAAGCCGGCCGACTGTGACGGCCCAGGGTCAGCCGCCGAAGCCGACCCGCTGGACGTTGCCAGTGGCCACGCTCCGCACGGCCAGCGCCGCGTCGAGGGCCGCCACGGTCGCCGACCAGCCCTTGTCCTCGGCCGAGCCGGGCAGCCCGGCCCGGTCCCGGGCCTGCTCGATGGTCTCCACTGTCAACACACCGTGTGCCACCGGCTTGCCCTCGTCGAGCGCCACCCGGGTCAGACCGTCGGTGACCGACCGGCACACGTAGTCGAAGTGGGCGGTGGCGCCGCGCACCACCACGCCGAGGGCGACCACCACGTCACAGCGGCGCGCCAGGGCCTGCGCGACCACCGGCAGCTCGACGGAGCCGGCGACGCGGGCCACTACGGACCGCGCTCCGCACGCCTCCGCCGCCGCGACCGCGCGCTCCAGCATGTGGTCGGTCAGCTCGCCGTGCCACCGGGCGGCCACCACCCCGACGGTCAGCCCCGCGGCGTCCACCGCGTCGACTCCCGGCTCACCGAAACCCGCCATCGTCATGCTCCGATCTCGTCGTCGACGACCGGACGCCCCAACGGCGCCTCGGACATCTCGTCCAACTCCTCCAGCAGGTGACCCATCCGGTCCCGCTTGGTGCGCAGGTAGCGCAGGTTCTCCGGATGCGCGCCGACCGGCAGCCCCTCCCGGCCGGTGATGGTCAGCCCGTAGCCCTCCAGACCCGCCCGCTTGGCCGGGTTGTTCGTCAACAGCCGCATCGACCGCACGCCCAGGTCGTAGAGGATCTGCGCGCCGGTGCCGTAGTCGCGGGCGTCGGCAGGCAGACCCAGGTCGAGGTTCGCGTCCACAGTGTCCCGGCCCTGGTCCTGCAACTGGTACGCCTGCAACTTGTGCAGCAGCCCGATGCCGCGCCCCTCGTGCCCGCGCACGTAGAGCACCACGCCCCGGCCCTCACGCCCTACCCGGGCCAGCGCGGCGTCCAACTGCGGGCCGCAGTCACAGCGCAGCGAGCCGAACACGTCCCCGGTCAGGCACTCGGAGTGGACCCGGACCAGCACGTCCTGGCCGTCGCCGAGGTCACCCAGCACCATCGCGATGTGCTCGGCCGAGTCGTGCTCGGCGCGGTAGCCGAGCGCCCGGAAAACCCCGTGCCGCGTCGGCATCCGGGCGTCCGCGACCAGCTCGACCTGCTTTTCGGTACGTCGCCGGTAGGCGACCAGGTCGGCGATGGTGACGAGGGTGAGCCCATGCTCGGCGCAGAACTTCTCCAGGTCCGGCAGGCGCATCATCGTGCCGTCGTCGTTCACCAGCTCGCAGAGCACGCCCGCGGGACGCAGCCCGGCCAGCCGGGTCAGGTCCACCGCCGCCTCGGTGTGCCCCGGCCGGCGCAGCACCCCACCCTCGCGGGCCCGCAGCGGCACCACGTGCCCCGGTCGAGCCAGATCGGTCGGGTCGGTGGTCGCGCCGGCCAGGAGCCGGATGGTGTGCGCGCGGTCGGCAGCCGAGATGCCGGTGCTGACACCCTCCCGGGCGTCAACCGTCACCGTGTACGCGGTACCCCGCCGGTCCTGGTTGGTGTGGTGCATCGGCGGCAGGTCGAGCCGGTCGGCCTCGCTCTCGGTCAGCGGTACGCAGACGTACCCGGAGGTGTAGCGCACCATGAACGCCAGCAGCTCCGGCGTCGCCAACTCGGCCGCGAAGATGAGGTCGCCCTCGTTCTCCCGGTCGGCGTCGTCGACCACGACGACCGGCCGCCCGGCGGCGATCTCGGCGATCGCCTGCTCGATGCTGCCGAAGCTGCTGATTCGCTCGCTCATGCCGACACTCCGCTTCGCTCCGTGCCACCATGAGGCACCTCCGCGCTGAACCTGCTGATTCGCTCGCTGCGCTCGCTCATGCGACGGCCTCCGTGTAGGTGGGCGGGAGTACGGTTCTCGGCCGGGTCACGCGCGACGTGCGCCACCAGGCGACGAAACCCCAGGCGCAGAAGGCGCCGTAGACCAGGTACATGGCAGCCGACGGGTAGAAACCGCCACGCAGCAGCAGCGGCACGCCCACCGCGTCGACAGCGATCCAGACCAGCCAGAACTCCACCCAGCCGCGAGCCATGCCGTAGGTGGCCAGCAGGCTGCCGGTGAGGATCCAGGCGTCCGGCAGCGGGCCCCACGAGCCCAGGGCGGCGAGCACCGGGTACGCGAGCGCGGTGCCCACCACGGCGGCCAGCAGCATCGCCAGGCGCTCCCGGCCGGTGGCCCAGCGCGGCACCACAGCGGCCTGCCCTGCGTCGGTACGGCGGTTGCGTCGCCAGCGCCACCACCCGTAGACGCTCACCGAGAAGAAGAACACCTGCCGGCCGGCCTGCCCGTACAGGTCGTGGGCCTGCGGGGTGGCGAACACCCCGCCGAGGAAGACGGTGAGCAGCAGCGCGTTGCCGATCATGCCGACCGGCCAGGCCCAGACCACCCGGCGGAGCCCGAGCAGCGCCGACAGCAGTCCGAAGCCGTTGCCGACGATCTCCCGGACCAGCACCGGCGAGCCGGCCACCTGCACCTGGGCGTCGAGCAGCCAACCGAGCGGGCCCATCAGGCCACCCCGCCCGTGGTGCCGGCCAGCCCGGCGTCGGTGTCGGTGAGCCGGGCGCCGAGCAGCCGCTCGACGTACTTGGCCACCACGTCGACCTCCAGGTTCACCGGGTCGCCGACGCCCTTGGCGCCGAGGGTGGTGAGCTTCAGGGTGGTCGGGATCAGCCCGACGGCGAACTCGTCCGCGCCCACCTCGGCAACGGTCAGCGAGACGCCGTCGATGGTGATCGAGCCCTTCTCCACCACGTACCGGGCCAGGGCGGCGGGCAGCCGGAACCGGACCGTCTCCCACTGCTCGGCCGGCTCCCGGGAGATCAGCTCGCCGACACCGTCGACGTGGCCCTGCACCAGGTGCCCGCCGAGGCGGCTGCCCAGCGCGGCGGCCCGCTCCAGGTTGACGGGGTCACCGGCGCGCAGCGCGCCAAGCGCGGAGCGGCGGAGCGTCTCGCCCATCACGTCGGCGGTGAAGACGCCGTCGGCCGCCTCGACGACTGTCAGGCAGACACCGTTGACGGCGATGGAGTCGCCGTGCCGGGCGTCGGACGTGACGAGCGGGCCGCGTACGGCGACGAGCGCCGAATCGTCGGCAGTCGGCGTCACTCCGACGATTTCGCCCAGCTCCTCGACAATGCCGGTGAACATGTCAGCCCTCCCTCTTTCGGGGCAAAGCGGTGATCCGGAGATCCGGACCGATCTGCGTAACGTCGACGAACTCCAGATCGATTGCCTCAGCGATGGTCGTCACTCCCGCGTCGACAAGGGCGGTCGGGCCGGCGCCGAGCAGCCGGGGCGCGACGTACCCGACGATCTTGTCGACCAGGCCGGCGGCCAGGAACGCGCCGGCCAGCCGGGGGCCGCCCTCCAGCAGGACCGCGCGGACCCCGCGCTGGTGCAGCTCCGCGAGCAGCGCCGGCAGGTCGACCCGGCCGTCCGGGCCGGTGCCCACCTCGGCGGCGGTCGCGATCCACGTCCGTGCGGCGCCGTCGCGGACCTGGGCGTCGGAGGGGGTACGCCCCGAGCTGTCCACCACCACCCGCAGCGGCTGCCGGATGGCCAGGCTGCCGTCGCGCAGGTTGCGGGCGGTCAGCCGGGGATCGTCGGCGAGCACGGTGCCGACCCCGGCGACGACGGCGTCGACAGTGCCGCGCAACGCGTGCACGTCCATCCGGGCCGCCTCCGAGGTGATCCACATGCTGGTGCCGTCGGCCGCCGCGGACCGCCCGTCCACCGTCGCGGCGTACTTCCAGATGACGTACGGCCAGCCCCGGCGCATCGAGGTCAGCCAGGCGACGTTTCCGGCCTCGGCCTCGTCGCGGCGTACCCCCAGATCGACACGGACCCCGGCGGAGCGCAACGTGGCGGCGCCACCGGAGGCCACCGGGTTCGGGTCGGGTACGGCGATCACCACCCGGGCCACCCCGGCCTGGACGAGCGCGGAGCTACAGGGGCCGGTGCGGCCGGTGTGGTCGCAGGGTTCCAGTGTGACGACAGCGGTGCCGCCCCTGGCCCGCCGCCCGGCCTGGGCCAGCGCGACGATCTCGGCGTGCGGCCCGCCGGCGTAGGCGTGGAAGCCCTCCCCGACGACCTCGCCGTCCGCGTCGAGCAGCACACAGCCGACCACGGGGTTGGGGCTTGTGGTGCCCAGACCGCGCGCCGCCAGTTCGATCGCACGCCGCATCGCCTCATCGACGGAGACGCTGGCCATCGTCCTGCCCTGCCCTCTCGCTCGCCAGTGCGCGCGGCGGGTCGGGAGGCGGCATGGGGCCGCGGGCAGGCGGCGGCGGATTCCGGGAACGGCAGAGCCGCCCCCGGGAGGTCGGCACGGCACGCTGAAGCCAGCGGCCGGCTCGGACCCGTCCGTCCCGCGCGCTGTCTCCCATCCGGACTGTCTGGGGGCAGACGAGCCGCCCCCAACCGTCGGCCCCGGAGTTTCACCAGGTCCACCGGGCGGCAGAGCCGTCCGGGTCGCGGGCTGACCACGGTCTGGACCGTGGATCACCGCCGGTTCGGAATTTCACCGAGTCCCGCCAGCGCGTGGTGGGTACTCCGAAGTCTTACACGCCGACGGGGTTCCGTCTTCCTCCAGGCGAGCTACTTCACAGCCTCGTCACGCTCACGGGACGCCACGGCGGCGGTCGACAGCGACGTACGACCCGGGTTGGCTCTTGGCGACCGTCTTCATCTCCGAGGCCACAGCGATGGCCTCAAGGGGGTCGGTGAATCGCTTGCCGGCGTCGGAGAGAGAGACGCCGATGGAGAGGGTGACCAGGGCCGCCCTGCGGATGGTGCCCCGGCGGTCCTTCAGCTCGACGAAACCGCGCTCGCGGTCGGTGGGGTCGTAGAGCGTGTCGGCGGAGTTCTCGAAGTCGACAACCGCCCGGGAGGTCAGCGGGCGCACCTGGCCCGGGGTGCAGACGATGACGAAGTCGTCGCCGCCGACGTGGCCGAGGAAGGCCGGCGGCAACCCGACCGCCACCACCGCTCGGTGCAGGCTGCGAGCCAGCGTGGAGATGAAGTCGTCGCCGCGGACGAAGCCGTACCGGTCGTTGACGCTCTTGAACCGGTCGATGTCGACGTAGCCGACCGCGTAGTCCACCCCCTGCCGGACCCGGTCGCTGATCTCCCGGCGGATCCTGCTGTTGCCGGGCAGCCCGGTCAACGGGGAGACCTCGCGGAACTCCTTGTTGCGGCGCAGCGTCGAGGAGACCCGGGCCACCAGCTCGGCGGTGTCGAAGGGCTTGACGAGGTAGTCGTCGGCCCCCGCGCTGAGCCCGTGGACCTTGTCCACGGTCATCCCCTTGGCCGTCAACATGATCACCGGCAGGGCGGAGGTCATCGGGTCGGCGCGCAGCCGGCGGGTCAGCTCCAGACCGTCGATCCGGGGCATCATGAGGTCGACCACCGCCAGGTCGGGTCGCTCCCGCTCGATGACGTCCAGAGCCTCCTGGCCGTCGCTGGCGAGGATCACCTCGAAGCCGTGCACGCGCAGGTTGAACTCGACGAACCGAGCGATGTCCTCGTCGTCGTCAACGACGAGGATGACGTCCTTACGGTCGCCGTCGGGCTCCACCTCAGGCGCCGGGGGCCGCGCGCTCCGCCAACGCCCGCAGGTGCCGGACCGCCTCCGCCGGGTCGGCGGCTCCGTAGACGGCGGTGCCGGCCACGAACGCGTCGGCGCCGGCGGCCGCGGCCTGCTCGATGGTGTCGGCGGCGATCCCGCCGTCCACCTCGATGCGCAGCTCCAGGTGCCCGGCGTCGACGTGCCGGCGTACGGCGCGGACCTTGTCCAGCATCTGCGGGATGAACCGCTGCCCGCCGAAGCCAGCCTTGATCGTCATGATCAGCAGGGTGTCGAAGCTGGGCAGCAGGTCGAGGTACGGCTCGATCGGCGTGTCCCGGTCGATGGCGAGCCCGGCCTTGGCGCCGGCGGCCCGCAGGTCCTTGGCGAGCGCCACCGGGTCGTCGGCCGCCTCGGCGTGGAACGTGACGTTGTAGGCGCCGGCGTCGGCGTAGCCGGGGGCCCACCGACGCGGGTCCTCGATCATCAGGTGCACGTCGAACGGCATCGTGGTGGCGGCACGCAGGCTCTGCACCACGGGCAGCCCGATGGTCAGGTTCGGCACGAAATGGTTGTCCATCACGTCCACGTGCAACCAGTCCGCGGCGTCCTCGACGGCGCGGACTTCTTCGGCGAGGCGGGCGAAATCGGCGGCCAGGATGCTCGGCGCGACGATCGGCGGCGGTACGGTCACGGGGCCAGTGTACGAACGCGGCCATCCGTTGCCCGCATCGCGGCACCACCTGGAGCGCGTTGTGACCTGGCAGTGACCAACAGTGCAGAACTGGCTGACCCGGACCATCAAATCCGGACGAACAGACATCAGTGGCTGGCCGATCGACGGAAACGCGACGACACTCCAACGGGGACGGTGCCATAGGCTGCACGCCCGCCGGGGACTCGCCGCGGGACGCGGGGACCGGCCGCCAGCTCCGGGAGGGCGGACGATGCGACGGTGGCTTCCAGCGCTGGCGCTGGCCGGCGTCACCGCGATGCTGCTGGCCGGCTGCGGGCAGGCGCGCGGCGCGGACGGTGACCTCACCGACGACTGGCCCGCGCTGAGCGCTCCGCGCCCGTTCACCCCGGCCAGCGACACCTGCCTGCCCCGGGTCACCTCGATCGTGCAGGCAAGCACGTACGAGACGGTGGACTGCGCGCGCAGCCACCTCGCCGAGGCGATCCACGTCGGCACCTTCACCGGCCCCGCCGCGCTGGCCCCCGCCCGCCCAGGGCCCGGCTCGGCGGCACTGCGGGCGGCCCGCGCCGAATGCGACCAGCGGGCCCGGGAGATGCTCGGCGGTGACTGGCACACGGCACGGCTCACCCTGTCGGTCTCGCTGCCCTCGGCTCCCGCGTGGTCGGGCGGGGCGCGCTGGTTCCGCTGCGAACTCGCCGAGACCGACAGCATCGACAACACCCGTCCGGTGAACCGCGTCGGCAGCCTGCGCGGCGCGCTGATCGGCGACGCTCCCCTGTTCCACCGCTGCTTCGACCCCAAGCTGATCGGCGACAACCTCAACTACATGGCACCGGTGCTCTGCACCGAGCCGCACCGCGCCGAGTTCGTCGGCGTCTACGAGGAAGAGAACATGACCTGGGCGGAGTTCGCCCGCTCCGGAGAGCGGGCGCACCAGCGCTGCATGGAGTTGATCGCCACGTACGCCGCCGTGCCGAACAACAGCGACCTGCCGTACCGGGCCGGTTCCATCTACTACCCACCGTCGCAGCGGGAGTGGGAGGAGGGTGACCGTGGCGTCCGGTGTTTCCTGTGGACGGACGACCGCAAATTCACCCGCTCCATGCGCGGCGCCGGCCCCGAGGGACTACCCGCGATCTGAGCCACGGTGCCGTATGCTGCTGCGCCGTGGCGCTACCGGCCGGCTGAGGGCTGGCGGGAGGCCACCAGCGGCGGGAGGTCGGAGATGCGACGGTGGTTGGCGGCGGTGGCCGGGGGCGCGGCGTTGGCCCTGGGCCTCGCTGGTTGTGGCGCACCCGCCGGAGTCGACCGCGACCTCGTCGACGACTGGCCGGCACCGGTCGCCGCGCAGCAGTTCGTACCCGAGGCAGGCGTCTGCCACCACGCCTCCCAGCAGGTCGGCTTCCTCAGCGGCTACAACCCGACGGGATGCGACGAGTCGCACCGGGTCGAGACCATGCACGTGGGCACGCTCACCGGCCCGGCCGCCGAACGCGGCACGCCCCCGCCGCCCGGCTCGGCAGGCATGCGGGCCGCGCAGGACGCCTGCGAGGCCGAGGTCAGCAAAGCCGTCGGCGCCGACCGGCGCAGCGGTCGCCTCGGCCTGACCGTCGTCCTGCCGTCCGAACCCGCCTGGGCCGGCGGCGCGCGCTGGTACCGCTGCGACGTCGCGGAGATCGCCAGCATCGACGACACCGCCGTCGACCTTCGCACCGGCAGCCTCCGGGGGTCACTGACCGGCGCGGCGCCGCTGGCGTACCGCTGCTTCAACCCCAAGCTCGTCAAGGACAAGATCGAGGAGATGGTGGCGGTTTCCTGCACCGCCAAGCACCACGCCGAGTTCGTCGGGATCTGGCAGGCCCCGGACATCAGCTACGCCGAGTTCAACCGCACCGCCAAGCGGACCCACCGGGCCTGCCAGTCGATGACCGCCAAGTACGCGAAGGTGCCGGACAACTCGCAGCTCGACTTCCGCGTCGGAACGATCTTCTACCAGCCGTACGAGCAGGAGTGGAAGAACGGCAACCGGGGCGTGCAGTGCTTCCTCTGGATCAGCGACCGGGCACTGACCCGTTCGATGAAGAACGCCGGCACCAAGGGCCTCCCGGTCACCTGAGCTTCAAGCTGAGCTGAAAGGAAGGGTCCCTTGTTAACGCTGCGCGTTAACAAGGGACCCTTCCTTTCGCGTTGGCGCGGACTCAGCCTCGGCGCAGGACGGCCAGGAACATCGCGTCGGTGCCGTGCCGGTGCGGCCAGAGCTGCACCGTGGGACCGTCACCCAGGCCGGGCATGCCCGCCGGCAGCAGCGGCCGGGCGTCGACGAAATCCACCGACACGCCGCTGCGACGCGCAGCCTCGGTCACCGTCACATGCGTCTCCACGGTGTGCGGCGAGCAGGTGACGTAGGCGACGAGCCCACCGGGGCGGACCGCCCGCAACGCCGCGCCGAGCAGCTCCCGTTGCAGCCGGGTCAACTGCGGCAGATCCGACGGCTGACGACGCCACCGCGACTCCGGCCGGCGGCGCAGCGACCCGAGCCCGGTGCAGGGGGCGTCCACAAGCACCCTGTCGAAGTGCTCCTCCGGCAGCTTCGGGTCCGCGCCGACCTCACGGCCGTCGGTGGCAAGCACCGTCACCGGCAGGCCCCGGGTCGCCTGGGACACCAGCCGGGCCCGGTGCTCGGCCACCTCCACCGCCGTCAGCCGGGCGCCGCGTTGCGCGGCCAGCGCGCCGAGCAGACCGGCCTTTCCACCCGGGCCGGCGCACAGGTCCAGCCAGCGCCCGTCCGGGCCGTCCAACGGTGCGTCGGCGAGCGCGGCGGCCACGAGTTGGGAGCCCTCGTCCTGGACATGGGCGCGGCCGTCGGCCACCGCCGGCACGTCACCCGGCGCGCCTCCGGGCAGATAGATCGCGTACGGCGAGAAGGCGCCCGGCGCACCGCCCACCTGGTCGGCCAGCTCGATCGGGTCGATGAGGCCGGGGCGGGCGCACAGGTGCACCGGCGGGCGCTCGTTGTCCTCGATCAGGAGCCGGGCCGTCTCGCCCAGGTCACCGCCGAGCGCCTCGGAGAACGCCCGCACGATCCACTGCGGGTGGCTGTACGCCAGCGCCAGGTGCCCGACCGGGTCGGTCTCCATCGGCGGGGCCAACTTGGCCACCCACCCGTCGGAGTCGAGCGTGGACACCTCCCGCAGCACCGCGTTGGCGAACCCGGTGGCACCCGGCGCGACCGAGCGGACCAGGTCCACTGTCGACGAGACAGCCGCGTGGGCGGGCACCCGCGTGTGCAGCAGTTGGTACGCGCCGATCCGCAGCGCGTCGCGGGCCGGCGGGTCGATGCGCTCCACGTCCCGGCCGGCCGCGTCGCTGAGAATCGCGTCCAACGTGCCAACGTGTCGCAGGGTGCCGTAGGTCAACTCGGTGGCGAAGGCCGCGTCCCGACCGAACAGCCCTTCGTCACGCAGGATGATGGGCAGCACCAGGTTGGCGAACGCGTCGTCGCGGTGCACGGCGGCCACCGCCTCGTACGCCGCGCGCCGTGGCCGGTCCAGCGGGGGCCGGACGGGCCGGCGGTCCCCACCGCGGCCGGCCGACGGGCCTCCACGGCTCGGGCGGGTGCCCTCGGGGGCCGTCACGCGAGGGCCTCGCCAGCGCTGACCCGGACGCCGCGCGCCCAGTCCGTCGCCGGCATGGCCCGCTTGCCCGCGGCACGAACCTCACCGAGGCGCACCGGCACGGTGGCCGTGCCGGCGAGCACCCGGGACTTCTCCACGAGCAGCTCCCCCGGCTTCAGGTCAGGGCCGTCGGGAACCGGCACGACGGGGCCGAGTTTCACCCGCTCGTCCCGGAAGGTCGTCCACGGCCCCGGTGCCGGAGTGCAGGCGCGGATCCGCCGGTCCACGGCGAAGGCCGGGTCAGCCCAGCGCACCCGGGCGTCCTCCACTGTCAGCTTCGGCGCCAGCGACACACCGTCGGCGGGCTGCGGCTCGGCCCGCGCGGTGCCGTCGGCGATCGCGTCGAGCACCGCCACCAGCAGGCCCGCGCCGGAGTCGGAGAGCCGCTCCAGCAGGTCGCCGGAGGTGTCGGCGGGACGGATCTCGTCGGTAAGGGTGCCGAAGACCGGCCCGGTGTCCAGGCCCTGCTCCAGCTGGAAGACGCTGGCCCCGGTCAGCTCGTCGCCGTGCAGCACCGCGTGCTGCACTGGCGCGGCGCCACGCCAGGCGGGCAGCAGCGAAAAGTGCAGGTTGATCCAGCCGTACGTGGGGATCTCCAGCGCGGCCGGCGGCACCAGCGCGCCGTAGGCGACCACCGGCACGCAGTCCGGTGCCAGCTCGCGCAACCGGTCGAGGAACTCGGGGTCGCGCGGGCGGGCCGGGGTGAGCACCTCGACGCCGTGCTCGTCGGCCCACGCGCCGACCGGGGAGCGGGACAGACCGCGCCCCCGCCCGGCGGGCGCGTCGGGCCTGGTGACCACTGCCACCAGCTCGTGCTGGGAGGCCGCCACGGCGGCCAGGGCGGGAACGGCAACGGCCGGCGTACCGGCGAAGATCACGCGCATCCCGGTCACCGCCCCAGACCGAACGGGCTGTCCGCGGCGTGCGGGTTGACCTTGACCACTGGCGGGGCGGCGGCGTCGTACCACTCGGCCTGGCGGATCGCCTTCATCGCCTCCTTGCGACCGGCGGCGTCCAGCCGGTCCACGAAGAGCACACCGTCGAGGTGGTCGGTCTCGTGCTGCACGCAGCGGGCCATCAGCCCGGTGCCGACGATCTGCAACGGGTCGCCGTAGCCGTTGAAGCCCTTGGCGATGACGTTCTGGCGGCGCTTGGTGTCGAAGTAGAGCCCGGGGATGGACAGGCAGCCCTCGGGGCCGTCCTGCTCCTCCTCGTCGGGGAATTCGAGCACCGGGTTGACAAGGTGCCCGAGCACGTCGTCGACGTCGAAGGTGAACACCCGCAGACCCACACCGAGTTGCGGGGCGGCGAGGCCGGCGCCGCTCTGCTCACGCATGGTGTCGGTCAGGTCGGCGATGAGCCTCCGCAGCTCGACGTCGAAATCGACCACCGGATCGGCCGGCGTGCGCAGCACCGGATCCCCGAACAGACGGATGGGCTGGACGGTCACGCGGGACGGCTCCTTCATGGGTGGGACGTGCAGTGCCGTACCAGTCTACGGAGTACGCGGTCGCGCGCCGGTCGGCGTACCTCGATCGGCAGCCACCGGTGTGCCCAGCGTCACCGGCCCGACCCCGGGCGAGGCTCGGGCGCGGTCCGGGCCAGCAGGTCGCGGACCCGCTTGCCGTCGGGGTGGCCCAGATCGTCGAAGATGCCGACAGCACGCCACCAGGTACGGGTGGCGCCGGCCACGTCCCCCGCCAGGTGTCGGCTCTCGCCCAACCGGGACAGGGTGTCCGCCTCGTCGTAGCGGTCGCCGATCCGCCGGTACAGGGCGAGCGCCCGCCCGTAGCAGCGGATCGCCTGGTGGTGGTCGTCCAGCCGGGCGTGGATGAAGCCGAGGCTGTCCCAGGTGTTCGCCTCGCCGTGCCGGTCACCGGTCCGGCGCAGCAGCGCCAGCGCCTGCTCGCAGTGCGCGAGCGCCGGGCCGTACTGGCCGAGTTGGGCATGCGCCCAGCCGACCGCGTTGCGGGCGCTGGCCTCGCCGGCCAGGTGACCGGCAGCCCGGTACAGCGCCAGGGCCCGCTGCCCGTGGTCCAGCGACTCGGCGTACCGGCCGAGCCAGTCGAGCATCGCGCCGAACGCGCGGTGGGTACGCGCCTGCCCGGTGTGGTCACCGAGCCCTTCAGAGATCACCAGAGCCTGCCGGTAGTTTCTCGCCGCCTCGTCCACCTGACCCAGCCGGGACAGCACCCGGGCGAGGTCGCGGTGCGCGTTGGCCTGCCCGTGTCGGTCACCGGCCCGGACCGCCCCGGCCAGGGCCGTCCGCTGCGCGGCTGCCAGGTCCGGCCAGCGTCCCCGTCGTTGCAGGAAGTCGACAAGGGTCCAGGCCAGCTGCCAGGCGTGGCCGTCGAAACCGGCCCGCCGCGCGTGGGTGACCGCCGCCAGGAGCACCGGGTACTCGACGGTGAACCAGGCCAGCGCCTGAGGGTGGTCGGTGATCTCCTCGGGCAGCACTCCCGGCGCGGCGGCGGCAAGGGCGACCGGATCCCGGCCCGGTTGCAGCAGCAGCGCGGCGGCGTGGGCGGTGTGCAGGTAGTGGTCGAGCCCGCGCCGGATCGCGGCCAGCCGTTCCTGCGCCGGTTCGAGGCGTTCGGCCTGCTCGGCCGCGTACGCCCGGAGCAGGTCGTGCGCGCCGAACCGGCCGGAGGCGTGCTCGGTGACGAGGTGCGCGTGAGCCAGCTCGGCCAGCAGCCGAGGAACCTGGTCCCGGGGCAGGCCCGCCAGGCTGGCCGCTGCCGCAACCCCCAGCTCCGGGCCCGGGTGGCAGCCGAACAGCCGGAACAGGCGGGCCGCCGCGGGTGTCAGACTCCGGTACGACCAGGAGAAGACGGCCTGTACGTCGGTGCCGGCGTCCCCACCGTCGAGCGAGTCCAGCGGGCGCGGCGCCTCGCGCAGCTCGGCGGCGAGGGTGGTCAGCGGGAACGCCGGGTTCGCCGCGCCCCGGGCGGCGAGCACCGCCAGCGCCAGCGGCAGCCGTGCACACCGCTCGATGATCTCGTCCACCGCACTCGGCTCGACGGCCAGCCGGTCGGTGCCGAGCCTGCGGGCCAGCAGTTGCCACGCCTCGGCGGTGCTGAGCAGGTCGACGCCGATCGGCCGGGCGCCTTCGGCGGCGACCAGGCCGGCGAGCCGGTTGCGGCTGGTGACCAGGACCACGCAGCTCGGGTTGCCGACAAGCAGGGGTCGGACATGGTCGGCGTCTCGCGCGTTGTCGAGCAGCACCAGCATCCGCCGGCCGGCGAGCAGGCTGCGGTAGAGGCCCACCTGCGCGGGCAGGTGGGTGGGGATCCGCTCGGGTGGCACTTCGAGGGCTTCGAGGAAGCCGCGTACCGCCTCGACGGGGGTCGTCACCGAACCGGTGGAGTCGAACCCGCGCAGGTCGACGTAGAGCTGGCCGTCCGGGAAGCGGTCGGCCACCCGGTGCGCCCAGTACACGGCGAGCGTCGTCTTGCCGACCCCTGCCGTGCCGGACAGCGTCATCACAGTGACCGGAGCCATCCCGGCGTCGCCGCAGGCCCCGGACGCGGCATCGAGCTGGGCGAGCTGGGCGATACGTCCGACGAATCCGGGCAGCGCCGGGGGCAGTTGGCGGGGCACGGGAAACCGGGCGGGTGCCGTACCGGCCGCCGGCCGCCCCGTAGGCACCGGATCCCGGTTCGGGCGTCGCCGCAACTCCTCGACGCGGTCCCGAGCGGTGGCCAGCACGCCCTGCTCGGACGGCGTCGCCCCGAGCAGTCGGATGAGGGCGTCGAACCGCTCCGGCGGAGGCAGGATGTTGCCGGCGAAGTACTCCCCGATGATCCCCCGCGACCAACCGGTCTTAGCCGCCAACTGGCGGTACGTCAGCCGGGTTTCGCCCTGCTGACGGGCCTCCCGGCGGCGCAGCTGGCGCAGCAGCCCGGCCAGGTCGTGCAGTGTCTGCGCCTCGGCGCCGCCGCGGGCCACCTCGAACGCTCCGGGCGATCCCTGCGACGCCTGACGCGCGCCAGGTGGCACCCGTTGGTCGGACATGCGGCAACCCACCCCCCGTCGCGGTCACCCGGCCGCCCCGGATGCCGACACGGGCAGGCTAGTTCCGACCTCGGGCTGTCAGATAGGTACGCGCCGATGTCTGACAGATCCACATCAGACCATTGCCCGTCCAGCGGTGTCCGGCGGTGTCCAGTCGCGTCCAGGATCCACCGCGTTGATCCGGCGTCACGTGCCACCGTCCCGGTGCGGGTTCGGCCCGCACCACCAACCCTGGGGAAGGGGTACCTGATGATCCGTCCACAACAGACCGCCCGACGGTCCTCGGCGACGCTGCGTCGCATCGCCGTCACCGCGTGCGGCCTCGCGCTGCTCGTCACGGGCATGAACGCCGCACCGGCCGCCGCAGCACCCGGTGGAAAGGCAACCACCACCGGATCGTTCGTCGACAGCACGCCGGTGCCCGGCGGCTTCGCCTCCTGGACGGAGCTGCTCCGGCTGCAGCAGCGCATGAACACCGCCGCCGCGCGGATCACCAACGCGGCCCAGCGCAGCGCCAGCTCCGGCTTCGCCGGTGTCGTGGCCGACCCCACCACCCGGCAACTCCAGGTCTACTGGAAGGGTGAGCCGCCGGCAAACCTGGTGGCCACCGCCCGGGCCACCGTCGCGACCCGGGTGCTGCCCGCCCCGTACTCCCAGCGGGAACTCGTCGCCGCCGCCGCCCGGCTGCGCGCCGCGGCCGGCGACCGGATCACCACAGTCGGGCCGCGTGCCGACGGCGCCGGCCTGCTCGTCGGTACGCAGGACGGGCTGCTCGGCGCCACGAGCCTCGCCGGCGTTCCGGTGACAGTGCAGACCGGGGTCGCCGCCGCACCCGCAACCCGGTGGGACGACACGGCGCCGTGGTGGGGTGGCGCCGCCTGGCGCAACACCGCCACCGGAGGCGGCTGCTCGACCGGCTTCGGGGTCTTCCAGGGCGGGGTGGCGCGGATGCTCTCCGCCGCGCACTGCGCCAACCTCAACGTCGTGGCGGCCGACCCGACCGGGCAGACGATCGGCGTCGTCGGAACCCGCAACACCGGCACCGACACCCTGCTCATCGCGGGCAGCTCGGGCGGCCGGGTCTTCAACAACAGCACGAACGCCGCCGGCGGGGTGGTAAGCGAGTTCAGCAACCAGGTCATCGGCGCGCAGGCCAGCCAGGTCGGCAACTTCGTGTGCACCTCCGGCGCGTACTCCGGCACCCGGTGCTCGATCCAGGTGAAGGCCCGGAACCTGTGCATCAACGTACGCAACTTCGGCACTGTCTGCGGCCAGGTGCAGGCCGAGAGCACCACCCGCACCAACGCCGTCGGTCAGGGTGACAGCGGCGGCCCCGTGGAGATCGTCAACGCGGCGAACACACTCCAGGTCTGGGCGACAGGCACCAACACCGCCATCGACGACACCAACACCGCGACGACGTGCACCGGCTACGTGACAACGGGTCGGGTCTGCGCCTGGCGGATGTACTACGAGGACATCTTCTCCGGCATGGCCGGCGTCGGCGCCTCGGGCGTGATCCTCGGCTGAGGCGACCCTCTCACCTCTGGTGGCCGGGTCGGTGCACAGTCCGTGCGCCGGCCCGGCCGCCCGCTGACGTCAGGCGCTGACGCCCGGCTCCCCGGCGAGGACAGCGGTGCCGCGAAGCAGCGCGGGCTCCGGCAGCGGCAACTGGATCTTGTGGGCGGACTCCCAGTCGTAGACCAGGCCGGGACGCACCTGCGCGGCGAAGTAGTCCACGGCGCTCATCCCACCCACGACCGGCTCGTCGACCTCCGCGACGAGCTGGGCCGGAACGAGGGAGAAGCCGTTCTGGAGGGCGGCGCTGAGGCGGCGGTGCCCGTCGACGACGAAGAAGTACTCACCGGTGAAGCCGATCTTCAAAGGCTCCAGCGCCTCGTCACCGGCCTCGGCCACGTCACCGACGAACTCGCTGTCCCACAGGTCTCGCAGGGTGGCGATGTCCTCGGTCGGGTAGACCCGGGCCGGGTCCAGCAGCAGCAGCGGCGGGGCATCCCGCAGCACGTCCGCACCGAGCGTGCCCTCGTACGCGGCGATGATGTGCTCGACCACGTCGGCGGCGGACGCCCGGGTCGTGTCACAGATCAGGTCGTAGTTGCGCAGGCGGGCCTTGTCCACCCCGTAGCGGACGATGAACCGGCTGCGCTCACTCTCGCTGCGCTCCCGGAGCTTGGCCTTGGCCTCCTCCAGCGAGGCGTAGCTCTCCGCCGGGCCGGACGGCCGGGCCAGCACCCGACGGGCGGCCTCCCCCGGCTCGGTGATCATGTGCACCTTGAGCGCGTCGGTGAAGAAGTGCCACGCCAGCCGGGAATCCATGATCAGGTGTTCGCCGGAGGCGGCGATGTCCCGCTGGAGCTGGTCGACGTAGCCGTCGACGGCCTGGTCGAGCTCGGCGTGCAGGTTGAGTTGCAGGGCGGTCATCTGCCGCTGCTGGGCCATCTCCCGATAGAGGTCGCCCACACTGACCCGGCGCATCCCGAGCCGCTTGGCGATCTCCACCGAAACCGTGCTCTTGCCGCTGCCGAGGTCGCCGTTGAAGACGATCGATTGTCGAACGGTCACGACTGGTCCACCCCTGATCACCGGCTCAAAGACATCATCGACATCGCGTCCGACCGACGCGTTCCCACCATCGGGCGAGGATCCAGCTCGGCGCGTCTGACGCCCCGTCGCGACCTGGAGCCGTCGTACGCCATGGCATGACGGGCGATGCTACCACTGTGACGCCACCACTTTGCCGGACGCAGTGTGCGAAGACACGCTCCCGGGCCAGGCCCGGCGCCCTCGGCGCGCACCGGAAAGGTCAGAAGAGGCTCAGCGGGTCGACCTGGAGACGGACCGGGTCGGCGGCCTTACGCGCGGCGCGCGTACCGGCGGCCGAGTGCAGCGCCTCGGCGAGCGCTGCGGCCCGGGCACGGGGCACCCGGACCAGCATCCGCTCCCGGCCCTCGTCGGCCGGCACCGGACCGAGCACCTCGGCGTCGCCCGGCAGCCGGGCCGCGGCGAGCAGGTCGGCCACCGCCTCGGCCGGGCCGGTGACGCTCGCCATCCGCACCGCAGGCGGAAAGCCCAGCTCCCGGCGCTCGGCCAACTCCCGGCCGGCGAACCAGGCCGCATCCCACCGCAGCAGCGCCTGGACCGGAGCGAGCGCGCCGTCGGCGACCACCACCACCCGTCCCGCCGGGGCCGGGCGGGCCAGAGCCGCCGCCGCCATCCAGCGACGCAGCGCCTCCTCACCGGCGCGCAGGTCCGCCCGGGTCAACAGGGCCCACGAGTCGAGCAGCAGCACCGCGCCGTAGCCGCCCTCGGCGACCGGCTCGGCCCCGGGCGTGGCCACCACCAGGGACGCGCCACCCGGCACGTCGGTCAGCACCTCCTCCCGGCCCGAGGTGCGCACCGGCACGCCGGGAAACGCCCGCCCCAACTCCTCGGCCGTACGCCGGGCGCCGGTCACCGCCGCGCGCAGCCGCCGCCCACCGCACTCCGGGCAGGCGTACGCGGCGGCCACCCGGGCGCACCAGCGGCACGCCGGGGTGCCACCGGCCGACGGTAGCGCCAGCGGGCCGGCACAGTGCGCACAGCGGGCCGGGGTCCGGCAGTCCGCGCAGGAGATCGATGGCAGATAGCCGCGTCGGGGCACCTGCACCAGCACCGGCAGATCCGCCCGGACGGCGTCGCGGGCAGCCGTCCACGCCAGGCTGGGCAGCCGCGCGGTGGCCGCACCCGGGTCACGGGCCAACTGGGGGTCGTCACCTGTCGGCGCGATCGCCGGCACCCGTGCTCGTACGGTCGCCCGGTCGGCGACCACCTCCCGCGCCCACCCGGTCTCCAGCAGCAGCTGCGCCTCGGCGGTGCGGGCGTACCCGCCGACAAGCGCGCCGGCCTCGGCCAGCTGAGCCCGGGTGAGCAGCACGTCGCGGGTGTGCGGATAGGGTGCCCGGGGCTCGGAGTGCAGGTCGTCGCCGTCGTCCCAGACAGCGACCAGGCCGAGGCGGTCCACCGGGGCGAACATTGCCGCGCGGGTGCCGATCACCACCGGCACCTCCCCCCGCCGGGCGGCGAGGAACGCCCGGTAGCGCCGGGCCGGCCCGAGCGCGGCGGAGAGGCTGACGTGCCGGCCCGGGCCGAGCACGCTTGTCAGCGCGGCGTCCAGCCGGTCGAGGTCACGGGCGTCGGCCACCACGACCACCGCGCCGCGCCCCCCGGCGACGGTGGCGGCCACCGCGTCGGCGTAGCGGGCGGCCCAGTCCTCGCCGGGCAACGCCGACCAGACCGCACGGGGCGCCCGACCGTCGGTGAGCGCCACCAGCAGCGCCGGCCCGGTCGGGTAGTCACGCCACCCGCGCGGATCCACAGTCGTTGGGGTCGCAGGATCGGCGGGGGGCGGAGGTTGGTCGGCGCGGGCTTCCTTCTCCACGCGGGCGTGCCGGGGCGGGACGGCGAGCCGGAGCACGTCGGCGAGGTTGCCCGCGTACCGGTCGGCGACCGCCCGCGCCAACCGGGCGACCTCGGGCGACAGCACCGGCTCCGGCGAGACCACCTTCTCCAGGTAGGCGAGCCGGCCGGTGTGCCCGGAGTCGTCGGCGCGGGCCAGCAGCCACCCGTCGACGAGCTGCCCCGCGAAGCGCACCTTCACCCGGGTGCCGGGCACCGCCACCTCGTCCAGGTCGGCCGGCACCAGATAGTCGAACGGCCGGTCCAGGTGCGCCAGGCCGACGTCCACGCAGACGCGCGCGACCGGCGACCCCTCTGCGGGTCGCCGGTCGCTACGCCTGGTGGCGGTCAGGCTCCCGCGGCCGACTTGAGGTCGGCGGCCCGGTCGGTGCTCTCCCAGGTCAGATCCGGCAGCTCCCGGCCGAAGTGGCCGTACGCGGCGGTCTGCTGGTAGATCGGGCGGAGCAGGTTGAGGTCGCGGATGATCGCGGCCGGACGCAGGTCGAACACCTCGCCGACGGCCTTCTCGATCGAGGCCACCGGCACGGTCTCGGTGCCGAACGTCTCGATGAACAGGCTCACCGGGTGGGCCTTGCCGATGGCGTAGGCGACCTGCGCCTCGCACCGCTCGGCCAGGCCGGCGGCTACCACGTTCTTGGCCACCCACCGCATCGCGTACGCCGCGGAGCGGTCCACCTTGGACGGGTCCTTGCCGGAGAAGGCACCGCCGCCGTGCCGGGCGTACCCGCCGTAGGTGTCGACGATGATCTTGCGACCGGTCAGGCCGGCGTCACCCATCGGGCCGCCGATCTCGAACCGGCCGGTCGGGTTGACCAGCAGCCGGTAGCCGTCGGTGTCCAGACCGAGGCTCTCCAGTTCCGGGGCGATGACGTGGTCGCGCACGTCGGGGGTGAGCAGCGACTCCAGCGAGATGTCCGCGGCGTGCTGGCTGGACACGACGACGGTGTTCAGCCGGACCGGGCGCAGCCCCTCGTACTCGATTGTCACCTGGGTCTTGCCGTCCGGGCGCAGGTACGGGATCGTGCCGTCCTTGCGCACCGCGGCGAGGCGACGGGCCAGCCGGTGGGCGAGGGCGATGGGCAGCGGCATCAGCTCGGGGGTCTCCGAGCAGGCGAAGCCGAACATCATGCCCTGGTCGCCGGCGCCCTGCGCGTCCAGCGCGCTCTCCGACGCCCCGGTACGCAGCTCGAAGGCGTTGTCCACGCCCTGCGCGATGTCCTCGGACTGCGCCCCGATGGAGACGCTGACGCCGCAGGACGCCCCGTCGAAGCCCTTCTTCGACGAGTCGTAGCCGATGTCGAGGATCGTCCGGCGCACGATCGTCGGGATGTCGGCGTACGCCTTGGTGGTGACCTCACCGGCGATGTGCACCTGGCCGGTGGTGATCATGGTCTCCACCGCAACCCGGCTGTGCGGATCCTCGGTGAGCAGCGCGTCGAGGATGCCGTCGCTGATCTGGTCGGCGATCTTGTCCGGGTGGCCTTCCGTGACCGATTCGGACGTGAAGAGGCGGCGTGTCACGGCACTCCTAAGCGTGTGAAGTCATTCCGCGGCAGTCTAGTCACCACTGCGGCCTGTGTCGGGATCGGTCGCGTCCTGTTCCACCCGTCAGGAGCGGTCGGCCAGCCGCGCCACGACGAGATCCCACACGGTGTCGGCCACAGCCTCCTTGACCTGCTCCGGCAGGCGGCTCACCGAACCGTCCGCTCCGATGACCGTCACCGTGTTGGTGTCGGCGCCGAAGACCTTGTCGGGCCCGACCTCGTTGACCACGATGAGGTCGGCCCGCTTGCGGGCGAGTTTCGCCCGCGCGTTGGCCTCCGCGTCGCCGGTCTCGGCGGCGAACACCACAAGCACCTGGTCCGGTCGCTTGCGCTGGCCGAGCTCCGCCGCGATGTCCGGGTTCGTGACGAGCTCGATGGTGGGCGCGACACCGTCGTCCGACTTCTTGATTTTGCCAGTCGCGTACGTCGCCGGCCGGAAATCGGCAGGAGCCGCCGCCATCACGACAGCGTCGGCCTCGACGGAGGCCTTCAGTGTGGCCTCCCGCAGCTCGGCGGTGGAGCCCACCCGGACCAGGTCGACCCCGGCCGGGTCGGCGAGGGAGACGTTCGCCGCGATCAGCGTGACCCGGGCGCCACGGGCGACCGCCGCGCGGGCGAACGCGTAGCCCTGCTTGCCCGACGAGCGGTTGCCGAGGAAACGGACCGGGTCCAGAGGTTCCCGGGTGCCGCCCGCGGTGACCACCACCCGGCGACCGGCCAGGTCGGCAGGGGTGGTGCCGCCACGGGCCAGGATCCGGCGGGCGACGGCGAAGATCTCGGCCGGATCGGGCAGCCGGCCCTTGCCGGTGTCGACGCCGGTGAGCCGCCCGACGGCCGGCTCGATGACCCGGACGCCCCGGGACCGCAGCGTGGCGACGTTGGCGACGGTGGCCGGGTGCTCCCACATCTCCGTGTGCATGGCCGGGGCCAGCAGCACAGGGCAGCGCGCGGTCAGCAGCGTGTTGGTCAACAGGTCGTCGGCGAGCCCGTGGGCGGCCTTGGCGAGCAGGTCCGCGGTTGTCGGTGCGACCACCACCAGGTCGGCCTGCTGGCCGAGCCGGACGTGCGGCACCTCGTGGACGTCGGACCAGACGTCGTCGGCTACCGGCTGGCCGGACAGCGCCGCCCAGGTCGGCGCTCCGACGAACCGGAGCGCCGACGCGGTCGGTACGACGCGGACCCGATGACCTGATTCGGTGAAGAGCCGCAGGAGCTCACACGCCTTGTAGGCGGCGATGCCACCGCCGACCCCGAGGACGATCCCGGCGGACATCGACGTGCCGACGCTTACGGCTGGTCGGTCGGCTCGGCGGTGAGCAGGCCCGCGTTGATCTCACGCATGGCGATGGAGAGGGGCTTCTCCTGCGGGGTGGTCTCGACGAGCGGGCCGACGTACTCCAGGAGGCCCTCACCGAGCTGGCTGTAGTAGGCGTTTACCTGACGCGCCCGCTTGGCGGCGAAGATCACAAGCGCGTACTTCGACGTCGTCTTCTCGAGGAGCTCGTCGATCGGCGGGTTGGTGATGCCTTCGGGGTTGGCGATGGATCCCACGAATTAACCTCTGCGTCTTTCGAGCCGCGCGGACGCGGTGCTGAGTCTCAACGGCGGCCGGCCGTCAGCCACGCACGCGCGACCAGGCCGGATCCGGATAAGAAGAACCGAGCAAGCCTACCAGCTCGTCAGCCACCCGCCCGGTGTGGTCGTGCGTCAGGGCGTGGCCGAAGGCCGCCGCCACGGCGGCGTCGGGCCGGTGCCCCGGCGGGCTCAGCAGCACCAGCCGGGCGTCGGGCAGTCTCGCCCGGACCAGCTGGGCGCCTGCCACGTCCAGCGGAAGCAGGACCGGTTGCCCGGCGTCGAGCCGGGCGCGCAGCGGGGGGTACGGGGTGCCCCGGTGGTACGGGCCGATCCGGGACCACTCGAGCAGGTCGCCTGCGGCCGCCCGGCGCTCGAACTCCGCGGCGGCGAGGAAGACCCGGTCCTCCCCGTCGATCTCGGGCTCCCGGCGCGGCCTGCTAGTTGCCGGCACCGGGATCCACACGGACGGAGAACGCGCCCGGACGAGCTCGACGACACTCTCCCTGCCGGAACCCGAAGGTCCAGCCAGGACAGTGAGCCGAGCCGCCGGGCGCGCCTCGTCATCCGTGCTCACTGCTTGTTTCTACACGCTGCCAGGTTCAGTTGGCGGCGAACTCTCCAAGCAGTGCCTTGCGCTGCTGCTCGCCGAGGCCGCGCAGGCGACGGCTGTCGGCGATCTTGAGCTTCTCCATGATCTGGGTAGCCCGGATCTTGCCAATGCCCGGCATCGCCTGGAGGACGGCCGAAACCTTGAGCTTGCCGACGACGTCGTCGCTCTCGGCCCGTTCGAGGACGGCACCGAGGGTGGTCTTGCCCTGCTTGAGCTGTTCCTTCAGCTCGGCACGGGCCTTGCGGATCTCCGCAGCCTTCTCGAGCGCGGCAGCGCGCTGTTCGGGGGTCAGTGACGGGAGCGGCACCAGTTCTCCTCAGGTCCCTATCGCGGCGGGCGGGGCGCACCGCCGCATCTGTGAAACGTGGTGTCGCTGTGAACCAAGGGGTCCGTGGTTCCCAGCGCGGGGAAAACTAGCGGTCAACGGAACTTTCGGCAACGTGGGCACGCGATGATCATCGGAGAGTGACCGAGCCGTCAGTCAGTCACCGGGCAGCCAGAACGGCCCGGCACTCGGCCAGCACCCGGTCCGCGGCGGCCCGCAGGGCAGTGCCGTCGGGGCCTGCCGAAAGCACCTCCCGGGAGTACGACGGGAGCACCGCAGAGAGGCTCGAACCGAACACGGTCCGTAGGTCCGCAGCCCCGGCACCCTGTGCTCCGAGCCCCGGCGCGAGCAGCGGACCCCCCACGCCGGAGAGGTCGTGACCGGTGTCGCCGATGGTCGCGCCGACCACCAGACCGAAGCTTCCGAGGGGGTCTGCACCCCTGTTGAGCTGGGAAATCTCGTCAATCACGGTCTGCGCGACGGTGCGCCCGTCGGCCGTACGGGCGCGCTGGACGGCGGCGCCCTCGGGGTTCGAGGTGAGGGCGAGCACAAAGACACCGCCACCGTGCTGGGAAGCGAGGTCGAACATCGGGGCCAGCGAACCTACTCCCAGGTAGGGGCTCGCGGTGACGGCGTCGACATACAAGGGGCTGGATGGATCGAGGTACGCGGAGGCGTACGCGCTGACCGTTGAGCCGATGTCGCCACGCTTGACGTCCAACAAAACGAGCGAACCGGCTTCCCGTAACTGTCGGATAGTTGACTCAAGGATCGCCACACCGCGGGACCCGAACCGCTCGAAAAAGGCCGACTGAGGCTTCACCACCGCAACCCGGTCACCGAGGGCGTCAACGACTGTCCGGGTGAACCGGTCAAGACCGTCGACGTCGTCGGCGAGGCCCCAACGGGCCAGCAGACCGGGATGCGGATCGATGCCCACACAGAGCGGCCCCCGCTCGGTGATCGCCCGGTGCAGCCGGGTGCCGAAGGTCTCCATCGGAGTGTTCTCCTCTCCTCGTCCGGGCGGCGGCCCCGCCCGGATCACACCGTCGGCCCGGTGACGGGCCCTCTCAGCCGGCCGCCACCGCCGCCGCCACCCCGGCCGCGATTCGGGCCAGGTCGGCGTCGTCGGTGACGTACGGCGGCATCGTGTAGATCAGGTCGCGGAACGGTCGCAGCCACACGCCCCGGTCGACGGCCGCCGCGGTGGCCGCACCGAGGTCCACCTCGTGATCGAGCTGGACCACACCGATCGCGCCGAGCACCCGTACGTCGGCCACGCCCGGCATGCCCCGCAGCGGCTCCAGACCTGCGCGCAGGCCCGCGCCGACCCTGGCGACCTGTCCCGCCCAGTCCCCCTCCCGCAGCAGCCCGAGGGAGGCGTTGGCGACGGCACAGGCCAGCGGGTTGCCCATGAAGGTGGGCCCGTGCGCCAGGACACCCGCGGCGGAGATACCCCGGGCGATCTCCGGGGTGCACAGGGCCGCGGCAAGCGTCAGGTATCCGCCGGTGAGCGCCTTGCCCACACACATCACGTCCGGGGACACCCCGGCGTGCTCGGCGGCGAACATCGTGCCCGTACGGCCGAAGCCGGTGGCGATCTCGTCGAAGATCAGCAGCACCCCGTGCGCGCGTGTCACCTCGCGCAGCACCCGCAGGTACCCGGGATGGTGGAAGCGCATCCCGCCGGCGCCCTGCACCACCGGCTCCACGATCACGGCGGCCAGCTCGTCGGCGTGCCGTTCGACGGCGTCGACCAACGCGGCCACGTACGCCTCGTCCGGCGGATCGGCGAACCCGCCCGGCGGGACCGGGGCGAATACCTGCCGGGGCAGCATGTCGCCCCAGAGGTGATGCATCCCACCTTCCGGGTCGCAGACGCTCATCGGGTGGAAGGTGTCACCGTGGTAGCCGCCCCGCCACGTCGCGAGCCGGCGCCGCTGCGGCCTGCCGACCGCCCGCTGGTACTGCAGGCACATCTTCATCGCCACCTCGACGCTCACCGAGCCGGAGTCGGCCAGGAACACGTGCTCCAGACCCTCCGGGGCCAGCTCGACAAGGGTCCGGGCGAGCTGGACCGCCGGCTCGTGGGTGAGGCCGCCGAACATCACGTGGCTCATCCGGCCGAGCTGGTCGGTAACCGCCGCGTCCAGCACCGGGTGCCGATAGCCGTGGATCGCCGCCCACCAGGACGACATCCCGTCCACCAGTTCCCGGCCGTCGGCAAGCCGCAGCCGCACTCCCTCGGCGCTGCTCACCACGTACGGCTGGTGCGCCGATGGCAGCGCCGTGTACGGGTGCCAGACGTGCGCCCGGTCGGCGGCCAGGATCTCCTCGGGTGTCACGCGCGTTCCTTCCAGGCCGGGACGGCTCGATCGCCGCCGACGGCACGCGCCGCTGCGCGGTGCCGGACCACTTGTGCGCGTCCTTTGCTCTGCTTCACCCGACGCAACACCCGGTGTCCGGATACCGGACGTTGGCCGTTGCGTGGGTTGAAGCAGAGCAAAGGACGCGGGGACAGGTCAGCGGCCGGCGCGGCAGGGCGCACGACCACGCCAACCGACACCAGAGCCGGGGCGGCACGACGCACGACCAGGCCACCGGAAACGGAGGCCGCAGTCGGCTCGACCGCCCCTGCGGTCACCGGCCGGCGACCGGGTCAGGTGCTCCCGTGGTGGCCTTCGCGCGGGCGACGGCCCGGACCAGGGCGGGACCCCGGTAGATGAAGCCTGTGTAGAGCTGCACCAGGGCGGCTCCGGCGTCGAACATGCGAGCGGCGTCGTCCGGGTCCAGCACTCCGCCGACCCCGATGATCGGCAGCCGGCCACCGGTCTCCCGGTGGACGAAGGCGACCACCTCCCGGGCCCGACCGGTCAGTGGACGGCCGGAGAGCCCGCCGGTCTCCGCGCCGCGCTGCGCGTCCGTCGAGGCAAGCCCGTCACGGCCGAGCGTGGTGTTGGTGGCGATCACCCCTGCCGCACCCCGGGCCAGGCAGACCTCCAGCAGTTCGGCGATGGCCGCCTCGGTCAGATCAGGGGCGATCTTGACCAGCACCGGCTTCTCCCCCACCAGGGCGGCGAGCAGCGCGTCCAGGTGCGTACGGTCCTGCAACGAGCGCAGGCCCGGCGTGTTCGGCGAGGAGACGTTCACGGCGAAGTAGTCGCCGTGCCCGCGCAGCGCACGGTACGAGGTGAGGTAGTCCTCGACAGCCTCGTCGAGCGGCGTCACCTTGGACTTGCCGAGCGAGATGCCCAACGGCACACCGATCGGGCGCGGCAGCGCGGCCAGCCGGGCGGCCAACGCGGCGGCACCGGCGTTGTTGAAGCCCATCCGGTTGACCACCGCCTCGCTGGCCGGCAACCGGAACAGGCGGGGCCGGGGATTACCCGGCTGCGCATGTGCGGTGACAGTGCCCACCTCGACGAAGCCGAAGCCGAGCGCCGGCCAGGCCGCCAGCGCCGCGCCGTCCTTGTCCATGCCGGCGGCCAGCCCGACCGGGTTCGGGAACCGGACTCCGAAGACCGTGCGCGGCGCGTTCACCGCGTACCGGGTGCGCAGGGCAGCGAGCGCGGCGGGCCGCCGGGACAGCGCGGCCAGCCGCCGCAGCGTCCACTCGTGCGCGGCCTCCGCGTCGCCACCGCCGAGCCGGAACAGCCAGGGCCGTACCGCCCGCTCGAACAGCGTCACTGGGCGGCCCGCAGGGTGGCGTGCAGGTCCTGCAGGGGGCGTACCTGCATGTCGCCGCGGATCCGCGCCTCGATGCCCATCACCGCGGCGGCAGCGCCGGGGACCGTGGTGATGCAGGGGATGTCACCGGTGACGGCGGCGCTGCGGATCTCGTAGCCGTCGGAACGGGCGCTGGCACCTGAGCCCTGGGGCGTGTTGATCACCAGGGCCACGTGGCCACCGAGGATCAGCGACACCGCGTCGTCGCCCTCACCGGCCTGGTAGTGCTTACGGACCTGCTCGCAGGCGATGCCGTGCCGGCGCAACACCTCGGCAGTGCCGGCGGTCGCCACGATCTCGAAGCCCAGATCGGCGAGCCGCTTGATCGGGAAGATCATGCCGCGCTTGTCCCGGTTGGCGACCGAGACGAAGATCTTCCCGGCGGTCGGCAGCGAGCCGTACGCGGCTGACTGGCTCTTGGCGAACGCGTGCCCGAAGTTGGTGTCGATGCCCATCACCTCGCCGGTGGACTTCATCTCCGGCCCGAGCAGCGAGTCGATCCCCTTGCCGGCGCGGGTCCGGAAACGCTTGAACGGCAGCACCGCCTCCTTGACCGCGATCGGCGCGTCGGCGGGCATCGTGCCGCCGTCACCGGTCGCCGGGAGCATTCCCTCGGCGCGCAGCTCGGCGATGCTCGCGCCGAGCGCGATGCGGGCCGCCGCCTTGGCCAGCGGCACGGCCGTCGCCTTCGAGACGAACGGAACCGTCCGCGAGGCGCGCGGGTTGGCCTCCAGGACGTAGAGCACGTCGTCCTTGAGCGCGTACTGCACGTTGAGCAGGCCCCGGACGCCAACGCCACGGGCGATGGCCTCGGTGTAGCGGCGGACCTCGGCCAGGTGCGACCCGGCGAGGGTGATCGGCGGCAGCGCGCACGACGAGTCACCGGAATGGATGCCGGCCTCCTCGATGTGCTCCATCACGCCGCCGATGTAGACCTCACCGTCGGCGTCGCACAGCGCGTCCACGTCGATCTCGATGGCGTCGTCGAGGAACCTGTCGACGAGCACCGGGTGGTCCGGGGAGATGTCGGTGGCCCGACCGATGTAGTCGCGCAGCGTCGGGTCGTCGTAGACGATCTCCATGCCACGCCCGCCCAGCACGTACGACGGCCGGACCAGCACCGGGTAGCCGATCTCGTCGGCGATCCCCTTGGCCTCGTCGTAGGACGTGGCCATGCCGTGCGCCGGCGCACGCAGCCCCGCGCGGGCCAGTACGAGGCCGAAGGCGCCCCGCTCCTCGGCAAGGTGGATCGACTCCGGGGAAGTGCCGACCACCGGCACACCGGCGTTCTTGAGTCGCTGCGCCAACCCCAGCGGGGTCTGCCCGCCGAGCTGCACGACCACCCCGACCACGCCCGGCCCGCCGGCCGCCCGGCCCGAGGAGTCCTCGGCGTGCCAGACCTCCAGGACGTCCTCGAAGGTCAGCGGCTCGAAGTAGAGCCGGTCGGCGGTGTCGTAGTCGGTGGAGACGGTCTCCGGGTTGCAGTTGACCATGACGGTCTCGTAGCCGGCCGACCGCAGCGCCTGCACGGCGTGCACGCACGAGTAGTCGAACTCGATGCCCTGCCCGATCCGGTTCGGGCCGGAGCCCAGGATCAGCACCTTCGGCCGGTCCGACGGCACGACCTCGGTCTCCGAGTCGTACGTCGAGTAGTGATACGGCGTGGTCGCCTCGAACTCGGCAGCGCAGGTGTCCACGGTCTTGTAGACCGGGCGTACGTCGAGGCGGTGCCGCAGGGTGCGGACGCCGTCCTCGGCGGCCAGTTCCGGGCGCAGCGCGGCCAACTGCCGGTCGGACAGGCCGGCCCGCTTGGCGCGGCGCAGCAGGTCGGCGTCGAGCACCGGGGCGTCCACGATCTCCGCCCGCAGCTCGATAAGGGCGACGATCTGGTCCAGGAACCACGGGTCGATGCCACCGGACGCGGCGCTGACCTCGGCGATCGACGCGCCGAGGCGCAGCGCGCGCTCGACGGTGTACAGCCGGCCGTCGTGCGGGATGCGCAACGCGGCCAGGGTGTCGGCCAGGGTGACGCCCTCCGGGTCCGGAGTGGTCCAGAAACCAGATGACTTGGTTTCCATCGACCGCATCGCCTTGTTGAGCGCCTCGGAGAAGTTGCGGCCCAGGCTCATCGCCTCGCCCACCGACTTCATCGTGGTGGTCAGCTCCGGGTCCGCGCCGGGGAACTTCTCGAACGCGAACCGGGGGATCTTCACCACCACGTAGTCCAGGGTCGGCTCGAACGCCGCCGGAGTCTTCAACGTGATGTCGTTGGGGATCTCGTCGAGGGTGTAGCCGATGGCCAGCTTCGCGGCGATCTTGGCGATCGGGAAGCCCGTCGCCTTGGACGCCAGCGCCGACGACCGGGACACCCGCGGGTTCATCTCGATCACGACGATGCGGCCGTCGACAGGGTTGACCGCGAACTGGATGTTGCAGCCACCGGTGTCCACACCGACCTCGCGCAGCACCGCGATGCCCAGGTCACGCAGCCGCTGGTACTCCCGGTCGGTGAGCGTCATGGCCGGTGCCACTGTGACGCTGTCGCCGGTGTGCACGCCCATCGGGTCGATGTTCTCGATCGAGCAGACCACCACCACGTTGTCGTGCCGGTCGCGCATCAGTTCGAGCTCGTACTCCTTCCAGCCGAGCACGCTCTCCTCGATGAGCACCTCGTGCACCGGGCTGGCGGCCAAGCCGTCACCGGCGATGCGGGCCAGGTCCTCCGGGGTGTGCGCCATGCCCGAGCCCAGACCGCCCATTGTGAACGACGGCCGGATCACCACCGGCAGCCCAAGCTCGGCGACGGTCTCCTCGACCTCTTCCATCGAGTGGCAGACCCGGGAGCGGGGCACCAGCGCGGCCGGGTCGTCGACGCCGAGCCGGACACCGGCCTTCGCGACGATCTCCTTGAACAACTGGCGGTCCTCGCCCCGGTTGATGGCGTCGATGTTCGCGCCGATCAACTCGACGCCGTACTTCTCCAGGACGCCGTTGGAGTGCAGGGCGACAGCCGTGTTCAGCGCGGTCTGCCCACCGAGGGTCGCCAGGATCGCGTCCGGGCGCTCCTTGGCGATGACCAGTTCCACGAACTCCGGGGTGATCGGCTCGACGTACGTGGCGTCGGCGAACTCCGGGTCGGTCATGATCGTCGCCGGGTTGGAGTTGACCAGGCTGACCCGGATCCCCTCACTGCGCAGCACCCGACACGCCTGGGTGCCGGAGTAGTCGAACTCGCAGGCCTGCCCGATGACGATCGGCCCGGAGCCGATCACCAGGATGTGCTTGAGATCGCTCCGCTTAGGCATTGCTGCGCCCCTCGCTGTGGTTCGGGCCTTCACTGTGCTGCCGGTCGAGCGCGTCAGCGCCCTCGCCGGTCTGCCGGTCGAGGACGCCAGCGCCCTCGATCAACTCGGCGAAACGGTCGAAGAGATAGTCCGCGTCGTGTGGACCGGCCGCCGCCTCCGGGTGGTACTGCACGGTGAACGCGGGTACGTCCACGGCCCGCAGCCCCTCGACCACGTTGTCATTGAGGCAGACGTGCGACACCTGAACACCACCGAACTCGGTCTGGATCACCTGGTCGGGGACCACCGCCCCCTGCCCGGCGCCCGGCACCTGCACCGCGAAACCGTGGTTGTGGCTTGTCACCTCCACCTTGCCGGTGACCCGGTCGAGCACCGGCTGGTTGATGCCACGGTGGCCGTAGCCCAGCTTGTAGGTCCCGAAGCCCAACGCCCGGCCGAGGATCTGGCTGCCGAAGCAGATGCCGAACAGCGGGATGCGGCGGGTCAACACCTCCCGGGCCAGCGCCACCGGCCCGTCGGCGGTCGCCGGGTCACCCGGGCCGGGCGAGAAGAACACCGCGTCCGCGCCGGTGGCGAGCAGGTCCTCGATGCTCGACGAGGCCGGCAGCACGTGGGTGGTCACCCCACGCTCGGCCAGCCGCCGCGGCACGTTGCGCTTGATGCCCAGGTCCAGCGCCGCGACGGTGAACCGCCGCTCGCCGATCGCCTCGACGACGTACGGCTTGGCGGTGGTCACCTCGGCGGAGAGGTCCGCGCCGACCATCTGCGGTGACGCGAGGACCCGGGCCAGCAGGCTCTGCGGGTCCGTGTCGATGCTGGAGATGCCCACCCGCATGGCGCCCCGCTCACGCAGGTGCCGGGTCAGCGCCCGGGTGTCCACCCCGCTGATGCCCACCACACCCTCGGTGGCGAGCCGGTCCTCCAGACTGCCGGTGGCCCGCCAGCTCGAACCGATGCGGGCCGGGTCGCGCACCACGTACCCGGCCACCCAGATCCGGTCGGACTCGTCGTCCTCGCCGTTGACGCCGGTGTTGCCGATGTGCGGCGCGGTCTGCACGACGACCTGCCGGTGATAGGACGGGTCGGTGAGGGTCTCCTGGTAGCCGGTCATGCCGGTGTTGAAGACGGCCTCGCCGAAGGTCTCCCCGACACTGCCGTACGCCTCGCCGTGGAAGATGCGCCCGTCCTCGAGTACGAGAATCGCGGGCCTGCGCTTGCTCACTTGACAGCCTTTCCGTCCAGAACCGTCGGCTCGCCACGCAGGAAGGTCGCCACGATGCGACCAGGCAGCGTCATGCGGGCGTACGGGGTGTTGCGACTGCGACTGGCCAGCTCCGCCGGCTCGATGGTGCGGCGGACGGCCGGGTCGACGAGGGTCAGGTTGGCCGGTACACCGGGTGCCGGGTCGACGCCGTGCCCGGTCAGCCCGGCGATCCGGGCCGGCGTGCGGGACATCCGCTCGGCGATCAGGTCCCACTCGGGGCCGAGCACGTCGAGCGCGATGGACAGGGCCGTCTCCAGACCGAGCATTCCCGGCCGGGCGTACGCCCACTCGCACTCCTTGTCCTCCACGGCGTGCGGGGCGTGGTCGGTGGCGATGATGTCGATGACGCCTTCGGCGAGCGCGGCGCGCAGCGCGGCGATGTCCGAAGCGGTCCGCAGCGGCGGGTTGACCTTGAAGACCGGGTCGTAGCTCTCCGCGCGCTCGTCGGTGAGCAGCAGGTGGTGCGGGGTGACCTCGGCGGTGACGCGTACCCCACGGGCCTTCGCCTGACGCAGCACCTCGACGCTGCCGGCGGTGGAGACGTGGCAGACGTGCAGGCGGCTGCCCACGTGCTCGGCGAGCAGCACGTCCCGGGCGATGATCGCCTCCTCGGCGACCGCCGGCCAGCCGATCAGCCCGAGCCGGGTGGAGACCTCACCCTCGTGCATCTGGGCGCCCTCGGTGAGCCGGGGCTCCTCGGCGTGCTGGGCGATGACCCCGTCGAACGCCTTGACGTACTCCAGTGCCCGGCGCATCAGCAGCGGGTCGGCCACGCAGTGCCCGTCGTCGGAGAAGATCCGCACCTGCGCCGCCGAGTCGGCCATCGCGCCCAACTCGGCGAGGCGTTCGCCGGCCAGGCCGACGGTCACCGCGCCGACGGGCTGCACGTCGACCAGCCCGGCCTCGCGGCCGAGCCGCCACACCTGCTCGACCACGCCCGCGGTGTCGGCCACCGGAGAGGTGTTGGCCATCGCGCAGACCGCCGTGTAGCCGCCCAGCGCCGCAGCCCGGGAGCCGGACTCGACGGTCTCGGCGTCCTCCCGACCCGGCTCGCGCAGGTGGGTGTGCAGGTCGACAAGGCCGGGCAGGGCGACAAGCCCGGTGCCGTCGATGACCGTCGCGTCCGGCGCGGACAATCCCGCTCCGACCTCGGCGACGACGCCGTCGCGGATCAGCAGGTCCGTCGGCGCGGCGCCGACGACGCTCACGCTGGTGATGAGGTACGCGGTCACCGGTTGTTCCCTCCGAGCAGCAGGTACAGGACGGCCATCCGCACGGAGACCCCGTTGGTGACCTGTTCGACGATCGTGGAGCGGGGTGAGTCGGCCACCTCGGGGGTGATCTCCATCCCCCGGTTCATCGGGCCGGGGTGCATGACGATGGCGTGCTCCGGCAGCCGGCGCATGCGGGGCCCGTCCAGCCCGTAGCGGCGGGCGTACTCGCGGGCGGACGGGAAGTAGGAGTCCTTCATCCGCTCCCGCTGCACCCGCAGCATCATCACCACGTCGATGTCGGGCAGCACCGAGTCGAGGTCGTAGGAGACGTCGGTGCCGGGTGCGAGGGCCCCGGCGATGTCGACCGGGATGAGCGTCGGCGGGCCGACGAGGGTCACCTTCGCACCGAGGGTGGACAGCAGCAGGACGTTCGAGCGGGCGACCCGGGAGTGCAGCACGTCCCCGACCACGGCGACCGACAGGCCGGCGAGCCGACCCAGCCGGGCCCGCATCGTGTACGCGTCGAGCAGCGCCTGTGTGGGGTGCTCGTGGGTGCCGTCGCCAGCGTTCACCACCGAGCCGTCCACCCAGTTCGCAAGGCGGTGCGGGGCGCCCGAGGCGGGGTGCCGCACGACCACCGCGTCGGCGCCCATCGCCTGAAGGGTCAGCGCGGTGTCCTTCAGGCTCTCGCCCTTGGCGACGCTGGAACCCTTCGCGGAAAAGTTGATCACGTCGGCGCTGAGCCGCTTCGCCGCCGCCTCGAACGAGATCCGGGTACGTGTGGAGTCCTCGTAGAAGAGGTTCACGACAGTACGGCCGCGCAGCGCGGGCAGCTTCTTGATCTCGCGGCCGGCGACAGTTGCCATCTCGGCGGCGGTGTCCAGGATCTCGGTGGCGGTGTCGGCGTCCAGGTCCGCGCCGGAGAGCAGATGCTTGATCATGCGGTTGCCCCTCCGTACAACTTGACCTCGTCGACACCGTCGGTCTCGGCGAGCGTGACCTTCACGCTCTCGGCGAGCGAGGTCGGGATGTTCTTGCCGACGTAGTCGGCGCGGATCGGCAGCTCCCGGTGGCCCCGGTCGACAAGGACCGCGAGCTGCACCGACGCCGGCCGGCCGACGTCGTTGAGCGCGTCGAGCGCGGCCCGGACCGTGCGGCCGGAGAACAGCACGTCGTCGACGAGGATGACCCGCTTGCCGTCGATGCCGCCGGTGGGCACCTGGGTGGGGCCGACCGCGCGGGTGGCATGGCGGCGCAGGTCGTCGCGGTAGAGCGTGATGTCGAGCACACCGACCGGGATGTCGACGGCCTCGAAGGTGCTGATGCGGGCCGCGAGCCGTCGCGCGAGTGGCGTGCCGCGCGTGGGAATCCCCAGCAGCACGGTGTCGGCGGCGCCCTGGGTCTTCTCCAGGATCTGGTGCGCGATGCGGTCGACCACGCGCTGCACGTCGGCGCTGTCGAGGATGACCTTCACCGAGGGTTGTCGTGGTGGTGACGAGCGGGCAGCCGGTGGGTACGCCACGGCAGACCTCCTTCCCCGCCTCACGGGACGGGTCGTTAAAGGATGTCGGGCAACTCCGGTCGGACCGCGTACAGACCCGGACCGGGGCTTCACGCCACGTTACCAGTGGTCACCCGGCCGATGGACGGCGGCTGCTGACCACCGGATCAGGCCGACGAATGGGGATAACTCCCCCGGTGGCCCTCAACGGTAGGGTCACGACCACTTGACCACGTGTCCCATTCCCCGTACCGTCACGCTCCGTAGCGATCGACGGGAGAACCCCGAGCAGCACTGGGAGTGTCCGAATGCCCTCTGAATACGCCAAATCTCTGGGCGCCCGCCTGCGCTCCATCCGCCAACAGCAGGGTCTGTCCCTGCAGGGTGTGGAGGAGAAGTCGAACGGGCGGTGGAAGGCCGTGGTGGTCGGCTCGTACGAGCGTGGCGACCGCGCCGTGACGGTTTCCCGTCTGGCCGAGCTGGCCGAGTTCTACCGTGTCCCCGTCTCGGAGCTGCTGCCCGACGGCAGTGGTGTCCGTCACGAGCCCACCAGCAAGATCGTCCTGGACCTGGAGCGGCTCTACGACGAAGCCTCCGAGGACCTGGCCTACGTCGCCCGCTACGCCCGCGCCATCCAGCAGCAGCGTGGTGACTACAACGGTCGGGTGCTCTCCATCCGCGCCGACGACCTGCGCGCGCTCGCGATCGTCTACGACGCCTCGCCGTCCGGGCTGATCGAGCGGCTCACCGAGCACGGTGTGCTGGTCGCCGACCCGCGGGCGTTCTTCGCCTCCTGAGCTGTCGCTCCACCCGAAAAGGCCCGTGCCATCCGGCACGGGCCTTTTCGGTGGTGCCTGACCTCAGCGGGTGGCGTACTCGGCGATGCGGCCGAGCAGACCGTTGAGGAAGCGCGGCGAATCGTCGGTGGACATCTGCCGGGCCAGCTCCACAGCCTCGCTGATCGCCACCGCGTCGTCGATCTCGTCGACGTAGAGCAGCTCGTAGACGGCGACCCGGGCCAGGTTGCGGTCTACCACCGGCATCCGGTCCAGGGTCCAGCCCTCGGCGTAGCTGGCAATCAGCTCGTCGATCCGGTTGAGGTGTTCGGCGACCCCCTCGATCAGGCCCACCGCGTAACCCAGGTGCTCCGGGCGGGGCTGTTCGATGCGCTGGAGATAGCCGGCCAGCACCTCCACGGGCGGCCGGTCCCGCAGGTCGGCCTCGTAGAGGACATCCAGCGCCCGCTTGCGCGCCTTGCGGCGCGCCGGCATCTGCTGCTTGGGACCCTCAGCCATCAGGCGCGGCCGAGGTAACGGCCGTCGCGGGTGTCGACCTTGATCTTCTCACCGGTGGTGATGAACAGCGGGACCGGCACTGTGGCGCCGGTCTCGACGGTCGCCGGCTTGTTACCGCCGGTCGACCGGTCGCCCTGCAGACCCGGCTCGGTGTACGTGACCTCGAGCACGACGCTGGTGGGCAGCTCGATGTAGAGCGGCACACCCTCGTGGGTGGCGACTGTCGCCTCCGCCTCGGGCAGCAGGTAGTTGGCTGCCTCCCCGACGGTGCCGCCGGGAACGGTGATCTGGTCGAAGGTCTCCAGATCCATGAAGACGTAGTCCTCGCCGTCGGCGTACAGATACTGCATCGTGCGCTTGTCCACGGTCGCGGTCTCGACCTTGGTGCCCGCGTTGAAGGTCTTGTCGACCACCTTCCCGGACAGCACGTTCTTCAGCGTGGTGCGCACGAAGGCACCACCCTTACCGGGCTTGACGTGCTGGAACTCGACGACGGACCAGAGCTCGCCGTCAAGGTTGAGTACCAGGCCGTTCTTGAGGTCGTTGGTAGAGGCCATTTCCTGCCTTGATCATCAATTGGCGGACAGACCTGGCAAGTCTACAAGCTGCGCTGTGACGCGTTACCCGCCGTGGTCGGCCGCCCGTCCCGCCGCGCGGCCGGCATTCCGACGACAGTGACGGAACGTCATTTGCGGGTCGTGGCCGTCCCCACCCTCCCCGGGCCCTTTGCTCTGCTTCAACCCACGCAACAGTCACCCTCCGTAAAAGCGGCAGGGCAGGGCCGGACGACAGCGGCACCGGGTATGCGCAGCTCAATGCTTGTGTTGCGGTGGTTGAAGCAGAGCAAAGGACGCGAGCATGGAAGGTGCCGCCGACGTGCGGCAGGGATGCGGCAACCGAGGGTGACGGCCCGCGCCTGGGAGCGGTGTCACAGTGGGTGAGCCGAGAAGGCGAAAGCTGCGGCGGCCCGCCCTTGCCGCCGTCAGGAGGTGCGGGTGGCGAGGTGGTGCAGGGCGAGGCGGTAGCCGTCGATGCCGAGACCGCAGATCACCCCGGTCGCCACTGCGGAGACCACCGAGTGGTGCCGGAACTCCTCGCGGGCGTGGATGTTTGACAGGTGCACCTCGACAAGCG
Organism: Micromonospora sp. DT68; assembly: GCF_049847245.1. Classification (NCBI taxonomy): domain Bacteria; kingdom Bacillati; phylum Actinomycetota; class Actinomycetes; order Micromonosporales; family Micromonosporaceae; genus Micromonospora; species Micromonospora sp. DT68. The sequence goes on from NZ_JBNCNZ010000016.1 coordinate 78,277, forward strand.
GCCCGCGCAGCATCGCGCAGGCGTCGCGTACCGCGTACGAGTAGTGCGACCAGGCGGCCGGGTTGAGCACCACCGCCGCGCTCTCGTCGGCGGCGGCGTGCAGCCAGCCCAACAGTTCGTGCTCCGCGTCGGTCTGGCGGACCGTCACGTCCAGCCCCAACTCCCGACCGGTCGCCTCGCAGAGCGCCACCAGGTCGGCGTAGCTGGTCGAGCCGTAGACCGCCGGTTCCCGGGTGCCCAGCCGGCCCAGGTTCGGCCCGTTCAACACGTAGACCTTCACGACGCGCATACCTCGCGGTAGGCCGCTTCGAGCAGCGCGTCGTCCGGCCCCTCAAGCATCGCGGGGCGGGCCAGCCCGTCCAGCACCACGAAACGCAGCTTGCTGCCCCGGGCCTTCTTGTCCACCCGCATCGTGGCCAGCAGTCGTGGCCAGGCGTCGGCCGGGTAGCTCACCGGCAGGCCGATCGCGACAAGGGTGCGGCGGTGTCGGTCTGCGGTCGGCGCGTCCAGGCGGCCGGCGAGGCGGGCCAGCGCGGCGGCGTACACCAGGCCGACGGAGACGGCATGGCCGTGCCGCCAGCGGTAGCCCTCGTTCTGCTCAATCGCGTGCGCGAGGGTGTGGCCGTAGTTGAGGACCTCCCGCAGGCCGGACTCGCGCAGGTCGCCGGCGACCACGTCGGCCTTGACCCGGATGGCCCGCTCGATCAGCTCCCGGGCCACCGGCCCGCGCGGGTCGGTGGCCGCGGCCGGGTCGCGCTCGACCAGGTCGAGGATCACCGGATCGGCGATGAAGCCGCACTTGACCACCTCGGCCAGCCCGGCCGCCAGGTCGACGGCGGGAAGGCTGTCCAGGGTGGCCAGGTCGGCCAACACCCCGACCGGCGGGTGGAACGCGCCCACCAGGTTCTTGCCGGCGGCGGTGTTGATTCCGGTCTTGCCGCCCACTGCGGCGTCCACCATGCCCAGCAGCGAGGTCGCCACCGGCACCCAGCGCACACCGCGCAGCCAGCAGGCCGCGACGAAGCCGGCCAGGTCGGTCACCGCGCCGCCACCCACCCCGACCACCGCGTCGGTACGCGTGAAGCCAGCCGCGCCCAGCCGGTCCCAGCAGGCAGCGGCCACGTCGATCTGCTTGCCCGACTCGGCGTCGGGCACCTCGATCGGCAGCGGCTCGATCCCGGCCGCGCGCAACCGTTCGCCGAGCGCGTCGGCGAGGGTCTTGAGCGGGGGCGTGTGCAGCACCGCCGCCCGGGTCGCGCCGGGCAGCAGGCCGGGCAGGGCGTCCAGCAGGTCGCGGCCGACCAGCACGTCGTACGGCCGCTCGCCGCCGACCGGGATCCGGGTCACGTCGTCCATCGCCGGCAGCCTAGTCGAGCGCGTGGCGCGGCGGCGTCGGGAGACGGCGGCGCCCACTGCGTGAAACCGGACAGGACTGTCGGTGCTCGGCCGTAGGGTCGGCTCGACGACCGAGTGAAGGAGCGACAGATGGCGACGTTCGTGCTGGTGCCGGGGTTCTGGCTGGGCGCCTGGGCGTGGCGGGACGTGACCGGGGCGCTGCGCGCGCAGGGGCACGAGGTCTACCCGATGACGCTGACCGGGCTGGCCGAGCGTGACCACCTCGCCGGGCCGGACGTCACCCTGGACACGCACACCACCGACATCGTCCGGCTGATCGAGGTCGAGGCGCTGCGCGACGTGGTGCTTGTCGGCCACTCCGGCGGCGGGATGCCGGTCGCCCAGGCGGCGGACCGCATCCCGGACCGCATCGCCCGGGTGGTCTACGTGGAGAGTGGGCCGCTGCCCGACGGCACGGCGCAGTTCGACACGGTGCCGCCGGAGGAGCAGCAGCGCCTGCGGGCTCTCATCGGCACCGGGCACCTGCTGCCTCCGCCGGCCTGGGATCCGGCGGCCGACCCGACCAACCTGGCCGGGCTTGATGACCCGACGTTGGCCCTGCTACGCGCCCGCGCCACCCCGCAGCCGCTGCGCACCGCCACCGACCCGGTCCGTCGCACCGGCGGCCGTCCGGTGCCGACCGCCCTGGTCGCCAGCACCTTCCCGCTCACAGTGGTCCGCGACATGATCGACCAGGGGCACCCGTTCTTCACCGGGCTGGCCGGGGGTCGGCTGTTCGAGGTGCCCACCGGGCACTGGCCGATGCTCAGCGAACCGAAGGCCCTGGCCGACGCGCTCGACGCCGCCGCCCGCGACTGACGGGCCCGGCTGCCGCCATGACCTGAACAGGCCCAGCTTCCGTCCGAGATTCCTGCCAACCCGGTGAAACCGGCGGGCGAGGGCAGGCGTGTTGGGGGCGCGTCGGCGAGAAGTGCCGACGTGGCGTCCATGGGGACTGCCCGGCGGCCAGCCGCGGGGCGGCAGGTGAGGAGTTGGCATGTCCAAGGTGAAGTGGGCCACCGGCGCGGTGCTCATGGTGTGCGGCGGTGCGCTGGTGGCGTGCCAGTCCGATCCGACCGCGACTCCTGTCGCCTCCAGCGGGCCGGCCTCGGCGACCGCGACCGCGTCCGCGACGGTTCCGGCGTCGTCCAGCCCTGCGTCGGCCAGCCCGCCGTCGTCCAGCCCGCCGTCGTCCAGCCCGCCGTCGGCCAGCCCGCCGTCGGCCAGCCCGCCGTCGGTCACGCCGAGTCCGCGTACTCCGGCCGGTTCGACCGACCGCGTGCTGTCCGGCACGCGGGAGGTCACCATCGTGCGGGTGCAGTCACCCGAGGGTGGCATCGCCCTCGACGGACAACTCATGGAAGTCGACGACGACAGCGGTCGCCAACTGTTCGTCCCCACCCCGCTCGGCGGCGACACCTACCTCATCAAGGCATACGGCCGGGCCGACGGCCACCCCGCCAACGACGAACCAGCCTGCTGGCAGGTCGACAACCCCGGCAACGCGCGCCCGCTGACAATCGAGGGAGCCGTCTGCGACCCCGACAACCCGGCGCAACGCTTCACGATCACCGCCAGCGGCAAGGGCGCATACGCCATCAGCAACAGGTCGGCGTACCTCCAACACTCCCCCAGCAGGGGCATCATCCTCGAAGAAGTCGGCGACGCACCCCTGCGCAGCACCTTCCGACTCGTCGACAACGGCCCCGCCCGGCGCCCCGCCGGCGGCTGACCGGGTCAGCGCGGCAGCAGCGCGGCGATCTCGGCAGCGATCTCCGCCGGGGTACGGCCGTCGGTGACGACCGTCTCGGTGGCCACCTCGGCGTAGAGCGGGCGGCGCTGGTCCATCAGGTGCTTGAGGGTGGCGCGCGGGTTGATCGCCAACAGTGGTCGGCCCGCGCCGAGCCCGACCCGTTTCACGGCGTCGGGCAACTCGACCGAGAGGTGCACGACCCGATGCCCGATCAGGGCGGCGCGGGTCTCCTCGGCCAGCACCGCGCCGCCACCTAGGGCGAGCACACCCGGGCTCGCGGCCAACGCGGCGGCGACGGCGGCCCGTTCCAGGGCACGGAAGTGTTCCTCGCCCTCGTCGATGAAGATCTCCGGGATGGGCTTGCCGGCCATCTGCTCGATGTCGGTGTCGGTGTCCCGGAACTCCACACCGAGTACGGCGGCGAGCGCCTGCCCGACAGTGGTCTTGCCGCAGCCGGGCGCCCCGACCAGCACGACGACCGGCGCCATCAGCGGATGACCAGCGCGTCGAGGTAGCTGTCGAGGTTGCGGCGGATCTCGGCGACCGAGTCACCGCCGAACTTCTCGGTGGCGGCCTCGGCCAGCACCAGGGCCACCATCGCCTCGGCGACGACCGCCGCGGCCGGGACCGCGCAGACATCCGAACGCTGGTTGATGGCGGTCGCCGGCTCACCGGTGGTGACGTCCACGGTGGCCAGCGCGCGGTTCAGCGAAGAGATCGGCTTCATGGCGGCGCGGACCCGCAGCGGTTCACCGGTGGTGATGCCGCCCTCCAGACCGCCGGCCCGGTCGGTGACCCGGCGAACACCGGTGGCCGACGGGATGATCTCGTCGTGTGCCTCGGAGCCGCGCGAGCGGGCCTGCTGCCACCCGTCGCCGATCTCCACGCCCTTGATCGCCTGGATCGACATGAGCGCGGTGGCCAGCCGGGCGTCGAGCTTGCGGTCCCACTGCACGTGACTGCCCAGCCCCGGCGGCACGCCGTACGCCAGCACCTCGACCACACCGCCGAGAGTGTCGGCGGCCTTCTTCGCGGCGTCGACCTCGGCGACCATCAGGGCGCTGGCCTCCGGGTCGAGGCAGCGCAGCGGGTCGGCGTCGATGCGGGCGGCGTCCTGCGGGCTCGGGCGCAGCCCGGGCTTCGCGGCGACCGGACCCAGCTCGATGACGTGCGAGACGATCTCGACGCCGAGTGCCTGCCGGATCAGCGCCTTGGCGACAGTGCCGACGGCCACCCGGGCGGCGGTCTCCCGGGCGCTGGCCCGCTCCAGGATGGGTCGGGCGTCGGTGTGGCCGTACTTCTGCATGCCGGCCAGGTCGGCGTGACCGGGCCGGGGACGGGTCAGCGGGGCGTTGCGGGCCTGCCGGGCCAGCTCGTCGGGGTCGACCGGGTCGGCGGCCATCACGGTGCGCCACTTCGGCCACTCGGAGTTGCCCACCCGGATCGCCACCGGGCTGCCCAGTGTGACGCCGTGCCGCAGCCCGCCGAGCACCTCGACCTCGTCCTGCTCGAACGACATCCGGGCGCCCCGGCCGTAGCCGAGCCGCCGACGGGCCAGCTCACCGGCGATCTCGGTGGTGCTCACCTCGATGCCGGCCGGCACCCCCTCCATCAACGCGACGAGGGCGGGACCGTGCGATTCACCTGCAGTCAACCAGCGCAACACAGCGGTCAGTCTGTCACGCCCGGCCACCGGCCCGGTGCGCTGCCCGCCGCGTCCCGCCCTACGGACGGCGGCACACGTCGGGACAGCCGTCGGCGGTGACCCGGTGGGAGCCCGGGCCACCGCTGACTGTGGGTCAGATGCCCCGGCCGCGCTTGTGCAGGGTGCGCAGCACCGCGTCGGCCCGTACCACCCGACCGGCGACCGCGAGCGCCAGGTAGGCGCGCGGCTCGCGGGGGTTGCGACGCAGGGTGCGCCGCGCCCAGCGCAGCGCGCCCCGGCGGTCGCCGGAGGCGGCCCGGGCGAACGCGATCTGCCCGGCGACGCGGGCCTCCCCGGCCGGCTGGGTGGCGAACTCCGGGTAGCGCTGCAGCAGCCACTGCAACGCCTCGGAGATCGTGTCCCAGCGCTGGGCGAAGTACGAGCGCTTGTGCCAGCGCACGAGCACCGACGGGGTACGCAGGTTGAGCAGCGGCGCGCTGCGGGCGGCCCGCAACAGGAACTCGTAGTCCTCGGCGTAGCTGCCCGGGATCTCCTCGTCGACAAGGCCGAACCCGTCGCGCAGCGCTGCCGCGCGGATCAGGAAGGTCGACGGGTGCAGCTCCGTCATCCGGTCCCGTAGCAGGTCGTCAAGGGTGATCCGGTCCTTGTCGAGCACCCGGTCGACGGTGTGCCCGTCGTAGGTGACCCGGATGCCGCAGCACACGAACTCGGCGGCCGGGTCGGCGGTCAACGCGTCGACCTGGGCGGCCAACTTGCCCGGCAGCCACTCGTCGTCGTCGTCGCAGAACGCGACGAGCTCACCTTCGGCGGCGAGGGTGCCGCTGTTGCGGGCGCCGGCGAGGCCCGGCGTGCGCTCGTTGCGGATCACCCGCACCGCACGGTCCGGACCGGTCAGCCCGGCCAGCTCGGTCAGCGACTCGTCGGGCGTGGACTGGTCGAACACGACCACCGCTTCGATACCGCCCGCGTACTCCTGGGCGAGGATCGCCGCCAGCGCGGCGCGCAGCAGCTCGGGCCGGTCCCGGGTGGGCACCACGACGCTCACTGTCGGCTGCCGGGTCATCGAATCTCCTCCGTACCCCGGCCGGAACGCGGCCAGGTCCGCCAGCGGGGGCGGCGCCGGTTCGACCGGGCCACCAGGTCCTCCACGATCTGTCCCACCCGGAACACCGCCGCCCGGCGCGCCTCGTGCGCGTCCGGGTCGGCGGCCACCGCGTAGCGGGACGGGTCGGCGTACCCGGCGTCGAGCGCGTCGTGCAGCGCCTCCCGGGTCTCGCAGAGCGCCACCAGGCCGGCCGCGCCGAGCCTGCGGGCGAAGAGCTGCTGGTGGTCGTCGACGTGCTCACCATGCAAAGGGTCGCGGGGCACCACGATGGGCAGGTGGCCGTGCCGGCGGGCTTCCAGGATCGTCGCCGGGCCGCCGTGGCAGACCACCAGGTCGGCGTCGGCCATCGCCTGTTGCAGGTCGTCGTGGCCGAGGAACGGCACCGCTCCGGGCAGCTGCGGCGCCTCGGTGTGCCCGTGCTGCACGGTCAGTGCGACCGGGCGGTCGACCTTCGCGTGCCACTGGGCCAGCCAGTCGACGAGCCGGTCGAAGCGGTGCTTGTCGGTGCCGACCGCGACAAGCAGTCGGATCTGCGCGCTCTGCCTGGTGTCGCGCTGGCGGGGCAGCCGGGCCGGCTCCGAGGTGCCGGCCGCGTACGGGCGCGGTGCGGTGCCGGTCTCCCCGTTCACAGCAGCGTCCCGACGACTGTGGCCTCCGGGTACTGCCGGCGCTGCTCGTCCCACTGCACGAGCATCGCGGACAGGAACGGGCGGCAGAGCCGGGCCGTCAGCGTCGGCGTGTCGATCCGGTCGTACACCTCGATGTAGACCGTCGGGATGCGCCGCAGGCGGGCCAGCACCACGAACGGCACCGCGACCCCGGCGCCTGTGGTGACCACGGCGGCGACCCGCCTACGGCGTAGCACCCGCCAGGCCAGCAGCGCGTTGCGCAGCAGGTTCGGCACGTTGCGGGTGGTCGGATGGTGCGCGGGCACCAGGTCCTCCCCGGCCAGCAGCGACACCGCCTCCGGGGTGTCGAAGGTGACCCAGCAGCGTCGCCACTGTTCGTACCAGGGCGCAAGGGCGAGCAGTTGCGCCAGGTGTCCGCCGCTGGATCCCACAAGCAGCAGCACCGGCGGCTCGCCGCCGTCGTTGTTCGCGTCCACGCGACTCCCCACAAGTTCGCTTGGAATTCAGGTTTGGACCAGCCAGAAGCAGATCACAGGTTCGCCGGCCGTTGAATAGCGCGACCGGCCGAGGTGACGATCTCCACCCGGGGCGTCCGGGTGCACCGTCCGTCCTGGACCCATCGACATCCATCACGACCTGCTAGTTCGTCGTCACTCTATGACACATTCCCGTCGTAGCGGTTTTCCCAGTTCAGGAGGTATGTCGTTTCTCGATGACGTCCAACAGTGCGGGATGCAGCGCGCCGTTCCAACCCGCGCCAGCGTCGGCCAACCGCCACGTCCGCAGCCACATCTCCACCAGGTACGCGTCGGCCACCAGCCGGCGCTGCCCCGGATTCAGGCCGAGCCGCTCACCGTGCCGGTCCAGATGCTCGTCAACGGCGGTAGCGGCCACGGCGGCCGGTTCCCCCCGCAGCACCAGTGACCGCTGGAACGCGTCGTGCGCCAGGTCGAAACCGAGCGGCACGTCCGGGGCGCTGTGCTCCCAGTCCCACGCGACCAGCCGGCCGGCGTGCAGGCCCAGGTTCCACGGCACCCAGTCGCCGTGCCAGTGCCCGAACTCCACTGCGGTGTCACGGTGCCGGCGAGCCAGCGCGGCGACTGCGGCGACCGCCCGCGCGCCGGCCGGCTCGGCCACGGCGGCCCTGTCGGCAAGCGCGGTCAGCCGGTCGAGGAACGTCGAGGAGGCGAACGGTCGGGGTGCCCCCGCCGGAGCGCCCCGGCGGGCCACCGCGAGCAGGGCCGCGATCCGCGGCGGGTCGTCGACAGGTACGCCGCGCACGTCGGGCGGCAACGGCTCCACCACCGCGACCACGTGGTCGCCCCACACCGTCTCGGTGAGCAGCCCTGGCGGCGTCGGGTGGTCGGTCACGCCGGTCACCGCGCGCAGGTCCCGCAGCGCCGCCGCCTCGGCGGTGACAAGCGCCCGGGTGGCGTCGTTCCAGCCGATCTTCGCGTAGCCACGCGGGCGACCGTCGGCGTCGAACAGTTGCAGGGTGGGCTTGCCGTTCGGGTCCGGTGGACGAACACCGAAGGCTGCCAGCAACGGCGTACCGCCGAGATCGGCGGCGAGCCGCTCGGTAAGCAGCAGGTCGACCGCAGGCACGCCCGCCGGCACCGAGACGGTGAGCGTCGGAAAGGGCGCCAGGCCCGCGCCGCCGAACCGGGCCAGCCCGCCGATCGCCGCCCGCAACGCACGCACCTTCGGCGGACGCAACGCGTTGTACGCCAGCAGCGACGCCGCACCGGCCCGGGGAGCGCCAAGCGGCACCAGGAACCGTGCCCGGGCCACCGACGGCACCACCGCGTAGCGGGCCACGGCCCGGTGACCGGCCGGCAGGTCTCCGCCCACGGTCAGGCCGACCCTGTCGTCCGGGAACACCGCGCGACTGACCCAGCCCAGTCCGTCTGACCGGGATCGGGGATCCGTGTCCGAGGCGACCTCCGTCGTCACGCCGCCCGGTCCGCCCAGTCGAGGTCCAACCCGAGCCGCTCGCGCAGCGCGTCGTTGTACGGCCGGTAGTACTCGGTCAGCTCGGCGCGCACCGCGGGGTCCAACGGCGCGGAACGCCTGTCGTTGTAGACCTTGAAGTCCGGCAGGTCGTGCGGCGGCAGGCCGAGGAAGTCGAGTGTGCGCCCGTAGGTGGCGCGGGCGTCGCGGTACAGGTCCTCGCTGGGCAGGAAGAGGATCTGCGACCTGTCGAAGCGCTCCAGCCACGGCTCCAGGTGCTCCAGGTAGCGCCCCCGGGCCCGGTACGTGTACCAGTCGTACGCCTCGCTGAACGACTCCGGCTCGGCGATCAGCCGCTCCCGCTCCCCCGCCGTCCGCTCCGGCTCGGCGGCCAGCGCGGCGGCGAAGTCCAGCGGCTCGATGCCGTGGGTGCGGCGCTCCTTCCAGTGCGAGTATGCCCGCTCCACCGGGTCCCGCAGGAGCACGATCAGCTTCACCGTCGGCATGAGCGCGGACACCCGCTGCGCGGCGAGCGGGTGGAACATGTACAGCGGTGCCGCCTCACCGACGCGGACCGGCCCGCCGTGCCGCCGCTGGAGCGCCTCGCGGTGCCGCTCGGTGGGGAAGTGCGACCTGTACCACGCCTCGCCGCGACCCCAGTGCTCCTCGAAGTAGTGCGCCGACTTCGTGTTCCACGCGGGAAAGAGCCGGGGAACCAGGGGGTGCTGGATGAGGTAGTTCCACAGGGAGGTGGTGCCGCCCCGCTTGGTGCCGATGATGAGGAAGTCCGGCAGGGGCCGCCGATCACTGGTGCGGACCCCGTAGTCGACGAGGGATTCCTTCACCCGGGTGGTCACTTGGGTCGGCACCAACTGCTTGACCCGGTCACGGATGGACGCCACGACGGACCTCACCTACCTTTCGTCGATGCCGGGGTCGCCCCGGCGGCAGTGGCCGCGTCGTCCCGCCCACGGATCTGCCTCATGGTCACTCGAATGCCGGCGCGCACCCGGGGCAACGTCAACAAGCCGACGCAGCCGGCGAGCAGAACTCCCAACGCCACCGCGACGCCGGGCAGGCCGCGCCCGCCGACCAGCACGCCGACGCCGGACGCCAGGCCCACGCCGGCGACAGTGGCCGCCGCCGCGCGCAGCGTCGCACCGTCGAACAGCGGCTCCCGGACCACCGACCGGGCGAAGCCTGCCGCGCTGAGGTTCTCGGTGGTGATGCCGGCGGCCCAGGCCAGAGCCGCGCCTGTCGCACCGTGCTCCGGGATCAGCAGGAACCCCAACGTGACGGTCATCGTCAGCCCGGCCAGGGTGGACACCAGGTGCAGCCCGCTGCGCCCACCCATCAGCAGCAGGCTCTGCACGTTGCCCACGCCGGTGTTCACGAGCATCGCCAGCGCGAGCACCGTCATCGCCGGCACCCCGGCGGTGAACTCCGGGCCGAACAGTTGCAGGAAGGCCAGCGCGAACACCGCCAGCAGCAGGTACACCGGCCAGGACAGCACCAGACCCCAGATGGTCAACTGCCTGTGCACTGCCGCCGCGGCGGCCCGCTCGCCCTGCCCGAGCAGCCGGGACAACTGCGGCGACACGGCCACCCGGAGCCCCTGCATGGCCAGTTGGCCAGCCAGCACGTACCTGCCGACAGCGCCGAACACGCCGGCGTCCGCCGGCCCGGCCAGCACCGAGGTGAGCAGCACGCCCACCCACATGCTGCCCGCGTCGATGGCCGCCGAGGCGGCCCGAGGCAGCGCGAAGCGCCAGAACGTCGACCAGTCGGCGCGGTTGGACCGCAACGCCGCGCCCCGGCCCAGCCCGAGCGGGCCGGCCACCAGGGTGAGGCAGGCCAGCAGCGCCAGCGCCGCCGGCACCAGCCAGCCGGTCATGCCAGCGAGCAGACCGCCGCCGGCCAGCGCGGCGGCGCCGACAAGCGCCGGGCGGGCCACCGGCAGCAGCAGGAACTGCACACCGACGTACGCGCGGATGGGTCGCACGCACCGCAGGGCGGCAAGCAGCAGCGTCATGGCCACCACCACCGGCACCGCCGCGAAGGTGACAGTGAGCAGCGCCCGGCCGTCGTCGCCGGAGCCCTGGAGCAGCCGGGGTGCGAGCGCGTCGGCGGCCAGCACACCGACGACGGCGACCAGGAGCCCGACGAGCAGCGGCGGGAGCAGCGCCACCGGGAGCATCCGGGCGGCGTCCCCCTGGCGGCCGATCCGACGCCGCGGCAGGGCCCACATGAGGCCGGTCTCGGCACCGAGCGTGCACACCGCCGTGGCAACGGTGACGACACCGATCGCCGCGAAGAAAGCGCCCGAGCCGGCCGTGCCGTACGCCCGGGTGATGACCACTGCCAGCACGAAGCCGAACAGTCCGCTGGTCGCGGCGCCGAGCAGCCCGGCCACGCCGCTGCGCGCGCTGCGCCGGGTCTCCGCCGCACCGGCGTCGGACGGGCCGCTCGTGTCGGTGCCGACCGCTCCCCGGGTGGCGGCGGTCATGCCGGCACCGCCGTACGCCGGACGGCCGGCGTTTGCGACCCGCCGGACGCGGTGAGCCGTTCCCGTTCGGCGAGCGCCATCGCGAAGGCGACGGCGAAGAACGCGACCGCCAGGTTCTGGTTGGCCATGCCGTAGAACGGAATCTGCACCAGGCAGACCACCGGCACCGCGGCCAGCCACTGCCCGGCCGGTGAGGCCGCCCGCGCGCAGATCACCGCGGCGGCCACGAACCAGGCCAGGAAACAGATCAGCGCGGGAATGCCGTGACTGAACAGCACCATCCACAGCTGACCCTGGGTGCCGATCGGCGCGGCGGCGGAGACGGTGTCGACGTTCACCGGAGCGCCGTAGCCCAGCCACGGTGACTCCTGCACGCGGCGGATCACCTCGCTGTAGAGCGAGAACCGGTCGGTGTTGGTGTCGCTGGAGTCGACCCGCTGGCTGATGAGTTCGGTGATCGGGATGACAAGCGTGGTCAGCGCCCCGATCAGCACCACGCCGACGATGGACGCGGCGACCCGGACGTTGCCGCGCAGGCTGGCCCGTACTCCGAGCACCGCCAGCCCGGCGCCGAGGCTGAGGAACATCGCCCGGTTGAGGGTGAGGAACGCCGGCGCCAGCGACAGCGGCAGCGACACCAGCAGCGCCCACCGCAGCACCCCACGCCGGCACAGCATCGTGAACGCCACCACGCAGGGCAGGGTCATGGCGTACGCGCTGCCGTAGTTGTTCGTGTACGCGAACGGCGCGGCCGGGCGGTAGATCGGGTTGAGCGAGCGGACGCTGTATTCGGCTGTGGTGAGGTGCACCATGTCCTGGATGAACGGGGTGCCGGCGACCCCGCCGGGCAGCAGCACCTCCAGCGGGGTGGTCATCTCCAGTCGGGGCACCAGCACCCCGAGCCAGCCCAGCACCACGAGCGCGAACCAGAACGCGCAGAGCGGGATGAGCACCGGCACCAGGTCGGCGCGTTCCCGTGCGGCGGCGTAGACGTAGACACCGACCACGAGCGCGGTCAGATAGAAGGCGAGCCGCAGGGTGAACGTCAACAGCGAGGCCGGTGACGTCAGTTGGGTGGCGCTGACCACCACGATGGCGAGGAACAGCAGCCAGATTCCGGCGGCCGGCGGCAGCGGCACCCGCCCCCGGGTGAACAGCAGCGCGAGCAGCAGCGCGCCAAGCAACGGCCAGCCGAGGTAGAACGCCCCGAGCAGCCACCAGAGCGGCACCAGGCCGAACATCACGGCAAGCGGCCACAGGGGCAGCTGGGCGGGGGGCGGGGTCGGCGGGGTGGGCGCGCCTGCGGAGGGGGCGCCTCCGGGCGGCACGGTCGCCGGGGCGCGGGTGACCGACATCCGTCAGGCCCGGCCGTTGCGCGTGAGCACGAAGCCCAGCGGGGTGACGCCGGCGGCGCGCAGCCGCTCCACAAGCCGCCGCAGGTCGCTCTGCCGGGTGCGGTCCCGCTCGACGACCACCACGGCGTTGCCCTGCCGGGCGACAGCGACGCCGCGTTCGTCGGACTCCCCCGGTGGGGCGTTGTACAGCACGAGCCCGTGGTCGGCGCCCTGCCGCCAGGTGCCGAACCGGACGGTGCCCACGCCCACGGAAACCTCGTCCGGTGTGGCCGGCCGGTTGCTGTCGGTACGGGCCGATGCGACGCGGGGCAGCGTCAGGGTGGCGTCCGGGTCGGTGGAGGGGCGTGCGCCGGGCGGGTGCGGGGAGGGCCGTCGGGGGGCGGGGGTCGCCGGGGTGGCGGCAGCTGCGGGTGTGCTGCCGGCCGGGCGGGGCTTGGGCACGTGCGGCCGGGACGGGTCGATGGGCAGCCGCCCGCGGTCGGCGAGCACTGCGGCACGCAGGCGGTCGGTCCGCCCGCTGTCGTCGGCGACGAAGACCTCCCGGCCGTCGACGGCGAGCGCGACGGCGAGCCCGGCGGTGAGCGATGTGGCGTCCTCGCGGGCGGTGACAAGCGCCACCCGGGCAGGTTGGCGGACCCGCTCGGCGACCGCCATCGCCACGTACCGGATGTCCGCGTCGGCGGCTCGGGGACTGCCCCGGAAGCCCGGCCGGCGGACCGTGCCGAGCAGCGGCAGGCCCGTGGCGTCCCGGCCGTCGGCGACCGAGCGGACCCGCCGGTCGGTCGCCTCCCAGGCGTAGGACAGCACGATGCCGAGCAGCGCGCCGCCGAGCAGGCCGGCGACCAGGAAGAGCAGCCGGTTTCCGGCGGAGGTGGCGAGCGCCCGCTCGGCGGTCTGTGTGACCCAGCCGGGGTTGACGTCGACGGCAGCGATCTCGGTCCGCGAGGAGTTGAGCTGGGTGAGCTGGTTGTTGATCCCGGCCAGCTCGGCGAGTGCGGCGTCGCTGGCTGCGGTGTCCTTGGCGGCGCTCACGCGCTTCTGGACGGCGGTCTGCTGGGCGGCGACCTTCGTGATGCTGGCGTCGTAGGAGCGCAGCATCTCGGCGCGCTGCTGCTCGTACATGGCGCGTCGCACGTCGAGGTACGCCTGTGCGGCGAGGTTGGCGCCCCGCACCGCCTGCTGCGCGTCGGGCGAGGAGTAGCTGAAGCGCAGGATCTGCCCGCCGGTGGGGACCTCGACCTCGAGTGCGTCGCGGATCTCGCGCGGATCGCCGCCGACGGCGCCGGCGAGGCGCTGGACCACCTCGGTGCCGGTGGCGATGCGGCTCTCGACGTTCATGTTGACCGCCCGGTCGGCGTTCGCACCGCTGGGGGTGAACGCGTCGGTGACCACGGGCCGGACCGCCACCACCGCGTTCGCGGTCACGGCCGCCGGCACCAGCAGCACGAAGCCGAGCGCGGCGAGCAGGCCGACCAGGGCGACAGCGAGCACCAGGCGGATTCGGTGCATCGGCACCCGCAGCAGGTCGGTCAGTGTGACGGAACGGGCGGTGTTGGAGGGCGGGCCGTCCGTCGACCAGGAGGCGGGTGCGGCGTCAGTCATGGAACTTCTTCACCGTCTGTTGGGGGTTGCCGATGACGACGACGCGGGGTGGCACATCCGTGCGGACCACCGTCGCCGCGCCCACGACGCTGTCCCGCCCGACGCGGACACCCTTCATCACCAGGGCGTGCGCGCCGATCCAGACATTCTCCTCGATAACGATCGGTGCGCGCGTGGCCGCGCCGGGCGGCGCGTGGCGCAGCTCGGGCGACAAATTGTGGAAGTCGTTGTCGAGAAGTTCACAATCGGAGAGCAGGCAGCGGTCCCCCACTGTCACCGACGTCCAGGTGCCGATCCAGGTGGCGTTGAGCAGACAGTCGGTGCCGACGCGTACCTCGCCAGGACCTGCGAAGCGGACCAGCTTGTTGATGCGGGTCCGGTCGCCGATTGTCACGCGGACGCCGCGACGCAGCCGGATCCGGCCTCGGATCTCCACGTCGCGGCCGAGCGTCAGCCGACGGTAGCGGAGCCGATACCACCCGCGTTTGACCGCGAAGACCAGGCGCACCGCGCTCTTCGCGCGGATGCCAGCGGCGCCGACCAACGACCCTCCCCATGTCGCGGGGCCGACGGCGGGGGTACCGCCGCCGGCCCAACGTGAACAATCTACCGATGTTCCGTTACGAACCGTTAACCGCTACTGCACAGAGAAGAACGTCGACGGGGTAGACCAGGACAATTCGGTGGTCGCGGGAGCGATCACCGTCGCCGTCGTACCGTCGACCACAGCGGCCGGCGCGGCCGTCGGGTCGAACGGAACACTGCGCAGCGCGCCGTCGGTGGCACCATAGACGATCTTGCCATCGACCCACGCCATGCCCCGCACCGTCGACCACGTAACGCCCGTGGTCGGCAGGGCGAACTCGGTAGCGCCCAGGTAGTTGCCGTCGATCTCGAAGTAGCGGTAGTAGAGGTTGTTCGCACCGGTACGGGTGTAGTACAGCCGCCCGTCCAGGAAGAACGCGCCCGTCAACGCCGCCGGGTTGAACCAGTCGTTGTAGCCGGACGCCTCCCACGGCGCACCGATCGTGTTGCCGTTGAACATCGAGATGTCGATCCGGCTGCCGGTGGGAGTGCCCGCCACGGTGCGCGACCAGTAGATCCGGTCGTCCACCCGCCAGGTCGCGCCCGCCGCCGTGTAGTTGGGCTGGCTGACAGTGGTCGCCGTGCCCAACGTGCTGCCGTCGAACGGCACCTTCGCCAACGTGCCGGGGCCGGTGCCCAGGTAGAGGTTGCCGCTGGTGGCCGCCGGCGGGTTCTTCGGCGTGACGGTACGCCCGCCGGCCAGCGGGAACATGCCGAGCCGGCCGTGGTACTCGTTGCCCATGCCGTCGGAGTTGTGGCCGAAGTAGAGGCCGTCCGTCCCACGCCACAGCACCGGCACCGCCGAACCCCAGTTGCTGGTGCCCGACGGCATCGAGGCGCTGCCGCTGCGACGCGGGTTCCAGTTCACCGGCATGCCGGTGGCCGGGGTGACCGCGCCGATGCCGAGCCGGTCGACAGCGCCGTTGCCGGCCCGGTCACTGGCGTTCGGGTTGTTCAACCAGCGGAAGTGCCCGCCCAGGTAGATCACGTTGTCGGCGACCTCCACCGAGGTGATGGTGTCGTTGCCCGTGAAGTTAGCCCAGGTGGCGACAAGACCGCTGCCCCGGTCGGCGGTCTCGAACCGGACCAGCGCGTCGCAGTACGCGGCCGGCCAGCCGGACCCGCCGTTGGTGCCGACCACGAACCAACTGCCGTCCGCGCCGAACCGCACGTCCTGCACGTAGTGCACGAAGGTCGCCGGGTCCGCGCACGGTGCGACGAACTTCTCGGTGCTCCAATCCAGCACCGACGGGGTGCCGGAGACGTCGACAAGCGCGATCTGGTTACGCGGCAGGTCGTTGACGAGCGTGAAGTTACCGCCGACGACAAGCGTGTTGCCGTCGGGGGCGACGTCGATCGCCCACACGTACGAGTTGGTGCCCCGCCGCCCGACCGTGGCGTTGATGTTGAAGGTCGGGTCGATGGCGCCGGTGGTCGCGTTGATCCGGGCGAGCCCGGCGTGGGCGGTGCCGTTGAGCCAGTTGAACGCCCCGGCCACGTACAGCCAGTTGCCGTTCAACACCATGTCGCGGACGTTGCCGCCGTCGGAACGCCCGACCCAGCTGTCGATGATCTCGCCGGTGCTGGGGTCGAGCGCCACCAGGTTCTTCCGCGACACCCCGTTGACGTTCTTGAAAGCGCCACCGACGATCACCGTGCCGCCCGGGCCGGCGATCAGCGAGTTGACCGCGCCGTCGAGCACCGGCAGGAACGTGGTCGAGATGGTGCCGCTCGTGCGGTCGTACGCGAACAGGTAACGCTGGGTGACCCAGGCAGACGTGGCGGTCTGCCGGATCTGGGTGAAGCTGCCGCCCACGAACACGGTGTTGCCGACCTGCGCGAACGCGCGAGTCTCACCGTCGCGGGCGTGTGGAGTCTGGTCGGCGGGGTTCGCCGAGACCAGGGTCTGCGTCGTCGGGACCGGCACCACCGCCGCCGAGGACGCCGTGGGCACGCCCAGTGTCGCGGCGGCGACCGCGAACACGACGACCCCCGCCCGGACACGACGCCTTCTTGACAATCGCCACAAGGGCGGAATTTTGGGCACGCTGCGCCTCCAAGATGGATGAGAACCCGAGGTAGCGTGCCTCGTCCACCCTGTCAGGCGCATCCGCCGATTGGGCGGTGCCTGAATCCGCAAACCGACAGATACCGGAGGATCGGATGCCCGACCTCGGTAAACGGCGTGCTGTCAGCCTCTTTTATGATCCTCAGCGGCTCCCTCCGGTGGGCTGGCGCAGGTACGGGTCCTTGCCGGCCTGTGAGAACCCGGCCAGCGCCGAGGAGTTGTGGTTCATCGTCATGTCGCAGGTCGCCGTGCGGGTGGTCATGCCCGGCGAATTGAAGTAGACGGCTGCCTTGATCTTCGGGTGCGCCTTGAGCGCGGCCGGGAAGTCCTGGAACCAGCGCTGCTTGGCACCCGCATCGGCGGAGTTGAAATTCGTGCCGAACTCGGCGAGCATCCGCGGCTTGCCAGCACCGATCCCGTTATCGTCCAGCCAGCGGTAGAAGCCACTCACGGTGGTGCTCGGGCTCTTCCACACAGTGCTGTTGTTGCAGACGTGGAAGTTGTACGGGTCGTAGGCCACCCAGTCGACGTAGCGGTCACCGGGGTAGAGACCCGCGTACCGGGAGTAGTGCCCGGACCAGCCCATCATCGTCCAGACCCACACCGCGTTGTCGGCGCCCGCCTTGGCGAAGCGCTCGTGCACGTACCGCCACGCCCTGACGAACTCAGCGTCGCTGCCCTTCTCCGGCTCGTCCTCCGGCTCGTGGTCGAAGCCCATGAACACCGGCACCTTGGCGGCCCGGATGCGGCCGGCGACCGCGTCGATCGTCGCGTCCTGCCGACCGCTGTAGACGTCGGCCCACTTCAGCGTCGTACCGGCGGAGAAGTTGCGGGACTCCCAGGCGAAGAACATCAGCCGACCCTCGCGCATCTGCTGCTGCTCGTACGCGTCGGGGAAGGCGCCGTTGCTGCCGGCGTTGGAGAAGTCGTGGTAGCGGTGCACGATGTCGAACTTGCGGCCGACCTGCGCCTCCACGTCGGTGATCGCCTTGCCGTGGTCCCAGCCGCCGGCGGCACCGGCGGGTGAGTACATGCCCCACCAGGCGCCGCAGGAGGGGACGAGCTTGTCCGACACGGACCCGCACTTGCCAGACGGGAGTTCCGCGCTCGCCGTCGCGGTCGGCGTACGGGTCGGCGCGACCGTCGCCGACGGCTTGGGCGCGGCGGTGGTCGGCGGCGCGCTCGGCGACGGCGCCGGAGCGGGGCGGGTGGTCGGCGCGGACGACGGTGCGGTACCGATGTCATAGGTGATCGTCAGGCTGGGCCGCAGGTCCGCGTTGCGGTTCTCCACCGACGCCCAGTAGATGCGGGTGTCCAGACCGGTCTGGGCGAGCGACACCGTCCAGGTGCCGTTGCCGGTGACCAGTTTGGACACGTCCCACTCGTTGACGCCCTTGGCGACCCCGGTCACCGTGGACAGCGCGGTGCCGGCAGACGTCGGAGCCGGCCGCGCCTCGCGGGCGCTCAACGTCGAGGCGTGCGCCGTCACGGTGGCGGCGAACTGCTGCCAGGTGTGCATCCGCAGCGTCGCCCGCACGTTGACGGCGGCGGCCGGCACGTTGGTCACGGCGAACTCGACGACAGCCTCCCGGCCGCCTCGCGGGTTGCCGTCGCAACGCGCCGGGCAGGTGGCGAGGGTCGACTTGACGGCGTTGTCGCCGTCCTGCGTGACAGCTGTCGCCGTCGTGTCCGCTACCGCGCGGATCGACAGGTCGTCGCTGGCCAGCAGCGGCATCATTGTCGCCACGAGGCCCGCCACCACGGCACCCCCGACCACGCCGAGGGCGATCGCCTTGCGCCGGGGCCCGGAGCGGAACCGGGTGATGCGGTGCAGTCCGTGCCTGGTCAAGGAGAACTCCCTGTGTCTGCTGTGGTAACCGGGTGCAGCGTATCCACGACCAGGGAATGTCGCGCGCAGGACAGTTTCCCGTAAGCGCGTCTTAAGAGTCAGCTAAGGAAGTCGCCCGGTTGCCTGCCGCAGGGCCTCCCGCATCGCCTCGACCGGGGCCGCGACACCTGTGAACTGCTCGAACTGCCCGAGCGCCTGGGCCAGCAGCAGGTCCAAACCGGACACCACCCGCAGGCCCGCCGAGAGCGCGGAGGCGGCCAGCGGTGTCGGCCACGGGTCGTACACCGCGTCGAAGAACACCGCGCCCGGCGACCAGGTCACCGTTTCGGCCAACGGATCGGCGACGCCCGCCGGCACTGTGGACACCACGACGTCGGCGGTGAGGTGGCGGGGCGCGTCCACCCAGGCCCCGGCGCTCAGCGCCACCCCCAGCGCGTCCGCCACCTGTCGCAGCTCGTCGACCGCCTCGGGGCGGCGAGCCACCACCGTCACCGAGGAACAGGCCAGCCGCGCGGCGGCGGCGAGCGCTGCGCGGGCCGTTCCACCCGCGCCCAGCACTGTCATCGCCGCACCGGCGCGTACCCCGGCGTCGGTGAGCACATGCACCATGCCGCCCACGTCGGTGTTGTCCGCGTACCAGGAGCCGTCCGGACGGCGTACCAACGTGTTCGCCGCGCCGACGGCGGCGGCGACAGGCGACGCGGCGTCGGCCACGGCGAGCGCCGCCTCCTTGCCCGGCATGGTCACCGACAGCCCGGCCCACTCCGGGCCCAGGCCGGCGACCAGGGCCGGCAGCTCCGCCGCCGCGCATTCGATCCGGGTGTACGACCAGCCTGTCAGCCCGGCGGCGGCGTAGCCGGCGTTGTGGATCACCGGGGAGAGCGAGTGCGCGATCGGCTTCCCCAACACCGCCGCACGCCGAACCGGTGCCATCAGATGATGCCGGCCTCGCGGGCCTTGGCCTCGTTGCGCTTGTGCTCAGGGTAGGTCTCGGCGAAGGCGGAGTGGCCCTCCTTGTCGATGGCCACGAAGTAGAGCCACTTGCCGACCGGCGTGTCCATCGCCCCTTCCAGTGCCTGCTTGCCCGGGTTGTTGATCGGGGTGGGGATCATGCCCCGCAGCTTGCGGTTGTACGGGTTCTTCTGGTCGTCCAACTCCGCCGCCGTCATCTGCTTTGACGACTTGGTCGGCTTGCCGATCGACTCCAGGTAGTAGTTGACAGTGACGTCCATCTCCAGGCAGTTGCAGGGGAACTCCCCGTACACCCGGTTGTAGGCCACCCGGGCGACCTTGCCGAGGTCGTCCTTGTTGCCCGCCTCGGCCTGGGCCAGCGACGCCACGATCAGAGCCTCGTACGGGCTGACCTTGCGTTCCTTCTGCACCCGGTCGGCGAACTTCATCTCGCCGGTCACCGAGAGGAAGCTGTCCACCATCATTTTGAGGATGCTCTCCGCGGTGGCCTTCGGCGGAATCTCATACGTGTCCGGGAAGAGGAAGCCCTCGATGGACTTGACGACCTTCTTTCCGTCGTCGCGCGTGAACCACCAGTCCGGCACGCCGAGCGCCTCCGGGTCCTTCGCAGCGGCCTCGAAGTCCTTTACCGGGATCTTGGTCTTGTCGGAGAGCAGCTTGTAGATGTTCTTGGCGGTGCGCCCCTCGGGGATGGTCAACCCGTTGACGATCTTGTTTTTCAGGTCGAGCATCGCGGCAACGGCGCTCTCGCCGCTCATCTGCTTGCGCAGCTTGTACGTGCCCGGCTGGATGTTCTTGCTGCGCGAGTTGGCCTCGGCGGCCTCGACGAACGCCTTCTGGCTCTTCACCACGTCGGCGGAGACCAACGCGTCGGCCATGTCGGCGAGCAGCGCGCCGTTCTTGATCTCGACGGTGACCTCGCCCGCCCCGGCGCCGTCGTAGTCGGGCGTGACGAAGTAGTTCTGGATCCGGTCGAAACCGTAGAACGCCCCGCCGCCGATGGTGCCCAGCAGGACAAGGGCCATCAGCAGAGCCAGGAACGTCTTGCCCCGGCCACCACCGGAGCCGCCCTTGCGCTTGCGGAAGCCGCGCCGGTGCCGGCCCTTCTCCCCCCGCTCCGGCTCGTCGAACCCAAGATCCAGATCGTCGATCATTACGTCCGCCTCCGCTGCGCGTCCAGCCAGCTCTGCAGGATCTCCACCGCGGCCGCCTGGTCGACAACCGCACGTTGACGCTTGCCCCGAACGCCACGCTCGGCAAGCCTACGAGAAGCGACCACGGTCGACATCCTCTCGTCAGTGAGCGTTACCGGGACGGGCGTTATCACATCGACTAGTCGGTCAGCGTACGCCTTCACATGGACCGCCGCCGGGCCATGCTTGCCGGCGAGATTGACCGGAAGGCCGACGACAACCTCGACAGCCTCATGTTCGGCCACCAGCGCCGCCACCTGGGCAATGTCACTCGGCACCGCGTCCGGCGCCGCAGTGAGGTCACGAGCCAGTGTGACAAGCGGCGTGGCGAGGATGCCATCCGGATCCGAGCGGGAGATCCCCACCCGCACCTGGCCGACATCCACGCCGATCCGCACACCACGCATGCGCTCACTCACCGACGGTCACCTGAGGGGCAGACGAGCCAGGGCGGACCAAACGGTCCGCCCTGGCCGACGCTGATCGTGACATCACGCCTCGGTGATCGCCTTCTCGACGGTGAGTAGCAGGTTCGGCGCCTCCGCCGCGGGCAGACCGCCACCCTGAGCCAGGTCGGGGCTGCCTCCGCCGCGCCCCGAGAGCGCCGCCTTCACCAGGGCCGACGCCGCCAGGCCACGGCTGCGGGCCGCCGCGTTGACCGCCACCACCAGCGACGCCTTGCCGTTCGCCCGTGCCGCCACCGCGACCACCGCCGGCCGCGCCGGGTCGATCTTGCCGCGGATCTCCTGCGCCAGGGTCCGCACGTCGTTACCGGCCGCGCCCTCGGGCGCCTCGGTGCCCACGTACGCCACCCCGCGCACATCCTTCGCCTGCGCGGCGAGCGCTCCCGCCCCACCCAGCACCAGCTGGGCGCGCAGCTTCTCCAACTCCTTCTCCGCGTCCCGGAGCTGGGTGACCGTCTGCTCCACCCGGTCGGCGACCTGGTCGTTGGGCACCCGGTACAGCTCGGCCAGCCGGGACACCAGCAGGTGCTCGCGGGCCAGGAAGCCGAACGCGTCCATGCCGACAAGCGCCTCGACGCGGCGCACACCGGAACCGATCGACGACTCGGAGAGGATCTTCACGAGGCCGAGCTGGGCCGAGCGCGCCACGTGCGTGCCGCCGCACAGCTCCCGGGCGTAGTCGCCGACCTCGACGACCCGCACCTCCTCGCCGTACTTCTCGCCGAAGAGCGCCATCGCCCCGATCCGCCGCGCCTCGTCCAGCGACGTGATGAAGGCGTGCACCTCCAGGTCGGCCAGGAGCACCTCGTTCACCTGCTGCTCCACGTCCCGCAGCACTGTCGGCGACACACCCGTCGGGGTGTTGAAGTCGAACCGCAACCGGCCGGGCGCGTTCAGCGAACCCGCCTGCGTCGCCGACTCGCCGAGGAAGTTCCGCATGGTCTGGTGCACCAGGTGGGTGGCGGTGTGCGACCGGGAGATCGCCCGCCGCCGGGTGGTGTCGATCTCGGCATAACCGGTGTCGCCGGCGCGCACCTCCCCCCGGATCACCCGGGCGCGGTGCACGATCAGGCCGGGCACCGGCTGCTGCACGTCGAGCACCTCGACCTGACCGTCGCCGACGGTGATCATGCCGTGGTCGGGCTGCTGGCCGCCGCCCTCGGCGTAGAACGGGGTCGTGTCGAGGACCAACTCGATGGTCTCGCCCTCGGCCGCCGCCTGCACCGGGCCGGCCCCGCCCAGCAGCGCCCGCACCCGCGACTCGCGCGCCACCTCGCTGTAGCCGGTGAACGTCACCGGGCCACCCGAGTCGAGCACCGACCGGTACGCCGACACATCGGTGTGGCCGGTCTTACGGGCCTGCGCGTCCGCCTTCGCCCGGGTCCGCTGGTCGGCCATCAACCGGCGGAAGCCCTCGTCGTCGACCTTCAGGCCCTGCTCCGCCGCGATCTCCAGGGTCAGGTCGATCGGGAAGCCATACGTGTCGTGCAACTGGAACGCCTTCGCACCCGACAGCGCCGTGCCGCCCGCCGTGCGGGTCTCGGCGATCGCCGTGTCCAGGATCGTCGTGCCGGCACGCAGCGTCGACAGGAAGGCGTCCTCCTCCGCGTACGCGTACTGCGCGATGCGGTCGAAGTCGGTCGCCAGTTCCGGGTACGACGGCGCCATGCAGTCCCGCGCCACCGGCAGCAACTCCGGCAGCGCCCGATCCTGCCAGCCCAGCAGCCGGATCGACCGGATCGCCCGACGCATGATCCGCCGCAACACGTACCCGCGACCCTCGTTGGACGGGGTCACGCCGTCGCCGATCAGCATCAACGCGGTCCGCACGTGGTCGGCGACCACCCGCAGCCGCACGTCGTCCGGGTGCGACTCACTCGCCACATGCCCCGAGTGCGCGCCGTACCGCTTGCCGGTCAGCTCGGCCGCCCGGTCCAGGATCGGCCGGACCTCGTCGATCTCGTACAGGTTGTCCACACCCTGCAGGATCGAGGCCATCCGCTCCAGGCCCATGCCGGTGTCGATGTTCTTCGCCGGCAGGTCGCCCAGGATCGGATAGTCGTCCTTCGTCGTGCCCGGACCCCGCTCGAACTGCATGAACACGAGGTTCCAGAACTCCATGTAGCGGTCCTCGTCGACCGCCGGACCACCCTCGCGGCCGTACTCCGGGCCCCGGTCGTAGAACAGCTCGGAGCACGGACCGCACGGCCCGGGAATCCCCATCGACCAGAAGTTGTCCGCCTTACCCCGACGCACGATCCGCGCCGCCGGCACACCCACCGACCGCCAGATCTCGTACGCCTCGTCGTCGTCCAGGTACACCGTCGGCCAGACCCGCTCCGGGTCCAACCCGAACCCGCCATCGGCCTGCGACTTCGTGACCAGATCCCACGCCAGCGGGATCGCGCCGTCCTTGAAGTAGTCACCGAAGGAGAAGTTGCCGTTCATCTGGAAGAACGTGCCGTGCCGGCTGGTCTTGCCGACCTCGTCGATGTCCGGCGTACGGATGCACTTCTGCACACTCACCGCCCGCCGGTACGGCGGGGTCTGCTGACCCAGGAAGTACGGGACGAACTGCACCATACCGGCGTTGACGAACAACAGGTTCGGATCACTGATGGCGGGCAGCGGAGCCGACGGCACCACGGCGTGGCCGTTCGCCTCGAAATGCGCGAGGTACCGCCGCTTGATCTCCGCCGTCTTCATCGCTGGTGTTCCTCCGGAAAGATTTCTCGATCGCCGATCCGCGGGTCCTCCCGCAGCTCGGCGTACTGGTCCTCGAACGCCTCGCCCCGAGCGAACGCGGCATGGATCTCCTGCTCACGCTCGGCCATCCCGATCCGGACGTCCTCCACGAAGCTACGCAGCGACTCGACCAGGCCGCCAGCGGATTCCGACAACGTGCTGGCGATGCCCGCCGGGGTGTACGCCTGCGCCGTCCGGGTCGCCTTGCGGACCACGATCACGCCGACGGCCACACCGATGCCGAGCCAGAACAACCGCCTCATGTCTCGCTACCTCCTGCTGGCCGGCTGCTCAGCGGTTACCGCGCCGAGCGGCCCGCCGCTGCTGCTTGATGGTGTCGCGTACCTCGCGCTCGGTCTCGGCATGCCGGCGGCCAGCGGCGGCCTTGCGCACGCTGTAACCGAACGCGGCCACCTTGACCAGCGGGTTCGCGGCCGCGGCGGAGACCACCGTGGCCAGGTTGGCGACGTTGGCGGTGACGTTCTGCGCGTGGCTGGTCATGGTGTCGACCTTGGCCAGTTGCAGGTTCACACCGTCGAGCGACGTCTGCACCTGCTCCAGCGCGGTGTTGACGTTCTTCACCGTGGTGTTCACGTCGCCGAGCAAAGGTGCGGTCCGATCGTTGAGGTCGTTGATCATTCGGGTGGTGGCGTCCACCGTGTGCCGCAGCCGCAGGATCGGCAGCGTCAGGATGAGCACCAGCACCGCGAACGCGCACGCCGCGATCAGCGCCGCGACCTCTCCCATGTCGCTCACGCCTGTCCTCCTCATACAGAATTCCGCAGGATCCGACGTCCCCGGAACGCACCACCACGGTGCCCACGCCGAACCACCGAGCCGTCGCCGGTCAGCGGTCGCGGGCGGGCCCGTCAGCCCCAGACCCTACCGTCCGTGATGGAGACCGGCTCAGGACGGTGAGGGTGTCAGGTCGCTGAGCGGATCCCCGCTGACCGTCGGGAACGGATCCTCGCCGGTCAGTGACGGGTCGGTGGCGGGCTGCGGTCTGGTCCGTTCGTCGTCGATGGCGTTGCGTACCTTCACCGACACCAACGAGCCGGCACACTCCCCCGCAGCGGCCGATTCCTCCGGCGACGGCACGACCGCCGGCTCGCCGTCGACAGGTGGTGGCACACACGTCGGTTGACGCACCCACAGGTCGAGGGTCAACTCGTCCTGCCGCCAGCACGTGTAGGTGCCCTTCGTCTCCTGCTCGGGGCAGCGACTCACCTTCCACGGCTGCCAGCCGTCCTGACGCAGGGCGTCCTCGTACACCTTCGCCGTCTCCTCGGGCGACTTCTCCGAGGTGACGGTGCGCTCACGGAGCCGGCAGTCGAGCAGGCACCAGCGGCTGCCGCTGACGTCGTCGACCGTCTTCGTGGCGGCCCACGCCGGCACGTTGAGCTGGTCCAGGTTGTCGAAGACCGGGTCCCGGCTCAGCGTACGGACGCCGAAGAAGAGCGGCACCGCGCCGAGCAGCACGACGCTGACCAGCACCAGCACCGCCGCGCGCAGCCGACGTCGCTCGCGCAACTGCCGGCGCAACTCCGACCGGGCGCCCGGGGCGGCCTCGTCGTCGTCGGGCGTGTCCGGACCGGCCGTACGCAGCGGCTGGCCGCCTGCCGGTTCGGAGCCTGGGCGGTCCGCCGGCCCGGTCACGGCGGGCACCGCGGCGGCGGCTCGGGCCACGCCGACGGGCTCGCCGGGGCGGCCGGGCGGCGGCACGGGGGCGACGCCGCTGGGTTCGGGACGGCCGGCGTCGCGGTGCGGCGGCAGGGCACGCCCGGCGGCGCGGTCCGCCGGGCGGACCGGAGCACCACCGCGCGCCGCCACGGGCGACCCGGGACCGGCGACGGGCTCGCCACCTGTGCGGGCGTCGCCGACTGGCGGGCGGGCAGCACCTCGGGCCGGACCGTCGGGACGGGAGCGCGGCGGGCCGTCGGTACCGCCGCCCGGCGGCACAGCGCCACGGCCCGGCCCTTCCGGCCGGGAACGCGGCGGGCCGTCCGGACCAGCACCGGGCGGCACAGCGCCACGGCCTGGACCATCCGGGTGCGCGGCACCTCGGTCGAGCGCGTCGATTCCGGGGCGAGGCGGTCCGTCCGGGCCACGGCGACCGGCGGCCGGAGCGTCGCCGGGGCCGACCCGCGCCCGACCGCCGGGCACGGCGGCGCGGGCGCCACCCCGTGCGGGCGCGCCACCGGGATTGGCGTACGGGTCGTCGCCGGGACGGGCACCGGGGGGTCCGTCGACGCCGGGCTGGGCGTGAGGCCGGCGTCGACCGGCCGGATCCGGGCCGGGCGATTGCTCCCCGGTGGACTCCGCCGGGCCGGGCCGGGCGACGCGACCAGTGGGAGCGGGCGCACCCGGGTCAGGTGGTGGCCCGACGGGCCGCTGACCGGCAGTGCGTTCCGCAGCCGGGTCCGGCACGGCGAGCGGACCTGTGGAACGGCCGGTCAGATCGCCTGCGGACGGCGCCGGACGGCGCTCGGCGGGCCTGCTGCCGGCCGGGGCAGGCGCACCCCCGCCACGCCGGTTGACCACCGGCAGGCCGGGATCGGTGTGTGGCAGCCGGCCGGCCTGACGCAGCCAGTCCGCAGGCCGTTCCGGGCGGTCCGCCCGGGGCTCACCGCTAACCGGAGGGCGTCGGCCCTGCTCGTCGGTGGTCGCCCGCCGGCGGCCGGCACCCTCGGTGGGTGCGGTCCCTCCGCGAGCGGGGCCAGCCGGCGTGGCACCGGTCGACGCCGGACCGGTCGGCCTGGCACCAGGCTGCGCCGGACCGGGCTGCACTGGGCCGGACTGCGTTGGAACGGGCTGCCCGGGGCCGGGCTGCGCCGGACCAGGCTGCCTAGGGCCCGGCTGCGCCGGACCAGCTTGCCTAGAACCGGACTGCGCCGGACCGCGCTGGCCCGGGCCGGGCTGCGCCGGTCCGGGTTGCTGCACAGTGCCGGGGCCGGACTGGGCCGCACCGGGCTGGCGCACACCTGGCTGCCGGGCGCCCGGCTGCGCAGCGCCGCCGGGTTGCGCGCCGCCGCGCGGCACACCACCTTGCTGCCGAACGCCGGGCTGCGCGCCGCCAGGCTGAACGGCGGACGCGGGCGGCACCGGCGGCGCGTTGCCCGAGCGAGGCACCGCTGCTTCCTGCTCGTCGGCGGCACGGCGGCGGCCGGTGGCCGGGCGGGGAGGACCGGAGGGCTGCGGTGCCCCCGGGTCCGCCGGGCCGGGACGACGCCGGGCCGCGCGCGGGTCACGGTCGATCGCGGGGTCGGGTCGTGGGCCGTCGGCGGCCTGTGGCACCACACCGGGCGGCGGACCGTCGTTGGTCGGTGGACGGCCGGGCGCGGCGGGTTCGGGGCCGGGCCGACGGTTCGGTGGTACGGCGTCCGGTCGGCGCGGTGGCGGCATCGTCTCCGCCCGGCCGGCCAGTACCGCGGCGTCCGGTCGGCGACCGGTCGGGGCACCAGCGCTCGGTGGGCCGACAGGTGGGCCGGGCGGCGCCGACGCCGGACGAGGCCGGGCCGTGCCGGTGGGAGCCCCTGCCGGCGGGAGCGGCCCGGGTGGGCCAGCCGGGTCGCCGGCGGTCGGGCGGGCTGCGGGAGGCGGCGGTCCGGCGGCCCGGGGACCGGCGCCGGGCACCGGCTGTGCGCCACGCGGCGCCGGCTGGCCCTGCGCCGGGGTGCCGGGACCTACGACGCGGGGACGCTCGGCCGGGGCACCTGGACCTGCGGCGCGGGGACGGTCGGCGGGTGGCCGCTCGTCAGGGCGACGAGCCTGCGGCGGCTCACCCGGCCAGGGGCCGTCAGTCGGGCGCCGCGCGCCGGGGCCGTCCGGGTCACCACGGCGTGGAGCGGGCGGCGCGTCCGGCGGCGCAGGCACACCCGCGCGTGGCGGCACAGGTTCGGCCGGTGCGCCGTCCGGGCCCAACTCGGTGCGTTGCTGCTTGGCCGAGCGCAGGTCGTCGATCCAGCCGAACTCCTCGCCGGCCACCGGCTCCTCCGGCTCGGCCTCGGCTCGGCCCCGACCCCAGCGGCGGCCCTTGGCGCGGGGATCACGCCGCTCGTCCGGGCCCTCGTCCGGGCGATCCGCACCACGCGATCTCACTGTTGACCCTCTCCTGCGGCGTCAGTGCCGCTGTCCTGCGTCGTGCTGGGACCGCCCGTACCCATGGTCGGGCGACCGTTCTCACCGGCAAGCGCCGATGGGGCGTGCGCCGTTACGGATGCCCCGGCTTTCGGTGCCTCCGGTCGGGCGGGTGGCGTCGGCAGGCCGCGCACGATCCGGCGCAGCAGCGGCAACCGGGTCGCCACCGACCGCTCCGCCCCGTGCTGGCTGGGCTGGTAGTAGTCGGTGCCCACCAGGTCGTCGGGGACGTACTGCTGGGTGACCACGCCGCGCTGGTCGTCGTGCGGATAGCGGTAGCCAGTGCCGTGGCCGAGCCCTCGGGCGCCGGCGTAGTGGGCGTCGCGCAGCCCGCGCGGCACCGGGCCACCCTTACCGGCCCGTACGTCGGCGATGGCGGCACCGATCGCCGTGGTGGCCGAGTTCGACTTGGGCGCGGTGGCCAGGTGGATCACCGCCTGGGCCAGGTTGAGTTGCACTTCGGGCAGCCCGACGTACTCGACGGCGTGCGCGGCGGCGGTGGCCACGCTCAACGCGGTGGGATCGGCCATGCCGACGTCCTCGCTGGCGAAGATGACAAGCCGGCGGGCGATGAACCGGGCGTCCTCACCGGCGACGAGCATGCGGGCCAGCCAGTGCACGGCGGCGTCCACGTCCGAGCCGCGCATGCTCTTGATGAACGCGCTGACCACGTCGTAGTGGGCGTCGCCGTCGCGGTCGTAGCGCACCGCCGCCACGTCGACGGCCTGCTCGGCGGTGGCGAGGTCGATGCGCCCGACGCCGAGCGCCGTGGCGGAGGCAGCCGCCGCCTCCAGCGCGGTCAGCGCCTTGCGGACGTCACCGGAGGCGAGCCGGACCAGGTGGTCCTCGGCCTCGGGCTCAAGGGTGAGCGTGCCACCGAGGCCGCGCTCGTCGGTGACCGCCCGGCGTAGCAGGCCGCGTACCGCGTCGTCGTCGAGCGGTTGCAGGGTGAGCAGCACACACCGGGACAGCAGCGGGGAGATGACCGAGAAGTACGGGTTCTCGGTGGTGGCGGCGAGCAGCGTGACAGTGCGGTCCTCGACGGCGGCGAGCAGCGAATCCTGTTGGGTCTTGCTGAAGCGGTGCACCTCGTCGATGAAGAGGACGGTCTGCGGGCCGCCGGAGCGGCGCTGGCGGCGGGCCGTCTCGATGACAGCGCGGACGTCCTTGACCCCGGCGGAGAGCGCCGACATGGCCACGAACCGGCGGTCGGTGGCCGCCGCGACCAGGTGCGCGATTGTGGTCTTACCGCTGCCGGGCGGTCCCCAGAGGATGACCGACAGCGGAGCGCCGCCGGAGACCAGTTGCCGCAGTGGCGCGCCGGGGGCGAGCAGGTGGTCCTGGCCGACCAGCTCGTCGAGGGTCGCCGGGCGCATCCGGACGGGCAGGGGCGAATCGTCTGCTACCGGAGTGAAGCCGTCGACACCGGCGGGACCCTCGGGCGCGCTGCGCGGCCCGGTGGGCGCACCGAGGGAGAAGAGGGCGTCGGACTCCATCACGAAGACAGTACCGGGCCCGGCCCACGACGCCGGAATCGCGCTGCGGGCCGGGCCATCGATGATCGGTTCCGGTCAGCCACGGCCGGGGCGACGACCCCGGTACCAACGGCCCCCGCCACCGCCACGCGGGCCGCTGCCCACGCCGGCCAGGTAGAGCGAGAGCAGGAGCAGACCGATGAGCACGAGGGTGTTCCAGTTGAACAGGTCCGGCGCGCCGAAGTCGGTGTTGAGCAGGTCGAGCAGCAGGGCGAAGCCAAAGACGATGGCCGCGAGAATGGCGAGCATGTCGGTCCTCCGGTGGGGGTTCCCAGTAGGTCGGCGCGTGATGTACCCAATCGGTCGACTCGTCAATCTCCACCGTGGATCAGCCATGCCGTCGCCCAGCCTGGCCCCTATGGGCTGGTCGGTTGCTCGGCGGGCACGGCAACCGGAGCCGTGTCGGCCGACGGGTCCGCAGGCCGGCGGCTGGCCCGCCAGGCCGGCAGGTAGAGCGGGGCGGCCACGGCGAGCACGACCGCACCGACGAGCATCGCGGCGGTGACGCTGACCCGGTCGGCGAGCGCGGTGAGCACGACCGCGCCGACCGCGAAGCCGGGCTGGCCCATCATCGAGTTCAGCGAGATCACGCTGGTCCGGTACGGGCCGTCGACCTGGCGGTGCAGCAGACCCATGTGCACCGGGTTGGACGCCCCGTGGATGCTGTAGCAGGCGAGGTAGGCCACGAGCACCCCGACCGGGCCTGCGAACAGACCCATCCCGACCACAGTTGCGCCCTGCAGGATGCGCAGCAGGGCGGCGCTGGGCGCGGCGCCCAGCCAGCGCAGCAGCAGCGGGGTGAGGGCGGCACCGGCCGCGCTGGCCAGCCAGGCCGCCGAGTTCGCCGGTCCGAGCAGCGCCGCCGCCCGGTCCGGATCCCCTACCACCTCGGCGAGCCGGACCGGCAGCAGCGACTCGAAGGTGACCATGCCGAAGCCCCAGAACAGTTCCACCGCGACGAGGGCCAGCAACACCCGGGAACGGCGCAGCAGCCCGAACGACTGGCCGATCATCCGGGGCGCCTCGACGATCGAGGCCCGCAACGCCCCAGCCCCCTTGGCCGGGCGGACCTCCCGCAGCAGTGTCACAAGGGCGGCCAGGGCCACCACCTGGAAAGCCGCGGCGACGAGCACCGGGACGGTGAGCGCGCTGACCGGCCCGATCGGGCCGAGCGCGATCAGGCCGCCTGCCAGCAGCGCGCCGGCGGCGATGGCCACGCCGATCACGGTCCCGGCGTAGCCGAGACCCGGCTCGTACTTCGCCTCCGGGTCGGCGGCGAGGGTGGCGTCGACGTACCAGGACTCCAGTGGACCGCTGTCGAGGGCCCGGAAGACCCCCTGCAGGGCCCAGACCAGCACGAAGACGACGAACGAGTCGGCGACCGCGAAGATCAGCAGGGAAGCCAGCCCGAGTGTCCAGGCCACCAGCAGGACCGGCCGGCGGCCGAGGGCGTCGGCGAGGCCGCCGGTGGGCAGCTCCAGCGCCAGCACGACCAGCCCCTGGGCCACGGTGACAAGCCCGATCTGGGACAGCGACAGGCCACGCTCCTGCATCAACAGGACCATCACCGGAATGATCAGGCCGCTGGGCAGCCACCGCAGCCCGTGCAGGAGCAGGAACCGCTGCCGGACCTGACGTACGGTCAGCGCGCTCACTGCGCGTCCTCTGTTGACGCTTGCGAGGCCCGCAGGACCGCGCTCCTCGCGCTCACCACCGCTCGTCCAGCCGTGGGATGCCGGCCAGGAACACGTGCACCGGTTTGACGTCGCCGCCGTCGGCCACGGGCTCGTCGCGGTGGCGCATCAGCACCTCCCACAGCTCGTCGTTGAGGGCCCGCAGCCGGGCCGGGTCGAGCGGCAGCACCAGGTCACTCATGCCGGCGGCGTCACGCCAGGGCCGGGACTGGTGGTGCTCGACGGCCATCCACCTCTCGTACAGCTCGGCCATGACCCGTACCTGGTCAGCCTGGATCCACTGCACAGCGGCGCGGGCGTCCGGGTCGTCGTCGAAGTCGGTGGGCTCGAAGTTGCTGATGTCGTGCGCGGCCTGCCACCAGCGCTGCCTGCTGGTGCCCCGGTCCGGGTCCTCGGTCACCAACCCCACCTCGGCGAGCTGCCGCAGGTGGTAGCTCGTCGCACCGGTGTTGGTGCTCAGCCTCTCGGCCAGGACGGTGGCGGTGGCCGGACCGTCCACGCGGAGCGAGCCGAGGAGCCGCATCCGTAGCGGGTGAGCCAGGGTGCGCACCTGCCTGCTGTCTAGATGGACGCGGCGAGGCTCAGCCTGACGGTCGGGTGAAGGGGCCTGCATGCCTGCACACTAACTCTGCACACTTCCTATGCACAAGAGTTATGCATAGGAAGTGTGCAACAACCGGGTCAGGAGCTCAGCGGATCAGCGGGCCAGGAGTTCGCGCACTCCCCGCAGTCGGGTGCGCAGCAGACCCGTGGCGCGGGAGCAGTCCAGGCGTACCTCGGTGGGGCGGACCACCCCGGCGGCGCCGCCGGTGGCGGTCTTCAGCGCGGCGGTGTCCAGGCCGACCCGCCCGGCCACCAGCAGGCCCAGCTCGGCCCGGCTGACGGCGTCGGGGCCAGCCACGTTCAACAGACCGGCGTACGACGAGTGGGCCAGTTCCAGCACGGCGTCGGCCAGGTCGGTGACGTCGACCGGGCAGCGGGTCTCGTCGGTGAACAGCACTGCCCGGCCGGCGAGCGCGTCCCGGCAGAGCTGGATCTGCTTACTGCCCTCCCCCACGATCAGCGAGGTACGCACCAGCGCCGCGCCCGGGTCGATGGCCCGCACGGCGGTCTCCGCCGCCGCCTTCGCGGCCCCGTACGCGTGGATCGGGGTGGGCACGTCGTCGTCGAGGTACGGCGACGGCCGGCCGGCGTGCAGCGCGTCGCTGGACATGTGCACCAGCCGGGCACCGGCCTCGGCGGCGGCGACGGCCACGTGCGCGGTCCCGTCGGCGGTGACCGTCCAGTCGTCGTACCGGTAGGGGGTGCTCACCACGGCGTCGGGGCGCACCTGCGCGACAAGCGCGCGCACGGCGGCCCGGTCGGTCACGTCCAGACGCCGTGCGGCCACACCCGGCACCTCGATTCCACCGGAGTGGAAGGTCCCCACCACCGAACACCCGGCGTCAACAGCCCGCCGACAAACCTCCCGCCCCAGAAACCCACTACCGCCCACCACAAGCACCCGCATGATCCCCGCCCCTCCCCCACCCACGGCGATCATGAGGTTAGCGGGGCGACGCGCCGAAGCACGCCCCCGTCAACCTCATGATCACCGCGCGGAGCGGCGGGGGCGGGACGGGGCAGCGGGACTGCTAGACCGGGTCGGCTACTGGGGCTGCGGGGCCGGCGGTGCCGGTGTGGGGGGTGGCGGCCGGCTTGGGCTTGGCGTCGATGCCGGCTTCGGTGCGCTGCTGGGCGGTGATGGGCGTGGGCGCGCCGGTCAGCGGGTCGAAGCCGCCCCGGGTCTTCGGGAACGCGATGACCTCGCGGATGGAGTCCACGCCGGCCAGCAGCATGCAGACCCGGTCCCAGCCGAACGCGATGCCGCCGTGCGGCGGGGCACCGTACTTGAACGCCTCCAGCAGGAAGCCGAACTTGTCCTGCGCCTCCTCCGGCGTGATGCCGAGCAGGTCGAAGACCCGCTTCTGCACGTCACCCCTGTGGATACGGATCGAGCCGCCGCCGATCTCGTTGCCGTTGCAGACGATGTCGTACGCGTAGGCGAGAGCGCGGTCCGGTGCCTCCTCGAACCGGTCCACCCACTCGGCGTTCGGCGAGGTGAACGGGTGGTGCACTGCCGTCCAACCGCCCTCGTCGGTGCGCTCGAACATCGGCGCGTCGACCACCCAGCAGAACGCCCAGGCGCTCTCGTCGATCAGGCCGGCCCGCTTGGCGATCTCGACGCGGGCCGCGCCCAGCAGCTCCTGCGCCTCACGGGTGTTCGTGCTGGCGGCGAAGAACACCGCATCGCCCGGCTTGGCGCCGACCGCGTCGGCGAGTCCACCCAGGTGCTCAGCGGAGAGGTTCTTGGCCACCGGCCCACGCGCCTCGCCGGTCTCGGCGTCCAGCACCACGTACGCCAGGCCACGGGCGCCACGCGCCTTGGCCCAGTCCTGCCAGCCGTCCAGTTCCTTGCGGGTCTGCGACGCGCCGCCGGGCATGACCACCGCGCCGACGTAGCCGCCCGCGTCGATCGCCCCGGCGAAGACCCGGAACTGCGTGCCGCGCAGGTAGTCGGTCAGCTCGGTCAGCTCGACGCCGTAGCGCAGGTCCGGCTTGTCGGAGCCGTACCGGGCCATCGCGTCGTGCCAGGTGATCCGCGGGATCGGCCGGGTGATCTCGTGCCCGGCCAGGTCCTTCCAGAGCGCCGAGACGATCGCCTCGCCGAGGTCGATGACGTCGTCCTCGGTCACGAAGGACATCTCGATGTCGAGCTGGGTGAACTCCGGCTGCCGGTCGGCGCGGAAGTCCTCGTCGCGGTAGCAGCGGGCGATCTGGTAGTACCGCTCCATGCCGCCGACCATCAGCAGCTGCTTGAACAGCTGCGGCGACTGCGGCAGCGCGTACCAGCTGCCGGGCTGGAGCCGCACCGGCACCAGGAAGTCACGCGCGCCCTCGGGCGTCGAGCGGGTCAGCGTCGGGGTCTCGATCTCCAGGAAGTCCCGCTCGTGCAGCACGCCCCGGGCGAGGTGGCTGGCGCGCGAGCGCAGCCGCAGCGCGTTCGCCGGGCCACTGCGCCGCAGGTCCAGGTAGCGGTACTTGAGGCGGATGTCGTCGCCGGCCTCGACCTGGTCGTCCACCGGCAGCGGCAGCGGCGCGGCCTCGGAGAGCACCTCCAGCTCGGTGGCGGTCACCTCGATCTCACCGGTGGGCAGATCCGGGTTCTCGTTGCCCTCGGGGCGGCGGGTCACCTCGCCGGTGACCTTCACGCAGAACTCGTTGCGCAGCGCGTGCGCGTCCTCTTCCCGGAACACCACCTGGACCACGCCGGAGCCGTCGCGCAGGTCGACGAAGATGACGCCGCCGTGGTCGCGCCGGCGGGCCACCCACCCGGCCAGCGTCACCGTCGAGCCGGCGTCCGTCGCGCGCAGGCTTCCGGCATTGTGGGTACGGATCACGGCTGGCAACTCCTCATCGTGGAACAGTCCTCACCGGCATTCTGTCAGGGGCGGCCGGTCTCCTTCGGGGGCACCCGGCAGCCCGTGGGGATTCGCTGGTGGGCGGACGGGCGAACCGTGCTCGGCGGCCCGGCGTATTGGTTAACGTGGCGAAATGCGCGCCGTACCGAACTGGGCCGTCGCCACGGCGGCTGCCGCGCCCGTGCTGCTGGTGGCCGGTTGGACGGTCGCGGAGAGCAGGCAGCCCGCCGGGTACGACCCGGTCCGCGACACCATCAGCGAGTTGGCGGGGCAGGACGCCACCGACGCCTGGATCATGGTCACCGCCCTGATGCTGCTGGGCTGCTGCTATCTGGCGGTGGCCGCCGTCCTGCACGCGGCAGGGCTGCCCAGCCGTTTCCTGCTCGCCGTCGGAGGTGTGGCCACTATCGCGCTCGTCGCCTTTCCCCGGCCGACGGTCGGCGGCTCGCTGAGCCATGGCATCGCGGCGACGGTTGCCGTCCTGGCCCTGGCGCTCTGGCCGGCCGGGTCGGCGCTGCGGCTGCCACGGGGTCGGGACAAGTCGCATCCGGCGGCGCCGCAGCCGCCGTGGGCGTTCCGTCGAGCTGTGGGGCTCGGCGCGACAATCGTGCTGCTGGCGCTCTTCGGCTGGTCGGCGTTCGAGGTGACGAGCGGGTCCCGGACCGGGCTTGCCGAGCGGGTCACGGCGGTGGCGGTGGCGCTCTGGCCACTGCTTGCGGTCCTGTCGGCCCGGCGGGCGCACCTCACCTGGGCCGCCGGTGGCACCACCACCGTCGGTCCGGCCCTGCCGCTGACCGGCGTCGTGACCCCGGATCCGCTTCGCCCACCGCCCGGCTCCACCGCGCGGCGGTCCGATCCGCTGCCGTGAGCCGCGCCTGACCTCTGTCGGGCCGGGCCAGCCGCCGGCCAACTCCGACCGCCGGCGGCGTCGCGATGGCGGTGTCGGGGTGCTGCTCGGGCTGGCGCGTCCGGCCGTCCGCGCACACGGTATCGCCGCCGGCCGCACCGCTACGATCACGCGATGTCGGTCGTTCCCCGCTGGGCCCTGCTGTCAGCCGGCAGCGCGCCACTGTTCCTCGTCGGAGGCTGGACTGTGGCGCAGGCCGCCCAACCGGACGGGTTCGATCCGATCCGGCAGACCATCAGCGCGCTCGCCGCCACCGACGCGGACCACCGTTGGATCATGACGGTCGGGCTGGCCGGCCTGGGGCTCTGCCACCTGGTGACGGCGCTCGGTCTGGTCACCGCCGCACCGGCGGGCCGTGGGCTGCTCGCACTCGGCGGGCTTGCCACAGTGGTGCTCGTCGTCTTTCCGCAGCGCCCGGACGGGTCGATCACCCACGTCGTCGCCGCAGGTGTGGCGTTCGGGGCGTTGGCCGTGTGGCCCGCCCTGGCCGTGCCCTGGCGGACGGCGCGGCCCAAAGCCCTGGAGCAACCGGACGGGACGGCTCCGAGCGGACCGGCCCGCTGGCCAGCGTTCGCGGTGACGGCGCTCCTGCTGGGGCTGCTCGGCTGGTTCGCCGTCGTGTTCTTCACCGACGGCGCATGGATCGGACTGACGGAGCGGCTCGTGGCGGCCGCCGAGGCGGTCGTACCGCTGGCCGCCGTGCTCGCCGCGCTGACCCGCCGCCGGCCGCTGCCCTGACCCGTCACGGACCGGGACAGCGAACGGGCCGCCGGAGTGCTCCGGCGGCCCGCTTGCGGTACGAGGATCAGAAGACGCTGACGCCGTAGCGGCTCAGGGCCTCGGTGACGGGCTGGAAGAAGGTCGTGCCGCCGGTGCTGCAGTTGCCGCTGCCGCCGGAGGTCAGGCCCAGGGCGGTGCCACCGGCGAACAGCGAGCCGCCGCTGTCGCCCGGCTGGGCGCAGACGTTGGTGCGGATCAGGCCGGAGACCGAACCCTCGGCGTAGTTCACAGTGGCGTTGGTCGCGGTCACCGAGCCACTGCGAAGCCCGGTGGTGCTGCCGGAGCGCTGCACCGACTGGCCGACAGAGGCGTTGCCCGAGCCGGTGATGTCCCGGAAGCTGCCGTTGTAGAGCGAGACGTTGCCGGCGGCGTTGGCGGAGTTGTTGTGCCGCACGATGCCGTAGTCGTTGCCCGGGAAGCTGGTGCCGGTGCGGGTGCCGAGCAGCGAGGTCTGGGCGGAGTTCGAGTACCAGCTCGCCGAGATGTTGGTGCAGTGCCCAGCGGTCAGGAAGTAGTAGGTGCTGCCGCTGCGCACGTTGAAGCCGAGCGAGCAGCGCCCGCCGCCACCGGCGTAGATGGCCTGGCCACCGGAGATCCGGGTGCTCAGCACGCCGGCCTCGGCCTCGACCCGCACGGCGCCGTTGGCGCGCGCCGCGGCGGCCTTGACCCGCTCCAGCTTGGCCCCGGTGACCGTGCTGTCCACGGAGACGACGACCTGGTTGGTGACCGGGTCGCTCCACCAGGCGGTGCCCGGGATCTTCGCCGAACGCTCCAGGTCGGCGGTGGCGCGGTTGAGTTCGGCGGCCCCGCGGGTCACGTACTTGACGGTCGCCCCGGCGTTGCTCACCTTCCGCGCCGCGGCGGCGTCGGTGACGGTGACGACGGTCTTGCCGCTGGCGTCGATGTACGAGCCGGCGGAGCGGTCACCAAGCTCGGCGGAGAGCGCGGCGGCGGTGTCGGCAGAGGCGGCGGGGGCGGCTTGGGCGGGGGCGCCGATGAGCGAGCCGACGACCAGGGTTCCGCTCACGGCGACGGTCGCCGCAACGCGGAATGAGGACCTCGTGGGTCGCATGTAACAAACCTCCTGGGCGGGGGAGTACGGGTCTCGCCGAGGGCGGCTGACCCGAGGGCAACCCAGCCGATCTGGGGAAACCGGCTGAGTGAACTGAAGTATTCACATACTTAAGATCATTGACAAGACTTGGTTTCGCCCGAATTCGTCGACCTTCACCGGTCACATCGCCGCAACACCACTGACACGCTGACGGACAGGCACCGTCACACCGAAAGAGCCCTCGGATCCGTTTCGGACACCCTCGGCCGCCGGGCGCGTTTGCCGCCACAACCGATCACCCAAGGGCAACGCCGTCTGCGAAGCAGCCTCGGCCGCCCGCCGCCCCCGGCCCGGCGCGACGGCGCGGCCCCGGCGGCGATCCGGCATCAGGGGGTACGGCGGCGCGCTCCCGGGCCAGGGCGGGGCAGCACGTCGCGAGGTTCGGTCACCTCGTGCCCCTCGGCGCAGCGCAGCTCGACGCGTACCTCGGCACCGCAGTCGCGGTGTGCCACCCGCAGGGGCGAGCCCTCCGGGTCGGCGAGGTACCGGTCGCCCCACCCGAGCACGGCGACCAGCACCGGCCACAGAGCCAGACCCATCTCGGTCAGCCGATACTCGTGGCGTACCCGGCTACCCGGCTCCCGGTACGGCTCGCGGCGCAGGACGCCCCGCTCCACAAGCACGGCCAGCCGGTTGGTAAGCACCTGACGCGGGATCCCGGTGCGTACCCGCATGTCGTCGAAGCGTCGGATGCCGTTGAACACCTCGCGGAGCACCACGAGCGTCCACCGCTCG
The DNA here is from genome assembly GCF_049847245.1 of Micromonospora sp. DT68. NCBI lineage: Bacteria > Bacillati > Actinomycetota > Actinomycetes > Micromonosporales > Micromonosporaceae > Micromonospora > Micromonospora sp. DT68. The sequence goes on from NZ_JBNCNZ010000016.1 coordinate 116,477, forward strand.
CCGAGGATCTCCATCGCGCGGGCGATGGTGCAGTTCTCCACCGACCAGTCCAGTGCCGCAGGCGTCATCCGCCCAGGCTAGGTCTTGTTGACAGACTCAGCAATCGGCTGCGAGGCTGCGTCCATGACACAGACCCAGGAGCCGGCGCGCAGCCGTACCTTCACCTGGTCGGACCCGGCGGCCAACGCCGCGCAGGTGGGGCGGCGCAGTGGCATCGAACTGCTCCGCGCGATGATCGCCGGAGAGCTGGCCGGGCCGCCCGTGATGGACCTGATCGACATGGGGCGGATGGAGGCCGACGAGGGCCGCGTCGCCATCGAGTTGATCCCGCAGGAGTTCCACTACAACCCGCTGGGCACCGTCCACGGTGGAGTCATCTCGACACTGCTGGACACCGCTGCCGCCTGCGCCGTGCACACCACGCTGCCGGCCGGCGTCGGCTACACCTCGCTGGACCTGAACGTCAAGTTCCTCCGCCCGGTCACCGTCGACAGCGGCACGCTGCGCTGCGAGGGCACCGTGCTCCAGCGTGGCCGCCGCACCGCCCTGGCCGAAGCACGCCTCACCGACACCGACGCCCGCCTGATAGCCCACGCCACAAGCACCTGCCTGGTTTTCCCCCTGCCCTAACCCTCCCCACCCCCCACCCCCGCGATCTTGCACTTTCGGTCGCCGAAACAGGCGCATTGCACCGATTCGCGGAGGCACAAAGTGCAAGATCGCGGAGCCGCGGGGCGGAGCGGGGAGCCTAGGCGCGGGACGCGAGACGGGCGGCTCGGGCGTCGCGCTTCTCCTCGAAGCGGCTCGCTGCGCGGTCCAGGTCGTCGAGCTGGGTGGCGAGCTGCTCCCGGGCGGCTTCGCCGTCGGCGTTCAGGCCGGTCACGTTGAACACGTCCCACTGACGCAGCACCGGCTGGAGCACCTCGTCGCGGTGCTGGCGCAGGTCGTAGATGCCGGCCAGGGCGATCGCCACCGACTTGCGGGCGAAGCCGTCGATGCCGTTGCCGGGCATCTGGAAGTCGGCCACCACGTCGGCGACGGCCCGCATGGCCTGGCTCGGCGCCAGCTCGAACGCGGCGGCGAGCAGGTTGCGGTAGAAGACCATGTGCAGGTTCTCGTCGGCTGCCACCCGGGCCAGCAACGCCTCGCAGGCCGGGTCGCCGGTGGCCTTGCCGGTGTTGCGGTGCGAGATGCGGGTGGCAAGCTCCTGGAACGAGACGTACGCCAGGGAGTGCAGCACCTCGTCGTCGTGCACGTTGACGTAGCCGGCGGACATGTGGGTCATCCGGGCCCGCTCCAGCGCCACCGGGTCGACAGCCCGGGTGACGGTCAGGTAGTCGCGGATGGCGGTGCCGTGGCGGCCCTCCTCCGCGGTCCACCTGTGCACCCAGGTGCCCCACGCGCCGTCGCGACCGAACAGGGTGGCGATCTCGTGGTGGTACGAGGGCAGGTTGTCCTCGGTCAGCAGGTTGACGATGAGCGCCGTGCGGGCGACGTCCGGGATCGTCGAGTCGGTCGGCGACCACGCCTCACCATTGAGCGGCCCGTCGAAGGTGCGCCCCTCGCTCCACGGCACGTACTCGTGCGGGAACCACTCCTTGGCCAGCGAGAGGTGGCGGTCCAGGTTGCGTGCGACAACCGGCTCCAGCTCGACGAGGAGTGCGGTCTGGCTCAGTGTGGTGCTCATGGTCACGAGAAACTCCCTACGGTGGCGTAACTTACGCTACCGTAGGTCCCCGCGGCTCTGCGCGCCAGTGGTGAGACTCAGTTGACTCTCGGCGTACGGTCCTCGACGGGCGGCATCCACTCCCCCGCGTCGGCCGCTACCTGCTCACCTGAGCGAATGTCCTTGACCTCGTCGGGCGCGTCGTCGACGCCCGGGAACCAGACGTACGGGATGCCGCGCCGCTCGGCGTAGCGGATCTGCTTGCCGAACTTCGCCGCGCTGGGCGACACCTCGGTCGGCACCCCGCGTCGCCGCAGCGCCTCGGCCACCCGGTTGCTTGCCGCACGCTGCTCCTCGCCGGTCACCGCCACCAGGACACAGGTGGGCACCGAACGGGAGATCGACAGCTCGCCCGCGCCGAAGAGCAGCCCGAGCAGCCGGGTCACCCCGATCGAGATCCCCACGCCGGGGAACGAGGTGGCGCCGAGAGTGGCCAGGCTGTCGTACCGACCGCCGGAGCAGATCGAACCGAAGCGCTCGTAGCCGTGCAGTTGGGTCTCGTAGACGGTGCCGGTGTAATAGTCGAGCCCCCGGGCGATGCGCAGGTCGGCGACGCACAGGCCGGGCGAGTGCTCGGCGGCGGTCTCGACGACCCGGACCAGCTCCTCGATGCCCTCGTCGAGCAGCGGGTCGGTGACACCGAGGGCGCGTACGGCGTCGGCGAACGACGCGTCCGGCGCGGAGATCTCGGCAAGCGCCAGGCACGCCTTGGCCTGCGCCTCGCTCGCACCGGCGGTCTGGGCCAGCAGCTCGGCCACCTTCGCCGGGCCGATCTTGTCGAGCTTGTCGACGGCACGGAGCGCCGCCTCCGGGTCGGTCAGCCCGATCCCCCGGTAGAAGCCCTCGCAGACCTTGCGGTTGTTCACCTGGATGGTCACCGGCGGGATCGGCAGCGAGCGCAGCGCGTCCCCGATCACCAGCGGGATCTCCGCCTCGTGGTGCGGGGCCAGTGTGTCCCGGTCGACGATGTCGATGTCGGCCTGCACGAACTCCCGGTAGCGCCCCTCCTGCGGGCGCTCCCCCCGCCACACCTTCTGGATCTGGTAGCGGCGGAACGGGAAGGCGAGCTTGCCGGCGTTCTCCAGCACGTACCTGGCGAACGGCACGGTCAGGTCGAAGTGCAGGCCGAGCTGGTCGTCACCGCCGCCGCCCTCGGCGTCGGCGTGCAGCCGCCGGATCACGTACACCTCTTTGGAGGTCTCGCCCTTGCGCAGCAGCTGGTCGAGGGGCTCCACCGCGCGGGTCTCCAGCGGCGCGAACCCGTACAACTCGAACGTCCCCCGGATCTTGTCGAGCACGAACTGCTCGATCATCCGCTGGCCGGGGGTCCACTCCGGGAAGCCTGAGATGGGCGTGGGCTTGCTCATTGGCGTACTCCTTGCGGTCCCGCGCCCGCGGCGCGGTGGTGTCGTGGGTCCGCGAGCGGCGCGGACGTTTCTTTAGAGACCCCGGGTGGGCGCGGCGGGCGCCGACCCCGCCACCTCGATGAGGTACGGGTTGCTGGCGCGCTCGCGGCCGATCGTGGTGCTGGGACCGTGCCCGGGCAGGACGACTGTGTCGTCGGCCAAGGGGAGGATCTTGTCGCGCAGGCTGTCGAGCATGGCTGGCATGCTGCCGCCCGGGAGGTCGGTGCGGCCGATCGACCCGGCGAAGAGCACGTCGCCGGAGAGGCAGATCTCGTCAGCCTCCCAGCCCGAGCCCGCGCCGGGCAGCCGGAACAGCACCGACCCGCCGGTATGGCCCGGTGCGTGGTCGACGGCGATCTCCAGGCCGGCGAGGGTGAGGGTGGCGCCGTCGGTCAGCTCCGCCACGTCGTCGGGCTCGCTGTAGCTCAGCCGGCCGCCGAAGAGCGAGGTCAGGTCGGCCGACAGGCCCTTGGCCGGGTCGGCGAGCATCTCCCGGTCGCCGGGGTGCACGTACGCGGTGATGCCACGGGCGCCGCACACCGGGGCGACCGAGAAAGTGTGGTCCAGGTGCCCGTGGGTCAACAGGACGGCTGCCGGGTGCAGTCGGTGCTCGGCGAGCAGCGCGTCGAGCTGGTCGAGCACCCCGATGCCGGGGTCGACCACGACACACTGCTCCCCCGGCGCGGTCGCCACCACGTAGCAGTTGGTGCCGAAAGCGTCCGCGGGAAAGCCGGCCACGAGCACGGGCGCTGTCCTTCCGTCGAGCTGTCGTCCTGCCCAGCAGCCTAACCGGCCCGGCGAGCGGGTTCGCCGCGTCCGTCCCTGGCGCCCTGACGGGCACAGTGACAGCCTCCGATAAACGCTGCTCGGGACGGGGTGGACCTCGTACACCACATTCCCAGTCGCTAGCCGTACACTCTGGCGGGCGTGTGGCGCGGCACACGAAACGCCGGATGGGCCGGGACACCCGGCCGTCGGCGACGACCAGGCAGAGGAAAGGGGAGCACTGGTGGCTTCCAGCAGGGACCGGCAGCGCAAACTGGCGCGGGCCAAGCTCGACCGGCAGTTGGCCCGGCGGGCCGCCGCCACGCGGCGCCGTCGACAGATCCAGGCCGGTGTCGGTGTCTTCCTGGTCCTCGCGTTGGTCGTGGCCGGTTCGGCCTGGGCACTCGGGGCGTTCGACTCGGAGCCGGAGCAGAAGACCGCAGCGCAGGACACCTGCGTCTGGACGCCGCAGGACGCGACCGCCAACACCAACCTCAAGGACGTCGGCATGCCGGCGACCAAGGACCTGCCCACCGAGGGCACCCGCGCGATGACGGTCACCACCAACCAGGGCGCGCCGATCACCGCCGAGCTCAACCTGGCCAACTCCCCCTGTGCCGCGGCGAGCATCGCCCACCTGGCGAGCCGGTCGTTCTACGACAACACCGCCTGCCACGAGATCACCGCCGAGGGCGCGCTGCGCTGCGGCGACCCCAGCGGCACCGGTCTCGGCGGGCCCACCTACTCGTTCTACGACGAGGACGTGCCGACGGCGCCCTCGGCCAGCCCGGCGCCCGGTCAGCCGTCGACGTACCCCAAGGGGACCGTCGCGATGATCTCCAACCCGCCGGGCAACAACGGCAGCCAGTTCCTGATCTTCTTCAAGGACTTCACCACCGCGGAGCCGAAGTACCCGGTGATCGGCAAGGTCACCGGCGGGCTGGACGTGGTGGAGAAGATAGGTGCCCTGCCGACCGTGGACAATGGGACCGGGGCGCAGGTCAAGCCCAAGTCCGACGTGGTGATCCAGAGTCTCACCGTCGGTGAGCCGGTCACCGGTGCGGCACCGTCGCCGTCGTCCGCCAGCGCCCCGGCCAGCAGCCCGAGCGCGGGCTGACCGGTCGTCCCCACCCACCCGAGCGGCACCAAGCAGCAGACAGCCAGGAGGATCCAGGCGTGACGTCCACCAGAGAGCGGCAGCGCGCGGCGGCACGCGCCCGGCTCGAGAAGGAGATGGCCGAGCGCGCGGGCAGGGCCCGTAAGCGCCGGCAGACCCAGGCGATCATCGGTGCGGGGGCTGCCCTGGTTCTCGTGGTCGCCGGCACCGCCTGGCTGGCCATGACCCTCGGCGGCGACGACGACAAGACCGACACGGCCGCCTCGGCGCCCGGCTCGGCCGAGTGCGCATTCACCGAGGTGCCCGCCGACCAGCGGACCCCGCAGATCAAGGACGTCGGGTTGCCCAGCAACCAGCAGTCCGCCACCGGCGTGCAGACCATGACGATCGACACCAACCTGGGTCCGATCACCGCCAAGGTCGACCGGTCGCTGTCGCCGTGCACGGCGGGCAGCTTCACCTACCTGGCGGAGAAGAACTTCTTCGACAACAGCAAGTGCCACCGCCTGGTGACCGAGGGCATCAAGGTGCTCCAGTGCGGTGACCCGAGCGCCACCGGCAAGGGCTGGCGGGACACCGACGGCACCGGCGGCCCGAGCTACCGCCAGGCCGAGGAGAACCTGCCCACCGACAAGCGCCCGCCGTACCCGGAGGGTGTCATCGCGATGGCCAACTCCGGCCAGCCGGGCAGCACCGGCAGCCAGTTCTTCATCGTGTACGGCGACTCGCCCCTGGACCCGGCGTACACCGTGCTGGGCACCATCACCGGCGGCATGGACATCGTCAAGGACGTGGCGAAGGCCGGCGACGACGGTGCGTTCGCCCAGCAGGCCGGTGGCGGTCACCCGAAGAAGGAGATCGTCATCAAGGACCTCACGATGAGCAACCCGCAGGGCTGACACCCTCGCACGTGAAAGCGCCCGCCGGCTGAGCCGGCGGGCGCTTTGCTGTCGGGGTCAGGCCCCGGAGGTGACCCGGTACGCGTCGAAGACGCCGTCGACCTTGCGGACGGTGGCCAGGAGGTGGCCGAGGTGCTTCGGGTCGGCCATCTCGAAGCTGAACCGACTCACCGCCACCCGGTCACGGGTGGTGGTGACGGTGGCGGAGAGGATGTTGACCCGCTCGTCGGAGAGCACCCTCGTGACGTCGGCGAGCAGCTTGTGCCTGTCCAGCGCCTCGACCTGTATGGCCACAAGGAAGGTCGAGGCGGAGGTGAGCTTCCAACTGACCTCCACGACCCGCTCGCTCTGCGCCCGCAGGTCCTCGGCGTTGGCGCAGTCGTCACGGTGCACGCTCACGCCGCCGGAGCGGGTGACGAACCCGAAGACCGAGTCCGGTGGGACCGGTGTGCAGCAGCGGGCCAGCTTGATCCAGACGTCGCTGACGCCGCGGACCACAACGCCGGGGTCGCTGCTGCTCTGCCGGCTGCGCGGCGGCCGGGTGGCGACGGCGGTCTCGGCGATGTCCTCCGCCGCGCCCTCCTCGCCGCCGTACGCGGCCATCAGCTTCTGCACCACCGACTGCGCCGAGACCTGGCTGTCGCCGACCGCCGCGTACAGCGACGCCACGTCGGCCAGGTGCAGGTCCCGTGCGATCGACATGAGCGCGTCGGAGGTGAGCATCCGCTGCAACGGCATGCCCTGCTTGCGCATGGCCTTGACGATCGCGTCCTTGCCGGCCTCGATCGCCTCCTCGCGCCGCTCCTTGTTGAAGTACTGGCGGATCTTCGTGCGGGCGCGTGGGCTCTTGACGAAGCCCAGCCAGTCCTGTGTCGGGCCGGCCGTCTCGGACTTCGACGTGAAGATCTCGATCACGTCGCCGTTGGACAGCGTCGACTCCAGCGGCACGAGCTTGCCGTTGACCCGCGCGCCGATGCACTTGTGCCCGACCTCGGTGTGCACCGCGTACGCGAAGTCCACAGGCGTCGAACCGGTCGGCAGCGGGATGACGTCACCCTTGGGGGTGAAGACGTACACCTCCTGGCTGGACAGGTCGAAGCGCAGCGCGTCGAGGAACTCGCTCGGGTCGGCGGCCTCGCGTTGCCAGTCCAGCAACTGCCGCAGCCAGGTCATCTCGTCGATGTGCGCCGGCGGGCCGACGATCTGCGTGCCCTTGTGCTCCTTGTACTTCCAGTGCGCGGCGATGCCGAACTCGGCGGTGCGGTGCATCGCGTACGTGCGGATCTGCATCTCCACCGGCTTGCCGGTGGGCCCGATGACAGTCGTGTGCAACGACTGGTACATGTTGAACTTGGGCATCGCGATGTAGTCCTTGAACCGGCCCGGCACCGGCTGCCAGTTGGCGTGGATCACGCCCAGCGCCGCGTAGCAGTCACGAACCGTGTCGACAAGGATCCGTACGCCCACCAGGTCGTAGATGTCGTTGAAGTCGCGACCCCGCACGATCATCTTCTGGTAGATCGAGTAGAGGTGCTTCGGCCGCCCGGTGGTGTCCGCCTTGATCTTGGCGGCCTTGAGGTCGGTCGACACCTTCTGCGTCACCTGGCGCAGCAGCGCCTCACGCTGCGGCTGGTGCTCCCCGATCAGCCGGTTGATCTCCTCGAAGCGCTTCGGGAACAGCGTGCCGAACGCCAGATCCTCCAGCTCCCACTTGATCGTGTTCATACCGAGCCGGTGGGCCAGGGGCGCCAGGATCTCCAGGGTCTCCTTGGCCTTCTGCTCCTGCTTGGGGCGGGGCAGGAAGGTCAGGGTACGCATGTTGTGCAACCGGTCAGCCAGCTTGATCACCAGCACCCGCGGGTCCTTGGCCATCGCCACGACCATCTTGCGGATCGTCTCGGCCTTCGCCGCGTCACCAAGCTTTACCTTGTCCAGCTTGGTGACACCGTCGACAAGCAGGGCGACCTCACCGCCGAAGTCGACGCGCATCTGGTCGAGCGTGTACTCGGTGTCCTCGATGGTGTCGTGCAGCAGCGCGGCGACAAGCGTGGTGGTGTCCATCCCCAGATTGCCGAGGATCGTCGCCACGGCAAGAGGGTGGGTGATGTACGGGTCGCCGGACTTGCGGTACTGCCCGGAGTGCCACCGCGCGGCGGTGTCGAAGGCCCGCTGCAACAACCGCGCGTCGGCCTTGGGGTGGTTCTCCCGGTGGCTGGCGATGAGCGGCTCCAGCACCTCGCTCACCTGCGAGGTCTGCCAGGGCGCGTTGAACCGGGCCAACCGGGCCCGGACCCGCCGACCGGTGGGCGCGTTGGACAGCCCGAACCCGCCGCTGGGCGACGGGTCGACACCGGCGTCGGTGGGGAACGGGACCACTACCCCGTCAGCGCCGAGGGACGACTCGACGCCGCCCGCCGTGGCGGCGGGTGTCACAGTCGTGCCGTCGATCGCAGCCCTGCCGGAGCCGTTGCCCGAGCCCTTGCCGGAGCCCGTCACCCGGGCCGGAGCGTCAGCGTTCCGGTCGGTCACCGAGCCGTCAGCGTCGCCTGTCGGGTGCACCGTGCCCTCCGCCGGAGGGACGACATCGTGGGACACCGGCCTCCTCACCGCTCGCCGGGAAAACACCGGCCGTACATCGGCCGGCCTGGTCTCGCGCCGCCGGGCGGGGTACCGCCGGCGTCAGCAAAGGGCAATGCTACCCGCACGGACGGTCCCCTGCCGCTCCGCCGGACGGTCGGCGCGGGGTCCGCTTGACGGGCCGCGAATCAAACGGTCAGCAGGGCATGGACCGGACGCGGCGCCAGCCGCTCACGGCCACCCAGGAAACCCAACTCCAGCAGTACGGTGAAGCCGCTGACGGTCCCACCGGCCCGCTCGACCAGGTCCAGAGTCGCCTCGGCGGTGCCGCCGGTGGCCAGCACGTCGTCGACCACAAGCACCCGATGACCTGCGGTGAAGGCGTCCTCGTGCACTTCCAGGGTGGCCTCGCCGTATTCGAGGGCGTAGGAGACCGAGTGCGCCGGGCGGGGCAGTTTGCCGGCCTTGCGGACGGGCACCACGCCCACCCCGGCCGCGTACGCGACGGCCGCCGCCACCACGAACCCGCGCGCCTCGATGCCGACCACCACGTCGAAGCCGTCCCGCCCGTGGTACGCCACGATCCCGTCGACAACGTCGCGGAACACCTTCGCATCGGCGAACAGCGGCATCAGGTCCTTGAACAGGACACCGGGCTGGGGGAAGTCCGGCACGTCCAGCACCCGACTGGCCACCAGCCGGGCGGTGTCCGGGCCGAGGTCCCCGCGCGGTGCGGTGCTGTGGGTCTCCGTCACGGCAGTTCCGTTCCCTTCGACGACGACGGCGTCCGGCAGTGCTGCTCGCACAGCATGCCGGACGCCGTTCGGTCATGTCCTCCCGGGCCTACCCGGGCCGTTCCGCGCCGCCCGGCGTCACCGCCGGTCAGCGCCACTGCTGGTCAGCGCCGCCTGGGCGCTGCCGCCGGTCAGCGCCGCTTGGCGCCACCCGGCCGGTTGCCGCCGCCACCCGGGCGACCGCCCCGGGCACCGGTGGACCGCTTGCCCGCCGGCCGGGCGCCCACCTTGGGAGCGGCGCCGGCCATCGCGGCCGTGTCGTCCACGGGCGCGTCGTCCGCCTCGGTCCGGGCCGGGCTCACGGCGGCACCCTTCGTGGGGACCTCGCCACGCGCCAGCGCACCGCGGCGGGCCTGCACCCGCTTGTTGTGCGCCTGGATGCGCGGCTCGTAGTTCTTCAGCAGCGCCAGCATCGGGGTGGCCACCACGATGGAGGTCAGGAAGGCCATCGCCATACCGACGAACAGCACCAGGCCGAGGTCCTTCAGCGTGCCGGCGCCGAGCAGGCCGGCGCCGATGAAGAGCAGACCACCGACGGGCAGCAGCGCCACTACCGACGTGTTCAGCGACCGCATGAGGCTCTGGTTGACGGCCAGGTTGGCCGCCTCGCCGTACGTCTGGTTGTTGTTGGCAGTGATGCCCCGTGTGTTCTCCTGCACCTTGTCGAAGACCACCACCACGTCGTAGAGCGCGAAGCCCAGGATCGTGAGGAAACCGATGATCGTCGACGGGGTGACCTCGAAGCCGACAAGCGAGTAGATGCCGGCGGTGAGGATCAGGTTCAGCAGCAGCGAGGTGACGGCCGCGACGGCCATCCGCCACTCGAAGCGCAGGATCAGGTAGAGCATCACCAGCGCGATGAAGACCACCAGACCGAGCACGGCCCGCTCGGTGACCTGGCTGCCCCACGCCTCACTGACCTGGTTGCTGCTGATCTGACCGGGCTCCAGACCGAAGTCCTCGGCGATCTGCGCCTTCACCGCGTTCGTCTGCTCGACGCTGAGCTGCGGCGTACGAAGCTCGTAGGAGTCGCCGCCGGTGCCGCCGACCTGCTGCGCGGTGGCCACCTCGACGCCGGTGTTCTCGGCGGCGAGGGCAGCGTTGACCTCCTCCTCGGCCTGCTCCAGCGTGCCGACGCTGGCCGGCACCGAGAACGAGTTGCCGCCGGCGAACTCGATACCGAGGCTGAACCCCCGGATCGAGATGCTGAGGATCGCGATCAGGACGAGGATCCCGGCGACGCCGAACCAGAGCTTGCGTCGGCCGACGACGTTGAGACCGGCCTCACCGTTGTAGAGGCGACTCGCCAAACTGTTGTCAGCCATCTCAGGCCTCCTTGGCGCGCGGGTTGCGGGGCTGAGTCTGCTGGGTCCGGGCCGGAAGCGCCCGGCCGAGCCCGCTGACCCGCGGGGACAGGAACGCCCGGGTCCGGGCGAACATCGTCATGATCGGGTGGCGGAAGAGGAAGACCACCACCAGGTCGAGCACTGTGGCGAGGCCGAGCGCGAACGCGAAGCCCTTCACCGTGCCGACCGAGACCACGTAGAGCACCACAGCCGAGAGCAGGGTGATCGCGTTTGCCGAGATGATCGTCCGGCGGGCTCGGATCCAGGCCCGGGGTACGGCGCTGCGTGGGCTGCGCCCCTCCCGGATCTCGTCCTTCAATCGTTCGAAGTAGATGACGAACGAGTCCGCCGCCACACCGAGTGAGACGATCATGCCGGCGATGCCGGCGAGGGTGAGCGTGAAGCCGATCTGCCGGCCGAGCACCACCAGCGCGCCGAAGACCAGCAGCGCGGAGAGGATCAGGCTCAGGAAGATCACCGAGCCGAGCAGCCGGTAGTAGAAGAACGCGTAGATGATGACCAGCAGCATGCCGATGCCGGCGGCGAGCAGACCGGCACGCAGGTGGCTGGCACCCAGCGTGGCGGTGACGTTCTGCGCCTCCTGCTGCTCGAAGGTCACCGGCAGCGCGCCGTAGCGGAGCTGGCCCGCGAGGGTGCTGGCGTCCTTCTGGGTGAAGTTGCCGGTGATCTGGGAGTTGCCGGTCAGCACGCCCTGGATCTCCGGCGAGGAGACGATCTCGTTGTCCAGCACGACTGCCACCCGGCACTTGCCGTCCTGGCCAAGGGCGGTCGCGTCGCACGCCCCGCCCTCGTTGTTGAACGCCTCACGGGTGAGGGCCGTCCAGTTGCCCTGGCCCTTGCCGGTGAAGTCGAGGCTGACCACCCAGGAGTTGGTCTGGTCGAGCACCGCGTCGGCGTCCGACACGTCGGTGCCGAGCACCTTGGCCTGGTCGAGCAGATACTTGGAGACGCCGTCCTCGCAGGAGACGACCTGCTGCTTCGGGTCGGAGATCGACGCCGGCGGACGCTTGTCGAGCTGCGCGCAGCCGATCGTCGGCACGTTGAACTGCAGCTGTGCCGGCAGCACCGCCACCTCCTGCGGCGACAGGGTGCCGAACGGCTTGAGCTTCTCGGCGAGCGACGGGTCGGCGGTCAGGTCGGCCGGGCCCTGCAGGCCGCTGGCGGCCTGCCACGCGGCGGCGCCGACCTTCTGCTCTACGGCCTTGCGCTGCTCCTCGATGCTCGCCGGCACCGGCTCGGTGCTGGCGCTCGCCGACGGCGCGGCGCTCGCCGAGGCGGACGGGGCCGGCGTGGCGCTCGGCGACGCCGGTGCCATTCCGCCCTGACCGCCGCTCGGCGACGCGGTCGCCTGCGGCGCGCCACTGCCCGACGGGGTCGGGTTCGCGCTGCCGGACGGAGCCGGGCTGCCGGACGGGCTCGGCTCGGCGGCCGGCGGCGCGGCGACCGCGCCGCTGCCGTCGGCGGCCTTCAACACCTTGCGGAAGCGCAGCTCGGCCGCGCTGCCCACGTCGGTGAGGTCGCGGTTCTCACCGGGCAGGGAGATGACGATGTTCCGGTTGCCCTCGGTGACCACCTCGGCCTCGGCCACGCCGAACGCGTTGACCCGGCTCTCGATGATCTGCCGGGCCTCTTCGAGGTTGTCCGCCGTCGGGGGCTTGCCGTCGACGCTGTTTGTCGCCTCCAGCGTCACCCGGGTGCCGCCGATCAGGTCCAGGCCGAGCCGAGGCTCAAGCCGATCCTTGAAGCTGCCGCTGGCACCGCCCGCGAAGAACACCAGAAGGTAGAGGACCACGAAGATGGCCCCGAGCACGGCGAGCTGCCGTCCGGGGCGCATCTGTCCCTGAGGTGGTGCCACGGTTGTCTGTCTCCCTGTACGGTCGCGCCGCTGCACGCGGCGGCGGCGGCGAGTGTCGGGCCGGGGGTCCGGCCGACGGGGTCTGACCTGGGTCGGCATGACGCCGACACGGAGCCGGACCCACCGGCGCGGACGCTGGCGGTCACGGGACGTGCCGACGTCCGGCGTCGACCCAACTATCCAGTTTTCACGTCACGTCCGCTGCCCCGTCGGGCACGGCACCCCCGGGAGGCGGTCGTCCGGCCGTACGCCGGAAGCACCGCCGCCGATGGGGGCGTCAGTCCTTGGTGGTGTCCGCGTCCTCGGTGACCGGCTCGCTCGGCAGTTCCGCGCGGGTGACCACCCGGGCGATGGCCGGGCGGGCGTAGCGGGTCTGCACGCCCGGAGCGACCTCGAGCAGGACGCTGTCGTCCTCGATGCCGGTGACGGTGCCGTAGAGCCCGCCGATGGTCACGACCTCGTCGCCGGGGCCGAGGTTCGACTGCATCGCCTCTGCCTCGCGGCGGCGCTTCTGCTGGGGCCGGATCATCATGAAGTACATGACACCGAAGAGCAGCGCGATCATCAGGATCGGCGTGAAGCTGCCGGCCCCGCCTGCCGATTGTGCGTAATGCACGTTAAAAACCTTCCCATTGGCCTCCGTCGCGGCGCGGGATGCGCCGGAGCGGAGGCGGACTCTCACGTCCTGTACAGACCGCGGCGAAGTCTAATCCCTGCACCTGAGAACACCGAATGCGGCACAGATCACGTTCACATCACGGCTGATCGGTATCCACCGAGAACAGATCGGGTGTCGACGGGACATCTACCCCCAATGTACCATTTGGTGGCGTACGACCCAGGTGCCGCCAGGCAGCCTCGGTGGCCACCCGGCCGCGCGGCGTACGCGCCAGCAGGCCGGCGCGCACAAGGAACGGCTCGCACACCTCCTCGACGGTGTCCGGCTGCTCCCCCACCGCCACGGCGAGGGTGGACAGGCCCACCGGGCCGCCCCGGAACGAGTCCACGAGCGCGCTCAGCACCGCCCGGTCCAGCCGGTCCAGACCCAGCGCGTCGACGTCGTACACGATCAGTGCCGCACGGGCGGTGTCAAGATCGACCACGCCGTCGGCCCGCACCTCCGCGTAGTCGCGGACCCGGCGCAGCAGCCGGTTGGCGATCCGGGGAGTGCCCCGCGACCGGCCGGCGATCTCCGTGGCGCCCTCGTCCGTGATCGGCACACCGAGGATCCGCGCCGACCGGTGCAGCAGCGTCTCCAGATCCGCCGGGGCGTAGAAATCAAGGTGCGCGACGAAACCGAACCGGTCCCGCATCGGGCCGGTCAACAACCCGGACCGCGTTGTCGCACCGACAAGCGTGAATGGCTCGACATCAAGCGGGATCGCTGTGGCCCCCGGCCCCTTGCCGACCACCACGTCGACCCGGAAGTCCTCCATCGCGCTGTAGAGCAGCTCCTCGGCGGGCCGGGCGATCCGGTGGATCTCGTCGATGAAGAGCACATCGCCCTCGGCCAGGCTGGTCAGGATCGCCGCCAGGTCACCGGAACGCTCGATCGCCGGCCCGCTCGTCACCCGGATGCCCGCGCCCAGCTCGGCGGCGACGATGTTTGCCAGGCTGGTCTTACCCAACCCGGGCGGCCCGGAGAGCAGGATGTGATCCGGCGGCGAACCACGCCGCATGGCCCCCTGTAACAGCAGGTCAAGTTGGTCGCGGACCCGGTCCTGGGCAATGAACTCGGCCAGCCGCCGCGGCCGTACGGTGGCCTCCGCGTCCCGCTCGGCGTCGCTGACGTACGCCGAGACGAGCCCCTCGGTCTCACTCATCGGGTGCGACCGAGCAGGCGGATGGCCTGCTTGAGCAGCAACGGCACGGGCGGAGTGGCCCCGTCGATGGTCTCCGCGACAGCGGCCACCGCCTGGTCGGCCTGCCCGGCCGTCCAACCCAGGCCCACAAGCGCCTGGCGGACCTGATCGGGCCAGGCGCCGGCGGTCACACCGCCCACGCCGTCGGCACCGATGGACACCGGGCCGATCCGGTCGCGCAGTTCCAGCACCAGACGCTCGGCGCCCTTCTTGCCGATCCCCGGCACCCGGGTCAGGGCCGCGGTGTCGGCGTTGGCGATGGCCTTGCGCACCGCGTCCGGGGTGTGCACGGCAAGCACCGCCTGGGCCAGCCGAGGGCCGACCCCACTTGCCGTCTGGAGCAGCTCGAACAACGACTTCGCGTCGTCGTCGGCGAAGCCGTAGAGGGTCAGCGAGTCTTCCCGCACCACAAGGCTCGTGGCGAGCCGGGCGACCTGGCCGACCCGCAGCTCCGCGATCGTCCCTGGGGCGCAGTGCACGGCAAGGCCGACCCCGCCGACCTCGATCACTGCCAGGTCCGGACCCGTCGCGGTCACCGTGCCGCGCACGCTGGCGATCATCGTGCTCCTCCTCGTCGTGCCCGGTCGGCCGCGGCGGCCAGCTTCGAGCGGGTGCCGCCGCGCCAGACGTGGCAGATGGCCAGGGCGAGCGCGTCGGCGGCGTCGGCCGGCTTCGGCGGCTCGGCCAGTCGCAGCAGCCGGGTCACCATGGCTGTCATCTGCGCCTTGTCGGCCTGCCCAGAGCCGGTCACCGCCGCCTTCACCTCGCTGGGGGTGTACGTCTGCACCGGCAGCCCGGCACGCGCCCCCGCCAGCACTGCGATGCCGCTCGCCTGCGCGGTGCCCATCACCGTACGCACATTGTGCTGGCTGAAGACCCGCTCGACGGCGACGCTTTCGGGCTGATGCTTGGCGACCAGCTCGGTGAGCGACCGGTCCAGGTGCAGCAGGCGCAGAGCCAGGTCGTCGGCCGGATCGGTGTAGACCACGTAGTAGGCGACGAGCGTGCACGGGCGGCCCGGCACACCCTCGACCACGCCCACCCCGCACCGGGTCAACCCCGGGTCCACACCGAGCACGCGCACGCCGCCCCCTCCCCAGCCGTCAGCAGTACGTGTGTTCGACACCCTAACGCCCGGCCTCCCACCAGCCCCACGGGACACACCCTGCCGCGCGCCAAGATCGTGCTCGAACCTGGAAGTAGCGGCCCCACCGACGCACCGACACCACTGCATCCAGGATCGAGCGCAATCGCGCAGCGGGACAGGGCGGGCGGCGGGACAGGGTGGGCCACACAGCTTTGGCCCGGAGTATGTGTTGCCGGCCCATGTGCCGGGGCGCTGACAGCTCGTAACTTCTTGCGCCATGACGGCAGAACCCGTGGCGGTCCCCCACGTCGTACAGCTCGATCTCACCGGTCGCACCGCCCTGGTCACCGGCGGCGGCAGCGGCATCGGGCGGGCGTGCGCCCTGCGGCTGGGCGCTGCCGGCGCCAAGGTGCTCGTGGTGGACCGGAACCTGGACGCGGCCCGGACGGTCGCCGCCGAGGCGGGCGGGCGCGCCGAGGGGGTGGACCTGGCCGACGCGGCGGCAGTGGACCGCCTCGACGTGGACGTGGACATCGTCGTGAACAACGCCGGGCTCCAGCACGTGGCGCCGATGCAGGACTTCCCCGTCGAGCGGTTCGAGTACATCCAGCGGGTGATGGTGGAGGCGCCGTTCCTGCTGGTCCGCCGCGCGCTGCCGCACATGTACGCGCGGGGTTGGGGCCGGATCGTCAACATCTCGTCGGTGCACGGGCTGCGGGCCTCGCCGTACAAGGCGGCGTACGTCACGGCGAAGCACGCCCTGGAAGGGCTGTCGAAGGTGGTGGCGTTGGAGGGCGCCGTGCACGGGGTCACCGCCAACTGCATCAATCCGGCGTACGTCCGCACGGCGCTCGTGGAGAGCCAGATCGCCGACCAGGCGGTCAGTCACGACATCCCGGAGCCCGAGGTGGTCGAGAAGATCATGCTGGCCCGGGCGGCGATCAAGCGGCTGATCGAGCCTGAGGAGGTGGCCGAGTTGCTCGCGTACCTCTGCTCGCCGCCGGCGGCGTTCATCACCGGCGCGTCGATCGCGCTCGACGGGGGCTGGACGGCCAACTAGTGGGTCCCCGCACAATGTCGACCATGTCGTCGCCGGTGGAGTTTCTGGAACTGCTCGCCCGTGAGGCCGCGGCGGTGGAGTTCGAGGGGCCGTTGGTGGCCGCACGGGCCGCCGGGGCGCCGGCCGAGCGGCTGGCCGAGCTGGAGCAGGCAAGGACCGTGGCGTTGCGGGTCCGCGCGCTGCTGGAGCGGCGCCGCCGCCGGGAGACCGAGCTGTCCGGTCTGTACGACACGGTGAGCGACCTGGCCGGCCTGCGCGACCTGGACGACGTGCTGCGGGCGATCGTGCACCGGGCGCGCAACCTGCTGGGCGCCGACGTGGCGTACATGACGCTCAACGACGACGAGCGCGGCGACACCTACATGCGGGTGACCGACGGGTCCGTGTCGGCCCGCTTCCAGCGGCTGCGGCTGCCGATGGGCGCCGGCCTCGGTGGGCTGGTGGCCCAGTCCGGCGCCCCGTACGTGACAGCCAACTACGGCGAGGACGAGCGCTTCCACCACACCGGGGAGATCGACGCCGGGGTGGGCGAGGAGGGCCTGGTGGCGATCCTCGGGGTGCCGCTGCGGCTCGGATCCACATCGATCGGCGTGCTCTACGCGGCCAACCGTTCGGCGCGACCGTTCGTGCGGGAGGAGGTCGCGCTGCTGGTATCGCTCGCCGCGCACGCCGCGGTGGCGATCGACACGGCCCGGCTGCTGGCCGAGACCCGCTCGGCGCTTGCCGAACTGTCGGCCGCCAACACCACCATCCGGGCGCACAGCAGTTCGGTGGAGCGGGCCGCTGCCGCGCACGACAGGATGACCGCGCTGGTGCTGCGCGGCGGCGGCGTGGAGGACGTGGCGGCAGCGGTGACCGAGGTGCTGGGCGGGGCGCTGCTGGCGTTGGACGCCGAGGGCCGGTTGCTGGCCCGGGTCGGTGAGATCGACGAGCCGGACCGGGAGGACATCGTCGAGGCGGTGGCCGCGTCCCGCACCGAGGGACGCAGCGTGCGCCGGGGCCCCCTCTGGTACGCGGCGGTGGTGGCGGGCACCGAGAACCTGGGTGCTCTGGTGCTGCGCCCCGACGACGAGCTTGTCGACGCCGACCAGCGGATCCTGGAGCGGGCCGCGCTGGTGACAGCGCTGCTGTTGTTGTTCCGCCGGACGGTGGCCGAGGCAGAAGGTCGGGTACGCGGCGAGCTGCTTGACGATCTGATCGCCCGGCCGTTGCGGGACACCGACGCGTTGCGCAGCCGGGCTCGCCGGCTCGGGGTGGACCTGGACGCCCCGTACGTGCTGGTGGCGGTGGACGACGACGCGATCGCGGCCACCGGCTCGGCCCGGCAGCGGGTGCTCTCCTGGGCCACCACGTACGCCTCGGCGCGCGGTGGCCTGGCGGCGGCGCGCGACGGACGGGTGGTCCTGATGCTGCCCGGTCAGGACGCCGGTGGCAGCGCCCGGGCGGTGGCCCGGGATCTGTCCCGCGTGACGAGTCGACCGGTGACCGCCGGGGCGAGCGGTCCGGCGACCGGACCGACGACGCTGGCGGGGACGTTCCACGAGGCGGACCGCTGCCTGACAGCGCTCGGCGCGCTGGGTCGTACCGGTCAGGGCGCGAGCACCGCCGAGCTGGGCTTCGTGGGGCTGCTGTTGGGCACTGTCGGTGACCGGGGCGAGAAGGACGTGGCCCAGTTCCTCACCGCCACCGTCGGGCCGGTGGTCGACTACGACGCCCGGCGGGGGACGGCGCTGGTGAAGACGTTGGAGGCGTACTTCGGCGTCGGTGGCAGCCTGGCCCGCGCCGCCGAGCAGCTGCACGTGCACGTCAACACCGTGACGCAACGCCTGGAGCGGGTGGGGCAGCTGCTCGGCGCGGACTGGCAGCGGCCCGAGCGGGCGCTGGAGGTGCAGTTGGCGCTACGCCTGCACCGCCTGCGCGCGCCGGCCTGACGGTCAGCGGGCGCGGATCCCTTCGAGGACGGCGTCGACGACCCGCTCCGGCAGGTCGACCTCGTTGAGATCCGGGCTCCACTGCAGCACCCGCTGGATCAGCATCGGCCCGGTGAGCAGCGCCATCGTCACCTCGATGTCGACGTCGGCCCGGAGCACCCCCTCGTCGACGCCGCGCCTGAGCACCTCGCGCATCAACTGCCGCCGGGGCGCGATGATGTTCTGGTAGAGCTGGTACTGGTCGGTGCTGCGGTTCACCGCCGGCACCAGACACGGCATGATCTTCTCCGCCCGCGGGTCGATGTTCTTACCGATCGCGCCGACGAGCAGGATCAGGTCGTCCCGGATGGAGTGGCCGGTCGGCTGCGGCAGGATGCCCTTGAGCCGACGCAGCGCGTCGAGCAGCAGGGCGTCCTTGCCGGCCCAGCGGCGGTAGATGGTGGCCTTGCCGACCCCGGCGCGGCTGGCGATCGCCTCGATCGAGAGTGCCTCGACGGTGCTGCCCTCGGCGAGCAGGTCGAGGGTGGCCTCGATGATCGCCTCGTCGGCGCGGATGCTCCGCGGTCGCCCGGGCGACCGCGGAGCATCGGCAGTGGATCTCATGTCGGACATTGTTCCCGGACCTACGCCGTTCCGGCCAACTCGGGTTCGGCGACGGGTGCCGTCGTGGCGTCGGTCATGGCGTTGCGGCCCGGCATCCAGCGCAGCACCACGAGCATGCCGAGCGCCGCGACCACAGCGGAGAGGCCGGCCGCCCAGTGCATGGCGGTCACGAAGGCGTCGTTGGCCGCCGAGATCAGCGTCGGCGCCGCCGGGCCGAGCTGCCCGGCTGCGGCGTACGCACCGGAGATCGACTCGTTGGCCGCGTCGCGGGCCTGTGGCGGCAGGCCGGTCAGCGCGTCGCCCACATCGCTGCGGTAGACCGCCGAGAGCACCGAGCCGAGGACTGCCACGCCGAGCGCACCGGCCACCTGGCGGACGGTGTTGCTCACCGCGGAGCCGACACCTGCCTTCTCCCGGGGCAGCGCCGACATGATCGACTCGGTGGCCGGAGGCATGATGTTGGCCATTCCGACGCCCTGGACGAAGAAGACGACAAGGACGATCCAGATCGGGGTTGACGCGCCGATGAAGGCGAACGCGGCGAGGGACACCACTGTCAGCCCCAGCCCGACGGTGGCGACGGCCCGCCCGCCGTAGCGGCGGACCATGGCGGCGCTGCGCGGCGCGAAGATCAGCTGAGCTCCTGCGAAGGGCAGGAAGAGCAGGCCGGTCTGCAGCGGGCTGTAGCCGCGCACCAGTTGCAGGTAGAACGAGCTGAAGAACATCACGCCCATGGCGGCGAAGAACACCAGGCCGACGATGGCCACCGGCGCGGCGAACCGGGGCACCTTGAACAGCCGGACGTCAAGCGACGGGTGGTCGCTGCGCCGCTCGTGCTGCACGAACCAAACCAGCACGGCGAGGCCCACCAGGATGGATCCCCAGGCCACCGGCCGACCGAAGCCGTGTTCGCCGCCGTCGATGATGCCGTAGGAGAGAGCGACCAGGCCGACCACTGAGAGCACGACGCCGAGCAGGTCGACCCGGCCGGGACGCGGGTCACGCGACTCGGGGACCAGCAACGCGACCAGGACCACGCCGGCGGCCACCACCGGGACGTTGATCAGGAAGACCGAGCCCCACCAGAAGTGCTCCAGCAGCGCGCCGCCGAGGATCGGGCCGATCGCCACCGCGAGCCCGACCGCGCCGGCCCACACGCCGATGGCCCGGCCACGCTCGCGCGGGTCGAAGACGTTGGAGATGATCGACAGCGTGACAGGCATGATGGCCGCGCCGCCGATCCCCATCAGGGCGCGGGCCGCGATCAGCTGACCGGGGCTCTGGGCGTACGCCGAGAGCAGCGACGCCAGCCCGAACAGCACCAGACCGATCATCAGGAAGCGCTTGCGGCCGGATCGGTCGCCGAGCACCCCGAAGGTGAACAGCAGCCCGGCGAAGACGAGCGTGTAGGAGTTGATGGACCACTCCAGCTCGCCCTGGGTGGCGCCGAGGCCGTGCACCGGGTCGGCCAGGGTGCGCAGTGCGACGTTGAGGATCGTGTTGTCGAGGACGACGACGAGGAGGCTGATCACCAGCACCCCCAGGATCGCCCACCTCCTCGGATGTCCCGTGTTGTTGTGTAGCTCCATGCCCGGTTCTCCCCCCGGTTCACCCGTCGCGCAATACGATACGGGCCAGACTCGTAACTGGGACAGCGTAGGCGCCGAATTTTCGATACGGAACGGCTCCGTATCGTATGTGACCGGCGTCACCAGCCCGGATCGCCCCCACCCAGTGCCGTCCCTGGAGGTAGCCCTTCGCATCCTTTGCACTGCTTCAACCCACGCAACAGTTACGCCCCAAAAACGTTGCGCGGGTTGAAGCAGAGCAAAGGACGTGGACCGACCGGGCCCGACCTCCGCGCTGACCGTCCGAGGCGGGCAGAAAGTTCACCGGCGCGACGCCATCGCCGTCGCGCCGGCACGACATCAGCGCGCCCGCGGCTTCTCCAGGCAGGCGGCGACCGCCGCCGGCAACGTACCCAGGTGGGCCGCCGGCGCGGCGAGCGGCTCGATCCAGCCCGGCCCGGCGCCGTACACCCGCAGGCGCGGGAAGTCGCGGGCGAAGCGCACCAGACGGTACGCGCGGCCGGTGACAGGCGTCTGCGACCAGAGCACGACGGTGTGCGGGTTGGCCCGGTGGACCGCGCTGGTCAGCGCGGGCCAGGGCAGCGCGGGGCCGAGATGCAGGCAGCCGCGGCGGTGCTCGCGCAGCGCGGCGGCGAGCGCGTGCAGGCCGAGACAGTGCGCCTCCTGTTCGGCACCGGCAAGCAGCACCCCGCCGGTGGGAAATGACCGGCCGGGCTGCCTGCGGTACACGTCCAACCCGACCCGCACACCCTCGCACAGGGCGTGCTCGGTGGCGATCTCGGCGGGCGTACGCCCCGGCAGTTGAGCGAGCAGCGGGCGGCAGACCTGCTCCCAGAGCGCCGGTACGCCCCAGGCTTCGGCCATCTCCAGCAGCACCGTGGCGACACGGTTGTCGTCCAGGTCCTCGGTGGCCAGCCGGACGCGCTTGTGCGCGGTCTCCACGGCATCCGCCGGCATCGGATCGGTCAGCACCAGACGTACCCCCGGGTAGGCGGTGTTCTCCATCCGGGGTTCGCTGAAACGACGCGCGGTGGATGCGCCGTCGCGGAATTTACCGGCGGCGCGCAGCGAGCACGCAGGCCAGCGGGGCACGGCCGGCTTGACCGGGCCCCTTATGTTGATGATCAACACGGCCCAACGAAAGGTCCCCACCCCATGCCTGTCGGCTTCACCATGGCGATCATCTTCGCCATCGCAATGGCGGTCAGCGCCATCCTGGCACTCGTCGCACCCAAGAACGCGATGAAGCAGACGGCCGCCCTGGCGGCGCTCGGCCTGCTCGCCGTCACAGTGCTGATCAGCGTCGCCTCCAGTGCCCACTCGGTGCCCATCCGCTCGGTCGGCATCGTCACCAGCTTCGGCAAGCCCACCGGCGAGGTGACAGGTTCGGGCCTGAAGTGGGTGGCACCGTGGCAGAAGGTCGGCGAGTGGGACGCGGGCCGGCAGAAGTACGACCACATCGGCGGCAACAACTGCGTACGCGTGCGCACCGGCACGCTCGCCGACGCGTGCGTCGAGGTGCTCGTGGAGTGGCAGGTCAAGCCGGAGAACGCGCCGAAGCAGTTCATGGACTACAAGGGAGACTTCGTGAGCTTCCAGGGCCAGCGGGTGGGAGTGCAGCTCGACAGCGCGGTGAACGACGCCTTCGCCACGTACAACCCGCTGGAGCGGATCGACGCGCAGACCGGCAACCTCAACGTCGACCTGAAGCCGTTCGCCGCGAACATCAAGAGCAGCGCGGAGGGTCGGCTCGCCGAGGACGTCGACATCCTCTCGGTGACCATCACCCGGGTCAACCACGACGACAAGACCGAGGGCAACATCAAGGCGTTCCAGGACAAGCTGGCGCAGACCCGCAACCTGGAGCAGGACCGCAAGAACGCCGACATCTCCAAGCAGATCACCGAGACCAACGCGAAGGTCGACAAGGTGACCCGCTGCCTGGAGATCGCCGAGAAGAACGGCGCCAATCCGGGTCTCTGCATCAACCCGGGCATCGTCACCGGCAAGTGACAGCCGGCCGGGTGGTCAGTCGAGGCTGACCACCCAGCGGGCACCTTCGCCCCGCGCCAACCGGTCGAACGCCGCCGGCGCCTCGTCGAGGCTGACCACCCCGCTGACCAGCGGGGACAGGTCCAGCGTCCCGTCGAGTGCCGCGCCGGCCAACTCGGGCACCTCGCGGTCCGGGTCGGACGAGCCGTACACGGAGGAGCGCAGCGTCCGCGCGGAGTGGAAGATGTCCAGCGCGCCGAGGCTCACCATGTCGTCCTTGGCGCCCATGCCGACCACCGTCACCGCTCCCCCGCGCCGGGTGAGCCGCCAGGCAGCCCGGATGGTGGCGGCACGGCCGACGCACTCGAAGGAGTGGTCCACGCCCCGCCCCTCGGTGCGCGCCCGTACCTCCTTGGAGAGGCGGTCGTCGGAGAGCAGGAAGTCGGTGGCCCCGGCGGCGAGCGCCAACTCCCGCTTCGACTCGGCGACGTCGACCGCGAGGATCGTCGTGGCACCGGCCCGCCGGGCCGCGGTGAGCACCGCGAGTCCGACCCCGCCGAGCCCGACGACCGCCACCGACTCGCCCGGCGCCACCCGGGCGGTGTTGCGGACAGCGCCGACGCCGGTCAGCACCGCACAGCCGAGCAGGGCGGCCCGCTCCGCAGGCAACCCGGCGGGGATGGCGATGACGGCGCTCTCGGGCACCACCACCGCCTCGGCGAGCGCGCCGAGGCCGAGGGTGAGGTGTACCGGTTCGCCGTCGTCGGTCGTGCCGCGCTGCACCGTCGGAGCGGTGTTGGCGGCGCACAGCCACGGCTGGTCGTGCCGGCACCACCAGCACGTCCGGCAGGCGGGCGCCCAGTTGAGCACCACTGGCGTGCCGACCTCCAGCTGGCTGCCCGGCCCCGCCTCGGCCACCACACCTGTCGCCTCGTGGCCGAGCACCAGCGGGAACCTCGCGGCCAGCGTGCCGTTCACCATGGACAGATCGGAGTGACAGACACCGGCCGCGGCGATCGTCACCCGCACCTCACCGGGGCCGGGCGCGGGCAGGCGTACGCGCTCGACCCGCAGCTCGGCGCCGGCTCCCCGCGCGACAAGCGCGCGAACGGTGACCGGCGCGGCCGCCGGCTCAGGGCCGCCTGCTGGCGCGGCGGTCGACTCGGGGCCTCCCGCTGGCGCGGCCGGGGTCAGCTCGGGGCCGGTCATCGCTGGATCGCCTTCAGCTCGCAGAACTCGGTGAGGCCGTGCACGCCCAACTCCCGGCCCAGGCCGGACTGCTTGTAGCCGCCGAACGGGGCGAGCGGGTTGAACGACGCCCCGTTGATGTCGACAGCGCCGGTGCGCAGTCGTCGGGCCACCGCGAGCGCCGCGTCGGGGTCGGCGGACCACACCGCGCCGGCCAGCCCGTACTTCGAGTTGTTGGCGATCGCCACTGCCTCGTCGGTGTCGTCGAACGGGATCACGGCGAGCACCGGTCCGAAGACCTCCTCCTGGGCGAGCGCGCTGTCCGGGTGGACGTCGGCGAAGACTGTCGGTGCGACGAAGTGGCCCTGCGCGGGGACCGGCGCGTCGAGGCCTCCGGCGACCAGCCGAGCGCCGTCGGCCAGTGCCCGCTCGACGTGACCGCGGACCCGCTCGACCTGGGCGGCGGAGACCAGTGGACCGAGCCGGGTGGACGGGTCGAACGGGTCACCGAGCCGGTAGCCGGCCACCGCCGTGGCGATCAGTTCCAACGCCTCGTCGTAGCGGTCGCGGTGCACGAGCATCCGGGTCCACGCCGTGCAGGTCTGGCCGGAGTTGAGCAGGGCGTTGCCGACCCCGACCTTGACGGCGGTGGCCAGGTCGGCGTCGGGAAGGATCACGTTGGCGGACTTGCCGCCCAGCTCCAGCGCGACCTGGGCGATCCGGTCGGCGGCGAGTTGCATGACCCTCTTTCCGGTCACTGTCGAACCGGTGAACGACACCAGGTCGACGTCTGGGTGCCCGGCGAGCGCCTCGCCGACGACCGCGCCGGTGCCCGGCACCAGGTTGAGCACACCCGGTGGGAGCCCTGCCTCGGTGACGGCGTCGAAGAGCAGGTACGCCGTCAGCGGGGTCAGCTCGCTGGGCTTGAGCACCACGGTGCAGCCGGCGGCCAGCGCGGGCGCCAGCTTGGCCATCACCTGCTGCAGCGGATAGTTCCACGGGGTGATCGCGCCGACGACGCCTACTGGTTCGCGGACGACGAGGGAGTTGCCGATGCTCTCCTCGACCGGAGGGCGGGCGGCGAGGGCGACATGGTCGCGCAGGACTGTCAGCGGCAGCGCGACCTGCACCCGGGTCGCGAGCTTGAGCGGTGCGCCCAGCTCGACGGCGATGGTGCGGGCGAGGTCGTCGGCGCGCGCGGCGAGCGCCGTGTGCAGCCGGTCGAGGTGCGCGGATCGTTCGGCGGGTGCGGTGGCTGCCCAGCCCGGGAAGGCGGCGCGGGCAGCGGCGACGGCGGCGTCCACATCGGCGGCCGTACCGGCGGGCACCTGCCCGACGAGGTCGCCGGTGCTCGGGTTCTCCACGTCGATCGCGTCGGTGCCGGCGGGGGACGTCCACTCGCCGCCGATGTGCATGTGGCGCCGCAGGCGCAGGGCATCGGGCAGCTGCGTGGGCGGGGCGGCGAGGTCCATGTCGTCCCTTCGGGGTGGGCGGTGGTGCTGAAACTAGCGCTGGGAGTTTGGACGCTACCCGCTGGGCCGGGCGGACTCCACCGGGTCGAGGGGAGCGATGCTGCGGGCGTACTCGGCGGCGAGGCCGTGCAGCAGCGCGTCCAGGCCGAGGGCGAAGGCGCCCTCGTCCACGCTCTGCTGGTGCTCGGCGAGCCGGTGCGCCTGGTTCAGGTGGGGGTAGTGGGCGGCGTACAGCTCGGGGTCCTCGACGAAGCCCCGGGCGAAGGAACCGAGCGCCGACCCGGCCACGAAGTACCGCACCGCCGCCCCGATGTGGGTGGCCCGCGCCGGCGGCCACCCGGCGCGTACCAGTCCGCCGTAGACCGCGTCGGCCATGGCCAGGGCGGCCGGTCGCCGGCCCGGACCCTGCGCGAGGTACGGCACGATGTTCGGGTGCGCGGTGAGCGCCCGCCGGTACGACCAGGCCCACTCGCGCAGCGCGGCGACCCAGTCCCGGCTGGCGAAGCCGCTGGTGTCGACCACGCCGATGACCGTGTCGGCGACCGCGTCGAGGATCTCGTCCTTTGTGGCGAAGTGGTTGTAGAGCGACGGGCCGCGCACGCCCAGCTCGGCGGCGAGCCGGCGGGTGGAGAACGCCGGCAGCCCGTCGGCGTCGATGAGCGCGGTGGCGGTCTCGACGATCAGCTGCCGGGTGAGCCGGGGCTGGCGGGGTCGGGGCACTGCGCTCCTCGGGTGTCTCGGCCGCGGGGGTCTGGACGCGGTAAAACTTGCAGCGCTAGTTTAGAGGAAACCGCCAGCGCTCACGCCAGGAGGATCACCGTGGACTTTTCGCTCACCGACGAGGAGCGGGCGGTACGGGACACCGTCCGGTCGTTCATCCAGCGCGAGGTGATGCCGCTGGAGGCGGAGGTGCTCCGCCGGGAGCGGGCACACCAGCCGGGCCTGGACCACTCCGAGGTGCGCGAGCTGCAACTCAAGGCGCGCAAGTTCGGCTTCTGGGGCCTGGCCACCCCCGAGGAGTACGGCGGCATGAACCTTCCTGCGGTGCTCCAGTCGTTGATCTGGACGGAACTGGGTCGCACGTTCGTGCCGTTCCGCTTCGGCGGCGAGGCCGACAACATTCTGTTCCACGCCACCGAGGAGCAGAAGCAGGAGTTCCTCGTCCCGACGATCGAGGGCGAGCGACGGTCCTGCTTCGCGATCACCGAGCCGGGGGCCGGCTCGGACGCGGCGAACATCAGGTTCTCCGCCCGCCGCGACGGCGACGACTGGATCCTCGACGGCGAGAAGACATTCATCACCGGCGGCCACGACGCCGACTTCGCGATCGTCGTCGCGGTGACCGACCGGGAGAAGGGCGCCCGCAACGGAGGTGCCACCGCGTTCCTGGTCGACCGGACGATGGGCTGGCGGTCGGAGTTCATCCAGACCATGGGCGAGGGCGGCCCGGCGTCGCTGATCTTCGACGGCGTACGCGTGCCGCACCGCAACATCCTCGGTGAGATCGGGCAGGGCTTCACGCTGGGCATGGAATGGATCGGCAAGGGCCGCTACACCATTCCGTCGCACGCCATCGGCATCGCCGAGCGGGCCCTGCAGATGGCCATCGACTACGCCAACACCCGGGAGACCTTCGGCGCGAAGATCGGCACCAACCAGGCCATCCAGTGGATGATCGCCGACTCGGAGACCGAGTTGGAGGCGGCCCGCT
Organism: Micromonospora sp. DT68; assembly: GCF_049847245.1. NCBI lineage: Bacteria > Bacillati > Actinomycetota > Actinomycetes > Micromonosporales > Micromonosporaceae > Micromonospora > Micromonospora sp. DT68. The sequence goes on from NZ_JBNCNZ010000016.1 coordinate 143,478, forward strand.
GGCTGGTGCTGCGCTCGGCCTGGACCGTCGACCAGGGCCTGGACCCCCGGCACGCCTCGTCGATGGGCAAGCTGTACGGCGCGGGCATGGTCAACCGGGTGGTCGACCGGGTGCTCCAGATCCACGGCGGCATGGGCTACACCCGGGAACTTCCCATCGAGCGCTGGTACCGGCAGGTCCGCCTGTACCGGATCTTCGAGGGCACCGACGAGATGCAGCGCCTGATCATCTCGCGGGACCTGCTGCGGGGCTACACGAAGATCGGCGGTCATCTCGCCTGACCTGGATCAGCCCGTCAACGCGGTGAGTGCCGCGTCCACGTCGGCCTCGGTGGAGTAGATGTGGAACGAGGCGCGCACCCGTCCGGCGCGGACCGCCGCCCGGATGCCGGCCGCGGCCAGGCGTTCCTCCGCGCCGGGCACGTCGACGCTGACGATGGCGCTGGCACCCGCTGGCCGGCCCAGCCCGGTCAGGAACCGGTTGGCCAGCGCCACGTTGTGCGCCTGGATCGCCGGCACGCCGATGTCGGCGACCACCTCCAGGGCGGGTGCCGCGCCGACCCAGCTGAACCAGGCCGGCGAGATGTCGAACCGGCGGGCGTCGTCGGCAAGCCGCAGGGGCGGGCCGTAGTAGGAGGCGTGTGGGTCACGGCCCGCGTACCAGCCCGCGGCGTCGGGGCGCAGCCGGTCGCGCAGGGCGGGGGCCAGATAGGCGTACGCGGTGCCGCGCGGGTTCATCAGCCACTTGTAGCCACCCACCACCACCACGTCGGCGCGGCTCCCGTCGAACGGCAGCCACCCGCACGCCTGGGTTGCGTCCACCACCACAAGCGCGTCGTGTGCGCGGGCCGCCGCCACGATCTCGTCGTACGCCGCGATGGACCCGTCGGCGGACTGCACGAGGCTGAACGCGACCAGGTCGGTGTCGGCGTCGATCGCGTCGACAACCCTGTCCAGGGGCACGGTGCGGACCGTGACGCCGCGCTCCTCCTGCACCAGCCACGGGAAGAGGTTCGAGGTGAACTCCACCTCGGGCACCACCACCGTCGCCCCCGGGCGCAGTGCCGCCGCGACCGGGGCGAGTAGCTGGGAGACGGTGACGCCGACGGCCACGTCGCTGTCCGGCACGCCGATGAGACCGGCGAACACGGTGCGGGAGCGCTGCACGGAGTCGCCCCAGCCCTCCCAGGACGTGCCGCCGACGCGCCACGCGGCGAGGGCCTCCTGAAGGTCCGTCCACGCCGGTTCGGGCGGCAGCCCGTAGGAGGCGGTGTTCAACCAGCCGGGCTCCGGCTTCCACAACTGCTGCGCCTGCTCGATCTCCATGTCCTGACGCTAGGCGCGCAGCCGCCGGTCGGGCATGGCCAATCGGCGAGAGGCGGCCTGCGGCGCGCTCACCGCGCGTGCGATCCGACGGAGGTGCTCGGGCGCGTCCGGGCCAGACTGGCGGCGAGGCCGGCGAGCCACCTGTCGACCTCCACCAGGTGCCGCACCGAGGCAGGGTCGGCTGCCCCGAGCAGTGGACGGACCCGATTCAGCTCGTCCACACAGTCACCCGGGGTGGGCATCGGGGCCGCAACCCGGTCGTGTGCCACAGCGCCGGCCAGGTCCCCGTACGCCGAATGCAGGTGCCGTGCCGTGTCCCGCAGCAGTGCCGCGGCCTCGGGCCAGCCGGCCAGACAGCCGGGCGGGTTTCGGCGCAGCAGCGACTCGGCGCCAGGCACCACGTGGTGCCCGGCGCTGAGGACGATGTCCCAGCTCACCGGCTGCCTGCCCGGGTCGTGGCGCTCGGAGCGGAACTGGCAGTACGACGAGTCGACGAGGATCATCCGTCGGCGCACCTCATCGATGGCCGGGCCGGGATGGGCTGCTGAGCCGAGCACCGCCTCGACGGTCCGCTCGACAGCGTTCCCGCTGGCCCGCAGGTAGCCGGCGGCGTTGCGCCGAAGATCGCGGCTCGCCCCGCGCGGCCACAGCGCGACGCCGGCGAGCACGCCGATCACGGCACCGAGCAGGACGTCGACAAGGCGGGTCTCGGCCAGCCGCCACCCCTCGGAGCTGAGCTGGGCGAAGACGACCGTCAGCAGCACCGTGAACAGTGCCTGCTGCCAGAGCGGACCCAGCAGGCCACCGGCGCCGAACGCCAGGATGAGGGTGATCGGCAGGACGACGGCGTACACGACCGGGTCGTTGACGGCGAACATCACCAGGCCGCTGACCACCGCGCCGACGACGGTGCCCAGCACTGCGGGCCGCAACGCGACGCGGGTGTCCACCGCCGACGTCCGCAGGACGGTGAGGGTTGCCAGCAGGACCCAGAACCCGTGGGTGAGGTTCAGGACGCCGGCGGCCACCCGGGCGACGGCAAGCGCCACGGCGAGCCGCAGCGAGCTGTGCAGGTGAGCGGACCGCGGTGCCAGGTGGGCGAGGAACTGCCGCCGGTACAGCGTCCACGGTCGGCGGTGCGCGTACTCGAACAGCCCCGCATAGGCGTCCCCACCGTCGGGCCGCGCACCGACCGCCACCCGCGTGCCGACGGCGAAGACCCGCGCGCTGTCCGCGAGGGCCAGCGCTGTCGCGTCCCGACACAGACGGGCCACGTCCGCCGCGACGCGACCGGCACCACCGGGGTACGCCGTCTCGGCCCGCCCGATCGCGGCGTCCAGGTCACCGAGGTCGACCGGCGGGGCACCCGGCGCGAGGTCGCGGCCGGCGGCCCGGGTCGTCGCGGCGCAGGCGTGCAGCAGCCGCGCGGCGTCCAGGTCCGGGATCGGCTCCGCCGGCGCGTCCGCCGCCAGCCGCTCCGCCTCGGCAAGCACCTCCCGCAACGCCGCAGCGCAGGTCCGCAACCCCCGGTCCTGCGCCCCCGCCGCCGTCGGCGCCCACTCCGGTGGGTTACGGGCCAGGTCGAGCGCGGCCACCGCGTCGTACGCCCGCTCGCGCAAGCCGCCCTGACCACCGGCCAGGCCGGTGAGCGTGTCGGCGGTGTCGTCGAGGAAGGCCGCGACGCCGTCCGCCGCGCTGGTGAGCCGCTGCCGGTACGACACGGGCACCGGATCGGGCCAGAGCAGCACCTCGGCCACGGCGAGCAGCACGACGGCGAAGGTGACCCCGCCGAGGCGCTGCGGGAGGGTGTCCGGCTGGTACGGCGGAAAGGACGCCAGGATGTAGAAGAGTTGGAAGGCGCTGGCCAGCCCCACGAGGCGCGGGTTGCCGACGCCGGCGAACGCCACCACGAATCCGACGACGAGCATCCCGCCGGCAGCCGCCCAGGTGCTCCACGCCAGCAGCGAGCCCGCCACGATCAGGGCCCACACCACCGGCAGTGACAGAAGCAGGATCCGCGCCCGCTGCGACGCCGGGCCGGGCAACCGGGCGAATGATCCGGCGGCGATCACCCCGAACAGGCCGTACGTGGCGAGCACGGGACTTCCCGCACCGTACCGGCAGGCGTAGAAGACGACGGACGCCACGAGGGTCAGCCGTGCCGCGCGCCCCAGGACGGCTCTGCTGTCCGGTCGGTGGCGCAGTCGGTCCAGGAGGCTGGTTCCGACCACGCCTGCTCCCCCGGGTTCGTCGCCACGCTCCTGTCTCCCGGTTGACCATCTTGCCCGGCCGCGTCGGCTTTCGCTGTGATTCGCCCGGTTGGTACGGCAATTCCGGCTGCCGACCGGACTAGCGCTGGCTGAACGTCTGCTTCGGGTTGGACACGCAGATCCAGGTCACCATCGGCGCGCCAGCCGTCTGACCGTCGATGTCCAGGCACTTGTCGCTGTACCGGTTGAAGAGGGCAGCGCGTCCATTCTTCTCGATCCACTCCCACTTCTGGGCGGGCACTGCGGTGCAGTGGGCCGACTGCACGGGAGCGCCGTCGCGCTTCTCACCCCAGGCGACGTCCAGACAGAGGCCGTTCGCCCGGACGGTGCCGTCGGACGCGAAGGACCACCACTGGTTGCGTACCTCCTGGCACTTGCGCATCGTGGCCCGAACGCCGTCGCGTTCGCCGCCGGTGAGGCAGAGGCCGCTCTCCTGGCCGACGATCTGCTTGGTGCCGGCCGGCCGGACCGGGGCACTGGATGACGCCGCCGTCGCGGAGGGCTTCCCCGCACCGTCAGTGGATCCGCTGCCCGGCCGGGGCGACGGGCGTCCCGCACCTCCGGCCGGGGCACTCGCCGACCCGGACGGCGTGGCGCCGGGTGGCGGCAGCCCCTGGAAGCCGTCCGTGATCAGCGCGAAGACCCCTTGGCTGATCGACCACTCGGCGTCCGAGGTGCTCCAGCCGATCGTGTACGCGTGCCCGTTGCGGTCGACGAAGACGCGGCTCGACGCGCGCATCGCCGTGCCGTCGGCATCGGTGTACGTCCACTCCCACTCGGCGGCCCGCACCTGGTACTTCAGCGCGGCGAGCCGAACCCGCTGGTAACTGGCGTACCGCTGACGTTCCGACTTCTCCCGGGTGCGCAACTCGGCGACCAGGTCGGCGGGGATCGGCCGGAGTTCGTCGAGGACGAACCGCCGGCTACCGCCCGGCTCGCGGAATTCGACAGCCCCGCCGACGCGCTGTGACCGCCACCCGTCCGGCACCGGCACCATGAACCGAGGGTCGTCCCGGTGGTAGCGCCAGCCGGCCGATGGCGGCGGCAGCACCTGGGACACCGGTTCCTCGGCGACGGGTGAGGAATCGGCGGCGGGCGCCGCCGTCTCACCGAATGGCCGGCCACTCAGCAGCGACACACTCACGACCAGCACGACCAGCACGACAGCAGCGATCGAGCCGACCAGCCAACCGCGACGCCGACGTGCCGGGCCGCTGGTCGGACCGGCCGCACTCTCCGGCGGCGCGACGGCCTCGACAGCCGGGGAGGTCGGGATGGCCCCGGACATCGTCGCGGAAACCACCGGCGACGAGTCCGTTGTGGCGCCGGGACGCGGTGACGTGGCGCTCGCCGGCTGGCTGGTCGACGGGTCGACCGGCCTGCCGGACCCGGAGGTGACGAACTCGGGCACGATCGCTCGGGGCGTACCGTCGCCGGTGTCGATCCGTGTGAACGGCGCAGCCGGTCCCGACGCGGCGGCCTGCGGGCCCGCGGCCGCGACCGGGGCGGACCGGTCGGCCTGGTCTGCGGCGTACCGCAGGAGGCGATCGGCCTCCTCGGCGCTGATCCGCCGATCCGGGTCCCGACGCAGCAGCCCTTCCAGGAGCGGGGTCAGGTGACCGGCCCGCTGCGGAGGCGGTGGCGCCTCGGTGGCGAGCGCCGCCAGCGTCGCAAGCGGAGACGAGCGTTGGTAGGGGGTGCGCCCCTCGACCGCCGCGTAGAGGGTGGCGCCGAGCGACCACAGGTCGGCAGCCGGGCCGACCTCGCCGTCGGTGGCCCGCTCGGGAGCGAGGTACGCCGGTGAGCCGAGCACCATGCCGGTCTGGGTCATCCGTGGGTCGCCGGGGAGCGTGGCCAGCCCGAAATCGGTAAGCACCACCCGGCCGTCATGGGCGAGCAGCACGTTGGCCGGTTTCACGTCCCGGTGCAACACGCCGGCCCGATGTGCCGCCCGCAGCGCACCCAGCACACCCAGCCCGATCCGCGCGGCGTGGGCCACCGGCATTGGCCCCTCGGCTTCGAGCACCTCGTGCAGAGAGCGGGACGGAACGAGTTCCATCACGATCCACGGGTCGTCGCCCGAGTGCAGCACGTCGAAGACGCGCACCACGTTCACATGGCCCAGTTGGGCGACGGCCCGCGCCTCGCGCATGGACCGTTCCCGCATCTCCCGGCGTTCGTCGTCGCGCAGGCCGGGCGGCGCCACCAACTCCTTGATGGCCACGTCCCGTCGAAGCATCTCGTCCCGGGCCTGCCACACGCGACCCATCCCGCCCTGACCGAGCGGACGGACCAACCGGTAACGATCGGCAATCAACTGTCGGGAGGCGTCGGGCACGACAGGGAACGTACCCGGCCGTGATTGCACGCCCAATTTCTGCGGTACGTCAAAACCCGACAGTTACGTATGTCACACGATGAATCGACGGCCGATCGGATCCACGATGGACACCCGCATTGTCGCCCAGCGCAATGCTACCGACACGTAGATCAACTACCCGGACCTGAATACGGAAACAATCGGATCCACAGCGTCCCGACCGATTCACATCGCCGCGTTGTGTCGCGTGTGGACGGTAGAACCCGCATCAGACGGGGAAGAAATGGCGATTCGTTCATCGCGACGCGCGATAAGGCCTGCTCCGAGCGACCAGGCTGAGCCGCAGCGCCCGGAGCAGGGTTCCCGGGCGACACCTCGGCATCCACGACCGTAACCATCGAAAGCGCCCCGAGTCAGCGCTCAGCTGGCCCGCCACTTCTGGTTGGCGTTGCCCGTGCACTGCCAGATCTGCAACCGCGCGCCGTTGTACTGGTTCCCGTCGAGCACGTCGACACATCTGTCCGCCCGGACGTTCACCAGGTCGTGGGCCTTGTTGAGGGTGAACTTCTGGGACGCGGCGCCGGTGCAGTCGGCCAGCAGGACGGCAGCGCCGTCGGCGGTGGACTGGCCGGCGACGTCCAGGCACTTACCCATCGACCGGACCGTGCCGTCGGCGGGAAACGTCCACAGTTGCTTGGCGGTCCGGTGGCAGTCCCAGATGTGGAGGCGGGCACCGGCGGTGGCCTTGCCCTCCGGGATGTCGATGCACCGGCCGCTGGCGAAACTGACGATCTGCTTCCCGGCGGGCGCGCTGGCCTGCGTCGGCGACGCCGGCGCCGAGGGTTGCTGCCCCGGCTTGCCAGAGGCAGCCGTCGACCCGCCGCCCGGCTTTGCCGACGGCTGCGCCGTACCCGCGGCCGGCGGGGCTGCGGCGGACCCGGACGGCGGCCCAGACGTCGCCGGCAGACCCTGGAAACCATCAGTGACCAGCGCGACAATCCCCCGGCTAGCCGCCCATTCGGCGTCCGAGGTGGTCCACCCGATGGTGTACGCGTGCCCGTTGCGGTCGACGAACGCCCGGCTCGTCGCGCGCAGCGGCGTTCCGTCGGCGTCGGTGTACGTCCACTCCCACTCGGCGGCCCGCACCCGATAGTCGAGCGCGGTGAGCGTGACCCGCTGGTAGTCGGCGTACCGTTGACGTTCCGACTTCTCCCCGGCCCGCAGCTCCGCGACCAGGTCGGCGGGGACCGGCCGGAGTTCGTCAAGGACGAGCCGGCGACTGCCGCCCGGCTCGCGGAACTCGACCCGTTGACCGTCGCGCAGTGGCTGCCAGCCGTCCGGCACCGGTACGAGGAACCGGGGATCGTCGCGGTGGTAGTGCCACCCGGCGGGCGGCGGCGGCAGCACCCTGGCGACCGGCGCCTCGGCAACAGGTGAGGCGTCGGCGGGCGGGGCCGCCGCCGGGTCCTGTCCCCCGGGCAACCCGAGGTTCAGCAGCGACGCGCTCGCCAGCAGCACGGCCAGCACGGCAGCGGCGATCGAGCCGACAAGCCAGCCGCGACGCCGACGAGCCGGACTCCCGGTCGGACCGGCCTCCGGCTGGACCGGCCGACCGGACTCGACGGTGACGAACTCGGGCACGATCATCGTGGGCGTACCGTCGCCGGCGTTGATCATCGCCACCGGCGTGGCCGGCCCCGGCGGGCCACTCGGATCGCCCCCGGCGACCGGACCAGCCTGCTCGACCTGGCCGGTCTGCTCGACCGGGTCAGCCTGCTCGACCTGGCCAGGCTGCTCGACCTGGTCGTCTTCGCTCGTCGGGTCGGCGGAGTCGGCGGCCTGCCGCAGCAGACGATCCGCCTCCTCGGCGCTGATCCGCTGATCCGGCTCCCGCCGCAGCAGTCCTTCCAGAAGCGGGGCCAGTTGGCCGGCGCGCTCGGCCGGCGCGGGCATCTCGGTGGCGAGCGCGGCAAGCATCGCCATCGGAGACGAGCGTTGGTACGGGGTACGGCCCTCGACCGCCGCGTAGAGGGTGGCGCCGAGCGACCACAGGTCGGCCGCCGGGCCGACGTCTCCGTCGGTGGCCCGCTCCGGTGCGAGGTACGCAGGTGAGCCGAGCACCATTCCGGTCTGGGTCACCCGCGGATCGCCGGGAAGGGTGGCCAGCCCGAAGTCGGTGAGCACCACCCGACCGTCGTCGGCGAGCAGCACATTTGCGGGCTTGACGTCCCGGTGCAGCACACCGGCCTGGTGCGCTGCCCGCAGCGCATCGAGCACGCCCAGCCCGATCCGCGCGGCGCGGGCCACCGGCATCGGCCCCTCGGCTTCGAGGACCTGGTGCAGGGACCGGGACGGCACAAGCTCCATCACGATCCACGGGTCGTCGCCGGAGTACAGCACGTCGAAGACGCGTACCACGTTGACATGGCCCAACCGGGCGACGGCCCGCGCCTCGCGCATCGACCGTTCGCGCATCTCCCGACGCTCGTCGTCCGGCAGGCCGGGCGGGGCCACCAGCTCCTTGATGGCCACGTCCCGCTCGAGCATCTCGTCACGGGCCTGCCACACGCGGCCCATCCCGCCCTGGCCGAGCGGGCGTACCAGTCGGTAACGATCGGCGATCAACTGTCGAGGAGCATCAGGCACGTCAGGAAGGTACCGGGCGTTGTTTACGCACCCAATTCCTTGAGCCGGTAGATTAGCGACAGTTGCGTTTGTCACAAAGTGCTCTCAGGAATGAACTTCCGGGATTCCGCCCGAACTTCCCTATCAACCTGCCGCAATCGCCCACCGCAATGTTACCGACACGTACATCCCGCCCGCACGATAAGCGTTCCCAGGCTCGCAATGCCGTCCGCATCTGATCCGCTCGCTGCCGACGGAAGAACCTCCGACACCCAGCACTGTCGCGCTGATGTCGTCAACAGATCAAGCGCCGGGCGCGCACCTCAGGCCGAGCAGGCGCCCGCGTGCCACGTCAACTTTGTGACTGCCATCGGCACATAGAAGATGTTGCCACCACGGGGGACGCAGGTCGTACGGGTGGTGGTCGAGCCGTCGGGCCACGTGTAGACGAATTCCATGTCGACGTTTCGGGACGTGTAGTTGTAGTACGTCAGTGCCGGGACGCTGCCTGACCATTCGTTGTTGGTCACAAGGGACGGCGTTTCCACGGGAGCGGGCTCGGGAAATGCCCAGTTGGGCCAGACGCAGAATGTGCCAGGCTGGCAGTTTCCGGGCGGCCACGCCTCGTCGGAGGCCTCTTGAGCTGCCACCGAAGCAGCGGGGGCAGTGGCCACGAGGCCTGCCATGATTGCCGAGACGGCAATGGATTTCAATCGCACGGGACACCTCTCGGAGGTTTGTTTGATTGATGGACGACATTACCTCCAAGAATTTGAGCAGTCAAGCACTCCGCTGTACCGTCGCCTGAGAATCGTTTGGACAAGGCTGTCAGCGGGTGCCCGGTACCGCTCGTGGCCCCGGGGCGCTGGCGCGTCGGCCCGCGCGCCCCGGGGTCGCCCGAGCCGCGTCTCAGGCTGGCGAGCCGGCTGGCACGGTCGACTTCTCGTCCGGTCGCCGCGCCGCCGACTCGTCCTCGTCGTCATGCTCGTCGAGCATTGTCGCCTCGTCGAAGGGGTCGTCGCCGCGTAGCACCCCGGCCGCCCGCTCCCGGTCGAACTCCCCGGTCCAGGTCCCCACCAGCACCGTCGCCACGGCGTTGCCGGCGAAGTTGGTGAGCGCCCGCGCCTCGGACATGAACCGGTCGATGCCGACGATCAGCCCGACGCCGTCGACGAGGTCCGGGCGGTGCGACTGCAACCCGCCGGCGAGCGTCGCCAGCCCGGCGCCGGTGACTCCTGCGGCACCCTTCGAAGCGATGATCATGAAGAGCAGCAGCGAGATCTGCTCGCCGACCGACAGCGGCTTGCCCAGCGCGTCGGCGATGAACAGTGACGCCATTGTCAGGTAGATGGCCGTGCCGTCCAGGTTGAACGAGTACCCGGTGGGGACCGTGATGCCGACGACCGGCTTGCTCACACCGAAATGCTCCATCTTCGCGATGAGCCGGGGCAGCGCCGACTCCGATGAGGAGGTCGACAGGATCAGCAGGAACTCCCGGCCCAGGTAGCGCAGCAGCGAGAAGATCGAGATCCGGGCGATGAACCAGAGCAGCGCGCCGAGGACCACCAGCACGAAGATCAGGCAGGTCGCGTAGAAGCCCAGCATGATCTGCGCGAGGCTCTTGAGGGCGTCCACGCCGGTAGCGCCGACCACTGCCGCCATGGCGCCGAACGCGCCGACCGGGGCCAACCACATGATCATGGCGAGAACCTTGAAGACCACCCGCTGGATGACGGTGATCGCGCCGAGCACGGGCTCACCTCGCCGGCCCATGGCCTGCACGGCGAAGCCGACAAGCAGGGCAACCAGCAGCGTCTGGAGCACCTCGCCCTCGGTGAGCGCAGACAGCAGCGTGGTCGGGATGATCCCGAGCAGGAAGTCCGCCGTACTCCCGGCTTCGTCACCGGCGGCGGCCTTGCCCGCGTCGGCGAGGTCCGGTCCCAGGTCCAGGCCGGAGCCTGGGTGGATGAGGTTGCCGACCACCAGGCCGATGGCGAGCGCGACTGTCGACATGGTGAGGAAGTAGCCGAGGGCGAGGCCGCCGACCTTGCCGACCTTCGCGGCCTGCCGGACGGAGCCGACGCCGAGCACGATGGTGCAGAAGATGACCGGGCTGATCATCATCTTGATCAGGTTGACGAAGCCGGTGCCGATCGGCTTGAGTTCCTTGCCGAACTCGGGGGCGACGAGGCCGACCACGATGCCGGCCAGCACGGCCACGATGACGGCCAGGTAGAGGTAGCGGGTACGGTCCCGACGGGCCGGCGGTGCCGGTGCGGTGGCGGAGTCGGTGGTGTCCATGTCGACAATGTGAAGCGCGTCTCACCCGTTGACAGCCTTGCGGTCATTCTGTTCACCGCGAGACACCGAGGAGGTGGCGAGGTGGCCCGACGACAGTGGAGCATCGCGGGGCAACTGTTCGCCCTCCAGGCGGTGGTGGTGACGCTGCTCGTGCTGGCCGGCGCGGCGGGCGCCGTCTGGCTGGCCCGCAGCGACTCCCGCCAGGCCGCGCAGGAGGAGGTGCTGTCGGTGGCGCAGACCGTGGCGCGCTCCCCCGACGTCCGCGCGGCCCTCACGACCGCCGACCCGGCAAGCATCCTCCAGCCGTACGCCGAATCGACGCGACTGGCGACGGGCACCGACTTCGTGGTCGTGATGGCCCCCGACCGGACCCGCTTCTCACACCCGACCCGGGAGTTGATCGGCCAGCCGTTCGTTGGGGAGATCGAGCCCGCCCTGGCGGGCCGTCCCTTCACCGTCACCAACGTCGGCACGCTCGGCGAGTCGGTGCGCGCTGTCGTTCCGGTGTACGACGACCAGCGGCGCATCGTCGGCCTCGTATCGGTGGGCATCACCACCCGAGCGATCGACCGTAAGCTGCTCGCCCAACTGCCGGTGCTGTTCGGTGTGGCGGTCCCGGCTCTCGCGCTCGCCGCGACCGGTTCTTGGCTGCTCAGTCGCCGGCTGCGCCGCCAGACACACGGCCTCGGCCCGGCGCAGATGACCCGGATGTACGAGTACTACGACGCCGTCCTGCACTCGGTACGCGAGGGTCTCGTGGTGCTGACCACCGACCGGCGGGTGGCCCTGGTCAACGACGAGGGGCGCCGGCTGCTGGGGCTCGACGCCGACGCGCAGGTGACCGACCAGCCGGTCGCCGGGATCGACCTGCCGCCTGCGGTGGCCGAGCTGCTCGCCTCCGGGCGCGATGCCCGCGACGAGCCGATTCTCGCCGGTGACCGGGTGCTCGTGGCCAACCAGCGGACCACCCGCTTCGAGGGCGCGACGCTCGGCACCGTGCTGACCCTGCGCGACCAGACCGAGCTGCGCACGCTGGCCAGTGAGCTGGATTCGGTACGGGCGCTGACCGAGGCGTTGCAGGCGCAGACCCACGAGTCGGCGAACCGGCTGCACACCGTACTGACCCTTGTGGAGCTGGGCCGCACCGAGGAGGCAGTGCGGCTCGGCACCCGCGACCTGGCCCTCGCCCAGCAACTGACCGACCGGGTGGTCGGCGCGGTGACCGAGCCGGCGTTGGCCGCGCTGCTGCTCGGCAAGTCGGCGCAGGCGAGTGAGCGCGGGGTGGACCTGGTGATCGAGCCGGAGTGCCGCCTCGACGACAGTCCCCTGCCGACCGGTGACCTGCTGACAGTTGTCGGCAACCTTGTCGACAACGCCCTGGAGGCGGTGGCCGGCACACCCGCGCCGCGCCGGGTGCGGGTCTTCGTCGGCGAGGTCGACGACGAGTTGGTGGTACGGGTCGCCGACAGCGGCCCCGGACTGGCCCCCGAGCGGGTCGCGGACGCGTTCCGCCGCGGCTGGTCCACAAAGAGCACCGGCCGGGGTCTCGGCCTGGCGCTTGTCGGTCAGGTGGTACGCCGACACGGTGGCCGCTACGAGGTGGGCCGCTCCGACGACGGCGGCAGCCTCTTCACAGTCCGGATGCCTGTCGTCGGGGCACGCCGATGACCGCCATCCGGGTGCTTGTCGTCGAGGACGAGCCGCTGCTGGCCGAGGCGCATAGCGCGTACACCGAACGGGTTCCCGGTTTTGTGGTCGTCGGGGTGGCGCACACCGCGCAGGCGGCGATGGCGGCCCTGCGCGCGGGCGGCGACGACGTGGACCTCGTACTCCTCGATTTTCGGCTGCCCGATCTGCACGGCCTGGACGTCTGCCGGGCGCTGCGGGCCGCGGGCAGCAGCGTGGACGTGCTGGCGGTGACGTCCGCGCGGGACCTCGCGGTGGTGCGCACGGCGGTGTCCCTCGGGGTGACGCACTACCTGCTCAAGCCGTTCACGTTCGCGGCGTTCCGCGACAAGCTGGAACGCTACGCCGACTACCGCGCGCAGGCCCTCGCCGACGGCGAGGTCGCCGCCCAGCACGAGGTGGACCAGATGTTCGCCACCCTGCGCGGCACCGCCGGGCACAGCCTGCCCAAGGGGCTCGACGCGCAGACCCTCGACCGGGTACGCGGCGCACTGCTCGACGGGACCCGCACGCGGGCGGGGCTGTCGGCGACGGAGGTCAGCGCGTTGACCGGGATCTCCCGGGTGACCGCCCGCCGCTACCTGGAATACCTCGCGACCATCGACCGGGTGGTCCGCAGCCCTCGCTACGGCACCCCCGGCCGCCCCGAGGTCGAATACCGCCCCCGGTGACCGACAGGTCAGGCGATCTGACGGAGGTCGTCACCGTAGTCGAAGATGATCCGCATCCGCGCTCCCAGTGCACGCGCGTATCGGCTCAGCGTCGCGACCTCGTTGGCCTCCAAGTCGCCGTTCTCGATCTGGCTCACGCGGCCAGGCGTGACGCCCATCAGCTCGGCCACCTGCCGTTGGGTCAGACCCAGCCGCTTGCGCTCCTCGGCGAGATGGAACGCGTTGATCCACGCCTCGGTGCGGGCGCGTTCTGCGTCGAGCGCCTCATCGTCTCCGTCGTGCAGGTCAGCTCGGATGTCGTCCCAGTCATGGAATTGGCTCATCAGCTCTCCCTCCGCTTCCTCTCGAAGGCAAGCCAGCCCTCGTACGCAATCTCAGCGACCGGAATCGCTTTCTCGTACCATCGATTCCAATCCCCTGCCTTGTTACCGGCCACCAACAGCACTGCCTGGGACCAGGGATCGAAGACGAACAGCACTCGAACGGCGACGTCCCTTCCAGACCTTGGTCGGAGTTCCTTGAGGTTGCTGATGCTCGACCCTCTGAGCGTGTCGACCAGGGGCCGCCCTAGGCCTGGGCCGGTTTCAGCAAGCATGTCGATCGCCACGTTGACCGACCGATAGGTCGCCGGGTCCGTCAGGCGCAGGGATCGCAACCAGTCGCGGACGTCCGTGGTCGTCCTGATCGCCCAACGGCGTGGCGGCTCATGGGACATGAGCAAACTATAGCTCAGCCTATACAACTTGGTCTCAGGCAGCAGGTCCGATCCGTTGTTAGACTCGGCCGCGTTGGGTTAGCGGTACGACCAGGGAGACCAGACATGGCAGGTGACGACGACATCTCCGGGTGATACCGGACATGTTCGGCCACCGGCTCGGCGCGCGTCCGCGCAGCCGCCGTGGCCATATCGCTTCACCGGTCCCCTGTCGTTGTCGGGCGGCTCTGGCACGCCCCACCTTCCGAGGTCACTCGCATGTCTGATGCGTTCATCGTCTGCTCGAACCTGTCCTTCTCCTGGCCGGACGACACCCCGGTCTTCTCGGAGTTGTCCTTCACCGTCCCGGGCGGTCGCACCGGGCTTGTCGCGCCCAACGGCGCCGGCAAGAGCACCCTCTTGCGGCTGATCGCCGGGGAGTTGACGCCGTCGGGCGGCAGCGTCGCCGTCGACGGCCTGCTCGGCTACCTCCCGCAGACGTTGCCCCTGGCCGGCGATCTGACAGTGGCGCAGGTGCTCGGTGTGGCCGAGCGGATCGCCGCCCTGCACGCCATCGAGGCCGGCGACGCCAGCGAGGAACACTTCGCCACCATCGGCGACGACTGGGACATCGAGGAGCGCACCCGCGCCGAACTGAACCGCCTCGGCCTGGGCGAGCTGTCGCTCGACCGGCCGCTGCACACGCTCAGCGGCGGTCAGGTCGTCTCCCTCGGCCTGGCGGCGCAACTGCTGCGCCGCCCGGACGTGCTGCTGCTCGACGAACCCACGAACAACCTCGACCTGGACGCCCGGCACAAGCTGTACGACGTGCTCACCGACTGGACCGGGTGCCTGCTGCTGGTAAGCCACGACCGGGAGCTGCTTGACCGGATGGACCGCATCGCCGAACTGGACCATGGCGAGATCAATTGGTACGGGGGCAACTTCACCGCGTACACCGAGGCGGTGCAGGCGGCGCGGGAGGTGGCCGAGAGCAACCTGCGCAACGCCGAGCAGGAGGTCAAGCGGGAGAAGCGCGAGATGCAGCAGGCCCGCGAACGCGCCGACCGGCGGGCCAGCAACGCATCCAAGAACCTGAAGAGCGCCGGGCTGGCCCGGATCGTGGCCGGCGGGCTCAAGCGCAGTGCGCAGGAGTCGGCAGGCAGGGCGCAGGAGACGCACTCGGCCAGGCTCGGCCAGGCCAAGGCCCGCCTGGATGAGGCCGGCCGGGCGGTACGCGAGGACGACCGGATCGTCGTGGACCTGCCGGACACCACAGTCCCGGGTGGACGCACTGTCTTCTCCGGCCGGGGCATGCGGGCCCGCTTCGACGACCGGGAACTGTTCGGCGGCGACGGCGCCGATCTGGTGATCCGGGGGCCGGAGCGGATCGCGCTCACCGGGGCGAACGGCGTCGGCAAGTCGACACTGCTGCGCCTCGTCAACGGCGACCTCGAACCCGCCGGAGGTGACATCCGTCGGGCCGACGGGCGGATCGCGTACCTGTCACAGCGGCTGGACCTGCTGGACCTCGACCGTACGGTGGCAGAGAACTTCGCCGCGTACGCGCCGAGCCTGCCCGACGCCAAGCGCTTGAACCTGCTCGCCCGGTTCCTGTTCCGGGGCTCGCGGGTGAACCTGCCCGTCGGGGTGCTCTCCGGCGGCGAGCGGCTGCGCGCCACGCTCGCCTGCGTGCTCTGCGCCGAGCCGGCACCGCAACTGCTGCTGCTCGACGAGCCGACAAACAACCTGGACCTCGTGAGCGTGGCGCAGGTGGAGAGCGCGCTGTCGGCGTACCAGGGGGCGTTCGTGGTGGTCAGCCACGACGAACGGTTCCTCGCCGAGATCGGCGTGCAGCGCTGGTTGCGGCTGGCCGACGGCCAGCTACGGGAGATCGCGGCCCCCGACCGGGATTGAGCCGGCTCCCGGGTCGTCGGCCCGGGGAGGATCTACCGGACTCCTCTCGTAGCACCGGCGACGGTATGGAGCACCGGACGGGCCGGACGCCAGTGGCGTCCGGCCCGTCCGGGCCGATTCATCCGGTGCCGCTGTAGTTGTTACCAGCGGCCGAGGACCAGGCGGCTGTCGACCGGTCCGAGTGAGTACTGACCCGAGGTGTACCACTCCCCATGGGT
>NZ_JBNCNZ010000017.1:0-141566 GCF_049847245.1 Micromonospora sp. DT68
CCTCTCCACCGGCACCACCTTCGCCCCCAGCACCAAATGGCACGACTACTTCGGCCTCAACGGCGAAACCACCCTCTAATCCCGACAGACCGCCAGGAGGATCCATGGACCACCACCCCGTGAGCAGGCGACGACTCCTCACCGGCGCCGCCGGCGTTGCCGCGGCCGGCGCCCTCGCCGGTGCCTTCTCAGCGCCGACCTTGGCAAGCGCCGCAGGCAACGGGTACGGCCTGCGCATCGTGGCCCGCAACGAGAACGGCGGCCGGTTGCAGTACTACCGGTTCGCCACCGACGCCATCGAGTGGGACCCCGCTGTCAACGTGCTGCTGCCGGACGGCTACCACACCAGCGGCAAGCGATACCCGGTGCTCTACCTGCTGCACGGCGGCAACGCCGACTTCCGCACCTTCCACATGCAGGACAACATCATCAACCTCACCGCCGGCCGGGACATCATCGTCGTCATGCCGGACGCCTCCACCGGCTGGTATTCCAACCCGGTCACCAGCAACACCGGGCCCCGCAACTGGGAGACGTTCCACATCGCCCAGTTGCTGCCCTGGATCGATGCCAACTTCCGGACCTTCGCCGAGTACAACGGCCGCGCCGTGGCCGGCTTCTCGATGGGCGGCTTCGGCGCTCTCAAGTACGCCGCGAAGTACTACGGCCATTTCTGCTCGGTGAGTTCCCACTCGGGGCCGGCCAGCCTGCGCCGCGACTTCGGGCTCGTCGTGCACTGGGCAAACGCCACATCGGCCGCCCTCGACCTCGGCGGCGGCACCGTCTACGGCGCACCCCTGTGGGACGAGGCCCGGGTCAGCGCCGACAACCCGGTGCAGCGCATCGAGAGCTACCGCAACAAGCGCATCTTCCTGGCCGCCGGCACCTCACCCGACCCGGTCAACTGGTTCGACACCGTCAACGAGACCCAGGTCCTGGCGGGCCAACGCGAGTTCCGCGGCGCGCTGGCCCAGGCCGGCATCCCGCACGAGTGGCGGGAGGTCCCGGGCGGCCACTACTTCCGTCACGAACTGTTCGTCCAGGATCTCGGCGGCATGCTGGGACGGCTGCGTCGCGCCGGCTGACCCCGTACAGGGCAGTCGACCGACCCCGTGCAGACGCACAGGCCGCCGTACCCGGGAAGGTACGGCGGCCTGGTCGGCGCGGTGGAGCTTCAGGAGCCGGGGGTGTTGCCGGCGCCCTTCGCGGTGGCGGCGAGGTAGTCGCGGTTGAGCCGGCCGATCGTGTTCAGCGGAATGCCCTTCGGGCAGACCACAGTGCACTCGCCGGCGTTGGTGCAGCCGCCGAAGCCGGCCTCGTCGTGCGCGTCGACCATGCCGATGACGCGGGTGTAGCGCTCCGGCTGGCCCTGCGGCAGCAGCGAGAGCTGGGTGAGCTTGGCGGCGGTGAAGAGCATGCCGGAGCCGTTCGGGCAGGCCGCCACGCAGGCGCCGCAGCCGATGCAGGCGGCCGACTCGAAGGCGGCGTCCGCGTTGGCCTTGGCCACCGGCGTGGAGTGCGCCTCGGGCGCGCTGCCGGTCGGCGCGGTGACGTAGCCACCAGCAGCGATGATCTTGTCGAAGGCGTCCCGGTTGACCACCAGGTCCTTGATGACCGGGAAGGCGCTCGCCCGCCACGGCTCGATGTCGATCGTCTCGCCGTCGGAGAACTGCCGCATGTGCAGCTGACAGGCAGTGGTACCGCGCTGCGGTCCGTGCGCGTCACCGTTGATCATCAGACCGCACATGCCGCAGATGCCCTCGCGACAGTCGTGGTCGAACGCCACCGGGTCCTCGCCGTCGAGGATCAACCGCTCGTTGAGGACGTCGAGCATCTCCAGGAACGACATGTCCGGGGACACGTCGTTGACCGGGTAGGTGACCATCCGACCCTTGTCCTCAGGGCCCTTCTGGCGCCAGATGCGCAGGGTCAGGTTCACTTGTAGCTCCGCTGCGTGGGGTGGACGTATTCGAACTTCAGGTCTTCCTTGTGCAGCACCGACGGCTCGCCGGTGGCGGTGAACTCCCAGGCCGCCACGTACGCGAACCGGTCGTCGTCGCGCTGCGCCTCACCGTCGGGCGTCTGGTGCTCGGCCCGGAAGTGGCCGCCGCAGGACTCCTCGCGGTGCAGGGCGTCGATGCACATCAGCTCGGCCAGCTCGAAGAAGTCGGCGACACGGCCGGCCTTCTCCAGCGACTGGTTGAACTCCTCGCCGGTGCCGGACACCTTTACCCGCTGCCAGAACTGCTCGCGCAGGGCGCGGATCTCGTCGATCGCCTTGCGCAGGCCGGCCTCACTGCGCTCCATGCCGCAGTGCTCCCACATGATCTGGCCCAGCTCCCGGTGGAACGAGTCCACCGTCCGGTCGCCGTTGACCCCCAGCAGCCGCTGGATGCGGTCCTCGACGTCGGTGCGCGCCTCGACCGCCGCCGGGTGGCTGGCGTCGACCTTCTCCAGCGGCCCCGAGGCCAGGTAGTTGGCGAGCGTGGTGGGCAGCACGAAGTAGCCGTCGGCGAGGCCCTGCATCAGCGCGGACGCGCCGAGCCGGTTCGCGCCGTGGTCGGAGAAGTTCGCCTCGCCGATCACGAACAGGCCCGGGATGCTCGACTGGAGATCGTAGTCGACCCAGAGGCCGCCCATCGTGTAGTGCACGGCGGGGTAGATCCGCATCGGCACCTCGTACGGGTCCTCGCCGGTGATCCGCTCGTACATCTCGAAGAGGTTGCCGTACTTGGCCTCGATGGCCTTGCGGCCCAGGCGGTTGATCGCGTCGGCGAAGTCGAGGTAGACGCCGAGCTTTGTCGGCCCCACGCCCCGGCCCTCGTCGCAGACGTTCTTGGCGGCCCGGGAGGCGATGTCGCGGGGGACCAGGTTGCCGAAGGAGGGGTAGATCCGCTCCAGGTAGTAGTCCCGCTCGTTCTCGGGGATGTCCCGGGGGTTGCGCTCGTCGCCCTTTGTCTTCGGCACCCACACCCGGCCGTCGTTGCGCAGCGACTCGCTCATCAGGGTCAGCTTCGACTGGTGGTCGCCGGAGACCGGGATGCAGGTCGGGTGGATCTGCGTGTAGCAGGGGTTGGCGAAGTACGCGCCCTTGCGGTGCGCCCGCCAGGTGGCGGTGACGTTGCAGCCCTTGGCGTTCGTGGAGAGGTAGAAGACGTTGCCGTAACCGCCGGAGGCGAGCACGACGGCGTCGGCCATCTCGGTGGTGATCTCGCCGGTGACCATGTCCCGGACGACGATGCCCCGGGCCTTGCCGTCGATGACGACAAGCTCCAGCATCTCGTGCCGGGCGTTCATCTCCACGTTGCCCAGGCCGATCTGCCGCTCCAGGGCCTGGTACGCGCCGAGCAGCAGCTGCTGGCCCGTCTGGCCCCGGGCGTAGAAGGTGCGCTGCACCTGGGCGCCACCGAAGGAGCGGGTGTCCAGCAGGCCGCCGTACTCGCGGGCGAACGGCACGCCCTGGGCGACGCACTGGTCGATGATGTTTACCGACACCTCGGCGAGCCGGTGCACGTTCGACTCGCGGGAGCGGAAGTCGCCGCCCTTGACGGTGTCGTAGAACAGCCGGTGCACCGAGTCGCCGTCGTTGCGGTAGTTCTTCGCGGCGTTGATGCCGCCCTGCGCCGCGATCGAGTGCGCGCGGCGCGGGCTGTCCTGGTAGCAGTAGGACTTGACGTGGTAGCCCTGCTCGGCCAGCGTGGCGGCGGCGGATCCGCCGGCCAGTCCGGTGCCGACCACGATCACCGTCATCTTGCGGCGGTTGGCCGGGTTGACAAGCTTGGCCTCGAAGCGGCGGGTCTCCCAGCGCTTGTCGATGGGGCCGTCGGGAGCCCTGGTGTCGGCGATCGGGTCGCCCTCGGTGAAGAGTTCCATGTCAGGACACCAATCCGGTGAGTACGGCGAACGGGACCACCAGGTATCCGGCGCAGAGCGCCACGGCGAAGACCAGCGCGGCGGTGCGCGCCCGACGCTCACCTCGCGGCGTCTGCTGGCCGAGGCTGCGGAACGCGCTGAACGCACCGTGGCGCAGGTGGAAGCCCAGCGCGACGATCGCCAGGGTGTAGAAGAGCGTGACGTACCAGCGCTCCGGCGCGAAGTCGGCGACGACGTTGCCGAACGGCTTGGTGGGGTCGCCGACCGGGTTGAGCGTGCCGGTGGTCAGGTCGAGGAGGTGGTAGATCACGAAGAGCAGGATGATCACCCCGCCCCACCGCATCGTGCGGGCGGCGTAGCTGCCCCGGACCTTCTTGCGGTGGGCGTAGCGCACCGGGCGGGCGGCGCGGGCCCGCAGCGCCAGCACCGTCGCGGCCCAGATGTGACCGACGGCGGCCACCACCAGCCCGATGCGCATGATCCACAGGAACCACACACCGGGCAGCAGCGGCTTGCCGATGTCGCGCAGCCAGTGCGCGTAGCCGTCGAACGAGGTTGCCCCCGCGAAGACCTTCAGGTTCCCGAGCATGTGCGCGACAAGGAACAGCACCAGCACAATGCCCGTCACCGCCATGACGGCCTTGAGACCGACGTTCGTGCGGATGGGCGACCGAGTTTTCGTCATGACCACGTGACCGACGCTAGGAGCACTTCAATCAGTCGTCCAATGCATCGAACTCGCAGTGTTGATAGCCGTAAGCTATGTAGATGCAGCTCCATCAGCTCCGGTACTTCGTCGCGGTGGCCGAAGTACGACATTTCACCCAAGCCGCCGACCTCGTCGGCATCACTCAGCCTTCTCTCAGTAAGCAAATTCACGCTCTGGAAACCGACCTCGGAGCCCCCCTCTTCGAACGGGTAAGGGGAAACATCACGCTGACCGCGGCCGGTGAGGTGCTGCTGCCGCTGGCGACCCGCATCCTCGCCGACGTCGAGACCGCCACCCGCGAGGTGCAGGAGCTGGTCGGGCTCCGGCGGGGCCGCGTGCGGCTCGGCGCAACCCCGAGCCTGGCCACCTCGCTCGCCCCACCGGTGCTGCGCCGGTTCCGGGACGCCCACCCCACAGTCGACCTGCGCGTCGAGGAGGGCGGCTCCCAGGACCTGGTCCGCGACCTGCTCCGCGGCGACCTCGACCTGGCGCTGATCATCATGCCGGCCCAGGGCGCCGACCCGGGCCTGCGCGTCGACCCCATCCTGCGGGAGAGCCTCGTGGTGGCCTCGGTGCACGAGGTACCGACCGCCTCGGCGACCGGCGAGCTGCACATCACCGACCTGCGCGACCAGCCGATGGTGATGTTCCGGGAGGGCTACGACCTGCGCGACGCCACCATCCAGGCGTGCCGCGAGGCCGGCTTCGAGCCGACCTTCGCCGTCGACGGCGGCGAGATGGACGCCGTCCTCAGCTTCGTCGAGGCCGGGCTCGGCATCGCTTTGGTGCCGGGCATCGTGCTGGCCCGCCGCCCCGGGGTGCGGATCACGCCACTGGCCCCGCCCGGGGTGCGGCGGACCATCGCGGTGGCCCGCCGCCGGGACGTGGTGCCCACCCACGCCGGCCGGGAGTTGCGCCGCATCCTGCTCGACTACATCCAGTCCGCTATCGACCGCGACGACCTGCCGCCGGGCGTCGACCCCCGCTGACCCGCGCCGGTCAACGGCCCTCGGCGTCGTCCATGGCCCGGTAGATCCGCTGCTCCGAGACCGGGTACGGGGTGCCCAGCGCCTGCGCGAAGACGTTCACCCGCAACTCCTCGATCATCCAGCGGATCTGCCGGACCGCCGCCTCCTGCCGGCGGGCGGGCGGCAGCGCGGCGAGCAGATCGTCGTACTCCTTCTGCACCACAGCGATCCGGTCCTGCTGCTGACGGTCGCGCTGCGGGTTGCCGCCGAGGCGGTCCATCCGGCGCTCGATGGCGGTCAGGTAGCGCAGCAGGTCGGGCAGGCGGGCGTACCCCGTCTCGGTGATGAAACCGGCGTGCACCAGGCCGGCGAGCTGTTTGCGGATGTCCGCCAACGCCGCCACCACTGCGAGGTTGCGGGTGGCGCCGAGCCGCTGCTCGACGGCGTACGCGGCGGCGAGGACCTTGCGCACCCGGTCCATCACCTCGACCACCGTGTCGACCAGGTCGGCCCGGACCTTCTCGCGCAACGCGGCGAAGCCCTCGGCATCCCACGCCGGCCCGCCGGCGTCGCCGATCAGCCGGTCGATGGCCGCGCCCGCCGCGTCCTCGATCAGTTGCTGCACACCGCCGTGCGGGTTGCGGCTCAGCGCCAGCTTCGCCTCGTTGCTCAACCGGCCCTGGAGGAACCGGGCCGGGGAGGGCACCGTGAGCCGTAGCAGCCGCCGGGTGCCCGCCCACTGCGCCGCCTCCGCCTCGGCGGGGGAGTCGAACACCCGCACCCCGACCGTGGCGCCCTCGTCGACGAGCGCCGGATACGCGGTCACCGCGTAGCCGGCGCGGACCTGCTCGATGGTCCGTGGCAGTGTGCCGATGCTCCACTCGCGCAGCCCGGTACGGGCCACCTCCGGTGCGGCGGCGGCCACCACCTGGCGTACCTCCTGGCGGAGTTGACGTTGCAGCGCCGGCAGATCCTTGCCCTCGGCGACCGGCTTCTCGTCGTCGCCGAGCACCCGGAACGTGACACGCAGGTGGGCGGGCAGCTTCGCCGGCTCCCAGGCGTCGCGGGGCACCGTCACCCCTGTCATCCGGCGCAGCTGGCGGGTGAGCGCGTCCAGCAACGGCTCCTCGCCCGGAGTGATCGCGGCAAGCGCGGCCCGCGCGAAGTCCGGCACCGGCACGAAGTTGCGGCGGATCGGCTTGGGCAGCGCGCGGATCAGCGCGATGACAAGCTCCTCGCGCAGCCCCGGCACCTGCCAGTCGAAGCTCTCCGCCGGCACCTGGTTGAGCAGCGGCAGCGGGATGTCCACTGTGACGCCATCGGTGGAGGTGCCCGGCTCGAACCGGTAGGTCAGCGGCAGGGTCACGCCGTCGGCCTGCCACTCGTCCGGATAGTCGCCCTCGTCCACCCCCGCCTTGCCGTCGTTCACCAGCAGATCGCGGGTGAACGTGAGCAGGTCGGGCTGCTCCCGACGGGTCTTCTTCCACCACGTGTCGAAGTGCCGGCCGGAGACCACGTCGGCCGGGATCCGCTGGTCGTAGAAGCCGAAGATGGTCTCGTCGTCGACAAGGATGTCCCGGCGTCGGGCGCGGCTCTCCAACTCCTCGATCTCGCCGAGCAGGCGCTTGTTGTCGGCCCAGAAATGGTGGTGGGTCTGCCAGTCGCCCTCGACGAGGGCGTGCCTGATGAACAGCTCCCGGCTCAGCGCCGGGTCGATCCGCCCGAAGTTGACCTTGCGGGAGGTGACGAGCGGGATGCCGTACAGGGTGACCTTCTCGTAGGCCATCACCGCGGCCTGCTTCTTCTCCCAGTGCGGCTCGCTGTAGCTGCGCTTGACCAGGTGCTGCGCGAGCGGCTCGACCCACTCCGGTTCGACCCGGCCGGCGATCCGACCCCACAGCCGCGACGTCTCCACCAGCTCGGCGGCCATCACCCAGCGCGGCGGCTTCTTGAACAGCGCCGAACCGGGAAAGAGCGCGAACTTCGCGCCCCGCGCGCCGAGATACTCGTGCTTCTGGGCGTCTTTCAGGCCGATGTGCGACAGCAGGCCGGGCAGCAGCGACTGGTGCACCTTCGGGGTGTCGATCTCCTCCGGCAGGTCGGTCGCGTGCCGATTCCGGCCGGCGTCCGCCTCGCCCGAGGTGTCCCGCGCCGGCCGTCCGCCGCGCCGCTCGCCCTCGGCCGGGGTACGCAGCACCTGGCGCAGTTGACTGACGATGTCCTGCCACTCGCGGACCCGCAGGTAGTTCAGGTACTCCGCCTTGCACATCCGACGGAACGCGCTTGACGACAGCGTCCGCTGCTGCTCCCGCAGATAACGCCACAGGTTGAGGTACGCGACGAAGTCCGACTCCTTGTCGGCGAACCGGGCGTGCGCCTGGTCGGCCTGGGCCTGCTTCTCCGCCGGCCGCTCGCGCGGGTCCTGGATGGACAGCGCGGCGGTGATCACCAGGACCTCGGCGGCGCAGCCGTTGCGCTCGCCCTCGACCACCATCCGGGCCAGTCGCGGATCGACAGGCAGCTGCGCCAGCCGCCGGCCCAGCGCGGTGAGCCGCTTCGCCGGGTCGGCCTCGGTCGGGTCCAGGGCGCCCAACTCGTGCAACAGGTTGACGCCGTCGGTGATGTTGCGCTTGTCCGGCGGGTCGATGAACGGGAACGCGGCCAGGTCGCCGAGCCCGATCGCGGTCATCTGGAGGATGACCGACGCGAGGTTGGTGCGCAGGATCTCCGGGTCGGTGAACTCCGGCCGCGACAGGAAATCCTGCTCGTCGTAGAGGCGGATGCAGATGCCGTCCGAGGTGCGCCCGCAGCGCCCCTTGCGCTGGTTGGCCGACGCCTGGGAGACCGGCTCGATGGGCAGCCGCTGCACCTTGAGCCGGCTGGAGTAGCGGGAGATCCGCGCCGTGCCCGGGTCCACCACGTACTTGATGCCGGGCACTGTCAGCGAGGTCTCCGCGACGTTGGTCGCCAGCACCACGCGCCGCGATGTGTGCGCTGCGAAGACGCGGTGCTGCTCGGCGCTGGAGAGCCGCGCGTACAGGGGAAGGATCTCGGTGCCGAGCAGCGACCGTTTCTTCTGCACCAGTTTGCTCAGGGCGTCGGCGGTGTCCCGGATCTCCCGTTCGCCGCTGAGGAAGACCAGGATGTCGCCCGGCCCCTCGGCGGCCAGCTCCTCGACGGCGTCGCCGATCGCCTGGATCTGGTCGCGGACGTTCTCCTCGTCCCCGTCGCCGTCCTCCTCGCCCTCGGCCACCTCGACGAGCGGCCGGTAGCGCACCTCGACCGGGTAGGTACGCCCCGACACCTCCACCACCGGCGCGGGTACGCCCTCCGGTTCGTCGGCGGTGGGCGGCCCGGCGAAGTGCCTGGCGAAACGGTCGGTCTCGATGGTGGCCGAGGTGATGATCACCTTGAGGTCGGGTCGCCGGGGCAGCAGCTCCCGCAGGTACCCGAGGATGAAGTCGATGTTGAGGCTGCGCTCGTGCGCCTCGTCGATGATCAACGTGTCGTACTGGCGCAGCATCCGGTCGGTCTGCAACTCGGCCAGCAGGATGCCGTCGGTCATGAGCTTGACCAGGCTGCGCTCGCTTACCTGGTCGGTGAAGCGCACCTTGTAACCGACCACGTCACCCAGCTCGGTGCCCAACTCGTCGGCGATGCGGTCGGCCACCGTCCGGGCCGCCAGCCGTCGGGGCTGGGTGTGCCCGATGAGGCCGTGCACGCCACGCCCCAACTCCAGGCAGATCTTCGGCAGCTGGGTCGTCTTGCCGGAGCCGGTCTCGCCGGCCACGATCACCACCTGGTGATCGCGGATCGCGGCGGCGATGTCGTCCTTGCGCTCACTGACCGGCAACCCCGCCGGGTACGTGATCACCGGCACCGCCGCGCGCCGGGCGGCGAGTCGCTGCTCGGCCCTTGCCACCTCGGCGGTGATCTCCGCCAGGGCAGCCTCCCGGCGCTGCGGGTCACGCAGCTTGCGGGCACCGTCCAGGCGTCGCTGGAGCCGGCGCTGGTCGCGGAACATCAGGGGAGTGAGGCGGCGGTGCAGCTCGCGGACCGGATCGGTCGCGGCGGCGGCGGCTTGATTCTGCATGTCGTGCCCAAGAATAGGCAGCGCGGCGGCGCAGCGCCCCCGGGTTACCGGTCGCCCGGTGGGCCGGGTCGGGCCGGCATGCCGCCGTCTAGAGTTGGCGGCCGACGTCGAGCGCTGGGGGCCGGGATGGAGCTGCGGGACACCGACCGTGCGCTGGTGCAGGCCGCCTCGGCGGTCGCCAAGCTGCGTTGCCGCAGCCAGCGCCACACCGTCGCGTCCGCGGCGCGTACCGCCGACGGGCGGGTCTTCACAGGCGTGAACGTCCACCACGAGACCGGCGGGACCTGTGCCGAGCTTGTCGTCATCGGCACTGCCGCGACGCAGGGCGTCACCGAGTTGGAGACGATCGTCACGGTCGCCGACCGGGGCCGCGAGGTCGTCGCGCCGTGCGAGCGGTGCCAGGCCGTCCTGCGCGACCACTTCCCGTCGCTGCGGATGATCGTCGGGCCGGTGGACGCCCTGCGGGTGGCCCCGGTCGCCTGATCCGGCCGGCCCGTCTGAGCGTCGGTGGCGCGCTCAGTCGCCGGATGCCGCCTCCAGCATCGACACGGGCATCGGCACGCTCTCGAACCGTACGTTGCCCTCCGGCACCATCCAGCTCATCACCCGCACGGCCAGCAGGCCGGCCCGTACCGCCGGATCGTTGTGGAACAGCTCGCGGGCCTCGTCCGGGCCGATGGAGAGCACGACGAAGCCCCGCAACCGCTCGTCGTCGCCGGCCAGGAACGGGCCGGCCGCGAGCACGAGGCCCTGCTCCACGAGGCCGGCCTGGTGGGCCAGGTGGGCGTCCCGCAACCGGTCGGCCGCGTCCAGCGGCAGCTCGGGGACCTCCGCCGGCCGGACCAGGAGTACGACCGTGTGCTGGTCGAATCGCATGAGCCCACCCTAGGCGCGCCAGTCCTCCCGCGCGGGCGTCCGCCCTGGTCAGCCCTTTTCGGATCGACAGGTACCAGTTAGGCACCCCTCAGCCGCTCAGCTAAGGTAAGGCGAACCTAAGCGCGAAACGTGCAGGAGAATCGTGACCACCCTCGCCAGCCGGCCGGCCATGGCCCGCAGCCGGTCCGGCACCCGTACCGGCCGTAGGGTGGCAGTCACCGCCGGAGCCGCGCTCGTGCTGCTGCTCGCCGTACTGGCCAGCTTCGCGCTCGGCAGCCGGCAACTCGGCGTCGACCAGGTGTGGCACGCCCTCGTCGCGCCGGACAGCGGCGACGCCACAGTAATCGTCCGCGAGCTGCGGATGCCGCGTACCGCCCTCGGGCTCGCCGTCGGCCTCGCACTCGCCATGGCCGGCGTGCTGTTCCAGGCGCTGACCCGCAACCCCCTCGCCGAGCCGCGCATCCTCGGCATCAGCGCCGGCGCGTCGTTCGGCGTGGTCCTCGCCATCTCCGTCTTCGGAGTCGGAACGCTCGCCGGGTACGTCTGGTTCGGCATCGCCGGGGCGCTCCTCGCCGGCGTGCTGGTCTTCGCCATCGCCGCCCGCGCCCGCGAAGGCGCGAGTCCGGTCACCCTCGCACTCGTCGGCGCAGCGCTCGACGCCAGTCTCGCCTCCGGGGTGTACGCGCTGCTCAGCATCGACGCCCGCACCTTCGAGGAGTACCGGTTCTGGGTGGTCGGCGGACTCGCCGGCCGCGACCTGACCGTCACCGCCCAACTGCTGCCCTTCGTCGTCGTCGGGCTCGTGCTGGCCGCCGTCGTCGCCCGTGGACTGGACGCGCTGGCCCTCGGCGACGACGTGGCCCGTGGCCTCGGCCACCGCATCGGCCTGGTCCGCCTCGGCGGTGGCCTGGCCGCCGTGCTGCTGACCGGGGCGGCGGTGGCGGCGGCCGGACCGATCGCCTTCGTCGGGCTCGCCGTGCCGCACCTGGCACGTGCCCTGGTCGGCGCGGACCACCGCTGGACGCTCGCCGTGTCCGCCCTGCTCGGGCCGGCGCTGCTGCTCAGCGCCGACGTCGTCGGCCGGCTCGTCGCCCCACCCGGCGAGATACCGGCCGGAATCGTCACCGCCCTGATCGGCGCGCCGCTGCTGGCCTTCCTGGTCCGTCGCGCCCGGGTGGTGACCGCGTGACCGCCACCACCCACCGCCCGGCTGACTCTTCCGGTCCGGCTGACTCCTCTGGTCCGGCTGGCGCCCGTGGCGCGCTGCTGCCCGGGCGGTCGCTGCTGCGGATCGGCCCGGTCAGCCTCCAGGTGCGCCGCCGCGCGGTGCTTGTCGCCGTCGCGCTGACAGTCCTGCTCCTGCTGGCCATGCTGCTGAGCCTGTCCCTGGGCACCCCGTACGTCGCCGCGGGCGACGTCATCCGCTCGCTCTCCGGCGCCGGCACCCCGTACGACCTCGTTGTTCTTGATCTTCGGTTGCCCCGGATCCTGCTGGCCGCGGTGGCCGGCGCGGCCTTCGGCGTGGCCGGCACGCTCATCCAGAGCGTGGCCCGCAACCCCCTCGCGAGCCCCGACGTCATCGGCATCACCCAGGGCGCCGGCCTCGCCGCGACAGTGGCGCTGACCAGCGGGGCCGCCGCGGTCCTCGTAGCACCCAGCGCGCTCGTCGGTGGCCTGGTCGCGGCAGCCCTGCTGTTCGCCCTCGGCGCCCGGCACGGGCTTGCCGCCCAGCGGTTCGTGCTCGCCGGGGTGGCTGTGGCGTTCGCCTTCCGGGCGCTGATCGAGGTGGTCATGCTGACCGCCGATCCGATCGACGGGCTGCGCGCGCAGATCTGGCTGATCGGCACCCTCGCCGGCAAGGGCTGGACCGAGGCCGCCTGGATCGCCGGCACCCTGCTGGTGCTGCTGCCCGTGCTGGCCTGGGCCGGCTGGGCGCTCAACAGCACCGCCCTGGACGACGACACCGCACGAGGCGTCGGGCTGCGCCCGGTGGCCCGCCGGATCGGGCTCGCCAGCACCGGCGTGCTCGTCGCCGCGATGGTCACCGCCCAGGTCGGTGCCGTCGACTTCGTAGCGCTCGTCGCCCCCCAACTGGCCCGCCGGCTGGTACGCGCCGAACGGCCGCCGCTGGTGTGCGCCGCCCTGCTCGGCGCGTTGCTGCTGGTGCTGGCCGACCTCGCCGGCCGTCGGCTGTTCGCGCCCACCCAACTGCCGGCCGGTGTGCTGACCGCCGCGATCGGCGGCCCGTACCTGATCTTCCTGCTGCTGCGTGGACGGCGGCGGCCCTCGTGACGCCGCAGAAGCCCGTGCCGCCGCAAGCGCCCGCGACGTCGTCCAGCACGGTGACGTCGCACAGCACCGTGCCGCCGCAACAGACCGTGACGCCTCGAAGGAGTGGTGCGATGCTCTCCACCCGCGACCTGGTCGCCGGCTACGACGAGCGGACCGTGCTCGACGGGCTCAACCTGGACCTGCCCACCGACGCGTTCACAGTCATCGTCGGGCCCAACGCGTGCGGCAAGTCCACCCTGCTGCGCACAATGGCCCGGCTGCTCACCCCGCGACGCGGCGCGGTGCTGCTGGACGGCACGGCGATCCGCGACCTGCCCACCCGGGAGGTCGCCCGCCGGCTCGGCGTGCTGCCGCAGAGCCCGCTCGTGCCTGAGGGCGTCACAGTTGCCGACCTGGTCGGGCGGGGCCGGCAGCCGTACCAGCGGTGGTGGCGGCAGTGGTCGTCGCAGGACGGCGCGGCGGTCGACGAGGCGATGGCCCTGGCCGACGTGGCGGACCTGGCGGACCGCCCGGTGGACAGCCTCTCCGGCGGCCAGCGGCAGCGGGTCTGGATAGCCATGACCCTCGCCCAGGACACCGACGCCCTCCTGCTGGACGAACCCACCACCTTCCTCGACCTGGCACACCAGGTCGAGGTGCTGGACCTGCTGCACCGGCTGCGCGTCGAGCGTGGCCGCACCGTGGTCGCCGTACTGCACGACCTCAACCAGGCCGCCCGCTACGCCGACCACCTGGTCGCGATGCGCGACGGCGCGGTGGTGGCCGTCGGACCGCCCCGGGAGATCCTCACGGTCGACCTGGTCCGTGACGTCTTCGGGCTGGCCTGCGTGGTCGTACCCTGCCCGGTCACCGGGGCACCCCTGGTAGTGCCAGCACACACCGGCGGCACCGCCGCCCCGCTCGCCGCTTCGGCCGCCGCCGCTCCTGCCGCTGCCGCTCCGGCCGGCGCTCCGCCCGCTGGCGCTTCGTCCGGTGCGCCCGTGCCGGCCGTCGCTGGCGACCCTGATCTGTCGGGTGCGTCCACGCCGGACGCCCGACCCGCTGGCGACGCGGTCAAGCCGCTCGCCGTCTCGTACCCCTCGAAAGGACTCTGATGCGTCGTCGTCTCGTCGCCGCTCTCGCCGCGGCCGTCGCCATCGGCGTCGGACTCACCGCCTGCGGTGAGAGCGACCCGGTCGCCAACTCCACCACCGCGGAGACCCGGGAGATCACCCACGCCATGGGCACCACAAAGGTCCCGGCGGAACCCAAGCGCGTCGTGGTGCTCGACACCGACAAGATCGACACAGCGTTGTCGTTGGGCGTAACACCGATCGGCGCCGCCACCGCCGGTGAGGCCAGGAGTTGGCCGACCTACTTCGGCGAGGACAAGCTCGCCGGCATCAAGGAGGTCGGGGTCCTCACCGAGCCCGACCTGGAGGCGATCAACGCGCTGAAGCCGGACCTCATCCTGGGCAGCAAGTTCCGCCAGGAGAAGTTCTACGACGAGTTGGCCGCCATCGCCCCCACCGTCTTCACCGAGAAGGTGGGCATCACCTGGAAGGAGAACTTCCTCCTCGACGGCAAGGCGCTCGGCCGTGAGCAGCAGGCCAAGGACCTCCTCGCCACGTACGAGAAGCGGGCCAAGGACTTCGGCGCGACCCTCGGCGACCCCGCCGCCCGCAAGGTGTCCATCGTGCGGTTCATCCCGGGCAACATCCGGGTGTACGGCCCCGACTCCTTCTCCGGCATCGTCATCGGCGACACCGGCCTCAGCCGGCCCGAGCGGCAGATGCTCGCCAACAAGGAGGACAAGCGCTTCGACCTGGTCAGCCCCGAGCGGATCAACGAGGTCGACGGTGACGTCATCTTCGTGACCGCGTACGGCGAGAAGGCTGCCGCGGAGCAGGCCAAGGTCGGTGGCGGCACCCTCTGGAAGGGCCTCAGCGCCGTCAAGGCCGGCAAGGCGTACCCGGTCTCCGACGAGATCTGGATGACCGGCATCGGTGTCGGCGCCGCCAACAAGATCCTCGACGACCTGGCCAAGTACCTCCCCGCCGCGTAACCCCCGCCCCGCCCCGCCCTGCTGGCCCAAGATCCGCGCAACTTCGGGGAAAGTGCTGCCTCACGAGTTGGTGAGACAGCAGGATCCGAGAAGTTGCGCGGATCTTGGCGTGTCCATGGGTCAGCGACTGCGGGTGCGCAGGGCGGCGCGGAGTTCGGCAAGGAAGCCGTCGAAGTCCTCCCGGAACCGCTTGGCGGTGATGTGCAGGACGAGCCAGTCCTCACCCAGCAGACGGTTGAGGCGGCGCCGGTCGCGGTGGAACTGTTCCGGATCGTGGTGCCACAGGCCGTCGTACTCGACGGCGACCTTCAGGTGCGGCCAGGCCAGGTCAAGGCGGGCCACGAACCGGCCGTCGCGCTCGACCACGAACTGGGTGACAGGCGCTGGAAGCCCGGCGAGCACGATCCGCACCCGGAGTCGGGATTCCTGGGCCGACTCCGCGCCGGCGTCGGCCAACTCGGTCACCCGCAGCATCCGTTTCCAGCCTCGACTGCCGACTCGCGCCCTGGCGTCCGTACGCAACCGGGGGAGCGTCACCAGGCGTAGGCCGGCGATGCGATCGACGACGGCCACCGCCTCTTCGGTGGGGAGCCACTGGGCCAGGTCCCAGCAGGTGCGTGTCGGCGTGGTCAGCGCGACGCCGGAATGGACCCCGACATCGCTGGCGCTGATCGCACCGGTGTGCACGGTCAGCCCCGAGACCGGCCCGAACCGCTGCCCAATGGGCACGAGCACGTCGAGAGGCTCATGGTCGGCAACCGACGTCGCGCCGTAGAGCGCCGCTGCGCTGCGGCCTGCGATCAGCACGCCCGGTGGCAGCACCCACCGGGCCGCCGCCGCACAACGGATGTGGTGCGTGAGGGGCATCTGTGCGTCCGCGTAGACATCCCGGAACAGGGGACGCCAGGCAGCACTCCGCAACTCCGTGCGGGTCAGCAGACCTTGGGCGACGATCCGGGAGCCGCGAAAGACGCGGCCCTGCAAGGCTGCCGGCCGTCGTGGGGGAACAGGCATGATGACACCTTGACCGGCGGACATGCCCCTGGTCAGTCCCTGTGGATAACCTCCATCGGCAACGGCCAGACCAAGATCCGCGCAACTTCGCCGGACTTGCTGCCTCCCGACGACGGGAGGCAGCAGGATCCCTGAAGTTGCGCGGATCTTGGCGATTGCGGGTCGCGCGGGTCGGTGGTGTCAGGCGGCGGTGGACCAGATGGCGCGGAAGGCGGCGGCTTCGCCGGCCAGCCAGCGTTCGATCTGTTCGGGCTTGGCGTCGGTGGGCATGCGGTGGGCTTGGCCGCGCCGGACGTCGACAAGGACGGGCTCGGCGTGCGGGAGAACGGCGTCCATGTGTCGGGCCATCAGGTGCAGGGTCGCGAGCACTGATTCCTCGCTCGGTGGTGCCTCGTCGAAGTGCAGGCGGACCGCTTCGGCGCGGCCGTCGTTGTGGCGTACGCCGAAATGGGGGTTGATCTTGACGGGAAGGTCGCCCAGCATGGCCAGGGCGTCGCGCGTCTGCGCGAGGTCGATGGCGGCTGGGTCGCCGAGGGAGTGCAGCCAGGCAGTGGCACCGGGCACCAGGGCCTGGTAGAGCGGGCGCCAGCGTGGCTTGACCACGTCGACAACCCCGGTCAGGTGCGTGCCGCCGGTGTGGAAGGCGATGTCGGCCTTGAGCGCCTTGACGAACTGGCCGTGCGGGTTGAAGCCGGAGCGGCTGGCGCGCTGCTTGCGCAGGCCACCCACGAAGGTCGCCTTGGTGGGGCCGGTGCGGTCGACGTAGCGGGTGAAGCCGAGCAGAGTGGCGTAGGGCGTGAGGGGTGTGGAGGCGGGCGCGGTCACGGGCGTCCTCCCAGGTCAGGAGCCTTGATTAGTACATACATTCTAATCGACACCCCTGACATTGCCCACAGGGATCTGACGCTTCGAGTGTCCGGTCCACTTGAAGCTGGCACCGTCCACGGTTGTTGGCACCAGTGGTGGCACCGTCCGGATTGTGTTGGCACTGGTCTCCGGTCTCCGACATCTGGCGTCTGTCTCGTTGTAGCTGGTGACGGCCAGGGCGGTGTCAAAACCTCGAAGGTGGGTGCTCAGTTCACCGAAGTTGGCTTGGAGACTGGTAGCGTGCGC
The DNA here is from genome assembly GCF_049847245.1 of Micromonospora sp. DT68. Lineage (NCBI taxonomy): Bacteria > Bacillati > Actinomycetota > Actinomycetes > Micromonosporales > Micromonosporaceae > Micromonospora > Micromonospora sp. DT68. Next base: position 16,983 of record NZ_JBNCNZ010000017.1, read on the forward strand.
GGCTTCCGAGACCTACGCGTCCGCACCACATGAGGAGGAGCCGAACGATGACGGATGCCGGAACGCGGTTGGAAGGCGGCGGCACTTCTGGGTCACGGAGCAGGCGAGCGGACGGCTGGTTGGCAGACATCCGGATCTCCTACGACACGGTCGCCGACAGCTACTCCGACTACACACGGGTGGCCTTGGCCGGGGAGCCCTATCTGCTCGCGGCGTTGGCGTTGTTCGCCGACCTGGTCCATGCCGCCGGCGGTGGCCCGGTGGCGGACGTGGGCTGCGGACCAGGCCATGTCACTGCCCACCTGCATAAGCTGGGCGTCGATGCCTTCGGCGTCGATTTGGCACCCGCGATGATCGACATCGCTCGGCGGGAGCACCCCGACCTGCGGTTCGAGGTGGGTTCGATGACGGACCTACAACTCGCTGACGCCTCGATCACTGCTCTGCTCGCCTTCTGGTCGTTGATCCACATCCCCGACGACGAGATCCCGGCGGTTCTTGGCCACTTTCGGCGGGTGCTGCGTCCCGATGGACCTCTGTTGCTCGGCTTTCACGTCGGAGATGGGTCACAGCTGAAGACGGAAGGCTACGGCGGTCATCCGATGAAGGTCTACGTGCACCGCCGTCAGCCGGACCGGATGGCGACCTGGCTGCGCGATGCCGGATTCACGGTAAAGGCCCAGATGCTGCTCGGCCTCGACGAGAGCCTTCCAGGAGCGATCCTCTTTGCACACCGCCGGCCCTAGCATCCCGGCCAAGTCCACTGACCCAGGCATCGGTGGTGATCAAGCTCGACGAGGACGACGTCGCCGCGCTCGGCCACCCCGCTCAAGAAGGTGCCAACTAAACCTGGACGGAAACGCTTCCGCCGTCCGCACCTAGTTGGCACCGCTACTGCTCAAGCGCGACGATTAGTGCCACCTTCACGTGGACCGGACATCGAGGTTGTCCGTTCACGTACGTCGCATCCGGGTCCGGGCCGCGTCTGCATTAGCTCGGGTACGCCCGGCTCGGATCGGCGTAGGTGTTACCTCGGACCGCCCGGGGCAGCGCGCCCAGCACCAGTGCGGCACCGACCGCCATGATCGCGAAGACCATCCCCATGCCGAACGCGTCGGTAAGCGGCCCCACCACGATCGGTGCCGAGATCGCGCCGACGCGGGACAGCGCCGACACCATTGACGCCGTGCGGGCCGGGGCGATGCCGTGCCGCACGCTCAGGTGGTCCGCCGCGCCGAACAGCAGGGGGAACGCCGGGCCGGCTCCGAAGCCGGCGACTGCCACAGCGGCCAGCGCCCACCACGCCGGCGCGTCCGCCAGCGTGCACAGCAGACCGGTGCCGACCGCCGCCATCATGGTGGCGCCGCTGATCGTGGCGACGGTCGCCTGACCGATGCGCGCCACCGCCGCGTCCAGGAGCAGGCGGGAGGCGAGCAGGCCGGCGCCGAAGAGCACCGGGGCCGCCGCCGCCACCTGCGGTGTCGCGTCGAAGCCGCGGCTGAGCAGGAGACCGGTCCACTCCTGCCCGGGGCTCTCGACGTAGCTCGCGGCCACCGCCGCCAGCCCCAACACCGGCAGTACGTACCGCAGTCGACCTCTCGACCGTGGCGGCTGCGCCGGTTTGCTGGTCGATGCCGGTGCCGGTGGGCCGCCGGCCACCACGCCTCTGCGGCTGAGGGCGATCGCCACCTGGACGACAAGTGCGACCGCGGCGGCGATGCCGACGTGCAGGGCCACCGGCACCCGGAGCCCGGCGGCGATGGTGCCCAGCACGCCCGCCGCAGCCAGGGAGAGCGACCAGGTGGCGTGCATCCGTCCCATCAGCGTCGTGGCGCGGTGCTGCTGCACCCGGACCGCGAAGGCGTTCATCGCCACGTCGTGCGCGCCGTCGAGCACGCCCAGCAGGAGCAGTGCCCCGCCGAGCAGGGTCAGTTGCGGTGCCCACGCCACGCCCACGGCAAGCAGCGCATAGCCCGCGCCGGCGAGCAGGGTGGCCGATCGTTCACCGACCGCGCGGGCGAGCAGGGGAGCGACAAGCGACCCGAGCAGCCCACCGATCGCCGCCGCGAAGAGCACCACGCCGAACTGGGTCTCGCTTGCGGACACCCGGTCGGCGATCTCGGGATAGCGGGTGAGCAGGCTGCCGTAGAGTGCGCCGTTGACCGCGAACGCGGACGCGGGGACGAGCCAGTCGCTGCTCGTCCGGCCGCGCACGCCGTCCGCCACATCGACGCCCATGGGGCTAACTTATACGTATCAGAGAGTCGGCTCAACGCAGTGGAGTCTCCGAGATGAGCAACGTTCCACCCCCGCGGATGCGAGACGTCGCGAAGGCGGTAGGCGTCAGTCAGGCCACTGTGAGCAATGCGTTCAACAGGCCCGACCAGCTCAGTCGCGAGCTGCGCGACCGGATCCTCGACGCCGCACAGGCCCTCGGCTACCCGGGGCCCGACCCGCTGTCGAACACGTTTCGCCGTGGCCGGACCGGCGCCGTCGGGCTGATCATCCACGAGCCCCTGCAGTACCTCTTCGAGGACCCGGCGGCCCGACTGACAACGGCTGGTGTGGCCCGCATATGCGGCGAGCACGGCTCCTCGCTGGTGCTCGTCCCCCGCGCCGAACCGGGCCTCCCGGACATCGTTCCCAACGCTCTGGTGGACGGCTTCGTCGCCTTCTGCGACCCGCTGGAGCCCGAGCGGCGCGAGCTGCTGCGCGCCCGCCGCCTGCCGGTCGTCGGGCTCGACGCCCCGGTGGCGCCGGGGGAGCCGTACGTCGGCATCGACGACCGGGCCGCCGCCCGATCCGCGGCGGCCCACCTGGTCGACCTGGGCCACCGCCGCATCGGCGTGATCAGCTTCGCCCTGGCCCGGCGCTCGGAGACGACCGTGGTGTCCGCCGGTCTCGACGCCCCCACCGGGTACGTCGCCAACCGTGCCCGCCTCGACGGCTACCGGGACACCCTCGCGCCCGTACTCGCCGACGGTGGCCGGGTCGTCGTCGTGGCGGCCCGTGGGGTCGAGGAGGCCGACGGCGCCGCCGCGGCGGCACCTCTGCTGGATCTCGCCGAGCCGCCCACGGCGATCCTGGCGATGAGCGACAGGCTGGCGCTCGGCGTCGTCGCCGAGGCGACCCGCCGTGGCATCGGGGTTCCCGACCGGCTCTCCGTCGTCGGGTTCGACGACGTACCGGAGGCGGCAGCCGCCACGCCGGCCCTGACCACAGTGCGGCAGCCGCACGCCCGTAAGGGTGCCGAGGCCGTCCGCATGCTGCTGCGGCCGGCCCTCACCCGTACGACGCTGATCCTGCCCACCGAGGTCGTCGTGCGCGCTTCGACGGCGCCGCCCCGCGGGTGAGGTCGGCCGACGGTCGGAGGGCCGCTGTGTCATGTCGGTCGGGGCAGGTTGGCCAGGGCTGCGATCAGGCGGTCGATGCCGAACTCGAACGCCTCGTCGAGATCGCCGCCGAGGTTGAAGGCGCCGGCGAGTTCCATGCTGACGAAGCCGTTGGCCCAGGCGGTGAGCATGCGGGCGCCCGCCAGCGCGTGCTCGGGTCCGGCGAGGTCGGCGGCGACGCGGAGCGCTGGTGCGCTGGCCAGGGTCAGGCTTTCGAGGCTGGGGCGGGTCTCGGCGGGGCCGTTGCTGAACATCAGGTCGTAGCCGGCCGGTTGGGCGTGGGCGAACGCGCGGAAGGCGCGGGCCAGTTCGGCGAGGTCCCGGCCCGGATCGCCGCTGCCGGCGACGGCGCTGAGCCGTTCACCGAAGTCGCGGACGATCGCCTCGGCGACGAGCCGGATCAGGTCGTCACGGTTGCGGACCCGCTTGTACAGCGAGGGGGCGCGTACGCCGACCCGTTCGGCGACCGCCTGCATGGTCAGGCGGGGCAGTCCTTCGGCCTCCAGGATCTCGCGGGCAGCCGTGACGATGTCGGCGAGGGACGTCCGGTCGGGGGTGGGCATGGGTGGTCCTTCCGGGTTGGCGACGACCGTCACCATGATAGCTATGGCGCTTAGGCATGATGGCTATGTATCGTAGCCATCAGAGCGGGACGCCACACCTGGAGGAAGCCATGAAGCTCGGACCACACCTGCACCGCATCGGCAACGACATCGTCGCCGCCTACCTGATCGACACCGAGGAGGGCGTGACCGTCGTGGACGCCGGCCTCGCCGGCCACTGGTCCGACCTGGTCGCGGAGCTGTCCGCCATGGGCCGCTCGCTCGCCGACGTCAAGGGTCTGATCCTCACCCACGGCGACACCGACCACATCGGTTTCGCCGAACGGCTCCGGCGCGACCACGGCGTACCGGTCTACGTGCACGAAGCGGACGCCGCCCGCGCCCGCGGCGAGGTCAAGTCCAAGGCGCCCTTCGGGACCCTCAAGATCGGAGCGACGGCAGGCTTCATCTGGTACGCGGGCCGCAAGGGCGGGCTGCGCACGACCTACCTCACCGAGGTGGTCGCCGTGCAGGACGGGCAGGTGCTCGATTTGCCCGGCGCTCCCCGCATCATCGGCATGCCCGGTCACTCGCCGGGCAGCATCGCCGTGCACGTGCCGATCGCCGACGCCGTGTTCGTCGGCGACGCGCTCACCACCCGTCACGTGCTGACCGGCCAGCCGGGTCCGCAGCCGGCGCCGTTCACCGACGACCCGGCGCTGGCGCTCGCCTCGCTCGCCCGCATCGAGGACCTGCGGGCCACCTGGATCCTCCCCGGCCACGGCACCCCGTGGAATCAGGGCGCCGCCGAGGCCGTACGCCGGATCAAGGCCACCGCCGGTACCCGGTGACGGCGGACGTCAGAGCTGGCCGACGTCGGTGATCCGGACGACCGCCGCGCCGACCTCGTCGGACGCCACCAGGTCGACCTCGGCGCTGATACCCCAGTCGTGGTCGCCGTCGGGGTCGTCGAAGATCTGCCGGACCGTCCACTTCTCCCGGCCCTGCTCGATCATCAGCAGCGCCGGTCCCCGGGCGTCCGGCCCGGTACCGATCGAGTCGTACGCCTCGAAGTACGGCCCCAGCGCGTCGGCCCACGCGTCGTAGTCCCAGCCGTCGCCGGCGTCCAGTTCGGCGAGCAGATCCCAGCGGCGCAGCGCGGCCAGCTCGACGCGGCGGAACAGCGCGTTGCGCACCAGCACCCGGAAGGCCCGCGCGTTGCGGGTCACCGCAGGTGGCCGGTCGGTCAGGGAGGCGTGCGCCTGGGCCACCTCGGCCACGTCCGACGGGTTGCGCAGCCGCTCCCACTCGTCGATCAGGCTGGAGTCGACCTGGCGCACCAGTTCGCCGAGCCACTCGATGAGGTCGATCAGCTCCTCGGTCTTGGCGTCCTCGGGGACGGTCTGGCGCAGCGTCTTGTACGCGTCGGCCAGGTAGCGCAGGACGAGCCCCTCCGAGCGGGTCAGCCCGTAGAACTGGACGTACTCGGTGAAGGTCATGGCCCGCTCGTACATGTCGCGGACGACGGCCTTGGGGGAGAGTTCGTGGTCGGCGACCCAGGGGTGCCCCTGCCGGTACATCTCGTACGCGGCCCCGAGCAGTTCGGCGAGCGGCTTGGGGTAGGTCACCTCGTCGAGCAGTTCGAGGCGGGCCTCGTATTCGATGCCCTCGGCCTTCATGGCTGCCACCGCCTCGCCGCGCGCCTTGAACTGCTGCGCGGAGAGGATCTGCCGGGGGTCGTCGAGGATCGACTCGATGACGCTGAGCACGTCCAGGGCGTACGACGGGGACTCGGCGTCGAGCAACTCGATGGTGGCCAGGGCGAGGGGGGAGAGCGGCTGGTTGAGGGCGAAGTCGAGCTGGAGGTCGACGGTGAGCCGGATCCGCCGGCCCGTCTCGTCCGGCTCGGGCAGTTCCTCGACCACCCCACCGGCGCGCAGGGCCCGGTAGATGGCGATGGCCCGTCGGATGTGCCGGCGCTGGGCGGCGGGCTCCTCGTGGTTGTCGGTGAGCAGGTGCCGCATGGCGGTGAACGCGTCCCCGGGGCGGCCGATGACGTTGAGCAGCATCGAGTGGCTGACCTGGAAGCTGGACGTCAGCGGTTCCGGCTCGGCCTCGACCAGCCGGTCGAAGGTGGGCTGACCCCAGCCGATCGAGCCCTCCGGCGGCTTCTTGCGGACCACCTTGCGGCGCTTCTTCGGGTCGTCGCCGGCCTTCGCGAGGGCCTTCTCGTTGTCGATGACGTGCTCGGGCGCCTGCACCACGACGCGGCCGATGGTGTCGTAGCCGGCCCGACCGGCCCGCCCGGCGATCTGGTGGAACTCCCGGTTCTTGAGCAGCCGGGTGCGCACCCCGTCGTACTTGGACAGGCCGGTGAACAGCACGGTGCGGATCGGCACGTTGATGCCGACGCCGAGGGTGTCGGTGCCGCAGATGACCTTGAGTAGGCCGGCCTGGGCGAGGGTCTCCACGAGCCGGCGGTACTTGGGCAGCATGCCGGCGTGGTGTACGCCGATGCCGTGCCGGACCAGCCGGGACAGCGTCTTGCCGAAGCCCGAGGTGAACCGGAAACCACCGATCGCGCTCGCGATCATGTCCTTCTCGGCGCGGGTGCAGACGTTGACGCTCATCAGCGCCTGGGCGCGTTCCAGCGCGGCGGCCTGGGTGAAGTGCACGACGTACACCGGGGCCTGCTTGGTCTCCAGCAGTTCTTCGAGCGTCTCGTGCAGCGGCGTCATCGCGTACGAGAAGATCAGCGGGACCGGCCGCTCGGCCGAGCGGACGACGGCGGTCGGCCGCCCGGTACGCCGGGTCAGGTCGTCGACGAACCGGGTGGTGTCCCCCAGGGTGGCCGACATCAGGACGAACTGCGCCTGCGGCAGCTCGATGATCGGCACCTGCCACGCCCAGCCCCGGTCGGGCTCGGCGTAGAAGTGGAACTCGTCCATGATCACCTGGCCGACGTCGGCCCGGTCGCCCTCGCGCAGCGCCAGATTGGCAAGGATCTCCGCGGTGCAGCAGATGATCGGGGCGTCGGCGTTGACGCTGGCGTCGCCGGTGAGCATGCCGACGTTCTCGGCGCCGAAGACCTCGCACAGCGCGAAGAACTTCTCCGACACCAGCGCCTTGATGGGCGCTGTGTAGAAGGTCGTCCGGCTGTCGGCGAGGGCGGCGAAGTGCGCGGCGATCGCCACCAGGCTCTTACCCGAGCCGGTGGGCGTGTTCATGATCAGGTTGGCGCCGGAGACGATCTCGATGACCGCCTCCTCCTGATGGGGATAGAGGTCGAGGCCGCGCTCCTTCGCCCAACCGGCGAACGCGTCGAAGAGGGTGTCGGGGTCGGCGCTAGGCGGCAGCGCGGCGGTGAGCGTCATATCCCGTCCATGGTGCCTGGATCATGGCCTCCGGCGCCAACCGGCCTCCGTTTCACCGACGCCGGTAGATCAGGTCGGCGACCGGCCGTCCGGCGGTGATCGCCCGCCGCTCGAACTTCGTCACCGGCCGGTGGGCCGGGCGAGGCGCGAAACCGCCGTACGCGTCCACCAGCTCCGGGTCGGCGTCCAGGGTCTCCCGCATCGCCTCGGCGTACTCGGCCCAGTCGGTCGCGCAGTGCAGCGTGCCGCCGGCCGCCAGACGCGAGCGCAGCAGTGCCACGTGCGCCGGCTGGATGATCCGCCGCTTGTGGTGGCGCGCCTTGGGCCACGGGTCCGGGAAATAGACGTGCACGGCCGCCAGCGCACCCTCGGGCAGGCCCCTGACCAGGTCCAACGCATCGCCCCGCGCGACCCGCACATTGCCCAGGTCACCGCGTTCCACAAGGTCGAGCAGGTTCGCGATTCCCGGCGTGTGCACCTCGACCGCCAGATAATCTCGACCCGGGTCAGCGGCGGCCATCGCGGCGGTGCTGTCCCCCATGCCCGAGCCGATCTCCAGCACCACCGGTGCCCGACGGCCGAACAGTTTCGCGAGGTCGACGGGCGCGTCCGACACGTCCAGGCCGTAACGGGACCAGAGCCGGTCGAGCGCGTCGGTCTGCCGGCCGCTCATCCGGCCACGACGGGGGTGGAAGGTGCGGATGTGGCCCACTGGCGCAACGGCGGCGGGATCATTGTCGGTGGCGGTCACAACCACCCGAGGGTACGCGACGCCGTCGGCGGATCGGATGTGATGTGCGACCGGGAATGAGAGGATCCATCTGGTACGGCAGGCCGGGCGGTCCGCTGCCCGGCGCGGTCCTACCGCGTCGAGAGGGGGCATCGTGACAGTGACCCGTGGCGGCGTGACCCTGGCCGTGGTGACAGTGCTCGCCGGCCCCCTGCTGGCCGCCGCCCCCGCGTACGCCGCTCCCGGGCCGGACGCGTCCCAGCCGGCTGGCCTGCCGGTGTCCGCGCCCCAGCCGCCGCCTCCGGTCGACGTGTTCGTCGAGGTGACCCCCAGCACCGTGCAGCCCGGCTACCTCGTCGGCATCCGGGCCAGTTGCCGGGACAACTCGGTGGGCGCCACTGTCGTCTCCGACGCCTTCGGCGCGATCGGCGTCCAACCGCAGCGTGGCGTCCTCACCGCCGCACCGATGGTGCGCGAGCGCACCCGCCCCGGCAACTACCGGGTCAAGCTTGAGTGCCGCGACGGCGAGACCGCCTCGACGATGCTCCAGGTGGTCAAGAAGGTGCCGGAACACCCGAGCCGAGGGCCGGCCACCGGCTTCGGCGGTGGCTCCGGCGGCATGACCGGCAAACTGCTGCTGCCCGGCGGCGCGGCGCTCACCATCACCGGACTGATCGTCGCGGTGCTGGCCCTGCGTCGACCGCGTACCGTCCGTGGCGCTGTCCGCCGCTGAGCCCGCCATGGAGATCTTCCGCCCCACACCGCCGCCCGCCGGCTCCCGACCGCCCGCCGGTTCGGGCCCGTCTGCCGAGCGGCCGTCCGCTGGTACGCGGTCCGCTGCCGAGCGGTCGTCCGTCGAGCGGGCCTCCGCCGATCCGTCGGCTTCCCCGGGTCGGCCGTCCGTGGCCGCGCGCCCGGCCACGGCCGTCGCGCCCCGGCGCAGCCGTCCGTCCGGGCGCAGCCCCTGGTCGGTGCCCCTGGCCGTGGTGCTGGTGCTGGCCGGCGTGTTCGCCACCGGGGCAGGGTTGGGCCGGTCGGTCGGCCCCCTCGACTGGGCTCCGGCCGGCGGTGACCGTCCCGCCCGCAGTGAGACGGTCGGGTTGTCGGCCAGCCGCCCGGTGCGCCTCACGGTGCCGGCGATCAAGGTGGCCGCGCCGGTGGCGCCCGTCGGGCAGGCCCGCGACGGCTCGATCGCCGTACCGCCGTTGGAACGGCACAACGAGACCGGCTGGTACGACCGCGGCCCGACCCCGGGCGAGCCCGGCCCCGCCGTGATCGTCGGGCACGTGGACACCAAGAGCGGCCCGTCGGTCTTCTACGACCTGGGCAAACTCAAGCCCGGGGACCTGATCGAGGTCGCCCGCGCGGACCGGTCGGTGGTGGTCTTCAAAGTCGACACCGTCGAGCACTTCCCGAAGGACAGGCTGCCCGCCGAACGCATCTACGGCCACGACGGCCCCGCCGGGCTGCGACTGATCACCTGTGGCGGCCAGTTCATCGGCGGCCGGACCGGCTACGCCGACAACGTGATCGCGTTCGCCACCATGCAGTCGTCCCGCAAGCCCTGACGCGGGGTGCACGGAAACTGCGGCATCCCGTCACGCCGGACACCTCGATCTCCGTGCACCCGCGCGAAGGTCAGGGCTGCGGAACGTGCAGCGCCACCTCGAACTCCAGGAGGCTCGCGCCACTGGCGACCGGCGGCTTGGGCTTCTCGCCGGGTGTGGTGGCGTGGGCGGCGCGGGACGGCCCGGCGGCCCAGGCCTGGTACGCCTCTTCGCTCTCCCACTTCGTGTACACGAAATAGCGGGTCTCGCCGGCAACCGGCCGGAGCAGCTCGAACCCGAGGAATCCGGGGGAGTTCTCCACGGTTCCCGCGCGGGCGGCGAACCGCTTCTCCAGTTCGTCCCCGGCGCCCGGGGGGACCTCGATTGCGTTGATCTTCACGACTGCCATCTGCCCACCCTAGCCACCAGCGGGGGAGCGAGGCTCAGAACGTCTCGACCGCCGGAACGAGCTCGGCGTCGACCACGATCGGGGCGTGGTCGGAGGGGCCCTTGCCCTTGCGGGCCTCCCGGTCGACGTACGCCGAGCGGACCGCGCGGGCGAACGGCGCGGACGCGTACACCAGGTCGATCCGCATGCCCTTGTTCTGGTGGAACATCCCGGCCCGGTAGTCCCAGTAGGTGAACGGGTGTGGCCCCTTCATCGGGGTCGGCACCACGTCGCTGAGCCCCAGGTCACGAAGGGCCGCGAGAGCCGCCCGCTCAGGCGGGGTGACATGCGTGGAGTGGGTGAAGACCGCCGGGTCCCAGACGTCGGCGTCGGTCGGGGCGACGTTGAAGTCCCCGCAGACGGCAAGTGGCAGGCCGCTGGCGAGTTCCGCATCCAGGGCGTCGCGCAGCGCCGCGAACCAGGCCAGCTTGTACGCGTAGTGCGGGTCGTCCGGCGTCCGACCGTTCGGGACGTACACCGACCAGACCCGCACCCCGTCGCAGGTGGCGGAGACGGCCCGGGCCTCCGGCTCGGGGAAGCCCGGCTCGCCCGCGAACCCGACCCGGACGTCGGCCAGGCCGATCCGGGACAGGATCGCCACCCCGTTCCACCGGCCGTTGCTGTGGTTGGCCACCGTGTAGCCCAGCTCGCCGACCTCGGCCACCGGGAAGGCGTCGTCGGGGCACTTGGTCTCCTGAAGGCAGACGACGTCGGGGGCGGTGCCGGCCAGCCACTCCAGCAGCCGGGGCAGGCGGGCCTTCACCGAGTTCACGTTCCAGGTCGCCAGACGCATGCCCCCAGCCTGCCCCATCCACCCCCGCGTCGCCGGGTCAGCCGCCCGGGGTGTCGCCGGGGCGTGTCTGCTCGGCCAGGAACCGTTCCAGCTCCGCGCCGAGCTCGTCGGCGGTGGGCAGCGGGCCGGCGTCCGCGGCGAGCAGGTTCTTCTCGCCGCGCCCGCGGGCGAACGCGTCGTACTGCTCCTCCAGGGCCTGGACCAGGGCGGCGGCGTCCTCGGTCTGGGCGACCTGCCTGTCGATCTCGACCCGGACCACCTCGGCGGCGGACCGCAGCCCGTCGCCGGGGAGCAGCAGCCCGGTGCTGCGTGACACCGAGGTGAGCAGCACCTCGGCGGCGGCCGGGTACTCGGTCTGGGCCACGTAGTGCGGCACGTGCGCGGCGAAGCCGAGCGCGTCGCGGCCCTGCTCGCCGAGGCGGAACTCCAGCAGGTGACCGACGCTGCCGGGCACCTGGACCCGTTGCAGCCAGGGCTCGTAACCGGCGATCAGCTCCGGTCGGGTGGCGTGCGCGGTCACGCCGGTCGGCCGGGTGTGCGGCACCGCCATCGGGATCGAGTTGAGTCCGACGGTGAGCCGCACGTCCAGCCGGGCGGCGAGGCCGGCGACCGCGGCGGTGAACCGCTCCCACTGAAGATCCGGTTCGGGGCCGGTGAGCAGCAGGAAGGGCGTCTCGTCGTCGTCGTGCAGCAGGTGCAGCTCCAACGCGGGCGCGTCGAAGCTCTCCCAGTGGTCCTCGACGAAGGTCATCACCGGCCGGCGGGAGCGGTAGTCGAAGAGTTGGTCGACATCGAAGGTGGCAATCGGCCTGCTCTCCAGCGAGGTGAGCAGCTGCTCGCGGGCCAGCCGGCTGGCGTTGCCGGCGTCCACGAAGCCGGTGAGGGCCTGGATCAGGACCGGTTGCCCGAGGTCGGGCAGATCGTCGGTGAGCTGGTAGAGCTCGTGTGGGTCGAGCACCGGTGCGGACCTCCCTGAAATGTGCCTACGGAATGCCGACGCGACGGACGGCACCCGGTTCGGGCAACGTACCCGCCATCCTTGTGCATTCCTTCGCCGGGCGATCCGTTGCCTGCCGGTGGGCACGATCGGACCAACCATCCCAATACGCCTTTCGGACGATGGATGGGTCGGCTCAAGGGCCGAGTTAGTCGATCATGTGGCGCGGGCGGGACCGATGTCCGGGCCTGTCACCGCCCGTGCCGGCCTGCGTGCGACACCGGCTTCATCCGGTACGCGAGGTCCGTTCCCCGGGCGCGTCCGGCCGCCCCAGTCGTCCACCAGGGCACCCCGAATCTGTGGCGAGGACCACGTGATCACCCTGCGTGATCGGGGAGGTCTCCTGCCTAGCCTCGGCTGATGCGTGACGACGGCACCCTCGACGACCCGAACGCCCCGAGCAGCCCCACTGCCGAAATGGAGGATGGCACCTCAGCCGAACGGACAACCCCCGCGAGTCGGCTCCGCGCGTACGCCCGTGACCTGACCGGACGTCGCCGGGCGCAGGTGGCGCTCGCCGCCGGCGTGGTCTGCTGCCTCGGCCTGGCCGCCGCCGTGCAGACCCGCGAGGGGGACGCTGGCGTGGCGACCCGCGACGACGTGGCAAGCTCGGAGCTGGCGCAGCGCGCCGAGCAGCAGAGCGCCTCCCGTGGTCTCGGCCGTTCGGCAGCGCCGACGACCCCCGCCGCGACCCCATCGCCCTCCGCGACCACCGCCGACCCGGACACGACAGCGCGGGCCCGCAAGGTCGTCACGGCGAAGCCGACCGACCCGGCGCCGGTCGCCGGACTGGACGAGGACCAGATGGACAACGCCAAGGTGATCGTCCGGACCGGTCGCGACATGGGCATACCGCGGCGTGGCCTGGTGATCGCGGTGGCCACCGCCATGCAGGAGAGCAACCTCTACAACGTCGCCAGCGGGGTTCTGCCCGAGTCGCAGAACTATCCGCACCAGGGTGTCGGCTGGGACCACGACTCGGTGGGGCTGTTCCAGCAGCGCTCCAGCAGCGGGTGGGGCCCGATCGGCCGGTTGATGGACCCGGCGTACGCCACCCGCCAGTTCCTCGCCGCGTTGCAGCAGGTGCCCGGTTGGCAGCAGATGCGGCTGACCGACGCCGCCCAGGCGGTGCAGATCTCCGCCTATCCCGAGCACTACCAGCAGCACGAATGGCGGGCCAACCGGGTCGTCGACGCCATCGTTCCGGCCGGGTAGTAGCCTACCGACCACTGTGGACGGTGGGGTTGAGCCTGTCGCGTCCCGGGTACAACCGTTGCGGGTACGGAGTACACATGACTCAGGGACCACCGACAGGAGGACGTCATGTCACTGATGCAGCGGATCAGCACTTTCCTGCGCTCCCCCAAGGGCCAGCAGCTGGTGGACCGGGGTCGGCGCGAGCTGGCCAAGCCTGGCAACCAGCAGAAGCTCAAGGGGTTGGCGGCGCGGCTGTCCAACCGCCGTCGCTGACCGCAGCGATCGTCCTGCCCGCCGTGACCCCTGGGGAGACCCGGTGACCGACACCCCACCCGCCGGCGGTCAGCCCGCCGTGCCCACCCCCGAGCCGTCCGCCGACACGCCGGAGGCGCCGCCGGCCGCGCCGGAAGGTCCGCCGGCACGGCTGTGGGACCGGATGCGCGACGATCCGCAGTACGCCCCGGAGCACCTCGCCCTGGAGGCGGTGCGCCGGCTCGGGCCGGAGGCCGCGCAGTGGGCCGCCCGGGCCCGTGCCGAGCACCCCGGCGTCTCGGCCGACGCCCTCGCCGACCAGGCTGCCCGCAAGTTCGTCAACCTGGCTCGCCTCTCCGGGGCGGTCTCGGGGGTGGCCGGGCTGCCCGGCGCTGTTCTCGACGTGGGCGTGCTGGCCTGGACCCAGGCGCGGATGGTGCTGCACATCGCCGCCGCGTACGACGTCGACCCCCTGCACAACGACCGGGCCACCGACCTGCTCGTGCTGCAACGGGTGCACAAGGTCGCCGAGAGCGCCCGGCTGGCGCTCGGGGTGGCCGCCGGCCGGGAGCGCGCCGACGCGCTGTTCGGGCTCGGCGGCCAGCGCCCGCTCGGCCGGGTCATGCTGCAACTCGGCGTCCGGCTCGCCCAGATGGCCGGCGTCCGGGCCGCCAAGCGCATGGTCGCCAAGATCGTGCCGGGCGCGGCGATAGTCCTCGGCACCTGGGCCAACTCGTCTGCAACCAAGGACCTCGCGCAGCGTTCCCGCGCGCTGTACCGGCAGCGCGGCACCACCGTTCCGGAGCCACGCCGAGGGTGAGCCGCTGGCCGTTGGCCCGCCCGTCGCTGTTGCCGCCACCGGTGAGTCGCTGGCCGGGGCGGCCCGGTGGCTCAGCTGGCCAGGCCGGAGGCCCGCCAGGTCACCTCGGCGAGCCGGCCCTGCCCCGTGGCGTTCGGGTGGAACCAGTCCAGCGGGTTGAGCAGGTCCAGGGTGAACCGCACCTTGTGCACCGCGCCGCCGTCGTGCCGGCACCGCGAGCCGTACGCCCGGCAGGCCGCCACCAACTGCCCGTTGTACGCGTCGATCCGCTCTCGCACGGCCGCCCGGCGGGCGCGGTCGGCGGGCGCCGTCGACGTGGCGTCGGCCAGTAGGGCTGGGCAGATGCCCCGCCGCCAGGCGCGGGTCGCCCGCGGGTCGTCGTGCCCGACCTCCCAGAGTCGGTACAGGTCAGGAATGCTCACCACGAGCACCCGCGCCTTCGGTCGGCCGGTCCGCAGCACCCGCAGACCCCTGTCGACGTCGGCCCGGAACTGCGCCACCGGCGTCATCGCGTCCACCCCGCCCCGGCAGACGTCGTTCGCGCCGATCAGCACGGTGACGTAGTCGACGCGGTCGCGTACCGCCGCTTGGGCTTGGCCTTCGAGGGCGTCGGCGCGGGCGCCGGGCCGGGCATGGTTGTACGCCCGGCCGCGGATCGCGGAGTTCTGGTCGAGCAGCCTCCGGTAGTGGCTCTGCACCCGCAGCCCGTCGCCTGTCGACCAGGAGTTGCGCTCGCAGGAGGTGAGCACCAGGCAGGAGGCGAAACCGGTGCTTATCGAGTCGCCGAGCGCGGCGATGCCGCCCGGCCCGCCGGACTGCGGCGCGCTCTTTGTGGGACGGGGTGTCGCCGACGTGCCGCCTTCGCAGGCCAGCGCGACGAGAGCCGCGAGGCAGGCCAGGGCGGCGACCCAGCGTCGAGGCATGACAACCCCCGTCTCGCAGCACAGAGCGACAGCGCGGTAACTCTATGCGCAGGGCGTGGTGCGGAGGGAACACGCTGTCGGATATGCGGCGAAGTGGCGGCGGCAGGGCCGTCGGGATGCTATAGGGCTCCAGCCGTCCAGCGCGGCGCTCGGGGCCCGGTTAACGCCCCGGATCGAGGGTAGATCGTTGGGTATGACGAGATCGCAGCCCCGGCGTGCCCGTGGCACGGTCGGCCATGCTTACAGTGCGTTGAACCTTCGCCTCACCCTGGCCAGCTTCGGGCTGGTGATCATGGTGCTCTTCGCGGTGCTGGCGTTCTGGGCCGGGATCGCCTGGCTCGGCGTCGTCTGCGCGATCTTCGCGGTTGTCGCCGTGGTCGACCTGGTCGTGATCCAGCGCCGTCGCGCCGCCCGCCGCCGCGAGGAGCCGGGCGTACGACACTCGCTGTTCGAGTGACAGGAGGACGACATGCCCCATATCGCCACCACCAACCCCGCCACCGGACAGGTGCTCAAGACCTACGAGGCGATGTCCACCGAGCAGATCGACTCGGCCATCGAGCGCACCGACCTGGCGTACCAGCAGCTGCGGGGGACCACCGTCGACGAGCGTGCGCGCTGGATGAAGGCGGCCGCCGACCTGCTGGACGCCGAGCGGGACGAGATCGCCCGGATCATGACGACGGAAATGGGCAAGACGTACGTCGCGGCGCAGGCCGAGGTGACCAAGTGCGCCACGGCCGCCCGCTTCTACGCCGACAAGGCGCCCGGGTTCCTCGCCGACGAGCCTGCCGACTCCGACGCGGTCAAGGCCACCAGGGCGTTCATCCGCTACCAGCCGATCGGCGTGGTACTCGCGGTGATGCCGTGGAACTTCCCGCTCTGGCAGGTGATGCGCTTCGCCGCACCGGCGCTGATGGCCGGCAACACCGGCCTGCTCAAGCACGCCTCGAACGTGCCGCAGACCGCGCTGCTGCTGGAGGACGTGTTCCGCCGCGCCGGGTTCCCCGAGGGGGCGTTCACCACCCTGCTGGTCGGCTCGGAGGCCGTCGAGCGGATCCTCGCCGACCCCCGGGTACGCGCCGCCACCCTCACCGGCAGCGAGGCCGCCGGCCGTTCCATCGCCCAGATCGCCGGCCGGGAGCTGAAGAAGACAGTCCTGGAACTCGGCGGCAGCGACCCGTTCGTGGTGATGCCCTCGGCCGACGTCGATCGCGCCGCCGAGGTGGCCACCACCGCCCGCTGCCAGAACAACGGGCAGTCCTGCATCGCCGCGAAACGCTTCATCGTGCACACCGACGTCTTCGACGCGTTCGCCGAGAAGTTCGCCGCGAACATGGCCGCGCTGCGCGTCGGCGACCCCATGGAGCCGGACACCGACGTGGGCCCGCTGGCCAGCGAGCGCGGTCGAGACGAGGTGCACGCCCAGGTACGCGACGCGGCCGACAACGGCGCCACCATCCTCTGCGGCGGGGAGCTGCCGGCCGGCGACGGGTGGTTCTACCCGCCGACGGTGGTGACCGACCTCACCCCGCAGATGCGGATGTGGTCCGAGGAGGTCTTCGGCCCGGTCGCCGGCCTGTACCGGGTGTCGTCGTACGAGGAGGCCATCGAGGTCGCCAACGGCACCAGCTTCGGGCTCGGCTCGAACGCCTGGACCCGGGACAAGGCCGAGCAGGAACGCTTCGCCACCGACCTGGACGCCGGCAACGTCTTCATCAACGGCATGACCACGTCCTATCCGGAGTTGCCGTTCGGCGGCGTGAAGAACTCCGGCTACGGCCGCGAGCTGTCCGCTCTGGGCATGCGGGAGTTCTGCAACACCAAGACGGTCTGGGTGGGCGAGGGCGCGGCCTCCGCGGGTGCCGGCGCGCACGCCGAGTAGCTCGCCGCCTGCAAGGAAGGGCCCCTGTTAACGCCAGGCGTTAACAGGGGGCCCCTCCTTGCAGGCATCAGGCGGTGCGGGCCTGGGTAGGAAGAGCCGGCATGACGTCGTTCGCTTTCCACGCCTCGCATGAACAGATCGGTCCGCGCGCCCTGCTGGAGTCGGTGATCCACGCCGAACGGGCCGGCTTCGACGCCGCCATGTGCTCCGACCACTTCGCGCCGTGGAGCGCCCGGCAGGGCGAGTCCGGCTTCGCCTGGTCCTGGCTCGGTGCCGCCCTGCAGGCCACCGGCCTGCCCTTCGGCGTGGTCAACGCGCCCGGCCAGCGCTATCACCCGGCCATCATCGCGCAGGCGATCGGCACCCTGGGCGCGATGTACCCGGGCCGGTTCTGGGCAGCGCTGGGCACCGGCGAGGCCTGCAACGAGCACATCACCGGCGACGGATGGCCGCGCAAGGACATCCGCACGGCCCGGTTGCGTGAGTGCGTGGACGTGATCCGCGCGCTGCTGGCCGGCGAGGAGGTCAGCCACGACGGCCTGGTCCGGGTGGACCGCGCCCGCCTGTGGACCCGCCCCGAGCAGCCGCCCGCCCTTGTCGGTGCGGCAGTCAGCGTCGCCACCGCCCGGTGGTGCGCCGAGTGGGCCGACGGGCTGATCACCGTGAACGCGCCGGTGGCGCACCTGCGCGAGATGATCGACGCGTACCGGGGCGCCGGCGGGCGGGGGCCACTGCACCTCCAGGTGCACGTCTCCTGGGCGCCGGAGCAGGAGCAGGCGGAGGCGATCGCGTGCGACCAGTGGCGTAGCAACGTCTTCGCCCCGCCGGTCTGCTGGGACCTGGACACCCCCGAGCACTTCGACGTCGTCTCGGCCGACGTGCCGCTCGAACGGGTCGCCGAGGTGGTGAACATTTCGGCCGACCTCGGCCGGCACGTCGGGTGGCTCGAGGAGTACGTGGAGTTGGGCTTCGACCAGATCGCCCTGCACCACGTCGGGCAGGAACAGCGCGGGTTCATCGACACGTTCGGCGCTGAGGTGCTGCCGAAGTTGCGGACCAACGGCTGATCGGGCTCGCCCCAGGGGGTCCGAGGCTCGTACCCCCTGGAAAGCCTGCTGCCGGTCGTGGCCTCGGTGTCACCGAGCGGGAAATCCTGCCGCAGGCGCGGCGGGTCGACCTCGGAGGCGCTCAGTCGAGCCGGCGGACGAGGACCTGCCCAGGCCACGGGTCGAGCCCCTCGCGGGTGACAGTGAACGAGTCGGTAGCTGTGAAGCCGCAGCCCTCATAGAAGCGGACCAACGCGCGGTCGTCGCCGCCGTAGCAGTCCACCCGCAGCAGCCCCAGCCCACGCGCGCGGGCCAGGTCGGCCGCGTGCTCAAGCAGCCGCGCCCCGAACCCCAGGCCGGCGTGCTCCCGGTCGGTGACCAGCAGCCGCACGTAGAGTTCCGGCTCGGTGGCCGGTGGTACGTAGTCGCTTGCGGCGCCGACGACCAGCGCACCGACCGGACTGTCGCCGAGCATCGCCAGGTAGAGGCCGCCGCCCGAGGCCCAGTCGTCGGCCTGGGCGATCCGGCGCGGATCCGTCGACGCTGGCGCGGTGCCCCACTGACCGGTACGGCCACGCGCGACAAGCCAGGCGGTGGCACCGTCGAGCAGCCGCAGCACGGCCCCGGTGTCCTCGGGCCCACCGGGGCGAATGGCGATGGTCTGTTGACTGGGCATGCCCGCCATGGTGCTACACCAAGGTCGGGCGGCCAATGCCCACCGTGTCAACGCGGGGCTGACCAGGCCCACCACGGCGAAGAGCCCTCCGACGGCCAGCCAGCCGCGCACACCGCCGTGGAGCACCACAAGCGTCAGCAGACCCGGGGCACCGGCACGAGCCAGGCCGGCGAGCATCCCATCCGCACCCTGGTAGGCACCGATCGCACCCGGCGGCGCCAGGTCGTAGGCCAGCCCTGCCCCGGCGGTGCCGTGCCACAGGTCGCCGACGGTGTAGACGACTGTGGCGACCAGCAGAAGCACGACCGCCGCACCGGTGGACAAACCGGCGGTTGCGGCGTACAGCAGCATCGCCAGAGCCAGCACCAGGCCGGCTCGGCGCATCTTCCGAGCGGCCGGAGCAGCGGCGTCCGCGCCCCGGCTCAGCCGCACCGCCAGCAGCACTGTGAGCACCGTGTTGGTCAGCAGCACCGCCGACACGACGGGCGGGGGAGCCCCGACCAGGTTCACCGCCCAGAGCGGCACCACCAGCGTGAGCACCGTCTGATGGAGGGCAAGGACCGCCGATGCGCCGCTCACCGCGAGGAAGCGCCCGTCGCGCAGCGGCCGTCCCCGCGCGACGGCGGCGGCCGTCGACGGTCGCGGGGCAAGGGCAGGCAGTCGCATCAGCAGCGCCGCCGACACCAGATAGGTTGTCGCGTTGCCGGCCACCAGGATCTGGTACGCCAGCGGCGTGTCAGCGGCCAGCGCGAGCCCGGCCAGCCCCGCCCCGATCGCGATGCCCAGGTTCGCCACCGCCCGCAGCGTGGCGAAGGCGTGCACCCGCCCCCTGGGGCCGGCGATGGCGGCCACCAGCGCGGCCCGCACCGCCAGGTTGCCGGCCACCAGCAGCGCGTCCAGACTGGCCACCAGCAGAAAGACCGGAAACGAACCCACCATCAGGTACGCCACAGCCACGGCGGCCTGCGCCAGTTGCAGGACCGCCCGTAGGGTCCGTGGGTCGCGGCGGTCGGCGAGCCCACCGAGCGGCACGCTGGCGGTCAGCCCGACCAGGCCGGCGAGGGTGAGCCCGAGCCCCACCTGTGTCGGACTCAGCCCGACGACGCGGGTGAGGTAGAGCGCCACGCCCGTCACCCACAGCCCAGTGCCGACCGTGTTGGCGAGGGTGGCCAGCGACAGGGTACGCAGGTGGCCGGGTGGTGGAAGCGGCGACAACAACTGCCACCGGCTCGACCGGTCCGGCGAACGCCGGCGCCCCGGTACCGTCGCCCACCACAGCCCGGCTCTGGGCCGATTGCCGAATCCGGGGCAGGCGCGGATCGCTGGCGCACCGCCGCCGCGACCTCGCCCTGTCGCGGGTACCCGTCTCAGTTCGGTCGCCCCCCGAACCGCCACTGATGCACTTCGATCCCGGTGTATCGGTCAGCGGAGAGGACCTGCCGCGCGGCATCTGCGTCGGGCGCCTCCAGCAGAACTGCCGCCCCGAGCACCAGGGAACCGTCGTCGGAAAGGAGCGGTCCGCTGGCGATCAGCTCGTCGCGGATCGGCGGATCGACGGCGTCCGCCACGGCTTCCAGCGTGAACCCGAGGACCAGGTAGCGGTGGTAGTCCGGCCGGCCAGCGTTGAAGTCCCACATCCGGCGACCCAGCGAGTTGCGCCATCGTCGCAGCAGCACGTCGCGGTAGGCGCCAGCCTGGTAGCCGGGCTCCTCGAACGCGAAGGCGCGGGCGGCGGTGGGATCTGGCAGATCGAGGATGTGCACGCTGCCGGTCAGAGTTCCGTGGCTGGTGAAGGTGGGACCGCGGGCGATCATCGTGGCGGCGAATCGATCCATGTACGACCAGTGCTGCTCCACCATCCGGCTCCGCAGTGGTGTCGAACCGGGACGATCGCGGTGGTAGCAGAAGAACTCCATGGCCCGAGCGTCGCCGAGGCTCCTGACGCACGCAAGGAGATTGCCGTGCAGCTCGGGCTCGTCCGCCCAACCCCGGGCCGCCGCACGGGCGGAAGAGGTTGAACCGCTGCGGATCTTGGACAGTTTCCGCTTCCGGACGGTAACTGTCCAAGATCTCGCGTCTCAGGCGCGGCCCCGAATTCATCCCAACCGCCTGGCTCGACCCCACCCAAATCCCAGCCGCAACCGTTACCACCGAGGAACGTGACAGCAGTCCACTTACCGTGACAACTGGCCCGCCGGGGCGCGACCAAACATTCCATTCGCCGGTACTACTGCCACAGCGCCGCACATAGCCCGGCGGTGAAACACCGTGTGTCGGACGATGGAGGGCGCGGCCACGTAGGCTCTGAGCAGCGCCTACGCCTCAGCGATGATTAGGCAACCACCTCAAAGATCACTCGTTGAACACTGATGTGACCCGCGCCGATATCGCCAACACTTCTCCTGCGACCCGGCGGGGGCGGACACTCATTGCTTTTATCGCGATAGCTGCGTTTGGCCCCTATCTCGCGCCGGGCATCCGTACCGAACAGACTGCTGTTTATCTTGCAGCCCTGTTGTTGCTGGCCGCCGGTAGCTGGGTTGGGATCCGACTTACGGGCGCCGGCCTGGTCGCGGTGGCGCTCCACGGCGGCATCGTGGCAGTCGCGCTTCTCGGAGTGGTACTGCCGCCGCCGAATCTGACCCTGCACAAGCCAGCTGACCTGAGCGCCGGACTGGACAATCTGCTGCTACCGCTGGCCGTGGTGTCCGTCGTGGCGATGCTGGCCGGGCTGGGCGCGGATCGTGCGGTGATGCTGAGGACGGTGTGCCGAGTGACGGTGTGGGCCATGGTCATCAACGTTGGCATGGCTGTGGCGTCCATGGGGGATGCCGGAACACCGCGGTTCCTACTCATATGGCGGCTCGGCGGCGATGGGGAGTCCGTGGCTGACCGCGCCGAACAGTTGGGCCGCTACTCGGGAATGTTCAACCAGCCAGCCGAAGCGGGCCTGTTGTACTCGGTGGCGCTCATCGCCGCCGTCTACCTGTACCGGAGTCAGCCCGTCCGACTGGCAGTGGTGTCGCTGATCCTCGCCATCGGCGGAGCGCTGTGCGTATCGAAGGTAGCGCTGCTGGTCGGCTTGCCTGTCGCCGTATGGCAGGTTATGCGACCTGTCGACGGGGTGGTGGCGCCGCACCACCACATTGGCTGTCGCCGGGGCGGCATTGATGGTCGCGGCGGACATGGGCATGTTGCCGCGCTGGGAAGGCATGGACTTCCTCCTCCGGCTCATCCCCGCCAGCGGCACCGATCAGGACTTGGTGGGTTTGTACACGGCCGGCAGGGTCGGGGACTCGTCCAGCCTGTCCGAGATCATCGGCGTGGTGGCATCGACCGACCTGTGGACGGGTGTCGGCGCGGCCGGGCTGCGCCTGCCATACGACAACGGATGGGTTGAGGCGCTGGTCGTGGCCGGTATCGTCGGGGTGGTCCTGCAGACGCTGCTGCTGGTCACCTTGACGGCAGCGTGGCTGGCCGCCAGATCGAGGTGCCCGGAGTCGCCGTTGGCGGGCGGCCTCGTCGCGGTGGTTGTCGGCGCGTCGTTCGGTCTGCCCGCCTTGACCGCGAATCGGGCGGCGACGATTGTGTGGCTGATGTTGGCGTTGCTACTGATCGTGCACGGCGATGGTGATACGCGGTCCCGGTGGTGGTTGCGGTCGGGGCGGGGCCGTCACCGCGACGGGATTCCTCCCGGTCTGCCGAGCCGGCCCCGCCGTCCTCAGGCGCCGGCATGGGCTCGTAGGGCACCATCGGCCCCGGGTGCGAAGGCGTCTCACTCGCACTGATCAATCTCTCACGGCCCCGCTCCCAGGGGGCGTCTTACCGGCCGTTGGCCTGTGGATTGCCGTCGTGTCGGCTCAGCGCGCTCCGCTGTCGACGAGCCGCTCGGTGGAGAGGCAGGAGACGAGGCAGCGTTCCTTGGCGTCGCCGCTCAGCCGGGCGGTCCAGTCGGTGAGGCCGCCGTCACCGATCTCCAGGCTGCCGCCCCGCACGGTGATCCGTATGGCGCAACCGGTGTAGTAGCCCCGGCCGCGTCGCCGCTCCGGCTCGTCCACGAGCGGCACCGAGGGCTGGTCGAGGATCTGCCCGTCGCCCGCCGGCACCACGCCTCCTTCGAGTGCGGGTCGTACGGTGTCGGCCAACCGTTCCCGGATGACCTCGTCGTCGAAGACGGTGATGTGCAGTTGGGGTGCGGCCGCTGGTGCCAGGTCGGCGAGGACTGTCCGCCAGTAGGTGAGGTGCCGGATCAGCAGCCGTGCCTGTGTGCTGCCCGAGCCGGCGTCGCGCGCGCTGGACACCAGGGCGAAGAGCCGGAAGTGCGCTGACGCGTCCCCGCCGAAGTCCTGTGCCCGCAGCACCCGGTGGGCGGCGGCGAGGTGCACCTCGCCGCCCCGGCGGCGACGTAGGGCCGCCTCGATCGCGAGGGCGTTCGTGGGGTCGCTCAGGACCTCGCTGGCGCGCATGGTGGTGACGATCCTGTTCTGGCTGACCGGTGTGACCGCCGCGCAGGTGCCCACCGGTACGACAGGCGACAGCTCCACTCCGGAGACGTCGGCCGGCAGGAGCTGCCACATTCGCGCTTCGATCTGAGCGAGCGCACGGGGGTCGGCGCGGGCCGGGCGGACGAAGCGGTCCTCGCGCCAGCGGCGAACCACGTCGGCCGGGTGCACGGTCGCCGCGCGGTCGTGGGCGACGCCCAGCAGCAGGGTACGCAGGTCCGCGCCGGACAGGCCGGCCAGCGCGGCCCGCGTTCCGGCCGGCACCGCCGCCCACACTCGACTTTCGGCGTCGGTCAGTTCGTGGCCGTCCATGGCCACCACCATCGGGTACGCCGTCGGCAGAGGTCCACCGGATTTGGCGGACCGTCCACGTCGGCGCGACCGCGTCAGCAGGAGCCAGGGCTGGCGGTGCGGGGCTGGTGGCCGCCACGGGGGGAGCGGCCACCAGCCGTACCGATCAGGTCAGGGTCAGCTCAGTGAGCAGGCCCCGCCGTTGACGGTGACCAGGCCCGGGTTGGGGTTGGCCCCGCCCGAGGTGGTCGCGTTGAAGCCGAACGTCACAGTGCCGCCGGGAGCGATCTTGGCGTTGTGCGACTCGTTCTTCGCGGTCACCGTCGCGCCGGCCTGGGTGACCTTGGCCAGCCACGCCTCACGGACGCGCTGGTCGCCGGTGAACGCGAACCGCACGCTCCAGCCGTTGACCGCCGTGGTGCCGGTGTTCTTGATGGTCAACTGCGCGGTGAATCCGGTGCCGCCCTGCCAGGTGCCGTAGTTGTCGTAGCGCACCGAGCACGTGGTGGCCGGCACCGCGCCGGAGTCACCCTGGTCGGCGAGGAACGACGAGATCCACGCCAGGGCCGAGTTCCAGTTGATCGCGACCTCGTTCGTGGAGTACGAGTTGATGTCGTCGACGTAGCAGAACATCGGCTCGCAGCCGGCGAGCAACTTCGCCACGAACGGGTCCTGGAGGGCCGCGTTCGGGCCACCGGCGATGGAGCCAGCTGGCGGACGCGGCATGCTCGGGTCGAGTTGGTGGCCGAAGATCCGGCTGTGCTGGTTCTGGGCGGCGTGCTCGCCCCAGCCGGTGACGTAGGAGATGTTCAGGGCGTTGCGACCGAAGATGTAGTCCATCGCCTGCACGGCGCCGTCGCGGTACTTGACGTCACGGGTCAGGTCGAACGCGGTGGCCAGCACCACGGCGTTGTTGATGACGTTGCTGTTGCCGCCCCAGAAGTAGCTGTTCGCGTCACCGGGCATCGGCAGCCCGTACGCCTGCCGGCGCAGCTCGGCGAGGTACGCGTCGGCGGCGGTGGTGACCGAGGCGCGGATCCGGGTCACGTCGGCGGTGGGCAGCCCGTTGGGCACTGTGGCCAGGTCGAGGCGGCCCAGCGCGGCGACGCTCTGCCAGCCGAAGCCACGGCTGTCGAACACGTCGCCGGTGTGGTGCGGCGAGGCGGTCAGGTCGGTCAGGTAGGTCTGCGCCCCGGTGGTGAGGTACAGCTCCGCCGCCGCCCAGTAGAACTCGTCGGAGACGTTGCTGTCGTCGTACGCGCCGCCGCCGGTACCGTCGGTCGGGCTGGCGTACACCGCGGGGTGTGCCTTTGCGGCGCTGTAGGCCGTCTTCGCGGCGGTGCCGCAGCGGGCCGCGAACGCCGCGTCGTAGGGGGCGTAGAGCCGCGCGCACTGGGCGGCGGTGGCGGCGAGGTTGAGGGTGGCCGCTGTCGACGGCGCGTGCAGCTCGCGCGGCTGCGGGTCGTCCTCCGGGGCGAGCGGCAGGCCCGTCCAGTTCCGGTCGTGGATCTTGTGGTGGACCATTCCGGCGAGCGGCTTTCCGGCGGGGACCTGCATGCGCAGCAGGAACTCCAGCTCCCAGCGGGCCTCGTCGAGGATGTCGGGCGCGGCGTTGCCGCGCTCAGGCACCCGCAGCGTGCTGTCGGCAAGCGCGGCGCCGCCGGCCGCGGTGGCCGCCGTCTTGGTCCGCTCGAAGGTGTTCAGCAGCTGGTAGGTGGCGATGCCGCCGTTGACCACGTACTTGCCGTGGTCGCCTGCGTCGTACCAGCCGCCGCGCACGTCCAGCGAGTAGTCGCAGACGCCCGGCTGGCACGGCACGTTGGTGTCGCCCTGGTTGGGGGCCACGTCGAGGTGACCGGCGGGGCGGGCGTACTCGTCGCCGATGAGGTCGCCGTCGATGGCGATGCCGCTGCGCTGGGCGTAGAAGAACTGCAGCGAGTCGGAGCGCAGCTGGTTGTAGAGGGTGCCGGAGATGTCGAACGGGTGGCTGGTCTCACCGTCCACGGTGAGGGTCAGCCCGCTGCCGGGCGTGCGGTAGCTGGAGAAGTCGAGGGTCTGCACGTTCTGCCCGGAGGCCTCGTCGACGCCCCGCGCGGTGGTGGTGCCGCTGGCCAGGACGGCGCCGGCGGCCGAGCGCAGCTGCCACGGCAGCGGCTCGGTGGCCTCCGTGACCACTGTGGCGTTCTTCGGCCCGCCGGGCAGGTAGCCGACCTGGTTGACGCGTACCCGTGGCCCGGTGTCCGGCACGTACGGCTCAGGGGGTTCGCCGCCGCGCAGCGACACGTCGTCGAGGCAGACGGTCTGCGCCGCGGCGCTGCCGCCGACCTGGAAGATCAGCTGAGCGCCGGGGTTGTCATCCGGGACGGTGAAGGTCTGCTCGAACCGCTGGGCGGTGCCGGTGGCGGCGGCGTCCACTGCCGCGTACGTCGTGTAGGGGGCGCTGCCGAGCTGCAACACCGCCTTGACGGCGGTGCCAGGGGTGGCGGAGATGTCGAAGCCGAGGGTGTATTCGGCGCCGGCGATGAGCGGCACGCCGTCCTGGCCGATGCCGGCGTCCCACGGGTTGGCCAGCCCACCGGGGACGGTGGTGCAGAGCCGGCCGTCGGTCACCGTGAGCGCGTCGGTGCCGTAGGAGAACCAGGGGCTCACACCGGCGCTGAAGTCGCCGTTTTCGATCTGTTCGGGGGCATCCGGGGGTGGGTCGGCGTAGGCCGCGCCGGCGCCCGCGCCGGTGAGGGCAAGGGTGGTCGCCGCAGCCAGCAGGAGGCGGCGTCGGTGTGGCGTCACGGGGGAGTCCTTCCGGGACGGGAGTGAGGCAGGTGGTGGTGGCAGAACCTGGGAGCGCTCCCAGGTATCGGCTCGATGTTTCCAGTGGTGATACCTCCTGTCAATTGATCTGACTGGATGGGTTGTCGCGTTCGACGAGGGCGGCAGGAGGGCCCGGCAGACGCGAATCGACGACGCGCGGACGTGAGATTCACCGCGCCACGCGCCGTCGTCCTGATCTCCTAGAGACAACTGCGCCCTTCGCCTGGCAGGCTGCCACCCATGACCCTGAAGCTGCGTTCCGTGGGAACGAGCGACCGTGGGCTGATCCGCAGCGGAAACCAGGACGCCCTGCACGCCGGCACCTGGCTCGTCGCCGTGGCCGACGGCATGGGCGGAAT
This sequence comes from Micromonospora sp. DT68, assembly GCF_049847245.1. Lineage (NCBI taxonomy): Bacteria > Bacillati > Actinomycetota > Actinomycetes > Micromonosporales > Micromonosporaceae > Micromonospora > Micromonospora sp. DT68. Next base: position 43,565 of record NZ_JBNCNZ010000017.1, read on the forward strand.
GGCCGCCGGTGACCTGGCCAGCGCGCTCACCATCGACGCGGTCGCTCCGCTGGACGTGGAGACACCCGAGGATGCTCTGGTGGCCGCGCTCGAAGGCGGCATCGCGCTGGCCACAGCCCGGATCCGGGCGGCAGTCGCCGAGGACCCGGAGCGCCAGGGCATGGGCACCACCCTGACCGCCCTGCTCTTCGCCCGTACCGGCACCTGCCTGGCCCTGGCACACATCGGCGACTCGCGGGCCTACCTGTTCCGCGAGGGTGTGCTCAAACAGGTCACCCGCGACGACACCTTCGTCCAGATGCTCGTCGACCAGGGTGTGATCACCGCCGACCAGGCCAGCAGCCACCCACGCCGGGCGGTCGTCACCCAGGCGTTGCAGGGCGAGGACGTCAACCCGTCGTACGCGACGATGGTGCCCCGCGCCGGCGACCGGTGGCTGCTGTGCAGCGACGGCCTCTCCAACGTCGTCCGCCCGGACACCCTCGCCGAGGTGCTCACCACCTATCCGGACCGGGATGCCTGCGCCGGCAAGCTCATCGACCTGGCGCTGCACGCGGGCGCGCCGGACAACGTCACGGTGGTGGTGGCCGACGTGGTCGAGGAATAGTCGACAGTCAGCGCCGCCGGGGTGCGGCACGCCGTGTGGGTGTCGCGGTGCCCGGGTCCTCCGGCCACGGGTGGCGCGGGTAGCGTCCCCGCAACTCCGAGCGGACCTGCGGATAGCCGGTCCGCCAGAACGACGCCAGGTCGGCGGTGACCGCCACCGGCCGGCCGGCGGGGGAGAGCAGGTGCAGCAGCACCGGCACCCGGCCACCGGCGACGCGTGGGGCCGCAGGCCAGCCGAACGTCTCCTGGAGTTTCACCGCCAGCACCGGCGCCGCCGGGTCGGCGTAGTCCAGCCGGATCCGCGAACCGCTGGGCACCTCGATGCGCTCCGGGGCCAGCTCGTCCAGCCGGGCGGCCTGCGCCCACGGCAGCAGGCGGCGCAGTGCCGAGGTCACGTCTATCCGACCGAGGTCGGCGCGTCGCCGGGCTGCGGCAAGCTCCGGGCCGAGCCAGGTGGGCGCGGCGGCGAGCAGCGCCTCGTCGCCGACGTCCGGCCACTCGTCGCCGAGGTGGTGCCGGCAGAACGCCATCCGCTCGCGCAGTGCCCGCGCCGCCGGCGTCCAGGGCAGCAGCCCCAACCCCTCCTGGCCCAGACCGGCAACCAACGCCGCCGCCACGTCCGCCCGGTCCGGACGGTCCAGCCGCCGCGCCACCAGCTCGATCGCCCCCAACCGGGTCACCTCCCGCGCCACCACGTCCCCGTCGGCCCAGCCGACCTCCCGCCGCGTGGACAGCAGCGGGCCGGCGGCCTCGCGGGCTGTCGCCTCGTCCAGCGGGACGGCCCGGCGGATCCGCGCCGACGGAGCGCCGGGGGAGCGGTCCGCGACGGCCACCGCCAGCCAGTCGGACCCGGTCAACCCCGACCCGATCGCCAGCTCCGCGGCGGTGCCGCCCGTCATGAGGTACGCCGACCCGCCCGGCCGCCGCACCCGCGCCAACCGCTCGGGGTACGCGAGACCGACAAGCAGCCCGGCGGCCAGATCGTCGGTGAGGCCCGCCGAGCCGGCTCGCCCCTGTCGCGGGGCGTCGGAGGGCAGCGCGGCGCGCAGCCGGCGTACCTCGGTGCGCCAACGGGCGGTGGCACCCGCGTCGACGCCGCCGCGCAGCCGGCGCCAGCCGGCCACCAGGTCGTCGCCCGGGCCGGCCGCGCTGTCCTCGGCCAGCAGGGCCACCACCTCGGCCGCCCGGTCGGCACCGACCCGACCGGCGCCGTCGAGCAGCGCGCGGGCCAGCCGTGGGTGCGCGCCGGCAGCGGCGATGGCCCGCCCGCGCGCGGTGATCCGACCGTCTGCGTCGATCGCGCCCAACGTTCCCAGGGTGTCCCGGGCCACCGCCATGGCGGCGGCCGGCGGCGGGTCGGGCAGTGCGAGTCCGGCCCCATCGGGGCGGCCCCAGGCGGCCAGTTCCAGTGCGAACCCGGTCAGGTCGGCGGTGGCGATCTCCGGCTCCGGTCGGGCCGGCAGACGCTCGTGGGTGGCCTCCGACCAGCAGCGGTAGACGTACCCGGGTGCCTCCCGGCCTGCTCGCCCGGCGCGCTGGGTGGCGGCGGCCCGGGAGACCGGCACGGTGACAAGCGCGCCCAGCCCGCGGGCCAGGTCGATGCGCGGCACCCGGGACAGTCCCGCGTCCACCACCACCCGCACGCCCGGCACGGTGAGGCTGGTCTCGGCCAGCGCGGTGGCAAGCACGACGCGCCGCCGGTCGTCGGCAGCGCCGCCCTGGGGTCGCAGGGCCGCGTCCTGCTCGGCGGCCCGTTGACGGCCGTGCAGCGGCAACAGCGCGACGGTGTCCCGCAGGTCGGCGAGCCGGCCGGTGACGGCGGCGATCTCACCGGCGCCCGGCAGGAACACCAGGACGTCACCGTCGTGCTCGCGCAGTGCCCGGCGAACGGTGGCTGCCACGTGGTCGAGCAGCGCGCGGTCCACAGGCCCGGCGCCGGGCGGTGCTATCGGCCGGGTCGGCGGCGCCCAGATCCGCCGTACCGGATGCAGCGCCGATTCGGCACGGACCACCGGGGCGGCGCCGGTGCCGCCGAGCAGCGCGGCGAACCGGTCGGTGTCCGGGGTGGCGGACATGGCAAGGAGCCACAGGTCCGGCCGGAGAGCGGCCCGCGCCTCCACAGTGAAGGCCAGCGCGAGGTCGGCGTCGAGCTGTCGTTCGTGGCACTCGTCGAGCAGCACGGCACCTGTGCCGGGCAACTCCGGATCGTGGTGCAGCCGGCGGACCAGCAGGCCGGTGGTGACCACTTCGATCCGCGTCGCAGGGCCGACCCGGCGCTCGCCGCGTACCGCGTAGCCGACGCGCTCACCGACAGGCTCGCCGAGCAGCTCCGCCATCCGGCGGGCCGCGGCGCGCGCCGCCACCCGGCGGGGTTGCGCGATGACCACCCGGCCGTCGACCCGGTCGGCCACGGCCAGCGGGGCGAGGGTGGTCTTACCGGTACCCGGCGGGGCCACCAGGACCGCGGCGCCGGCCGCATCGAGCGCGGCCGTAAGCGCCGGCAGCGCCGGGCGTACCGGCAGGTCCAGGGTTACGTCGGAGAGCACGGCCCAGTCTCGCACCGGCGCTGAGGGCCGGGCCCTCGTACCGGCCTCCAAGGGCGCAGCCCTCGCGCCGGCTCGGAGGGCGCAGCCCTCGCACCCGCTCGGGCGGGCTCAGCCTCGGTGGGCCTTGTCCAGACCCCGCAGGAAGAGGCGCCAAGTCGTCGGGCCGAAGGCGAGCACCGGGCCGGAGCGGTCCTTGCTGTCCCGGACGGCGACCTGACCGTCGACTGTCGCGACCTCCACGCAGTTTCCGTTGCCACTGCTGCGCGTGCTGGTGCGCCAGTCCGCCCGGGTCAGGTCGAGCGCCGTCATCCGCCGTACCTCTCGTCTGTCGGCGTGCCGCAGATGCGGTCACGCAAAGTTACGAGAAGCCTCCTCAAGACGGGTCATCGATGCCCCCGGATCGAGTGCCATCTGGCACAGCTCCTCGTGCAGAAGGCTATACCCGTCCACATGATCGGCATCTTCCAGAGCCAGCCCAACCGTGAGGTTATCCAGGTAAACCACTGACGCGTCGGCGGCGTCGGCGAAGTTGAGGATCACGTACGGGGTGCTCATCGCCGGGTGCCCGCCGGCCGCGAACGGAAGTACCTGGATAGTCACGTTGGGTAGCTGTGCGATCTGGATCATGTGAGTAAGTTGCTCGGCCATCACCGTCGGGCCGCCGACCGGGCGCAGCAGCACCGCCTCGTTCAGCACCACCGACAGTTCGACGGGCTCGTCGCGGCGCAGCACCCCCTGCCGGTGCAGCCGGGCCGCGACCTTGCGCTCCAGGCCGTCCTCGCCTGCGGTGCGGCGGAAGATGGCCCGGGCGTACGCCTCGGTCTGCAACAGGCCGGGAACCGACTCGGCCTCGTACGTGCGCAGTGCCGCCGCCTCGGCCTCCAACCCGACGTAGAACTCGAACCACTCCGGCAGCACGTCGCTGTAGTTCTGCCACCAGCCGCGTTGCTGGGCGCCCCGGGCGATCTCGATGAGCGCCTCGGCGTCCGCGCCGGTGACCGCGTAGAGCGCGAGTGCGGCCCGGACATCGCGGGGTTTGATGCCGATCTGCGCGTTCTCGATCCGCGAGAGGTTGCTCTTGGACATGTCGAGTTGGCGGGCGGCCACATCAAGTGTCATTCCCGCGCGTTCGCGAAGCTGGCGGAGTTCCCGGGCGATGCGTCGACGGCGCACTGTGGGGCTGGCGGCGGGCCGGAGTGGGCGGGTGGCGGTCACCCTCCGAGTCTGACACGACAAGATCCGCAGGTCGCGAGTGCACGGAGTGCAACTTTCAAATCTGGGAGTTGCATTGCGGTAGCTGTGGGTGCATCCTTTCCCGGTCGCGAACACTGTGGACGCCGTGCGGGGAGGGCCGTTGCTCATCGCTGACGAGTTCTTCCTCATCGCTCACAACGACAGTCGTGGCAAGGCCAAGCTCCACCCGGCGGCGACCGGCCTCGGCCTGGCCGGTGGGCTGCTCGGTGAGCTGCTCCTCTATGGACACATCACCATCTCCGGCGGGCAGGTCGCCGTCCTCGACCGCCGTCCACCGGCGGACGCGCTGGCGCACACGGTGCTCGACCAGTTGATCGGCGAGTCCCAGCACCACTCCGTCACCACCTGGCTCAGCTTCCTGGCGCAGACCGCTACGACCTCGGTGGGCGAGCGGCTGGCCCGGGCGGGTGTGATGCGCCGCCAGGAGAGCCGCCGGCTGCTGCGTACCACCGTCAGCTACCTGCCCATCGACCTCAACGCCGTGGCGTGGCCGGCCACGCGGCTGCGGGCCCTGCTGGACCGGCCGGAACCGCCGAGCGTGCCGGACGCGCTGCTGCTCGGCCTGGTCGTGGCCGCCGGGCTGACCCGCGAGGTGCTGTGGAGCGCCGGACCGCGTGCGCACCACCGGTTGAGCGTCCTCATCCCCGCGCTGCCGGCTCCTCTGAAGGAACTCGTCGGGCACACCGAAGCGGCCGTCGGCGCCGCCGTGCTGCGCGGCGTTCCGTGACCCCCCGGTAACCCCCAACCTCCCTCGACATCCGGAGTAGTCGTATGCCATCGACATCGACAGTCGACAGACCCAGCAACGTCTCCGAAGCCCTCGCCCGAGGCCGCCTCGGCGTCCCGTCGGTCATCTTCTTCGTGCTCTCCGCCGCCGCGCCGCTGACGGTGGTGGCCGGCGTCGTCACCACCGGGTACGGCGTCATCGGCGTGACAGGCATCCCGCTGGCCTTCCTGCTGATCGCGGCGGTGCTCGCCCTGTTCTCGGTGGGCTACGTGGCAATGTCCCGCCGCGTGGAGAACGCCGGTGCGTTCTACGCCTACGTCTCCCGTGGCCTGGGCCGCCCGGCCGGCGTGGGGGCGGCCTGGATGGCACTCGTGGCGTACAACGCGCTCCAGGTCGGGCTCTACGGCACCATCGGCGTCGCCGCCGAGCCGGTCCTCGACCGGATCTTCGGCGGACATCCGCACTGGTCGATCGTCGCCCTTGTGGCGTGGGCGCTTGTCGGCCTGCTCGGCCTGCTCCGGGTGGACATCAACGGCCTGGTGCTGGCGACGTTGCTGGTCGCCGAGATCGTCATCGTCCTGATCTTCGACCTGGGCCAGCTCGGCAACCCGGCCGGCGGCGAGGTCAACTTCGCCGGATTCTCGCCGGACAATCTCTTCGTGCCCGGGGTCGGCGCGGTGCTGGTGCTCGCCATCCTCGGATTCGTCGGTTTCGAGTCCGCCGTGGTCTTCAGCGAGGAGAGCAAGGACCCGAAGCGCACGGTCCCGCTGGCGACGTACCTGTCGGTGGCTATCGTCGCCGGCCTGTACGCGCTGTCCTCCTGGACCATGACCGTCGCGGTCGGGTCGGACCGGATCGTCGCGGAGGCCGGCGAGCAGAGCGTCGGATTGATCTTCAACCTGGCCGCCGCGCAGCTGGGCGACACCGCTGTCACCATCGGCCAGGTGCTCTTCCTGACCTCGGTCCTGGCCGCGATGATCTCGTTCCACAACACCACGGCCCGGTACACGTTCGCGCTGGGCCGGGAGCGGGTGCTGCCGGCGGTGTTCGGGCGTACCTCGCCGCGCAGCGGCGCGCCCCGGGCCGCCTCGCTGGCGCAGAGCGCTCTCGGCCTGCTGGTCATCGTTCTCTACGCCGTCAACGGCTGGGATCCGGTGGTCAAGCTGTTCTTCTGGGTCGGCACCAGCGGTGGCTTCGGCGTGCTGCTGTTGATCGCCACGACCTCGGTGGCGGTGATCGCCTACTTCGCCCGCTCCGGCGGTGACGAGACGCTGTGGCGGCGGGCCATCGCTCCAGGCCTGGCCACCCTCGCGCTTGCCGTGATCATCTGGCTGGCCGTGTCGAACTTCGCCAACCTGCTCGGCGTCGCACCGGACTCCAACCTGCGCTGGATGCTGCCCGCCGTCTACCCGGTGGCAGCCGCGCTGGGCATCGGGTGGGCGCTGCTGCTGCGCCGCAACCGCCCGGACACGTATGCCCGGATCGGCCTCGGCGCGGCGAGCGCCGCCGCTGCAGCACGGCAGGCGGAGCAGCGACCGGCGCCGCTGGGCGCGGAGATCCGGTGAGCGCGTCCATCGAGCGGCTCGGGCCGGAGGACACCGCCCTGGTGGCGGGCCGGATCGCCGGGGCGTTCACCGCACTGAAGGTGACCAGGTGGCTGGTCCCGGACGCGAACAAGCGCGAGTCCGTACTGGCCGGGGACTTCGAGATCCTTGTCGACCACGCGATGCGGCACGGCCTGGTGTACGGCACCGCCGACCGGTCCGCCGTCGCGGTCTGGTTCCCGTCGGTCGGTGAGCCGGCTCCGCCGCCGCCGGACTACGACGCCCGGCTGGCAGCCGCCTGCGGGGAGTGGACCGACCGTTTCCAGCACCTCGACGAACTGTTCGCGGCGAACCACCCCCACGACGACCACCACCACCTGGCCTTCCTGGCGGTCGAGCCGGACCGGCAGGGGCACGGGTTGGGCACCGCGCTGCTGAAGCACCACCACGCCTGGCTGGACGCCAACGACATGCCGGCCTACCTGGAGGCGAGCGACCCCCGCAGCCGGGACCTGTACGCCCGCAACGGCTACCGGGCCCGCGAGCCGTTCCGAGTGCCGGACGGCACTCCGTTCTGGCCGATGTGGCGGGAGCCGGCAGGGCGCTGACGACACCGGCCGAGCCGCTGCCCTCCGGGGAAGCGACCCGGCGGTACGCCGAGGTCAACGTGAGAGAGGGCCGGGTCCACGGACCCGGCCCTCTCTCACGCGTTGAACCGATCAGTACGTGCCGTCGAGCTGGCCGCGCAGCTTGGTCAGCGCCCGGGCCAGAAGCCGGGAGACGTGCATCTGCGAGACGCCGATCTGGTCGGCGATCTGCGACTGGGTCAGGTTGCCGTAGAACCGCAGGGTGAGGATCTTCTGCTCCCGCTCGTCGAGCGTGGCAAGCGCGGGGCCGAGGGCGACCCGCAGCTCTGCCAGCTCGAACTCGCTGTCCTCACCGCCGAGCATGTCGCCCAGCTCGGTGGCCCGGTCGCCGTCGCCGGTCGGGGTGGACAGCGACACCGCGTTGTACGCGCGGGCGCCCTCCAGGCCCTCCAGGACCTCTTCCTCGGTGAGCTTGAGGTGGGCGGCGATGTCGGCCACCGTCGGCGAGCGGCCGAGGGTCTGCAGGAGCGAGCTGTTGGCGTCGGAGATGGCCAGCCGCAGCTCCTGGAGGCGACGCGGCACCCGGATGTCCCAGGTGCGGTCGCGGAAGTGCCGCTTCAGCTCACCGATGATGGTGGGGATGGCGTAACCGGCGAAGTCGACGCCGCGGGACGGGTCGAACTTGTCGATGGCCTTGATCAGGCCGACGGCGGCGGTCTGCGCCAGGTCGTCGGTCGGCTCGCCCCGCCCGCTGTAGCGGTGGGCGAGGTGGTTGGCCAGTGGCAGCCAGGCCTCGATCGCGCGGTCGCGCAGTGCGGCGCGCGACGGGTGGTTGGCCGGCAGCGCGGCCATGGCGTTGAGCAGATCGGCGGCGCTGTCGGTGAGCGCACGCGGGTCAAGCTTGGTGGTGCTCGTCTGCTCGGCAGCGGCGGTGCTCGGCTGCTCGGTGATCGTTGGCGCGGTCATGGGTGGTCCTCCCTGCACCTCGTCCGCGGACTAAAAGACGTGACGCTTTGGTTTAGCTTCGAATGGGCCGTTCGGGACTCACCTTAGCCTGATCGGCTCCCGGAAATCCAGCCGAAAGGCTGATGTACTTAAGGTGTGTTGGACCACAAATCGGGCGCAAGCGGACAGAGGTTCGCACTGTCGTGATGTCTCTTACCCCGAAAATCGAGGGACTTGCCGAGAGTCGGCCGTCCCGTTCCTGCCTGCCCGGCCGGTTCGCCCGATCCGCCGAGAGCGGTCAACACGAAATCCGACATCCGGTCAGGAGTGTCGTCTATCCGTCGTTGTCCCGTCGACGGGACTGGCCGTAGCGTCGGTGTACACATCCGGTTCGGAGGCACCGTGCTCGATCCAGCCGCTCCCCAGCTCGTCGTGAACAGCCGCACGCTCTTCTTCAGCTGGGTGCCGGCCGACCCGGACGCGGTCGCCGCCCTGGTGCCGGCCGGGCTGCGCCCGCGCCCGGACCACCAGGTGTTCCTCAACCAGTACGTCGTCGACGACGAGACGCAGACCTCCGGCTTCGGCGCCTACTCGCTGACGTACCTCGGTGTCTCGCTTGTCGGCGTCGACGCCCCCGGCGGGCTCAGCCCGGGCGGCTGGTGGACGCACTACGTGGCCTCCAGCCGGGTGGTCCGGGACTACGCCACAGCGCGCGGCGCCCCGACGTTCGCCGGCCAGACCCGGATCGAGGCGGACGGCGAGGCGCTGTTCTCCGAGACGGAGATCGACGGGACGCCGCTGGTCCGGACGCGTTGCCGGGTGGGGGAGACCGGCCACCTCATCAGCAGCGGGCATCACCGCTACTTCACCTGCCGCGACGGTCAACTCCTCAGCTCGGTCTACCCGTACGTGGCGGAGCCCGTCGCGCCATTCGAGATCGAGTCGGTGGAGTTCCTGCCCGGGCACCCCATGTACGCGCTGCGCCCGGCCAACCCGCTGATCATCGGCTTCGGCTACTACTCGCCGCGCTCATCGTTCGCCTACCCCGGCGGGTTCACCGTCTACCCGGGCGGCACCGGCATGCCCGAGCCGGCGCGGCAGGGTCACCAGGTGCCGGCCAGCCTGGCCCGCAGCGGCCTGCCGTCGGGGTCGTAGACCAACCGGTACACGGGCAGCGCCCAGGCGCGGGTGTACCACGGCAGGCGCTCGGGGCGGTGTGGGCGCAGCCGGCCGGGCGGCCGATCGCCCACCTGGCCGTCGTCGTACCACCGTTGCAGCGCGTCGGCCCCGGCCCTGACGGCCGCGACGGCGGTCTCCGGGTCGAGCAGGTCGGCGTCGTCCGCGCCGTCCGGGTCGCGGTCGAGGTGCTCGCGCCACAGACGCAGCCGCAGGTCCCGGGCGAAGACCCGCGCTCCGTCGCCCCGGCCCGCCGGATCCGTGGGCTCCCGCCGGTCGCGCGTGTCGTCGAGCACCGCGCAGGACAGCTCGCTGTCGTGCGTCCAGGACCGCCTGTTGAAGTTGTCGCTGCCGACGCTTGCCCAGACGTCGTCGACCACGCAGACCTTCGCGTGCACGTAGACCGGGCCGCCGTCGTGGTTCTCCACGTCGAACACGTGCACCCGGTCCGGGGCGGCGCGCTCGCACAGCGACAGCGCCTGCTCCCGGCCGACCATGTTCGGTGGCAGCGCCAGGCTGCCGTCCACGTCCGGATGCCGGGGCACCACTGCCACCAGGTGCAACTCGGGGTTGTCCCGCAGGGCCTGAGCGAACAGGTTCGCCACCTCTGTCGACCAGAGGTACTGGTCCTCCAGGTAGATGAGTCGACGGGCGCGGCGTACCGCCTTGGTGTAGCCCCGGGCCACGGTGCGCTCGCCGTCGGGCGCGAAGGAGTAGCGCGGACGGACGGCCGGGTAGGTACGCAGCACCTGGATCTGGTGCGGCCCGCACTCGGGCGGGTCGGACGGCTGCGCGGGCAGCGGATCAGGGCTCAGGTCCACGCCGCGCAGCCGGTCCCGCAGGTACGCCATCGGGTTCTCCGAGTCCAGCGGCATCGGGTCGGTCCAGCGCTCCCGGAACACGGTGTCCAGCGCGCCGACCACCGGGCCGCGCACCGCGAGCTGCACGTCGTGCCAGGGCGGGCGGGAACCGTAGCGGGGCGACATCGGCACCGGCTGCGGATCGCCGTGATGCGCAGCGTCGTCGCGGCGACTGTGACACAGGTCGATGCCACCGGCGAAGGCGATGTCGCGCTCCGGGGCGTCCGGGTGTCGCAGCACCACGAGCTTCTGGTGGTGCGAGCCGCCGCGCCGCACACGCTGGTCCAGCAGGACCTCGCCGCCGGCTGCGGAGACCGCCTCGCTGAGATTGCGGTTCTCCGCCTCGCTGTAGGCAAGCACGTCGAGGTGCGAACGCCAGATCAGCCCCTTGACCACCACGCCACGCTGGGCGGCCTGAGCGAAGAGTTGCGCCACCGTCGGACCGTCCGGGCGCAGCAGTTGGTCCGGGTCGCCCCGCCAGTCGGTGAAAAACAGATGGTCACCGGCGGTCAGGGCCTGTACCTCGTCGACGAGCCTGTCGAAGTACGCGGCACCGTGAATCAGCGGCTCAGCGAGGTTTCCCGTCGTCCAGACGGGTAACCCAGAGACCGGGTTGGCACGTTCCTGCGCGGTGAGGAACCAGTCCTGCAACGGCACGGTCCAGCCCTCCCCGAGGTCGACAACGTCCTCACGGTAGGACCCCGGTGGTGCGTACGCACGCCGGGCCGACGGACCGGTCCACCGGACCGCGCCGCTATCCGTTGACGCGACAACCGAGGAGGCCACACCATGCCCCGCGAGACGACGAACCCCGTGACCGAGCACCGCGAGCCGGCGGTGGAGAGCGAAGGGGGCGCGCTGGTAGCGGTGTTGGTGATGGTGATCCTGGGAGTCGCGGGGATCTTCGCGGTCTCCTGAGGTGGCGCCGGCGTCCGGAATGTCCCGGGCGCCAGCGCCGAACTCAGGAGCCGACCGGGGTCAGGGCCGTGAGCCCTGGCCGTCGGTGTGCGGCACCCGCTCGCTGGGGATCACGCCGAGCCGGCCGGCCTGGAAGTCCTCGAACGCCTGGATCAGCTCGTCCCGGGTGTTCATCACGAACGGGCCGTACTGCGCCACCGGCTCACGGATCGGCTTGCCGCCCATGATGTAGAGGTCCAGCGCCGGGGTGTTGCTGTCCTGCTCGGCGTTCGCGTCGAAGCGCAGCGCGTCACCCGGCCCGTGCACGGCGAGCTGACCGGTGCGGATCGGCCGGCGATCGGTGCCGACGGTGCCACGCCCGCCGAGGACGTACACCAGGGCGTTGAAGTCGGGCTGCCAGGGCAGGTCGACCTGAGCCCCGGGCTGCACTGTGACGTGCGTGATGGTGATCGGCGTGAAGGTGGTGCCCGGGCCCCGGTGCCCGGCCACCTCACCGGCGATGACCCGGATCAGCGCGCCGCCGTCCGGCGTGGTGAGCAGCGCCGACTCCCGGCCCCGGATGTCCTGGTAGCGCGGCGGGTTCATCTTGGCCGCCCGGGGCAGGTTGACCCAGAGCTGGGTGCCGTGGAACAGCCCACCGCTGACCACCAGATGCTCCGGCGGTGCCTCAATGTGCAGCAGGCCACTACCGGCTGTCATCCATTGGGTGTCGCCGTTGGTGATGGTGCCGCCGCCACCGTGCGAGTCGTGGTGGTCGAAGACCCCGTCGATGATGTAGGTGACGGTCTCGAAGCCGCGGTGCGGGTGCCACGAGGTGCCTCTCGGCTCGCCCGGCGCGTAGTCGACCTCACCCATCTGGTCGAGGTGGATGAACGGGTCCAGGTCGGTGGTCGACACCCCGGCGAAGGCCCGGCGGACGGGGAAACCCTCGCCCTCGAAGCCGCTGGGGGCTGTGGTCACCGTGCGGACCTTGCGGAAGGCGGTGGTCTCGTCGAGCCGGGGCAGGCGTGGCAGGACGAGGACGTTGTCAACGGTGATCGCGGGCATCGGTGGCTCCTTGACTCGTGGTGTGGGTGGTCGAGGTGGACCGGGCCGCCCGCAGGCGGTGCCCGAGCCGTTCGAAGACCCGGGTGAGGCAGGCGACCTCGGCGTCGTCGAGGTCGTCCATCAGATGGGTACGCACCGACGCCAGGTGGTGAGGAGCGGCTTTGGCGAGGGCGAGCAGCCCGGCGGCGGTGAGCACGGCCTCGCTGCCGCGCCGGTCGTCCGGGCACGCCTCCTTGCTGACCAGCCCGCGGCGCTGCATGGAGGAGATCTGGTAGGTGAGGCGGCTGGGGGAGAAGACCAGCCGGCCGGCCAGCTCACCCATGCGGAGTCGCTGCCCCGGGGCCTCGGAGAGCAGGACCAGCACGTGGTAGTCGGCGAAGCTGAGGTCGCTGTCGGCCCGCAGGTCGTCTTCCAGTTGGGTGAACAGGCGCTGGCTCGCCTCGATGTAGGCACGCCAGGCGGCCGCTCGGGTGCTGTCCAGGCTCTCTGTCACGACGCCAACGATAGCACTAGTTCAAAATTTAACTAGTGTCGTCTGGCCTCTCCCATGTCGCCCTGATGCGGTCCAGCGATGCAGTTCGTGCAGCTTTTAAGGAAGCCTGCGGAAAAGGGGGCGGCGCGGCTGACGCGGGGTGTGCCAGACTCCCGCCTCGTGGAACACGTGGAACTCGCCGCCGCCGACCTGCTGCTGCGCCCCTGGTCGGACGAGGACGCCCCGGTGGTGCGTGACGCTCTGAACGACAGGGCCATCGCCCAGTGGAACCCGCAGGGTGGCGGCCCGATCGACGACAGGGCCGCCCTGCTCTGGGTCCGGCGGCGGGCCGACTGGTCGGCCGGCGACCACGCTTCCCTGGCGGTGACCGCCGCGAACGGCGGTGAGCTGCTGGGCTCGGTCTCGCTGCACCACATCCGCCACGGCGACGCCTCCATCGGCTACTGGACGGTGCCGGCGGCGCGGGGCCGTGGCGTGGCGGTGCGTGCCGTCGGCCGGCTCACCGAGTGGGCGTTCGCCGACCTCCGGCTGCATCGGGTGGAGTTGTGCCACGCGGTAGCCAACCCGGCCTCCTGCCGGGTCGCCGACCGGGCCGGCTACCTCGCGGAGGGAACGCTTCGCGAGTCGTACCAGTACGGCGACGGCCGCCGCCACGACGAGCACCTGCACGCCCGCCTGGCGACCGACCGTTAGGCGGCGTCCGGCGTCACTCGGTCACCCGGCGCAGGAACGCCGCGAGGTGCCCAGTGGTGCGTTCGATCTTCTCGTCCAGGGTGATGGTCTCGTCGATGCGCCGACCGGCGTCCTTCTTGCCTCGCAGATACAGCGAGCAGCCCAGGTCGGAGCAGATGTACGCGCCCACCGAGTTGCCCTGCCGGCCGCCCGGCCCGGCCTTGCGGGCGGACATCAGCGCGACGCCGTCGCCGGTGTGCGTGGTCAGGCACAGCGAGCACATGCTCCGTCGTGCGCGCCCGGTCTGCTGCGCCGCGACCCGCAGCGCCACACCGACGAGCCCGCCGTCGGTCTCGGCCACCAGGTAGGCCCGCTGCGTCGCGGCAGGGTCCCGCCAGCCGAGGAAGTCCAGGTCGGCCCACGGTCGCAAATCAAGATCATTGGGTATGGCCAGCCGCTTCGCCTCGCCCTGCGTGCAGTTGACGAAGGACGCGCGGATGGCGGGCTCGGAAATGGCTAACATAGGTTGTAGCCTAGCTCTCCTAGGCAAACGATTAACAAGGTTAGTTTTGGAGGCTGCCGCGTGGCACGTGCAGGGATGACCGCCGAGCGCCTGACGCTTGCCGCCGCCGACCTGGCCGACGAGGTGGGCATGCCCAACGTCACCCTCGCGGCGCTGGCCCGGCACTTCGGCGTCAAGGACGCGAGCCTCTACTTCCACATCAGGAACGCGCAGGAACTGCGGGTCAGGGTTGCGCTGCTGGCGCTCGCGGAGCTTGCCGACCGGGTCGCCGACGCGCTCGCCGGCCGCGCCGGCAAGGACGCGCTCGTGGCCTTCGCCAACGCGTACCGGGCCTACGCCACACAGCACCCCGGTCGGTACGCCGCAATGCAGATCGACCTCGATCCGGAAACCGCCGCCGCGAGCGCCGGCGTCCGGCACGCCGAGATGACCCGGGCGATCCTGCGCGGCTACCAGCTCACCGAGCCGGACCAGACCGACGCCGTACGGATGATGCACAGCACCTTTCACGGGTTCGTGAGCCTGGAGCGGACCGGCGGGTTCCGCCACACGCCCCGCAGCGCGGACGACTCCTGGGCGCGCACCCTCGACGCCCTGCACGCCGTCCTGAGCAACTGGCCGGCGCGCTCCGACGCCTCGACGCCCACCGCCTAGGCTCGTGGGGTGCGGGATCTGGAGTTGGCCGACTGGCGCGAGCGCGTGGCCCGGCTGTACCTGTCCGACGTCGACCTCGCCGGCTTCCGCGCCGGCCGCGACGACCTCTTCGCCACCCACCCGCAGAGCCCGATCCCGGAGACCGACCGGCCCGGCTTCACAGGGCTGCGCTACTTCCCGCCCAACCCCGAGGCGGTGGTCGAGGCGCCGCTGCGGCCCGCCACCGGCGAGCTGCACGTCGACACGGGCGGCCCGGACGGGGTCGTCGCGTACCGGCGGATCGCGGTGGCCGAGACGCCGTGGGGACCGCTGACGCTGTGGTGGATCGAGGCGTACGGAGGTGGGCTGTTCGTGCCCGTGCACGACGGCACCTGTGGGCAGGACACCTATGGCGGGGGCCGGTACCTCACCGACACGGTGAAGGGCACCTTCGGTCGGGGCGTCGAGCTGCTGCCCGGCGACCGGGTCCGGCTGGACGCCAACTTCCTCTACAACCCGAGCTGCGCCTACGACGACCGTTGGGCCTGCCCGTTGGCGCCGCCGGAGAACCGCCTCGACGTGCCGCTGCGCGCCGGCGAACTCGCGTACCACGACTGACCGGCCGCCCCGGCGTGCTGCCGGGACGGCCGGTCGACGGCCGTGGATCAGTGAGAGTGCGCCGGCTGGGGCATCTGTAGCCGGGACAGCACCTGCCGGGCCTGGTCGGCGAGCTGCGCGTCGACGATCACCGCGTACTGGCCGGCTCGTAGTGAGCTTGCCGAGGTGAAGTCCCGCTGCCCGCCGGTCATTGCGTGCGCGACAGCGCCGAAGACGGCGCCCCAGATCGCACCGATGACCAGGCCGACAAGGATCACCGCAATCCAGTTACCGACGGTGAAGATGCCGAACAGCAGGCCGATGAAGAGCCCGAACCAGGCGCCGGTGCCGGCGCCGAGCAGGGCGGCGCGACCGGTGGTCATCCGGCCGAGCACCGTCTCCACGAGCGTGAGGTTGGTGCCGACGATGGCGCTGTGCTCCACCGGGAAGCGGTTGTCGGCCAGATGGTCGACAACCCGCTGCGCGGCTGGATAGTCCGGATACGAGCCGATCGTCACGGTGGGCGGGCCGCTCTCCGGCCCGTGCCCATCACCGGCCGGTGCGGACAGTCGTCCTCCCGGACCGGCCGGAAGCAGATTGCCGTTCTGTGTGCCGGGCCGCCATGCGGCGGTCGGCCCCGAAGCTGAGGTCATGAGCATCCTCCCTCGTCAGCGAGGCGAGTTCCCGCAAGCGTCGAGCGGTAACGCCATCCGGTCCCGGCGATGCCGGCCCGGGGTGGGGCATGCGCCAGACCACGGCGGGTAGGTAGCCGGGTGTGGAGCGGACAGATCAGCGACCACGGCTTCCTCGCCGACGGCCGCAGCGCGGCGCTGGTCGACCGCTCGGGCTCGGTGAACTGGTGGTGCCCGGGCCGCTATGACGCGCCGTCGGTGTTCGCGCGGCTGCTGGACGACGACGCCGGGCACTGGTCGATCCGGCCGGTGGCCGACTTCACCGTCGAACGCCGCTACCTCGACGACAGCCTGGTGCTGCGGACCGTCTTCCGCACCGACCAGGGGGAGGTGGCCCTTACCGACGCGCTCGCCCTGGAACCCGGCGCGCGGGGGCACGACCTCGGCCTGCACTCGCCGCAGGTGCTGGTCCGCAGCGTGCGGGGCCTCACCGGCGAGGTGCCGATGCGGATGCACTACCGGCCCTGCTTCGAGTACGGGCGGACCGCGGCGTACCTGGTCGAGCGCAACGGCGCTCTGGAGGCCGTCGCCGGAGCCAGCCGGCTCACGCTGCGCGGCAGCGTGCGGTTGAGCTGCGGTGCCGGCGACGCCACCGCGACGTTCACCGCCCGCGTGGGCACGATCCACAACTTCTCCCTCGGGTACGCCCCGACGTACGACTCCCCGCCGCCGGACGTTCCGAACGCCGACCAGACGATCGCCGACACCGTCGAAGGATGGCGCTCCTGGGTGCGTGAGCACGACTACCAGGGCCCGTACGCCGCGCAGGTACGGCGCAGCGCGCTCGTGGTGCAGGGCATGACGTACCGGCCGGGCGGGGCGGTGGTGGCCTCGGCGACCACCTCACTGCCGGAGAAGATCGGCGGGGACCGCAACTACGACTACCGCTACGTCTGGGTACGCGACTTCAGCCTCACCCTGCGCGCGCTGTGGCGGTCGGCGTGCTTCGACGAGGTGCAGCGGCAGTTCGCGTGGCTGAGCCGGGCGATGGGCCGGGTCGACGACCAGCCGGTGCCCATCATGTACGGGGTGCAGGGGGAGCGGGACCTCACCGAGCATCGCCTGGAACAGCTCGGCGGCTACCGCGACAGCACCCCGGTGATGATCGGCAACGACGCGTGGCGGCAGCGGCAGACCGACATCTTCGGTGAGGCGCTGGATGCCGCCTGGCTGATGCGCGACAGGCTGGAGCCGTTCGACCCGGAGATCCGCCACCTGCTCCGGCTCCTCGCCAACGAGGCCATGCGGGACTGGCGGCTGCCGGACGCGGGCATGTGGGAGGAGCGTGGGATCGAGCACCACCACGTGTCGTCGAAGGTGCAGTGCTGGGTCGCACTGGACCGGGCGGTCCGCTTCGGCGACCGGCTGGGCTCACCGCAGGAGGTGGCCCGCTGGGCGGCCACCCGCGACGAGGTGCGCGCCGCCGTGCTGGCGCGGGGCTGGAACGAGCAGCTCGGGGCGTACACAGGGGTTTTCGATTCCGACGAGCTCGACGCGTCGGTGCTGGTGATGCCGCTCGTGGGGTTCCTGCCGGCGGACGACCCGCGGATGCTGTCGACGGTCCGTGCAGTGCAGCGGCAGCTGTCGCACGACGGCCTGCTGCGGCGCTGGGACGGCGACCCGGCGGGGTTCGTCATCTGCTCGTTCTGGCTGGTGGGGTGTCTGGCGCTCGCCGGTGAGCGGGATCGGGCGCATCAGCTGTTCGGTGCGTTGGCCGCCCGGGTCAACGACCTGGGCCTGTTCGCCGAGCAGATAGACCCGCTGACCGGGGAGCAGCTCGGCAACTTCCCCCAGGCGTTCTCGCACATCGGGCTGATCAATGCCGCAGGCATCCTCACCGACATGGAACACGACCCGGCGCTGCGCGGCTCGCCGCCGCCGCACTTCACGCCGGTGCGGTCCTGAGTGATCCCGGCTCGCCGGGCCGCCCCTGACGCGGGAGAATGCCGGGATGCGGTTGGTGCTCACGGCGGACACCCATCTGCCCAAGCGTGCCCGGGATCTGCCCGCGCAGCTCTGGACCGCCATCGAGGCGGCCGACGTGGTCGTGCACGCCGGCGACTGGGTCGACGAGTCGCTGCTCGACGCGATGACCGCGCGATCGCGGCGCCTCGTCGGGGTCTACGGCAACAACGACGGCCCGGCGCTGCGCGCCCGACTGCCGGAGGTGGCCCGGGTCGACCTCGACGGGCTGCGGATCGCCGTGGTGCACGAAACCGGCCCCCGGACCGGCCGCGAACAGCGGTGCGCGGCACGCTTTCCCGACACCGACCTGCTGGTCTTCGGGCACTCCCACATCCCGTGGGACACCGTGGCCCCGGGCGGGCTGCGTTTGCTCAACCCCGGCTCACCCACCGACCGCCGCGCCCAGCCGCACGCCACGTACCTCACCGCCGAGATCCGTGACGCGCGGCTGGCAGCTGTCGAGCTGCACCGACTGCCCGCCCGCCGCTGAGCCCACCGGCCCTACTGGCCCCGACCCGTCTCGGCCTGGAGTTCGTCGATCCGCTTGGAAGCCTCCGCCTTGGTGAGGTCGTCCGGTAGCGTCGCGTCCGCCTCCCGGGCGAGCGTCGCCAGGTACGACTCCTGGGCGGCCGTGGGCGGCTCGTCACCGGTGACCCACTCGTCCGGGTCCTTGATCGCGCCGCGCGGGTCGGCCTGTTCGTTGCTGCGGTCCGTCATCTCATCCCACCTTTCTTCGAACAGGTGTGCCAGTACCCCGATCGGTCCCGCTTCATGCCGCCCCGGACGCCTACGATCGGCCGGTGAGTGTGGACCGGGGTGCGGTGGTGGTCGGTGCGGGCATCGCGGGGGTGGCCTGCGCGGCGGAGTTGATCCGGGCCGGCGTGCCGGTGCGGGTCCGCGAGCGGGGGCACGTCTGCGGCGGCCGGATGGCAAGCAAACGCTTCGCGGGTCGACCCGCCGACATCGGCGCCGCGTACTTCACAGTGAGCGACAGCGACTTCGCCGCGGTGGTCGACACGTGGCGCGCCGCAGGCCTGGTCCGCGAGTGGACCGACACCTTCCAGTCGTACGACACGAACGGCCGCCACGAGGTGCCCGGCCCGATGCGCTACGCCGCGCCGCGCGGACTGCGGTCGCTCGTCGAACACCTGGCCGCGCCACTGCCGGTGACCGTCGACCGGCTGGTGCTCAGCGTGGGACCCGGGCCGACCGTCGACGGCGAGCGGGTCGGCGCGGTCGCCCTGGCCATGCCCGGCCCGCAGGCCGCCCTGCTGCTCGACCCCGCACTGGCCGATGCCACAGCTGTCGTACAGGCACAGACCTGGTCGCCGTCGTTGGCCGCCGTGCTGCGGTTCCGGTCCCGGCACTGGGCCGCCTTCCAGGGCGCGTTCGTCAACGACCACCCGGTGCTCAGCCTCGTCTGCGACGACGGCGACCGGCGGGGTGACGACGCGCCGGTCCTTGTCGCGCACACGGTGCCGGAGTTCGCCGCCCGACACCTCGCCCAGCCAACCGCGGCCGGCCCGGCGATCGCACAGGCCGTGCGGGACCTGCTCGGCCTGCACGAGGAGGCGGCAGACGTGCACGTGCACCGCTGGACGTACGCGAAGCCGGCCGGCGACGCCACCGGCGACACCTGCCACCTCGACGCCGACGGCATAGGTCTGGCCGGCGACGCGTTCGGCAAGCCCCGGGTGCAGAGCGCCTGGCGGTCCGGCCGCGACCTCGGTCGCGCCCTGGCGGCCCGGCTCGGCTGACCGGCCGCCCCGGGCTCAGGCGTGGCCCGCGCCGACGGGCCGGGCGTCGCCGCTGCGTTCGGACGGGTCCGCGGTGCGCTCGCCCTTGCGGTCCAACAACTGCATGACCGGGGTCGCCGCGATCCCGTGCACCACCACGGAGACCAGCACCACCAGCCCGACAGTGGCCCACAGCAGCTCCGCCTGCGGAAAGTCCGCCTGCGTGGTGGCGTACGCGAGGTAGTAGAACGAGCCCACCCCGCGGATGCCGAACAGCGAGATCACCCAGTGCTCGGCCGGCCGGCCCGGCGCGCCGCGCAGCGACAACCAGCCGATGACCGGCCGGATCAGGAAGACCAGCAGCAGCCCGACGGTCGCCGCCTGCCAGGTCAGCGGGGCGAGCAGGCCAGTCACGATCGCGCCGCCCAGCAGCAGCAACAGCACAAGTGTCAGCAACCGTTCGATCTGCTCGGCGAAGTCGTGCAGCACCGCATGGAACTCGTGGGTCCGCTCGGCGGCCCGGATCGCCCGAGCGGCCACGAACACCGCCAGGAAGCCGTACCCGCCGGCCACCTCCACAACCCCGTACGCCAGGAACGTGGCGGCCAGCGCCAGGAAGCCCTCGGCGTGCCGGGCCAGCCGCAACTCGCTGGGCGCCCGGAAGAACAGCTTGCCCAGCAGCCAGCCGATCAACAGCCCGCCGCCGACCCCTACGCCCACCTTCCAGAGCACGTCGACGGCGAACCAGTGAGCCACCCACTCGCGCGGGGCGAGGCTCGTCGAGGCGATGGCGATGGCCGCGTACACGAAGGGGAACGCCAACCCGTCGTTCAGACCGGCCTCCGAGGTCAACGCGAAACGGACCTCGTCCTCGGAGTCCTCCACATCGGTCGGCTCGCCGACCTGCACGTCGGCGGCGAGCACCGGATCGGTGGGTGCCAGCGCGGCGGCCAGCAGCAGCGCCGCGGCCGGCACCAGGCCCGCCCACCACCACCCCAGCAGCGCCACCGCCGCGATGCACAGCGGCATCGCGATGGCCAGCAACCGCCAGGTCGACGACCAGCGCGCCCAACTCAACGGACGGTCGATCTTCAGGCCGGCGCCCATCAGGGCGACGATCACCCCGATCTCGGTCAGGTGGGTGGCCAGATCCGGATGGGCAAGAGGGTCCGGCGCCGGCAGGTTGATCGGCAGCAGGAACACCACCATGCCCAGGGCGAGGAACGCTATCGGCATGGACAGGGGGCGGCGCTCCAGCACCCGGGGCAGGACGCCCGCCAGCAGAGTTCCCAGACCCACGAGCGCGAACTCGACGTCAACCGGGTCCACGGCAGCACCACCTTCTCGGCGCACCCGCGTGATGCGGGCAGGTGGCGCAGACCTTGCCCCGAACGATAGACAGCTATGCCTGCGCGGAGGCCCGATCCGAAGAGAGCCTCATCTCGGCCGGGTCAGCGGAGAGTCTGCCAACTCGGCAAGCAGCGCGGCGGGGTCGTCGTACACGGCAACAGCGCCCGCGCCCGCCAGCTCACCCCGGCTGGTGCCGCCGCAGGTCAACCCCACGCAGGGGATGTCCAACTTGCCGGCCGCCGCGACGTCCCACACCGAGTCGCCGACGAAGACCACCCGCTCGGCGGCCAACCCGGACTGCTCCAGGGCCGCCACCAGGATGTCCGGTGCCGGTTTGCTCTGCTGCGCGTCCGCCGACGAGGTCACGGTGTCGATCACGTCGTCGGCGTTCAGCGCCCGCCGCAGCGCACCCACCTCGTGCTCCGCCGCGGAGGTCGCGAGCACCACCCGTAGCCCTCGCTCGGCGCAGGCGCGCAGCAGGTCCGCCGCCCGCGGCAGCGGCATGAGCCGTTCCCAGTACTCGCCGTACAGGGTGTCGTGCGCGTCGCGCAGCTTCGGGTCCTCGTCGCGGTCCCGCTCCGGGCCGAGCAGGTGGTCGAGAAGCTTGTCGGCGCCCATCCCGATCGCCCGGTGGACGGTCGCCATCGGCACCGGCTGGTCGGCCTGCCGCAGCGCCTCCCACCAGCTCACGGTGTGCAGGTACGTGGTGTCGACAAGGGTTCCGTCGACGTCGAAGAGGACTCCGGTGGGGCGTTCGGTGGCCATGGGGGCGCTCCTACCCGTTCGTGGCCTGCTGAACCGTACGGCTCGGGCCGTCAGTGCTGTTCGGTGGGCGGGACGAGGATCTCGAACCAGACAGTGTTACCGCGCACCGAAGGGTCGGTGCCCCAGGCGTCGCTGAGCTCCTCGATCAGGCCCAGGCCACGCCCGCGACTGCTCAACGTGTCGGTGCGTGCCCGGGTCACGGTGCCCCGGGTGCCGGAGTCGGCGACCGAGACCAGCAACCGCTCCGGACTGAGGTCGATCTCGACGCGGGCGGCGGTGCCGGCGTGCAGCAACGCGTTCGTGGTCAGCTCGCTCGTGCACAACACCGCAGCGCCGATCACCGACTCGGCGACCTGCCACTCGGTCAGCTGGCCGGTCATCCAGTGCCGGACCCGGCTCGGCGCGGTCGGCTCCGCAGGCACCTCCATCGCCGCCGAACGGCTCGGCTTGAGCGCGTGCTCGACCGCCAGCACTGCCACGTCGTCCTCCGTACCGCCGGGCACCGAGGCGGTGGCCACAGCGCAGAGCGCGCGGGGATCGCTGCTGCCGGCCTTGGCCACGGCATCGCCGAGAGCGTCCAGCCCTGCCGTGAGGCTCTGTCGGCGACGCTCCACCACACCGTCGCTGAACAGCAGCAGCGTGTCGCCGGGTGGAAACGCGACTGTCGTCGTCGTCGGTCGCCCGCCCAGCCCCAGTGGGGGACCGGCCGGCACGTCCACGTACTCGGCGTACGACCGCCCGTCGGGGGTGGACCGACGGATCAGCGGAGCGGGATGACCGGCGCTGGCGAGGGTCAGCTCCCGCCGCTGCGCGTCGATGACGCCGAACACCACTGTGACGAACAGTTCGTGTGTGCCGGCCTCCGCGCCGAGGCTCGTCACCAGCCGGTCCAGCCCGGCCAGCACCGCGTCCGGAGCCGGGTCGGACAGGGCCAGCGCCCGCAGTGCCGCCCGTACCTGACCCATCCGTGCCGCGGCCTGGACGTCGTGCCCGGCGACGTCGCCGAGCACCACCCCGAGGGCGCCGGTGGGCAGGAGGAAGGCGTCGTAGAAGTCGCCGCCGGCCGCGTTGCCGTCCACCCCCGGTTCGTAGCGGGCCGCGACCCGCAGCCGGGGCAGGTCCGGGAGGTTCTCCGGCAGCATGCTGCGTTGCAGCAGCTGGGCGGTGCCGTGCTGGGTCTCGAACCGGCGTGCCCGCTCGGCCGCCTGGCCGATCAACTCCGCCGAGGCGGCAAGCAGCGCCCGTTCGGCGGCCGACCAGGCGTGCGGCGCCTGGTAGCCGACAGTCAACCCGCCCTGGACCACCGAGGTGCCCAGCGGCAGGACGGCCAGCGACCGTACCTTCTGGTCATGGCGGTCCGCGGCCGTCTCGCGCAACGGCTGCCCGTCGCCGGTGAACGACGGCTCGCCGGAGCGGACGGCCTGCGCCACAGTGCCGGACCAGTCCGCCGACGCCCGCCGCCACAGCGGTGGCAACCGCTCGTCTACCTCGTCCAGCAGTTCGCCGCGTACCCGGCGGACCATCCGCCAACCGCCGCCGCCCTCGTCGACAACGAACGAGACCCGGTCGGCGTCGAACGTGGTGATCGTGTAGCGCAGGGCGACCCGGGCCACGTCGTCGAGGGTGAGGGTGCCGGCGAGCGCCGCCGCGACCTGGCTGAGGCTCTGCAACTGCTCGGCCACGTGGGTGGTCTCGGCGGCGACGGTCAGGACGCCGATGATCCGGCCGGAGCCGTCGCGGACTGCCGAGTGGCCCCTGGTGAAGACCATCTGCTCGGCCACGCCGGAGTGGCCACGGGCCACGAGCGCCGTGGACTCCTTCTCCAGGAACGACACGCCCTGCCGGTAGACGCGCTCGGCCACCTCACCGAACCCGGGCAGCGTCCAGACCTCGGCGTGCACCTCGCCGGCGGGACGGCCCAGGGCGGACGGGTGGCGGAAACCAAGCAACTCGGCGTAGCCGTCGTTGTAGAGCAGGACGAGGTCGTCGCCGTACGCCAGCGCCATCGGCATCGGCGAGGCGAGGATCAGCTCGACCACGGCCCGCAGCGCCGGGTCCCAGCTGTCACGAGGGCCGAGCGCAGTGGCTGCCCAGTCGTGGGCGAGCACGGCAGCGGTCGCGCCGGGCCCGGTGGCGGCGCCCGGGGCCGGGGTTGCTGGCGTGGGGACTCGCCCGACCGTTCCTGGCATGTTCGCAGCCTAGCCGCCCGCCGGAAAGCCGCATCCGATCATGGCCGCGGGTCGCCATCGGGCCTGCGGCGATGCCTGTTAGGGCAGGTCAGGGCCACTGTTTATCGACTTGTCGGAAAAATGGCAGCGAGCCGCGCGGAGTGTCGCACCGGTGGCCGGGTATGCGCCCGGCGCAGTCCATGCGACAGGAGGGACATCATGCTGAAAACCCTCGCGGTTCGGCAGGCCGACATCGGTGATGCCATCGCCGACACCTGGAGATCGGTGCTGCTCTTCATCCCGAAGGCAGTGGCTTTCATCGTCATCCTCGTGGTCGGCTGGCTGATCGCCAGAGCGGTCCTCAAGATCGTGGACACGGTGCTGGAACGATTGCGCTTCGACGAAGCGGTCGAACGCGGAGGCATCAAACGGGCACTGGAGAGAACGAAGTACGACGCCAGCGACATCCTGGCAAGGTTGGCGTACTACGCCGTCCTGCTGTTCACCCTGCAGTTCGCCTTCGGCGTCTGGGGGCCCAACGCGATCAGTGACCTGATCAGTGGCGTCGTGGCCTGGCTGCCACGGGCGTTCGTCGCGATCATCGTGGTGGTGGTGGCGGCTGCGATCGCCAACGCCGTCCGGGATCTGGTCACCGGGGCGCTGGGCGGTCTCTCGTACGGCAAGGTGCTTGCCGACCTGACGGCGATCTTCATCATCGCGCTCGGCGTGATCGCCGCGCTGAACCAGGTGGGTATCGCCACGACGGTCACCACTCCGGTGCTGATCGCGGTGCTCGCCACAGTGGCCGGCATCCTGATCGTCGGTGTCGGTGGCGGTCTGGTGAAGCCCATGCAGAACCGCTGGGACGGCTGGCTGCACCGGGCAGCCGAGGAAGCCCGGGCGGTGCAGGAGAACCGGCGGGCCAACGCGGCCGGGCGCGGCGACATGGAGCGGCAGATGGCCGACCGTGGCGGCGACCGTACGCAGAACATGCCCCGGGTCGACGAGCAGTCGACGATGTCCGGCGGGCGCGGCACGTACCAGTCCGGTGCGGCCGACGAAACCCAGCAGTATCGCCCGTAGCGGGGCGAACCAGTACGGCTTGGCAGGTGGAGGGTGTCCGCGTTGTGGCGCGGGCACCCTCTCGCGCGCACGCCCTCAGGCGCCCGGCAGCGAGCGGGCCAGTGCGCACACCGCGACCAGCCGGGCGAGTGGCCACTCCGGCTCGCTCCAGTTCACCGGGCCGCTCGGCGGCACCCACCCGTGCTCCAACGCCGCTGCGTGGACCCCCTCGGCGTAGCCGGCGAGCGCTGCGGCCGTCAGCGGCCGGCGGTCCCCGTCGAGGCTGTCCCGGACGGCGGCCGCGTGCTGGTCCACCAGGGCGAGCAGCCCCGGCTGCGCGCCGGCGGCGGCGAGCCCGGCGGTGCCCACGGACACGGTGAGGGCGGCCAGGGTGGACCGCGCCGAGTCGACAGCGGTACGGGAAGCGACCCGGTTGAACGTCACACGCATGGTGACCGAGGCTAACCGATCGGTGAGCGGATCGGCCTCGGCCGCCCGGCGCTTGTGGCTGGTGCCACCGGACGACCCCGGGCTGGCCGCGAGGGTTGATCCGGCACAGACGGGGCAGCAGGAGAGGCACCGGGCACCAGGGCACACGGAGACGGCCGAGCACGACGACACGAACACAGAGACACAGGCACGGAGGTACCGATGGCGCGACAGGCGGACGGGCCGGACGAGCAGCACCGGCGGCCCGAGGGGGTCAGTGACGCGACGGTGGCAGCGCTCGGCAAGCTCAGCGAGGCGCTGGAGTGCGTGGAGCGGGCCCGGGGGCACCTGTATTCGCTGCACCAGCTGATCGGGCACGCCGACCTGATGCTCGACGACGCGGTGGAGCAGTTCCGCGCCGCCGGCCATCCGCAGATCGCCGAGCGCATCGACGCCGAACTGCTGGGCCGCAATGTCATCGCCGGGCGGTGGACGTTCCAGATCGTCGAGGACTTCGACGACGGCTACCACGCGCTGTTCCGGGAGTTGGACCGGCAGGCCCGTGACGAGTTGGTGGGTGGGCGGCGCCACCTCTACGAGGCGGAGATGAAGGAGCGCCGCCGTAGCCGGGGCCGGCCGGGGCATGAGGCCCGGCCGGACGGCGAGGGCTAGTCCCCGGTGGCGGCGTCCGCCGGCCGACGGCGGGCCGCGTCATCGGCGATGATCACGGTGGCCACCATGAGCGCGACGCAGACACTGAACAACCACGACTCGTCGGAGACGAGCCAGGCCGACACGGGCGCCTGCAACGCGGCGAGCAGGAAGCCGAGCCAGGCGAAGCGGCGCTGGCGCGGAGAGAGGATTCCGGAGCCTTGATGCATCCCGAAATTCTTACGCGAACCGGCCCGCTTGCCGTCACCCGATCGGCCGATTCTGGATGAGCTGTCCGCTTTCTCGACCGTTCGGACGACAATCACCGTCGTGCCCGACGGCCGCCTGCCGTCGCCGGTAAACTGCCGCTGCGGCAGGATGGTGTTTCGTGTCTTCCGCGCCCACACCGCCCCGCGCCTCGCTGCTCCTGCTGGCCTATCTCGGGTTCGTCAGCCTCGGCCTGCCCGACGGGCTGCTCGGCGTCGGCTGGCCGTCCATCCGGACGGATTTCGACGTCCCGACCGAAGCCGTCGGGCTGATCCTCACCGCGGGCACCGTCGGCTACCTCACCTCAAGCGTGCTCGCCGGCTTCACGCTGGCCCGGCTCGGCGTGGGCGCGCTACTGGCCGGCAGCACCCTGCTGGCCAGCCTGGCGCTCACCGGTTACGCGCTGAGCCCCGCCCTGGCCGTGATCGTGGGCTGCGCGCTGCTGCTCGGGCTCGGCTCCGGTGCGATCGACTCCGGTCTCAACGCGTACGCCGCCGGTGCCTTCGGGCCGCGCCACATGAACTGGCTGCACGCCTTCTTCGGCCTGGGCGTGGCGATCGGACCGCTCGTCATGACGGCGGTCCTGAGCGCCGGGCTGAGCTGGCGGTGGGGGTACGGCATCGTGGCAGCCGCCCAACTCGTCCTCGCCACAGCGTTCGCGCTCACAGTGCGGGCCTGGCAGCGTCCCGCCCCGGCCCCCACGCCCGGCGACGAGGCGTCAGCGCCGGTGGTGCGGGTTCCGGTCCTGGCCACCCTCCGTCTGCCGGCCGTGTGGTCCGGAACTGTCGCCTTCACGCTGTACGTGGCAATCGAGGTGTCCGCCGGGCTGTGGGCGTTCCTGCTGCTGACCGAGGGGCGTGGCCTGAGCGCGGCGGTGGCCGGCGGCTGCGTCTCCGCGTACTGGGGAAGCCTGTTCGTCGGCCGGCTGGTGCAGGGCGTGGTGGCCGAGCGGTTGGGGCCCCGGCTGGTCCTGCGCGCCAGCCTGGCCGGCATGGTCGTCGGCGCGGCGTTGATCGCCGTACCCGGGTCGGCCGCGCTCGCCGTGCTCGGTCTGGTCGTTGTCGGCTTCGCCGCGGCGCCGGTGTTTCCGCTGCTCACCCTCACCACCGCCGACCGGGTCGGCGCGGAGCACGCGGACCGGGCCATCGGGCTTCAGATCGGCGCCGCAGGCCTGGGCGCGGCGCTCGTCCCGGCCGGGCTGGGCGTGTTGATCGGCAACACGTCGGTGCAGGCCCTCGGCCCGGCGCTCGTGGTGCTCGCGTTGGCGCTCGTCGTGCTCTACGAGCTGGGGGCCCACGGGCCCAGGGCCGGCGGGAAGCAGACAGCGACGGGTACGCCCGCCGGGGACTATCCGACGTCCGGGCCGGTGCGTCCGGTGGTCGACGGGCGGTAGGCGCGGTCCGGGTCGGTCGGCTCCCGGCCGGCGCCCTCGGCCTGGCCACCACGGTCCGCTGCCGCCGGCCCGTGCCCGAAAGCGGCCTCCTCGCCGGCGTCGTTGCCTGTCACGTCATCGGCCTGCCCGTCGATGCTGGAGCCCGCCACGGCGCGCTCCAACTCCTCGAGCGAAAGCCGTTCCTCGTTGCGCCACACCCTGTCGTCCGTCATGCCATCAGCGGTACCCGGGCGCGATGATCGCAAACTGGCCGGCCCGGCCGGAGAGACGGCGATGGCCGCCGGGAAACCCGGCGGCCATCGCGCGAATGCGTCTCATCCTCACGGCTGCGGTCGGTCCACCGTGCCGCGCCAGGCGCCGGTCTCGTGCCCGCGCCGCTCGATGTACGTCTTGAACCGCTCCAGGTCGCCCTTGGCCCGCCGGTCGACGATGCCGAGCTTGTCGCCGGCCTGCTCGACGACCCCGTGCGGCTCGAACTCGAGCTGCAGCGTGACCCGCGTCTTGCTCTCGTCGAGCCGGTGGAAGGTCACCACACCGGCCTGCTGGGTGCCCCCTGTGGAACGCCACGCGACGCGCTCGTCGGGGAGCTGCTCGGTGATCTCGGCGTCGAACTCACGCTTGACGCCGGCGATGTCCACCGTCCAGTGGGTCATCGTGTCGGAGAGCTGCCGGACCTCCTGCACGCCCTCCATGAAGTGGGGGAACTCCTCGAACTGCGTCCACTGGTCGTAGGCGGTGCGGACGGGTACGGAAACCTCGACGTGTTCGGTAACGCCACTCATCAGGAACCTCCTTCAGTCGCCGGTCGTCGTCAGGATCGGGGGGCGATCCCTCTTACCAGCGGGTTGTCTCGTTGCGGTGGCCGAGCGCGGCCCAGACCTCGGAGACGGTCTGATACTCGGTGCCTTCGGGCAGCCGTTCGAGCGCCGCCACGATGTCGTCCGGCGCCTCGTTCTCGCGGGCACTGGCGATGAGCACCAGGCGGTCGCCCGGCAGCGCACTCATCGAGATGAACCGGCCGAGCCGGCTGCGCTGCTCGACGTCCGCGGAACTCATCCCCTGCGGGGTGCCCGTGCGCAGGTCACCGGCCGGGGCCGTGGTGGCCTCCGGCTGGTCCTCGCCGGCCGGCTCCGGCACCCGGGACTCGTCGACCCGAGAGCCACCGGTCCCCGGCCCCTGGACGAGGCCGCTGACCTCCTGGCTCATCTGCTCGTCGATCCTCGGTCCGTGCTTGCTGTTGCCACGCTCCATGCCTTTTGGGCTACCCGGCACCCCGGCGGGTAAACCGGCACCGGGTCACGAACCGTCCCCCTGGGCCGGTCCGGGGCCGGACGTCAGGAGTCGGCGTCGGCGGACTTGCGTGGCGGCAGCACCGGTTCCTCCGGGTCGGGGTCGCCGGCCTGCAACTGCCGACCTCGCTGCACCTCGGCGTTGATCTGCACGCCCAGCATCAGGGCCGAGTTGGACAGGTAGAGCCACACCAGGAACGCGATGGCCGCGCCCAGACTGCCGTAGGTCGTGTCGTACGAGCCGAAGTTGGCCACGTAGAGGCCGAAGCCGAAGGAGACCGCCACCCAGGACACCAGGGCCACCGCCCCGCCGGGGGTGAGCCAGCGGAACCGGGGCTGGCGCACGTTGGGGGCGATCCAGAACAGCAGGGACAGCAACGCCATCATGATCATGGCGAGCACCGGCCACTTCGCCACACTCCACACAGTGCGGGCCAGACCACCGGCGTTGACCAGATCGCCGACCGCGTCGGTCACCGGACCGCTGACGATCAGCCCGAGTGCCACCACGGCGAGCAGCACCAACGTGATCGCGGCCAGCCCGATCTGCAACGGCCGCAGCTTCCACACCGGCCGGCCCTCGGTCACCCCGTAGATCGCGTTCGAGGCGCGGGTGAACGCGCCGATGAAACCCGACGCCGACCAGAGCGCGCCGAGCAGACCGAAGCTCAACAGCACCTTGGCGTTGCTCTGCTCGACCACCACGGCCCGGATCACCCCGACCACGCCGTCGTCGGCCACCACCGACCCGGCGCCCACCTGTCGGGCCAGGTCGACCACCGTGTCGACGGTCTGCTCGCCGCTGGACACCAGGCCGACAAGGGCCACCACCACGATTGTGGACGGAAAGAGCGCCAACACTCCGTAGTAGGTGAGCGCGGCGGCCCAGTCCGAGCAGTTGTCGGCGACGAAGTTACGCACGCTGCGGACCAGCACCCCGCGCCAGGTCCGCCAGCTCAGCTGCCGGACCCGCCGGGGCACCCGAGCGCCGAATGAGCCGCCGAGCGTCGTACCGGGCTCTGTGGTCGTCATGCCCGCTCCCTGTGCCCCGGCCGCCGGATGACCGCTCACCCGGTCGGGCCTGGCCGGTACCCACGTGGCGAAATCCACAAACCCCGCTGGGCCGACGCGGCCCACGGTTTGCCGTCCGGACGCCGGGGAACGGTCACAGGGACCCTGTCGAACACGGAGGAGGACGAGATGCCCGGGCGCGAGGACATGCCCAGCACGCTGCGACGCTCCCCGGACAAGGCGCAGCGCACCTGGGAGAAGACGCACGACTCGGCGGTGGAGACCTACGGCGAGGGGGAGCGGTCGCACCGCGCCGCGTTCGCCGCTGTCAAGCACCAGTTCGAGAAGGTCGGCGACCACTGGGAGCCCAAGGGTCGCAAGGGCCCGAGCGACAGGCAGGCCGCCGGCGGCGGCCCGGAGCGACGGGCACCCACAGCGGGTGGGGTGGACGCCAACGCCACAAAGGACCACCTGCTGTCGGTGGCCCGCAAGTTGGACGTGGCCGGCCGGTCCAGCATGACGAAGCCGGAACTGGTCAAGGCCATCGAGAAGGCCAACGACCGCGCCACCCGCAAGGCGCGCGGCAACTAGTTGGCCCGACCGGTACGGGCGGGGGTGCCACCCCTGCCCCCGCCCGTACGCTCACCAGTGGCCGCCGCCCGGCGCCTCGATGTGCACCGCCTTCGTCGCGGTGAACTCGTCGAGCAACTCCGGGCCGTACCCGAAGCCGTGCCCACTGGCCCGGCGTGGGTGCGCGGCACCGCCCGGCGCGCCACCGAACACCGCGTTGACCTTCACGGTGCCTACCGGCAGCTCCCGCCAGGCGCGCTGGGCGTGACTCATCGACCCGGTCAGCACCGTGGCGGCCAGGCCGTACGGCGAGTCCGCCGCGCAGCGCAGGGCCTCGTCGAACGAGTCGACGACCACCACCGGTGCGACAGGCCCGAAGGTCTCCTCGCGTACCAGCGGCATGTCGTGTCGGCAGTCCGTGACCACCGTGGCCGGGTAGAACGCGCCCGGCCCGTCCGGCACCTCGCCGCCGACCAGGACCCGCGCGCCGTCGGCCACCGCCGCCGTCACCTGACCGTGCACGTGGTCGCGGTGCCGCCTGTCGACAAGCGGGCCCAGCTCGGTGCCCGGGTCCCGCCCCGGCCCGACCCGCAGCGCGTCGGCGTGCCCCACGAGCGCTGCCACGAAATCGTCGGCGACCTGCCGGTGCACGTAGATCCGCTCCACAGCCACGCAGATCTGCCCGGCGTTTGCGAACGCGCCGAGCGCGGCCTGACCGGCCGCCCACAGCGGGTCGACGTCGGCATCGACGATCAACGGGTCGCTGCCACCGTTCTCCAGCAGCACCTTCGCGCCGGTCCGGGCCGCGGCGGCGGCGATCGCCCGTCCGGTCGCTGTGGAACCCACGTGCGCCACCACGTCGACGTCCTGGGCGGCAAGCGCCGCGCCGACCTCCGGGCCGCCGGTGAGCAGCGACAGCACACCCGCCGGCAGCGCCCCGTCCAGGGCGCGGGCCAGCAGCCAACCCGTCGCGGGCGTCCGCTCGCTGGGCTTGTAGAGCACCACGTTGCCGGTGACCAGTGCCGCGCCGAGCAGCCCGCAGGACACCGCCACCGGGTCGTTCCACGGGGTGATCGCTGCCACCACACCACGCGGCTGCGGGGTCATGAAGTCCACCGCGTCCACGGCCCCGTGCAGGGTCCGCCCACCGCGCAGCGGGGCCAGCTCCGCGTACTGTCGGAGAGTGCCGATGCCCGCCTCGACCCCGCCCCGCGCGTCCGCGAGAGGCTTGCCCATCTCGGCGGTCACCGCCTCCGCCAGCTCGTCGATGGCCGCCGTCACCGCGTCCGCCGCCCGGTGCAGCGCCGCCGCACGCTCGGCCGGCGCTGTCGCCGCCCACTCGGCCGCCGCCTCACGTGCCGCCTGCGCCGCCTTGCCGACCTCGTCGGCAGTGGCCACCGGCACCGAGCTGACCGGGGAGCCGTCCGCCGGATCGTGGACGACCAGTTCGCCGCCCGCACCGCCGGTGCCCCACACTCCGCCCACCAACTGCGCAACCGTGTACATGCGGCGCTGCATGCCCCGGCCCGGGGGAGGCAAACGCGTTTCGCCCGGTTGCCCGCCGGGTAGGCGGATCCGATGACCACCACCGGCGCGCAGAGCGCGGACGCCGTCGTCGTCGGGGCCGGCCACAACGGTCTCGTCGCGGCCAACCTGCTCGCCGACGCAGAATGGGACGTGGTGGTGCTGGAGGCCACGGCGGTGCCCGGCGGCGCTGTCCAGTCCGCCGAGGTGACCGCTCCGGGCTACCTCAGCGACCTCTACAGCTCGTTCTACCCCCTCGGGTACGCATCACCAGTGCTGCACGGGCTCGGCCTGGACCGGTACGGGCTGCGCTGGCGTCACGCACCTGACGTGCTGGCGCACCTGCTGCCCGACGGCCGGGCCGCGGTGGTGAACCGGGACCCGGACGTCACTGCCGCATCGCTCGAACAGTTCGCACCCGGCGACGGCAAGCGCTGGCTCGACGCGTACAGCGACTGGCTCGACGTGGCCGACCCGATGCTCACCACGATCACCACGCCGTTCCCGCCGGTGCGCGGCGGGCTCGGCCTGCTGCGCCAACTGCGGATCGCGGGCGCCCTGCGGCTGGCCCGGCGCCTTGTGGTGCCGGTCCGCAAGCTCGGCGACGAACTGTTCGACGGCCCCGGCGGGCCCGCGCTGCTCGCCGGCTGCGCCCTGCACACCGACCTGTCGCCCGAGGAGGCCGGCTCCGGCGTGTACGGCTGGCTGCTGGCCATGCTCGGGCAGCAGGTCGGCTGGCCGGTGCCCGACGGCGGCGCGCGGCGGATCACCGAGGCGCTCGTGGCCCGGTTGCAGGAACGCGGCGGCCGCATCCTCTACGGCGCCCGCGTCGACAGGGTGCTCACCGCCCGAGGCCGCGCCATGGGCGTACGCACCGAGGGCGGCACGCTGTGGCGTGCCCGCCGGGCCGTCCTCGCCGACGTGCCGGCACCGGCGCTGTACCTCGACCTCGTCGGGGCGGCAGTGCTGCCGAGCCGGCTGGTGGAGGACCTGGCGCACTTCCGGTGGGACGGCTCGACGCTGAAGGTCGACTGGGCGCTCTCCGCGCCGGTGCCGTGGACCAACCGGCAGGTCGCCGGCGCGGGCACCGTGCACCTCGGCGCGGACCTCAACGGGTTGACCTCCTACGCCGGTGAGCTGGCCCGCGGCGAGCTGCCCCGGGACCCGTTCCTGCTGGTGGGGCAGATGTCAGTGGCCGACCCCAGCCACTCCCCGCCGGGCACCGAGTCGCTGTGGGCGTACACCCATCTGCCGTTTCGGCGGGACTGGCGGGCCGAGGACATCGCCGGGCACGTGCGCCGGATGGAGGACGTGCTGGAGGCTGCGGCGCCGGGCTTCCGGCAGCTCGTCGTCGGCCGGCACGTGGCCGGGCCCGCAGACCTGGAGAAAAGCAACCCGAGCCTTGTCGGCGGCGCGCTCGGCGGTGGCACCGCCGCCGCGTACCAGCAGCTGTTCCTGCGCCCGATCCCCGGCCTGGGCCGCGCGGACACCCCGGTGGACAGGCTCTTCCTGGCCAGCGCGTCGGCGCACCCCGGTGGAGGGGTGCACGGCGCTCCGGGCGCGAACGCGGCCCGCGCCGCGCTGGCCCGCGACCGCGCCCTCACCGGGCGGGCTTACGCCGCGGCCATCGCCACCGCCCACCGCGCCGTCTATCCCGACTGAAGGACCCGGCCGGCCCGCCTCGCGGTGGTGCCGGTCGGGCGTGGGTCAGCCGGTGATGTTGCGGTGCTTGCTGCGCAGCCGGAACGGCATCAACGCGCTCTCGACCTTTGTCGCGGTGGTCATCTTCGAGACGCCGTCGCGGCGCTCCTCGAAGCGGATCGGCACCTCAAGGATGGTGTGCCCGAGCTTGGTGGCCAGGTAGTGCATCTCCACCTGGAAGCTGTAGCCGTTTGACTGCACCCGGTGCAGGCCGATGTCCTTGAGCGCGTCCGCCCGCCAGATCTTGAAGCCGGCCGTGAGGTCCCGGATCCGCACCCGCAGCAGCGTGTGCACGTAGAGGTTCGCCCAACCGCTGAGCGCCCGACGGTACAGCGGCCAGTTCTCGTCCAGCTCGCCACCGGGCACGTACCGGGAGCCGATCACCACGCCGGCCTGGGTGGAGAGCAGCGCGCCGAGCATTCCCGGCAGCGCCTCCGGCGGGTGCGACAGGTCGGCGTCCATCTGCGCCACGAACTCCGCGCCGCCCTCCAGCGCCCTGGTCATCCCGTCCACGTACGCCCGACCCAGGCCCTCCTTGCCGGCCCGGTGCATCACCTCGATCCGCTCCGGGTGCTCGATGGCCAGCTTGTCGGCCACGTCGCCGGTGCCGTCGGGCGAGTTGTCGTCGGCGACGAGAATGCGCAGACCCGGCAGCGGCAGTGCGAGCAGCCGCTCGACCAGCGCCGGGAGGTTGCCCGCCTCGTTGTAGGTCGGCACCACGACGGTCAGGTGTGCGTCTCGCCACGGCGACGGCAGCTGGACGGGTTCGATCATGTCGGACATCCTCGGTTTGCGGACACGGCTACCCCAGAGCGTAGCCAGTTACCCGATCCGGATTGAAAAGGCTCCCCGCCCGGACACCGTCGCGCTGGCCGCAGGCCGTGGCGCGGGTATGCCCTCGTCACCGCGACCGCGTCACTGCGGCCCCTTCTGCCGGGTGGCGATGTCGGAAAGCCGATTCAGCGTCTCCCGGTTACGCAGGTGCAGCACGAGGTCGTTGACCTTCGTACGGACCCAGCGCAGCGGGCCGGCGGCGAAATCCTCCCCGAGACGGACCCGGGTGGCGCCACCGTCGACCGGTTCCAGGGTGAACGCCACGATCGCCTCGCCGGCGGGCCAGAGTCCGGCCCGCAGCACCAGGCGGTGCGGTGGCTCGCAGACGAGCACCGTCGAGGCGTCCTGCAACGAGAACGGCCACGGCCCCGCCCGGTGGTGCAGCCGGCTGCCCACCCGCGGCCAGGCGTCGTCCACGTCGCGGACATGTGCCGTACCGACCACCCAGTCGCTGTACGTCCACCCGTCGGCAAGCACGTCGAACACCTGCTGCGGGGGAGCGTCGATCACTTTCTCCACTATCGCCACTGGACTCCCATACCCTCGCCGCGTAGGCGGCTAACGGGCAGGTCGGGTTAGCTTCTCCGGGGCTGCGGGTAAGGCCGACGCGGGTGCCGCGCAGTCGCCGCCCCACCGCGCCGCCGACGACGTTTACTCCTGAAGGCGTCGGGAACCCGCCGGCTGTGCGACAGGACCAGGATGATCCGTATCAGCGCAGGTCAGCCCGGGTTTATACGGGTGCTGGCCGGGCCGCTTCCGGGTTTGTCGGGTCCCCCTCGGGCGCTGTCGGGTCCTCCCCGGGCGTCCTGTACGACGCGGTGCTGCTGGACCGCGACGGCACCCTGATCGAGGACGTGCCGTACAACGGCGACCCGGAGAAGGTGCGGCCGGTGCCCGGAGCGCGGGCGGCGCTGGACCGATTGCGGGCCGCCGGCCTGCGCCTGGCCGTGGTGACCAACCAGTCGGGCCTGGCCAGGGGCTATTTCAGCGAGGAGCAGATGCGGGCGGTGCACGCCCGCGTCGAGGAGTTGCTGGGTCGCTTCGACGCGTGGCTGGTCTGCCCGCACGACGACGCGGACGGGTGCGACTGCCGTAAGCCGGCACCCGGTCTGGTGCACGCCGCCGCCCGGGAGTTGGGCACGAGCCCGTCGCGGTGCGTGGTGGTGGGCGACATCGGCCGCGACGTGGCCGCCGCGCTGGCAGCCGGCGCGGCAGGTGTGCTGGTGCCGACGCCGGTGACCCGACCGGAGGAGATCGCCGCCGCCGGGTGGGTGGCCGGCGACCTGCCTTCGGCTGTGGAGGAGATCCTGCGCCGCCAGGAGGCGGTGCGGCCCGCCCGGGTCGGTGAGCGGGTGGGCACGGCACTTGTGGTGCGCTCGGACTCGGCCGGGGACGTGCTGGTCACCGGGCCGGCGATCCGCGCCGTCGCGGCCGGCGCGCAGCGGGTGGTGCTGCTGTGCGGACCACGCGGGCGGGCGGCCGCCGACCTGCTGCCCGGCGTCGACGAGATCGTCGAGCATCCGTTGCCGTGGATCGACCCCGCGCCGGGGCCCGTCGACCCGGCCGCCATGCGGACCCTGACCGACCGCCTCGCCGCCGTCGGCGCCGACCAGGCGGTGGTGTTCACGTCGTTCCACCAGTCCGCGCTGCCGCTGGCGTTGCTGCTGCGGATGGCCGGGATCGCACGGATCGCAGCGATCAGCGACGACTACCCGGGGTCCCTCGTGGACATCCGTCACCGGGTGCCGGTGGGCATACCCGAACCCGAACGCGCGCTCTCCCTCGCCGCCGCCGCCGGATTCCGGCTGCCCGACGGCGACGAACCGGTGCTCCGGCTTCGCTCCGACGTCGTGCCACCCCGCCCGGTCGACGCCGGCGACCCCGGCTACGTGGTGCTGCACCCGGGGTCCGCCGCGTCGAGCCGGGCCTGCCCGACCGAGCTGGCGACCCGGATCGCCGGCGCCCTGACCGCCGCCGGGCACCGCGTGCTTGTCACCGGCGGCCCCGACGAGCAGGCGGTCACCGCGCGTGTCGCGGCGGCCGGCGGCATCGACCTGGGCGGCCGGACCGACCTCGCCGGGCTCGCCGCGATAGTGGCCGACGCCGGGGCGGTAGTGGTCGGCAACACCGGCCCCGCGCACCTGGCCGCCGCCGCAGGGGTGCCGGTCGTGAGCCTCTTCGCACCGACTGTCCCCTTCGGGCAGTGGGGGCCCTACCGGGTGCCCACAGTCCGCCTCGGCGACGCCGGCGCGGCCTGCCGGGACACCCGGGCGGCCACCTGCCCGGTCCCCGGGCACCCCTGCCTCAGCGGCGTCGACCCGGCCGAGGTGGTCGACGCGGTCCGGACGCTCGCCGTCAGCAGTGGTGGCGGCCGATGAACATCCTCCTCTGGCACGTGCACGGCTCCTGGACCACGTCGTTCGTGCACGGCGCCCACCGCTACCTGATCCCCACGACACCCGACCGCGGCCCGTACGGACTCGGCCGGGCCCGCACCTATCCCTGGCCGGACAGCGCCGTCGAGGTCGCCCCCGACGACCTGCCGGACACCGACGTCGACGTGGTCATCCTGCAACGCCCGGAAGAGGTCGACCTGGCCGAGCAGTGGCTGGGTCGGCGGCCCGGCCGCGACGTCCCCGCCATCTACGTGGAGCACAACACGCCGAAGGGCGACGTGCCGAACACCCGCCACCCGATGGCCGACCGCACGGACCTGCTCATCGCCCACGTCACCGGGTTCAACCAGATCTTCTGGGACACCGGCGCCACCCGCACCAGCGTCGTGGACCACGGCATCGTCGCGCCGGCCGTGTCGTACACCGGGGAACTGGACCGGCTGGCCGTGGTCATCAACGAGCCGGTACGGCGGGGACGGGTCACCGGCACCGACCTGCTGCCCCGCTTCGCCGAGATCGCGCCGCTTGACGTGTACGGCATGGGCGTCGCCGGCCTCGCCGACCACCTCGGGCTGCCAGCCGACCGGCTGACCAGCCACGACGACGTACCCCAGGACCAGATGCACGCCGAGTTGGCGCGGCGGCGCGCGTACCTGCACCTGTGCCGCTGGACGTCACTCGGGCTGAGCCTCATCGAGGCGATGGCGATCGGCATGCCTGTCGTCGCGCTCGCCACCACCGAGGCGGTGACAGCGGTTCCGCCCGAGGCGGGAGCCCTCGCCACCCGGATGGACACCCTGCTCGACGCCGCCAGCCGGTTCATCGCCGAACCGGCCGCCGCACGTCAGGCGGGCGCGGCGGCGCGGACCGCCGCGCGTGACAGGTACGGCCTCGACCGTTTCCTCGCTGACTGGGACCGGCTGCTGGAGGAGGAAGTATGCGGATCGCGATGATCTCGGAGCACGCCAGCCCGCTCGCCATCCTCGGAGGCGAGGATGCCGGCGGCCAGAACACCCACGTCGCGGAACTGTCCGCCGCGCTCGCCGCGGCAGGGCACGAGGTGCGGGTCTACACCCGACGCGACGCCCCCGACCTGCCGGTGACAGTCCGCACCCCCGACGGGTACGACGTGGTGCACGTGCCAGCCGGCCCGGCCGAGCCGGTCGTCAAGGACGCGCTGCTGCCGCACATGCGGGAGTTCAGCAGGTGGCTCGTCGAACGGTGGCGGGGTGGCGACTGGGTCCCCGAGGTGATCCACGCCCACTTCTGGATGAGCGGCCTGGCGGCGTTGACGGCCGGCCGCCAGACCGGGGTGCCTGTCGTGCAGACGTACCACGCGTTGGGCACCGTGAAGCGTCGCTACCAGGGCGTGCAGGACACCAGCCCGGCCCGGCGCATCTCCTACGAGCGGGAGTTGGGCCGTTCGGTGGACCGGGTCGTGGCCCAGTGCCGCGACGAGGTCGGGGAACTGGTCCGGATGGGTGTGCCCCGGTCGCGGATGACTGTCGTCCCGTCCGGGGTCAACCTCGCCTCGTTCACCCCGCTCGGGCCGGCCGCCGACCGCGAACCGGGTCGGGCGCGCATCCTGACCGTGGGCCGGCTCGTCGAACGCAAGGGCTTCCAGACTGTGGTACGCGCCATGGCGCTGGTCCCGGACGCCGAATGCGTGGTGGTCGGCGGGCCGCCCGAAGGGCTGCTGGAGACCGACCCGTACGCCCGGCGGCTGCGGGCGCTCGCCGACTCGTGCGGCGTCGCCGACCGGGTCCACCTCGTCGGCGCGGTGCCCCGGGAGGAGATGGGCCGCTGGTACCGCTCGGCGGACCTGCTGGTCGCCGCACCCTGGTACGAGCCGTTCGGGTTGACCCCGCTGGAGGCGATGGCCTGCGGCGTACCTGTCGTCGGCACCGCCGTGGGCGGCATCCGTGACACTGTGGTCGACGGGACGACAGGTGACCTCGTGCCGGCCCGCGACCCGCACGCCCTGGCCACCGCCATCCAGCGGCTGCTCGACGATCGGATCCGGCGCTTCCGGTACGCGACGGCGGCGAGCGAGCGCGCCCGGTCGCGGTACTCGTGGGCGGCCACCGCGGAACGCCTGGCCGAGATCTACGGCGAGGTGGCGGCGGTGCACCGGCCGACGCGGGTGGTGGCCTGATGCCGGCGGGTAGCCTGCTCGACACCCACCTTGGCAACCTCGCCGCGGCGCTGACGCCGTACCGGCGGTGTGAGCCGCAACTGGCGCGCTGGGGCGCGGACCTGGCGCACCGGCTGGCTGGCGGCGGCCGCTTGCTGGTGGCCGGAAACGGTGGCAGCGCCGCCGAGGCCCAGCACCTCACCGCCGAACTGGTGGGCAG
Organism: Micromonospora sp. DT68; assembly: GCF_049847245.1. Classification (NCBI taxonomy): domain Bacteria; kingdom Bacillati; phylum Actinomycetota; class Actinomycetes; order Micromonosporales; family Micromonosporaceae; genus Micromonospora; species Micromonospora sp. DT68. The sequence goes on from NZ_JBNCNZ010000017.1 coordinate 82,850, forward strand.
GCTGCACGACGACCGTCAGCCGCTGTCGGCCATCGCCCTGCACGCCGAGACCAGTGCCGTGACCGCCATCGCCAACGACTACGGCTACGACGCCGTCTACGCGCGCCAGGTGCGCGCCCACGGCCGTCCGGGCGACGTCCTGCTGCTGCTCAGCACGAGCGGCGCCAGCCCCAACCTGCTCGCCGCCGCGCACGCCGCCCGCGAGGTCGGCCTCACCACCTGGGCGCTGACCGGCCCCGTACCCAATCCCCTCGCGGACGTGTGCGACGAGGCGCTCGCCGTGCCGTCGGCCGACACCCAGGTCGTGCAGGAGCTGCACCTGGTGACCGGCCACCTGCTGTGCGAGTACCTCGAACAGGAGCTGCCGGCCGCGCTCGCCGCCGCCGTACCCGCCGGCCCGGTGCCGGCCGAGCCCGCGCCGGCCGGTCGGCTGCCATCCGGGGGACCGGTGCGCACCGGGGTCGAGGTGGTGCTCGACGGCGGTACGGGACGGCAGGTCGACGCGTGAGGATGAGGAGGAAAGCGTGAGGGGACCCGTGGTGGTGGTCGGGGACACCCTGCTCGACCGGGACGTGGAGGGGGTGGTGAACCGCCTCTGCCCGGACTCCCCGGTGCCGGTGCTCGACGAGACGTCGGCTGTCGACAGGCCCGGTGGCGCCGGCCTGGCGGCGGTGTTCGCGGCCGCGCAGGGCGCCGACGTGGTGCTGGTGACCGCGCTCGCCGACGACGCCGGCGGCGCGCGGCTCAGCTCGCTGCTCGCCGCCGCCGGGGTACTTGTGTATCCGCTGGCGCTGCGCGGCGCGACACCGGAGAAGATCCGTCTGCGGGCGAGAGGCCGGGTGCTGCTGCGTCACGACCGTGGCGGCGCCTCCGGTGACCCGGGTGAGCCCTCCGACGAGGTGCTGCGGGTGATCGGCGCGGCTTCGGCGGTGCTGGTCAGCGACTACGGCCGAGGTGTGGCACGGCAACCAGCGCTGCGGGCCGCGCTGGCCGCCACCCGCGCGCCGGTGGTGTGGGACCCGCACCCGCGCGGCCCGGCCGCCGTGCCCGGTGTGCACCTGGCCACCCCGAACGAGGCGGAGGTACGCGACCTGGTCCCCGCGCTGCCCGGAGCGTCGCGGCTGGCCACCGCCTCCCGGGGCGCCCAGGGGCTGCGGCGGCGCTGGCGGGCCGGCGCGGTGGCGGTGACCCTGGGCGGGGACGGCGCGCTGCTCTGCCACGCCGGCTCGACGCCGCTTGTGGTGCCCACGCCGGGCAGCGCCGAGGGGGACACCTGCGGGGCCGGCGACCGGTTCGCCGCCGCCGCCAGTCTGGCTCTGGCCGGCGGCGCGCTTGTCTCCGAGGCGGTGCAGGCGGCTGTCGCCGAGGCGTCCGCGTACGTGGCAGGTGGGGGAGTTGCGGCGGCCCTGCCGCCGCCGGTGCGACCGGTCCGGGAGACGGCATCGCGGGCACCCCGGTCGGTGACGAGCCTGTCCGGCGTCGCCGGGGACCGGGTGGGCGTCGCGGCGGTCGCGGCGCTGCTCGCCGAGGTGCGGGCCGCGGGCGGCACCGTGGTGGCCACCGGAGGGTGCTTCGACCTGCTGCACGCCGGGCACGTGGCCACCCTCCAGGCGGCCCGGCAGTTGGGCGACTGCCTGATCGTGTGCGTGAACTCCGACGCCAGTGTCGCCGGGCTCAAGGGCCCGGACCGGCCGGTGATGGCCGAGGGTGACCGCGCGCGGCTGCTGGCCGCGTTGGGCTGCGTGGACGCCGTCCTGATCTTCGAGGAGCCGACGCCGGACGCGGTGCTGTCCTGGGTGCGCCCCGACGTCTGGGTCAAGGGCGGGGACTACGCCACCGGCGGCGGGGACTCCACAGCGCTGCCCGAGGCGGAGGTCCTGCGCCGCTGGGGTGGCAACACTGTGGTGGTGCCCTATCTGGACGGTAGGTCCACCACCGACATGATCGCCCGCTCCGGAGGTCGGACCACCGGGACCGAGCCCGCATTCGGGCAACCGGCCGCGGTGTCGGCGTCGATGACGCGGGAGGGGACCCGATGACCGCGAAGAGCCCCGGCGCCGGCCCCACAGTCCTGGTCACCGGCGGCTCCAGCGGTCTCGGCGCGGCGGTGGTCGCCGCTGTCGCCGCGTCCGGTGGCCGCCCGCTGGTGCTGGACCGGCAGCCGCCGGCCGACGGGGTGTCGTGGACGGAGTGCGACCTGGCCGACACCCGGACCGCCGAGGCGGCCACCCGGCACCTCGCCGAGCAGGCCGGGGGCCTCGACGCGGTGGTCACCGCAGCCGGCATGGACGTGCCGGGTCGCCTCGCCGACGTGCCGGGGGAGACCTGGGACCGGATCGTCGCCGTCGACCTGCTGGCCACCGCCGCCGTGATCCGGGCCGCCCTGCCGTTCCTGCAGACCTCCGGGGGCCGCATCGTCACTGTCGCCTCCACACTGGGTGTCAAGGCGGTCAGCGACGCCACCGCGTACTGCGCGGCGAAGTTCGGCGTCGTCGGCTTCACCCGGGCTCTCGCCGCCGAGCTGGCCGGTCAGGTCGGGGTCACCCTGCTCATTCCCGGGGGGATGCGGACCGCGTTCTTCGACGAGCGCGACCCGCAGTACAAACCGGGGCCGGACGCCAACCTCAACGACCCCGTGGACACCGCGGCGGCGATCATGTTCGCGCTCAACCAGCCGCCCGGCTGCGCGGTCCGCGAGCTGGTGGTCTGCGCCGAGCAGGAGACGTCGTACCCGTGATCCTCGTTCTGCGCGCCCTCGGCGTCGGCGACCTGGTCACGGCGGTGCCCGCGCTGCGGGCGCTGCGGGCGGCGTACCCCGGTCGAGAGGTGGCGCTCGCCGCTCCCGCCGCGCTGGCCCCGCTTGTCGACCTGGTCGGCGGCGTCGACAGGCTGGTGGACACCTCCGGCCTGGACGGGCCGGCCTGGCCGGGCCCGGCCCCCGGGATCGCTGTCAACCTGCACGGACGCGGCCCGCAGTCGCACCGGCTGCTGGCTGCCGCAGGTCCCGCGCGGCTGTTGGCCTTCGCCAACGCCGACGCCGGGTTCGCCGACGGCCCGCGCTGGGTCGACGACGAGCACGAGGTGGACCGGTGGTGCCGGCTGCTGTCCTGGTACGGGATACCGGCCGACCGCTCTGACCTCGCGCTGCGCCGGCCCGCGCCGACCGGGCTGCCCGCCGGGGCCACAGTGCTGCATCCCGGCAGCAACGTCCCCGCGAAGCGGTGGCCCGCCGAGCGGTTCGCCGCGCTGGCGCGGACGCTCACCGACCGGGGGCACCTGGTGCTGCTCACCGGCTCGGTCGACGAGCGGGCGCTGGCCGCCCGGGTGGCCGACGAGGCCGGCCTGCCACCCGAGGCGGTGCTTGCCGGCCGCACCGACCTCGGCGCGCTGGCCGGGCTTGTCGCCGACGCCCGGCTGGTGGTCAGCGGGGACACCGGCGTGGCGCATCTGGCCACCGGCTACGGCACACCGTCGGTGGTGCTGTTCGGGCCGGTGCCGCCGGCCCGCTGGGGTCCACCGCCGGACCGGCCCCGGCACCGCGTCCTCTGGGCTGGCGACCGGGATTGGCCCAGGTGGGACGGGGTAGGAAGCCACCCGACGTTGGCGGCCGTGCACCTCGACGAGGTGCTGGCGGCCGTGGGTGAGGTGGAACGGGTGGTGCGGGTCTCCGGTGCGGTTGCGGCGTAGCGATCCGGGTCGGCCGGGATACGGCCGTCGGCGGCGCGGCAAGGGCTGGCTCTTCGTCGATCCGACCGGTGCCCCGGTCACTGACGCCGACGTCCTGGCCCGGCTGCGCGAGCTTGTCATCCCGCCGGCCTGGCAGGACGTCTGGATCTCGCCGTACCCGAATGGGCACATCCAGGCGACGGGCGTCGACGCGGCCGGCCGCAAGCAGTACGTGTACCACCCGCAGTGGCGGGAGAAGCAGGACGAGGCGAAGTTCGACCATGTGCTGGAGGTGGCCCGCCGGCTGCCGGTGCTGCGCGAGCGGGTGGGGCGCGACCTGGGCGGTCGGGGGCTCGGGCGGGGTCGGGTGCTGGCAACCGTGGCCCGGCTGCTCGACATGGGGACGTTCCGGGTCGGCAGCGACCAGTACGCGGCCGGCGACGAGCCGACGTTCGGCGTGTCCACCCTGCGGCCCGAGCACGCCCGGTCCCGGGGTGGCTGCGTGGTCTTCGAGTTTCCCGCCAAGGGCGGCATCGAGCAGGTACGCCGTATCGAGGACCCGGAGCTGTGCCAGGTGCTCACCAACCTGCGCCGCCGCCGGCGCAAGGCCGACCGGCTGTTCGGTTACTGGGACGGCCGGGAGTGGCGCGACGTACGCAGCGACGAGGTGAACGGCTACCTGCGTGACGCCAGCGGCGGGGAGATGACAGCCAAGGACTTCCGCACCTGGCACGCCACAGTGCTGGCCGCCACCGAGCTGGCGACCGTCGGCCCGGCGCGTTCGGTGACCGCCAGGCGCAAGGCCGTCGTGGCGGTGATGCGTGAGGTGGCCGAACTGCTGGGCAACACCGCCACTGTGGCCCGGACCTCGTACGTGGATCCCCGGGTGGTCGACCTGTACCACGACGGGGTGGTGGCGCCACTTGACCCGGGGGCCCCGCGTGAGGAGGCCGAGCGGATCGTGTTGGAGTTGCTGGAGAAGGCCTGACCGGCCCTGCCGGCGATCCTGGGGAGAAGGCGACAGGGCCGGAGCGTCGGCTCGTGCCGCCGGAGGCCACACCGGGCGGCCGCCCGCCGCGCGTGGCGGCGGGCGCCTCGCCGCGGCCCCCGTTGGCGGTCGACCGGAAGCCCCTCCGCTGGGCGGTGGGCGTCAGGTCGGCTGCCGTGATTGAAAGTCTGCCAGGGGCAGGTTGTCAGTGGATGCCTGCCGATTGACGATCCGCGCCGGATCGGAGTGGGCCTCGCGGTACGCCTGCGGGCTCAGCCCGTGGGCGGCCCGGAACACCCGGCTGAAGTGGGCCTTGTCGGAGAATCCCCAGCGCGCGGCGATGGCCTGCACGGGCTGGGTGCGCAGCGTCGGGTCGGCGAGGTCACGCCGGCACCGCGCCAGCCGCAGGTCCCGGATGTACGACGCCACTGTGGACTCCTCACCTTCGAAGAGTCTGTGCAGGGAGCGCAGCGAGATGTGGTGGGCGTCCGCGACGACCTGCGGGGTGAGCGCCGGGCTGCCGAGGTGCCTGTGGACGTACGCCTGCACCTGTGTGACGAGCGCGCGTCGCCGGACCTCGGTGGGCACCGCGTCTTCGGCGACCAGGTGCCGTCCGAGCAGTGTGGTGGCCAGGTCCAGGCCCACCGTGCCGAGCCGGAGGGCGTCGGCGGCGTGGTACTGCTCAGGATGCCCGATGATCTGGAGCAGGAACTGCGCCAGCAGCGCCCCGATGCCCTCGCTGCCGGACATCCGGCCGCCGTAGAGGGTGGCGATCCGCTGCGGCGACAGCGGCAGCGCGGCGTGCGGGATCAGCATGATGGTCGAGTGGGCCCGGTCCCGTTCCGGTTCGTTCGCGTGGTGGCAGACGACGTGCGGGCGCGACGCGTCGTAGAAGGTGAACTCACCGGTCCGGATCTCGCTGTGGCGACCGTCCTGGCTGGAGGTACCGACGCCCTGGGTGGTGAGGGCGAGGACGTACAACTCCGGGTCGGAGCGCTGGATCAGCTTGCGGGTGCGGGTGGCGTCCAGCGACGGGTACCGGTATTCCACCAACTGGATCGGCCCGAGGTCGATGAAGTCGGCGCGGGCGGCGAAGTCGTCACTGTGCGCGGACTGGATCCGCAGTGGCGCCGAGGTGCGCGCGACCAGGTCGAGCCACATCCCGAACCGCTCTCCTGGCGGCAGCACTGTGGTGTCGACGGTGTCCCGGTGCAGCATCTGGCCTCCTTAGGCGGCTCGTCGGTGGACAAGGGCCTCGATGCCGTCGAGGATCCGGTCCAGGCCGAAGGCGAACTCGTCCGCCGGGTCGTCGGACTGGTCGAGAACCCCGGTGCGCAGCACCCGGTGCAGCGCGGGGAAGCGGACCGGGTCGATGAGGCGGCCCACCATCCGGCCGTACGCCGGCATCATCTCGTCCGGCTTGACGCCTGCTGCCCGGCTGCCCTCGGCGATCTGGTTGGTGAGGGTTGCCTCGGTGCGGACGTACCCGGTGATCAGCAGGAGCACCGACATCTTCTCGCCCTCGGGCAGCGGGGTGTCGTCGAGGCAGCGCAGCCCGGCCTCCAGCCAGCCGAGTTGCCGCGGCGTTATCGGCGGGCCGGTGATCGGCACGTGCAGCAGCCAGGGGCGCTGCCGCAGGACAGCGTGTTCGGCCCAGGCCCAGCGGGTGAGGCCGGCACGCCAGTCGTGCTGGGGCGCGGCCGGCTCGGGTGCCGGGCCGTACCCGAGGTCGACCATGAGCAGGAGCAGTTCGTCCTTCGAGGCGATGTGCCGGTAGAGGGCCATGGTGCCGGCGCCCAGTTCCTTCGCCACTCTGCTCATCGAGACGGCAGCCAACCCGTCGGCGTCGGCCACCCGCACGGCGGCCTCCACGATGCCGGGGACGCTCAGCCCCGGCCGGGGGCCTCTGGGTGGCCGCTCGCGCAGGCCCCACGCGCTCTCGATGGCCGGGGGGATCACCGGGCCGTTCACGCCGTCTTTCGCCGTCACCTGTCCTCCTTGCCTCGCCATCCTAGTTCTGCGTATGGTCCACGCATAAATGCGTATGCCATACGCAGAAGGAGTTCGCATGACGACGACAACCCCGGCACTCCGCGCCGGCCGGCGGGAATGGATCGGGTTCGCGGTGCTGATGCTGCCGCTGCTCCTGGTCTCGATGGACGTGTCGGTGCTCTACTTCGCCGTCCCGTTCATAAGCGAGGAGCTGCGCCCCACCGCCACCCAACAGCTCTGGATCTTCGACATCTACGGCTTCGTGCTGGCCGGGCTGCTGATCTCCATGGGCGCCCTCGGCGACCGGATCGGCAGACGCCGACTGCTGCTTATCGGCGCCACCGCGTTCGGCGCGGCGTCCCTGCTGGCCGCGTACGCCGACAGCGCCGCCACCTTGATCGCCGCGCGTGCCGTACTCGGCGTCGGCGGGGCCACCCTGATGCCGTCCACGCTCGCCCTGGTGCGCAACATGTTCCACGACGCCCGCCAGCGCGGCACCGCGATCGGCATCTGGACCGCCACGCTCACCGGCGGCATCGCCCTCGGCCCGGTGCTCAGCGGCGTCCTGCTGGAACACTTCTGGTGGGGCTCCGTCTTCCTGATCAACATTCCGGCGATGCTCCTGCTGCTGGTGTTCGCCCCGGCTCTGGTGCCCGAGTCCCGCAACCCGGGCGCCGGCCGGTTCGACGGGGTCGGCGCGGTGCTGTCGCTCGCCGCGCTGCTGCCGGTGATCTACGGCATCAAGGAGATGGCCCGCGACGGCGTGACCGCCGCACGGGCGCTGGCCATCGTCGCCGGACTGCTCGTCGCCGCGCTCTTCGTGCACCGGCAACGCACACGGGCGTACCCGATGATCGACCTGGCCCTGTTTCGCCGGCCCGGCTTCGCCGGGTCGTTAGCGGTCAACCTGCTGGCGATGTTCGCCATCGTCGGCTTCGCCGTCTTCACCACCCAGCACCTGCAACTGGTGCTCGGCCTGAGCCCTCTGCGGGCGGCGCTGTGGAGCCTCGTGCCGTCACTCGCCGTGGGTGGGGTCGCCCCGGCCGCCGCCGTGCTGGCCCGGCGCGTCGAACGGGCGTACCTGATCGGTGCCGGCTTCGGCATCGCGATGCTCGGCTTCGTGGTGCTGGCCCGGGTGACGCCCGAGACACCGCTGTGGCTGCTGCTGCTCGGTGCCAGCGTCTACGCCGGCGGCTTGGTGATGGTGATGTCACTCGTCACCGAGCTGGTCCTGGGCGCTGCGCCGCCCGAGCAGGCCGGCGTCGCCTCCGCGCTTACCGAGTCCAGCAGCGAGTTGGGCGGCGCGCTGGGAATGGCGATCCTGGGCAGCGCGGGCGCGGCCATCTACCGCCGGAAGGTCCTCGACGACCTGCCGGCCGGGCTGCCGGCGGACGCCCGGGACGCGGCCGGGGAGACCCTGGCAGGTGCGCTGGCGGTGGCGCGAGGGCTGCCGGCGGAGTTGGGCGAGGCGGTGCGGCACGCGGCCCGGTTCGCGTTCACCGACGGTCTGCATCTCGCAGCGATCGTCGCCCTGGCGGCGATGCTGCTGGGCGCCGTGACGGCGTTGGCGGCATTGCGGGGCATCCGACCCGTGGATCCCGCGGCGGTGCCCGACGACGTGCCGGCCGCGCCGGCCGGCACGTCGCCTGACGCGTCGATCAGTCGTTGAGCACGTGCGCGAGCCGGTCGCGGAAGCGCCGCTCCGAGTCGCTGACCGCCTCGCCGCCGAGGCCGAGCAGCCCGCCGCTGGACGCGGCGCCGACCACCTGCTCGGCGATCTTGACCAGCCAGTGCTTGTACGCCCCGGCCTCACCCTCGTCGACCCGGGCGGCCAGCAACGCGGACGCCTCGCCGGCGCGCACCAGCACGTCGTCGATCATCGCGCGCGGGTCGGCCGGCGCGATGACCGGCAGTTCCTCACCGCTCTCCGGGTCGCCGACCCGGGTCACGATCTCGCCGGCCACGGCGGCGACCAGCGGGCTGGCCGACTCCCGGCCGGCGGCGATGGTCTCCAGTCCTGCCGCGTTCTCCGCCATGGTCCGGCGGGTGCCGTCGGACTCGGCGGCGCTCGCCGCGGTCAACACCGACTGAGGCAGGCCGACAAGCAGCCCCCACTCCCCGTCGGAGAAACCGAAACCGGTGTACGCCGGCTGCTCGATCACGGCAACGCCCCTTCCGCCCTGCTCTGCTCTGCTCTGGTCAATCGGTTGGCCGGGTCAGGCTAGTCCAGCGTCAGCAGACCCTGCTCGGACACCACGCGCACCGACAGCGTCTTGTACCCGACCTCATCGAAGAGAACCGTCATCTTGTCCTCCTCGTAGGAGAGCACCATGCCGCGCCCCCACTCCGGGTGACGCACCTGGCTGTGCACCGGGAAGGGCCCCACCGCGCCCTGGTCGGCCGTGCTGGTGCCGTTGTGGCAGTTGTCGCAGTGCGCGCAGACCTTCGTCATCTGCTCGCCGAAGTAGGCGAGCAGCGTCTGCCCCCGGCAGGCGGTGGTCTCGGCGAAGGCCCGCATCATGTCGGTGCGGGACCGGGTGACGGTCTGCTGCCGCTCGGCCTCGGCAAGCGCCGCCGCCGCCGCGTCCACCGGAGCAGGGGCGTAGCGAGGTGCGCCGATGCGTTGGCGGGCGCGCGGCTCGGCGGCGCCGACCTGCTCCAACAGGGAGAGGTACTGGCCAAGCTTGCGCGGCCCGAGGCCGCTGACCTCGCGCAGTTCGGTCTTGGTGGCCGGCTTGCGGCGCAGCAGCGCGGCCAGGTCCCGCAGCTCGTTCTCGTCCGGCAGGCCACCGCTGAAGAACCGTTGCAGACCGACATCCTCGGCCTGCCAGAGCAGCAGCACCCGGGCCGGCTGCCCGTCACGCCCGGCACGGCCGATCTCCTGGAAGTAGCTGTCCGGCGAGTCGGGCAGTGCCATGTGCACCACCCAGGCGATGTTCGGCTTGTCGATGCCCATGCCGAACGCCGAGGTGGCCACCATGATCGGCACCTCGTCGGCGAGGAAGGCCTCGTGCAGCTCGTTGCGCGCGCCGGCCGCCATTCCACCGTGGTAGAACTGCGCCGGGAAGCCGGCGTCCGTCAACCGGGTGGCCAACTCCTCGGCCGAGCGGCGCGTCGGCACGTAGATGATCCCGGGTCGCTCGTCGTCCTGGAGCAACGTGATCAGCCGCCGCCACCGGTAGTCCTCGGTGGGGCAGTGCGCCACCTCCAGGAACAGGTTGGGCCTGTCCAACCCGGACACCACGACCTCCGGCTCGCGCAGCCGAAGCCGGGCGATGATGTCGTCGCGTACCGGCGGGGAGGCAGTGGCTGTCAACGCGACAACCGGGGGACGGCCGATGCCCTCGATGAGGTGACCGAGCGCCAGGTAGTCAGGGCGGAAGTCGTGCCCCCACGCCGAGATGCAGTGCGCCTCGTCGATCGCCACCAGCGCCGGCTTGAGCGCGGCGACCTCGGCCATCCGGTCCGGGTTGCTCAACTGCTCAGGGGTGATGAACAGGAACTCCGCCCGGCCCTCGCGGATCTCGGTGATCGCCTCGGCCTGCTGGGCGGCCGACTCGTTCGAGCTGATCCGCACCGCCCGCAGCTCGGGGCGCTGGCGCTCGTTGAGAGCCGCGATCTGGTCCTGTTGCAGCGCCAGCAGCGGGGAGATCACCACTGTCGGCCCAGGGATCAGGCTCGCCGGGATCTGGTAGATGGCCGACTTGCCAGCGCCGGTGGGCAACACCACCAGAGCGTCACGTCGCTTCATGACCGCGCGCATGGCGGCCAACTGGTTGGGCCGTAGCGCGGTCCAGCCGAAGAGGCTCCGCGCCGCGCGGCGCAACGTCATCGAGTGCGTGGACAGTTTCATCGAGGGCCGGAGGTACCCGAGCCCATGACCGTCGAAACCCTGTTCGACGATCATGGGCTCGCTGGTGCTGGACTCAGCGCAGGCGGGGCAGGACCTCGCGCTGGTACAGGTCGAAAAGCCCTTGGAAGTGCGGGCCGGTGTTTGCCAGGTACACCTCGTCGAAGCCGGCCTTGGCGTACTTGTCGATCATCTCCAGGTGCGCCTCGGCGTTGTTGCCGCAGACGAACGCGTCCTTGACCATCTCCGGCGTGACAAGCTCCGAGGCCTGCTCGAAGTGGCGGGGCGAGGGCAGCACCTGGGACAGCTCACCGGGCACCCCCGCGTTGGGCCACCGCTTGTACGCGATGCGCAGGCCCTCCTCCTCGCTGGCCGCGTACGCCGCCTTGAACCCGGCCTGGCACGGCTTGTCGCCGCCGCCGTTTTCGCGGAAGCGCCGGACCATGTCGCCGTCGGGCATCGTGCTCACGTAGCCGTCGCCGATGCGGGCGGCCAGGTCGATGGCCTTCGGGCCGAACCCCGAGACGTAGATCGGCGGGGGAGTGTCGGGAAGCGTGTAGATGCGGGCGTGCTCGACTGTGTAGTGCTTGCCGTGGTGGTTGACGAAGCCGCCCTCCCACAGCTTCCGGAGCACCTCGACGGCCTCCTCCAGCATCTCCAGCCGGACGTCGGCCTGCGGCCAGGCGTCGCCGAAGATGTGCTCGTTGAGTGCCTCACCGGTGCCGACGCCGAGCACGAACCGCCCGCCGTGCAGCACCGCGCTTGTCGCCGCCGCCTGGGCGATGACGGCGGGGTGGATCCGCACGGTCGGGCAGGTCACCGCCGTGGTGACAGGCAGCGAGCAGACCTGGCTGAGCGCGCCGATCATCGACCAGACGAACGGGCTCTGGCCCTGGGCGTCCACCCACGGGTGGTAGTGGTCGGAGATCCACAGCGCCTCGAAGCCGGCTTCCTCGGCACCGCGCGCCTGCGCCAGCAACTCGGCGGGCGTGTACTCCTCACTGGACAAAAAGTAACCGATCTTCATGGCTTTCCCTCCGGCACGCGAGCCTGCTGATGGGGAGAGCCGTACCCCGGTCGCCGCCGGTCACACCGGGGCGGGTCGGAGGGCCGCGTTCAGCGCTTACCGAACATCGCCCGGATCGCGGCGAGCAGCAGCAGGGCGCCGACCACCAGGCCGAGCAGGCGTACGCCGGGGATGTCGGCAGGGCTCGTCGCGTCGGCCAGGAGAACGGGTTCCATCCCCGCACTCTCCCCGGGGGACCTGCCGCCGGGCAACTGTAAGGTTTATTGACTATTCAATCGCTCGGTGTGACCATGGCAGCACCGCCTGCCCGTGGCGGTGCGCCTACGGCGCGCGAAGAGATGGGGTACGGGGCCGCATGAGCGAGCGCAACCAGCGGGTCGACGCAACCGCGCCGGCACCGGCGACCGACGCCGACCGCCACGAGGGGGCGGCGTGACCGCGCCGACCGGGCACCTGTCGGAGCTCGCCGCAGGCGTCCTGCAACCCGGGTTCGTCGGCACCACCCCACCACAGTGGGTGTGCCGCTGGCTCGGCGAAGGGCTCGGCTCGGTGGTGCTCTTCGCCCGCAACGTCGTCGACACCGCCCAGGTGGCGACCCTGACCGCGACGCTTCGCGCCGAGCGGCCGGACGTCATCGTGGCGATCGACGAGGAGGCCGGCGACGTCACCCGGATCGAGTCGGCGCGGGGCAGTTCCCGGCCTGGCAACTTCGCCCTCGGCGCTGTGGACGACCCGCAGTTGACCGAGGCGGTCGCCCGGGACCTCGGCATCGAACTGGCGGCAGCAGGCATCACCCTCGACTACGCCCCGGACGCCGACGTCAACTCCAACCCGGAGAACCCGGTGATCGGCGTCCGCTCGTTCGGGGCCGACCCGCAGTTGGTGGCCCGGCACACCGCCGCCTGGGTACGCGGCCTCCAGTCCGGTGGCGTCGCCGGCTGTGCCAAACACTTCCCCGGGCACGGCGACACCCGGGTCGACTCCCACCACGACCTGCCCCGCATCACCGCCGACCGGGAACGGCTGGACGCCTGCGAATTGGCGCCGTTCCGGGCCGCCATCGCCGCCGGAGTGCAGGCGGTGATGACCGGCCACCTGCTGGTGCCCGCACTCGACGAGGAGCTTCCGGCCACGCTGAGCCACCGCATCCTGGGCGGCCTGCTCCGCGACGAGCTGGGCTTCTCCGGCGTGGTGGTGACCGACGCGGTGGAGATGCGCGCCGTCGCCGACCGCTACGGCTTCGCCGGGGCTGCGGTCCGGGCACTCGCCGCCGGTGCCGACGCGATCTGTATCGGCGGCGAACGGGCCGACGAGCAGGCCGCCCGCGAACTGCGCGACGCCATCGTGGCAGCGGTCGTCTCCGGCGAACTGCCCGAAGAGCGCCTCGCCGAAGCGGCCAAACGGGTCGGACAACTCGCGGCCTGGACCGTCGCCGCCCGCAACGCCCGCAACGCCGCACCGCGCGGCGGCAGCGACGTCGGGCTGGTCGCCGCCCGCCGAGCCGTACGCGTCACCACCGCGCCGGCAGGCCGGGAAACGCTGCCGCTGACCCGCGCAGCGTACGTGGTCGAGTTCGAGGCGCCCCGCAACATCGCCATCGGAGCGGAGACACCGTGGGGCATCGGCGAGCCGCTCGGCGACATGCTGCCCGGCACGACGACGGTCCGCTACGGCGAGCCCGACGTACCTGCCGACCCGGGCGTCGCGGCCGGCGACCGCCCGCTGGTGCTCGTGGTCCGCGACCTGCACCGGCACGAGTGGATGCGCGCCGCCGTGCACCGGGCGCTGGCCGCCCGGCCCGACGGGATCGTGGTCGAGCTGGGCGTGCCCGAACTGGTCGCCGGGGCGGTGCACCTGGCCACCCACAGCGGCACCCAGGCCAGCGGGCAGGCCGCCGCCGAGACGCTTACCGGCCGCCTCCGCTGACCCCATCCGCGCACCGAGGCCGTCAGCTCACGGCTGGCGGCCCCGGGGTCACGGCGCTTCGACGACCAGGTCGGCGTACTCGGGGTGCTTGTCGATGAACGCGGCCACGAACGGGCACTGCGGCACCAACCGGCCGCCCCGGGCGCGGACCTGGTCCAGCGTGCCCCGGATCAGCGCGCCACCGACGCCCTTGCCCTGGAAGGCCCGGTCCACCTCGGTGTGCGTGAAGACCAGCACCTCCCCGCGCGGTACGTACGCTGTGAAACCGGCCAGCGCGTCGTCGACCAGGATCTCGAAACGGTTCTTGGCGGGGTTGTCCTCGACGAGGGTGCTCACCTGGCCATTCTCTCCCCGTCGGCGGCCACCGCATCCAGTTCGGTGAGCAACCGGTCCACCTCGTCGGCAGTGTTGTAGTGGTAGATGCTGGCCCGCACCGCGCCACCGCTGTCACGCAGCCCCATCGTCTGGAAGTACTCGTAGGCGTAGTAGTCACCCGACGACAGGCAGAACCCGGCGGCCCCCAGCGCCTCCTGGGTGGCCACCGGCGACATCCCGGCGACCCGGAAGGAGATCGTCGGGCAGCGCCGGGCCGGTGACCCGTACACGGTGACGGCCGGCCGCTCGGCGAGCCCGGCCAGCAGCCGGTCCAGCAGGGCCGCCTCGTGCGCCTGCGCGGCGGTCAGCCCGGCACGCAGCCGCGCCCGCCGGTCCCCGACCGCGTCCGGGTCCAGCCCGGCCAGGTGATCCACAGCTGCTGTCACGCCGGCCAGCAGCGCGAAGCTCGGGGTGCCGTACTCGAAGCGATCCGGTACCGCGTCGGGCGACGGGATCAGCTTCGCCGGACGCAGCGCCGCCAGCCGGGCCGGGTCGGCAGCCACCATCGCGGCCAGGTGCGGCCCGGACCACTTGTAGGCGCTGGTGACGAGCACGTCGGCGCCGAGCGATGCCAGGTCGGTCGGCCCGTGCGGCACCGCGTGCACCCCGTCGACGTAGACGAGCGCGCCGACCGCGTGCGCCACCTTGGCGATCGCCGGCACGTCCGGCACGGTGCCGATGGCGTTGCTGCCCCCGGTCACCGCCACCACCCGCGTCCGCTCACCCACGAGATCGGCGTACTGCCCGACGGGCAGCTCACCGGTGGCCCGGTCGAACTCGGCCCAGCGCACCGTGGCGCCGGCCGCCTCGGCGGCCTGCACCCACGGGCGCACGTTCGCGTCGTGGTCGAGCCGCGAGACCACCACCTCGTCGCCCGGCCGCCAGCCCGCGCCGAGCGTCCGGGCCAGGGTGTACGTCAGCGCTGTGGCGCTCGGACCGAGCACCACCCCTGCCGGGTCGGCGCCGAGCAGGTCGGCCACCGCCGAGCGGGCGGCGGCCACCATCTCCAGGGAACGGCGGCCCGGTACGAACGCGGCGCTGCGGTTGCCGAGGGCCGTACGCATGGCGTCGGTGACCGCGTCGATCACGCCGACCGCTGTCTGCGTGCCTCCGGCCCCATCGAAGTGGACGAAGCCCTCGGCCAGGGCGGGATATGCGGCCCGGGTGCGGGCGATGTCGAAGGCCATGCCGGGACCCTAGCCGGTGCGCTCGCGCCGCCGGTCAGCCACCGTGTTGATCGACGGAGGAGGTGGCCTCGCGGCGGTCTCGTACGCTTGGCGGCGTGACGAACAGACCCGCCACCAAACCGATTCCTCCCGTCCGCCGCGCCGCCGGCCTGTTCGCCGGTCTGGCGCTCGGCCTCGCCGTGCTGGCTGGCTGCAGCTCGCAGGGCGCCTCCACCGACTGCGGGCTGGACGCCTGCACTGTCACCTTCGAGCGAGGTGTCGAGGCGAGCGCCACGATCCTGGGCGTCGAGGCCAAACTGGTCGGCGCCGAAGGAGACCAGGTGACCATCGAGGTCGCCGGCGAGCAGCTCACCCTCACCACCGGCCAGCAGGCCACCGAGGCCGGTGGCTTCGCTGTCACGCTGGACAGCGTCACTGACCAGCAGGTCAAGATTCGCGTTTCGCGTAACCCGGGCAACTGACCTGGGGCGGGCGGCGGTGGCCGACGTTTGAGAATCTTCCCAATCGGAGATTGTGGCGCCATGTCACTTACTCGTAACGCCGAAGCCACCGCCTCCCGCACGGCGGACAGCAGGTGGCTGGAACTGCTAGCCCGTGCCGGTTTCATCGGCTACGGCATCGTGCACCTGCTCTTCGCCTGGCTGGCGTTGCAGATCGCATTCGGCTCGCCCTCCGAGGACGGAGACCAGTCCGGTGCGCTGCGGACGCTTGCCCAGCAGCCGCTGGGCAAGTTCCTCGTCATCGCCATCGCTGTCGGTCTGCTCGCCATGGCGATCTGGCAGGCGCTGGAGGCGGCGGTCGGGCACCGCGCCGAGCGGGGCAAGGAACGGGTCATGGAACGGGTCGCCTCGGTCGGGCGGACCATCGTCTACCTCTACTTCGCCTGGACCGCGTTCAAGGTCTTCTCCGACGCCGACTCGAACAGCGCCGACAACCAGGAGGCCCTGACCGGTCAGCTGATGACCTCCACCGGTGGTCGCTGGCTCGTCGGTCTGGCCGGGCTGGGTCTCGCCGCGCTCGGTGTCGGCCTGGTGATCTACGGCATCCGCAAGAAGTTCGAGAAGCACCTGAAGACCGGCGAGATGAGCCCGAAGACCCGGCAGTTGGCCCGCCGCCTCGGCATGGCCGGGTACGTCGCCAAGGGCACCGCGTTCGGCATCTCCGGCCTGCTGATCATCGTTGCGGCGGTGAACTACGACCCGGAGAAGGCACGCGGTCTGGACGCCGCGCTGCACACGCTGCGCGAGCAGTCCTACGGCACGTTCCTGCTGGCCCTCGTCGCTCTCGGCATCGCCGCCTTCGGCATCTACTGCTTCCTCCAGTCCCGGTACCGCAAGGTCTGAGCTGGCCGATCCCGGGGGCGCCGGGCACTATTGGGCTTTTGCCCGAGATCCGTCCCCCTGGTCGAAGGGAAGCACCACACCCGTGCAGAGTTATCTCGTAACGGCCGTCGCCGCGCTCGCCGCGGCGGCGGTCGCTCTCTTCCTGGCCGCTGTCACCCACCGCCTCACCCGGCGGTTCGGTCGCCGGTCGCTGCTGCTGACCGAGCTGACCGACCACGCGCACCGCCCGTTCCAGGTCGCGGTGACCGTCCTGGCCGTGCAACTCGGCGTTCGGTTCAGCACCGGGTACGCGATCGGCACCCCCTGGCGCAAGGTACTGCTGCACCTGCTTGTGCTCTGCGCCATCGCCAGCGCGGCCTGGCTCGTGGCGTCGCTGCTGGTGGTCGTGGAGGACACCGCGCTGGCCCGGTTCCGGGTCGACGTACCCGACAACCGGCACGCCCGACGGGTACGTACCCAGGTGGTGATGCTGCGCCGGCTGACCATCGCGGTGATCGTCATCCTGACCGTCGGCGTCATGCTGATGACCTTCCCGAGCGTGCGCGGCATCGGCGCCGGCGTGCTGACGTCCGCTGGTGTCGTCGGTGTGGTCGCCGCGCTTGCCGCGCAGAGCCTGCTCGGCAACGTCTTCGCCGGCCTGCAACTCGCGTTCAGCGACGCGGTCCGCCTCGACGACGTGGTGGTCGTCGAGGGGGAGTGGGGTCGGATCGAGGAGCTGACCCTCAGCTACGTGGTGGTCCAGATCTGGGACGACCGGCGGCTGATCCTGCCCACCTCGTACTTCACGAGCAAGCCATTCCAGAACTGGACGCGGACCGAGGCGGCGGTGCTCGGCACCGCCGAGTTCGACGTGGACTGGGCGGTGCCGGTGCAGGTCATGCGCGAGGAACTGCGCCGCCTGGCCGAGGGCACCGAGCTGTGGGACGGCCGGGTCTGCGTCCTTCAGGTCACCGACGCCACCGGCGGGACCGTGCGGCTACGCGCGCTGGTAAGCGCCGCCGACGCGGGCAGCCTGTGGGACCTGCGCTGCCTGGTCCGCGAACACATGGTGGCCTGGGTCCGCGACAACCGCCCCACCGCCATGCCCCGGATGCGTACCGAGTTGGGCGATGCCACAAGCAACCTTCCCTGGCAGTGGGTGCAGCCTCGCCGCCCGGCCCGCCGTCCGAGCGACACCGAGGTCCCCGACGACGCGCGGGTCTTCGGCGGCAGCGACGACGGCGAAGCCCGCAGCGAAGCTTTCATCGGCCCAGATGAAACCCAAACCGCACCCGCAGCCCTCGCCCAGCCCCCGTCCACCGTCCCCGTCCCCCCGACCCGATGATCATGAGGTTGGCGGGGCCCGACCAGCCCTGCTGATCCGCCAACCTCATGATCAACAGGCCCCGGGGTGGGTGGGGAGGCCGGCGGGCGGGGTGGAGTGGGGTGAGGTGGGAGGTTTGGTTGGGCTTGGGGCGGGGATCTGCTGCCGGGTGTCTTTCCCGGTCCGGGTTGCGCGGCGGATTGGCGGCGTGGCTACCGGACAACGCGGACAGCTACTCGCTCGGTGCGCTCTAGGATTGACGAGCGGCAACTCCGGGCATACAGCGCGGTGATGAGGAAAGGAGGACAGCATGGCTGACGTGACGAATTCCCGCACGTCCCGCAATGGGAGTGAGCCCTCCACCGCCGAGTTGGTGCAACGGGCCACCGAACAGGTTTCCCGCCTGGTGCGGGACGAACTGGCGCTGGCCCGGGCGGAGTTGACCCAGAAGGGCAAGCACGCCGGCATCGGGATCGGTCTGTTCGGCGGCGGGGGCGCACTGGCGTTCTACGGGCTGGGCGCGTTGGTCGTCACGGCGATCCTGCTGCTCGACCTGGTGCTGCCCGCCTGGGCTGCCGCGCTGATCGTGGCGGTGGCGCTCTTCCTGGTGGCCGGCATCCTTGCCCTGGTCGGCAAGAAGCAGGTCAGCCGTGCGGTCCCGCCGGTGCCGGCGGCCACGGTCCGCAGCCTCCGGGCTGACGTGGACACCGTCACCGCCGCAGTGAAGGACGGACGAGCCGCGGTGCGGGACAAGGGTGCCGCGGTGACGGACAGGGGACGGGCATGACGGGCAACGGGACGGGCGACACCGAGGCGCTCCGTGAGGAGATCCGCCGCACCCGGGTCGAGCTGGGCGAGACGATGGAGGCGCTGGCCGCCAAGGCGGACGTCAAGGCCCGCCTGAAGGAGTCCGCCGACCAGGCACGGGCGCGCATGCGCGAGCAGGCGGCGCAGACCGTGGCCCGGGTCCGCGGGCAGGCCGCGCGCGGCGCCGAGGTGGCCCGCGCGCAGGCGTACGACAAGGGTGGGCTGGTGCGCGCACAGGCGCACGAGAAGGGCGAGTTGGTTCGGCGCAACCCGGTGCCGTGGGCGGCGATCGCCGCCGGCGCGGTGGTCACCGTGGTCGTGCTGATGATCGTGCGGGGGAGGCGTAGGTGAGCAAGAGCATCGGCAGGACCGCGTACCGGCCGGTCGGCGTGCTGTTGGGAATCGCGGCGGGCACGGTGGCCGGCGCGATCTTCCGGCAGGTCTGGAAGGTCACGGCGGGCGACGGTGAGGCGCCCAATGCGACCGACGAGGACCGTCGCTGGGGCGAGATCCTGGCCGCCGCGGCGTTGCAGGGGGCCATCTTCGCTGTCGTCCGGGCCGCAGTGGACCGGGGCGGGGCGGTGGGCGTCCGCCGCATGACCGGCCACTGGCCGGACTGACGGCGTATGACTCGAAGGCCTCCTTTCCGCAACAGCGGGAAGGGGGCCTTTCGCATACCTTGGCGGACCGCCCAGCGATGTCAGGCATCCGTCAGGTCACATGTCGGAGAAATTCGTCGGACAGGTCGTGCAGACTTTTTGCGTACGTGATTTGCTGTTCCACGCTGTTGCGAGATGGCGTGGGTTGAGAGAAGTCTCCTTCGTGGGGGCCGCCTCAGACGCCGCTGCTCGAAAACGGCCAATCGGCCGCACGGCGTGCACGGCCGCCAGTTTTAGAAGGAGATACACATGGCGCAGGGAACCGTGAAGTGGTTCAACGCTGACAAGGGCTTCGGCTTCATCACCGTCGACGGCGGGGGTGCTGACGTGTTCGTCCACTTCTCGGCCATCCAGACCAGCGGCTACCGCACGCTGGAGGAGAACCAGCGGGTGGAGTTCGAGATCGCTCAGGGTCAGAAGGGCCCGCAGGCCGAGCAGGTCCGTCCGCTCTGACAAAACTGGTCGGCCCCCACCGGCCAGTAAGACGATCCGACCAGGGGTAGTTGGGAAGCCCCGCATCCTGCCCGGGATGCGGGGCTTCCACGCCAGAGGCGACCGGCCGACCACCGGGCCAGCCGGTGGCCGCGCACCACGCGACACTGTGGACGGCGGTGCGGGTCAGCGGCGCCGGGAGCGCAGACCCCACCAGAGCGTCGCCAGCCCGAGCACGGCCACGATCGGCCCGAGTACGGCCCAGAGCGGCTCGTCGGTCATCACGCTGCCGCCGACGTACCCGAGGCCCTGCACCGTCCACAGGGCACCGACCACAAGCGCGAGCAGGCCGAGGGTGAGTGTCAGCCAGCCCCTCATCGTGCTCCCTCCACACCGGATCCGGCCGTACGCGGCTGGGACGCCTCAGCCTGGCCGTTCGAGCCGGACGGCGCGGGCATCCCCGGTGCGCGGATCACCACCGGTCGTGCACCTGCGGGCGGATCAGCTCGTCGTAGACCTCGCGTACCCCGGCCAGTTGCGCGTCCGTGAGGGCCGGCAGGTCGGCGGCGGCGGCGTTGCGCCGGGCCTGCTCGGCGTCGCGGGCACCGGGGATGACGACTGTGACGCCGGCCTGGTCGAGCACCCAACGCAGCGCGAACTGCGCCATCGTGCGGTCGGAGTCGACGAGAGGCGCGAGCCGGCGGACCGCGGCCAGGCCCTGCGCGTAGTCGACGCCGGAGAACGTCTCGCCGACGTCGAACGCCGCGCCGTGCCGGTTGAAGTTGCGGTGGTCGTCGGCCGGGAACTCGGTGTTCTCGTCGTACCGGCCGGAGAGCAGGCCGCTGGCCAGTGGCACCCGGGCGATGATGCCGACCCCGGCCTGCGCCGCCGCCGGAAGCACCTGCTCCAGCGGCTTGTGCCGAACCGCGTTCAGGATGATCTGGACGCTCGCCACGCCGGGCCGGGCGATGGCCGTGAGCGCCTGGTCGCAGGTCTCCACGCTGACGCCGTACCCGGCGATTGCCTTCTCGGCGACGAGGGTGTCCAGGGCGTCGAAGACCGCGTCGTCGGCGAAGACGGCGGTGGGCGGGCAGTGCAGCTGGACCAGGTCCAGGGTGTCCATGCCGAGGTTGGCCCGGGACCTGTCGGTCCACTGCCGGAAGTTGGCGAGGGTGTACGCCTCCGGGCGCTGCTCGACCCGGCGGCCCATCTTGGTGGCCACTGTCAGGCCGGCGTCGGGACGGGAGCGCAGGAAGCGGCCGATGAGCTGCTCGCTGCGGCCGTCGCCGTACACGTCGGCGGTGTCCAGGAAGGTGACCCCGGCGTCGACGGCGGCGGTCAGCACCGCCGTGGCGTCGGCCTCGCTGACGGTGCCCCAGTCGGCGCCGAGTTGCCAGGCACCCAGGCCGACCACTCCGACGGTCCGGCCGAGCCGGTTGAAGCTGCGCTGTTCCATGCCCCGAGCCTAGTGATCGGGTTGCCGGCCTGCCACGCGAGTCATATCGTCAAACAAGACGGACGTACGGTTTGGGAGGCTGCGATGTGGGATCCGACGACGTACCTGCGCTATGGCGACGAGCGCTCCCGGCCGTTTCACGACCTGGTGGCCCGGGTCGGGGCGACCCGACCCCGCGCGGTGGTCGACCTCGGTTGCGGCCCCGGCCAGCTCACCGCGACCCTCGCCGAGCGGTGGCCCACCGCCCGGGTCCTCGGGCTCGACTCCGCACCCGAGATGATCGACCAGGCCAAAGCCCTGCCGACGCCCGTCGAGTACACCGTGGCCGACCTGCGCGACTGGCGGCCGACAGGCGACGAGGACGTGGTCGTCACCAACGCGGCGTTGCAGTGGGTGCCCGGCCACCAGGAGCTGCTGCGACGGTGGGCCGCCGACCTGCCGGCCGGTGCCTGGCTCGCCATGCAGGTCCCCGGCAACTTCGACGCGCCGTCGCACCGGGCGCTGCGCGAGGTCGCCAACCGGCAGGTGTGGCAGGCCGCGCTGGCCCCGCTGCTGCGCGCCGACCCGGTCGACGACCCTGCCGACTACGCGCAGCTGCTGACCGCCGTCGGATGCGCCGTGGACGCCTGGGAAACTACCTACGTGCATCTGTTGCCGGCCGGACCCGCCGCCGACCACCCGGTGCTGGCCTGGATGGAAGGCACCGCGCTACGCCCGGTCCGGGCCGCGCTGGACGCCGCCGGCTGGTCGGCCTTCCGGGCCGAACTGGGGGTACGGCTCGCCGCCGCGTACCCGGTGCGGCAGGGTCAGGTGTACTTCCCGTTCCGTCGTGTCTTCGTCGTCGCCCGCACCGGCGACCGTGCCCAGGAGAATCCGTGACCGACCTGTCCACCTTCATCGCCGGCCTGCCCAAGGTGGAGCTGCACGTGCACCACGTCGGCTCCGCCTCGCCCCGGATCGTCGCCGAGCTGGCCGCCCGGCACGAGGGACGCACGCCGGTGCCGGCCGACCCCGAGGCGCTCGCCGACTACTTCGAGTTCCGTGACTTCGCGCACTTCATCGAGGTCTACCTGAGCGTCGTCGACCTCATCCGCGACCCGGAGGACGTCTGGATCCTCACCCACGAGGTGGCCCGGGAGTTGGCCCGCCAGCAGGTCCGGTACGCCGAGCTGACCATCACCCCCTACTCGCACGTGAGCAGGGGCATCCCCGCGCCCGCGTTCTGCGAGGCGATCGAGGACGCCCGTAAACGCGCCGCCGCCGACTTCGGCCTCGACCTGCGCTGGTGCTTCGACATCCCCGGTGAGGCAGGCTTGCCCGCCGCCGAGGAGACGCTGCGCATCGCGCTCGACCAGCGCCCCGACGGGCTGATCAGCTTCGGGCTGGGCGGCCCGGAGATCGGCGTACCCCGGCCGCAGTTCCGGCCCTTCTTCGACCAGGCCCGCGCCGCCGGGCTCCGCTCGGTGCCGCACGCCGGCGAGACCACCGGCCCGCAGACGGTCTGGGACGCGCTGCGCGAGCTGGGCGCCGAGCGGATCGGGCACGGCATCTCCGCCGCACAGGACCCGGAACTGCTCACGTACCTGGCCGAGCGGCAGATCGGGATGGAGATCTGCCCGACGTCCAACGTACGGACCCGGGCCGTGGGGAACCTCGACGAGCACCCGCTACCCCGGCTGGTCGAGGCCGGACTGCTCGTCACGATCAACTCCGACGACCCGCCGATGTTCGGCACCACCCTCAACGACGAGTACGCGGTGGCGGCCCGTCTGCTCGCGGCGGGCCCGCGAGAGGTGGCCGGGCTGGCCCGCAACGCGGTGACCGCGTCGTTCCTCGACCCCGCCGGCAAGCAGCGGATCCTCGCCGAGATCGACGCCCACCTCGCCGCCGCGAGCTGAGCCCACTGGGCGCGGGCCGAGCGGGCGTTCGCGGCGGGGGAGCAGGGCGCGCGGCGGGAGCGTGGGGTGTGGGGGGACCTGGACTCCCGCCGCGCGCGCGGCTCCACCGGCCCGTGGGTGCGCTGCGCGCTGACCGGTGGAACTGGTGGGTTCGTTTACCGATCCTGGCAGCCCGCGACCGCTCCATCACGCTCGTTAATTGCGATCTAAGGAAGACTTGCGCCAGCGCACAGCCCGCGCCCGTCAGCCGCCCTCGGGAGGGCGCCGATCAGGTGTCGGTGGGGCGCTGCCGAGGCCAGCGCCGGCCGCTCGTCTTCGGGTCCCGGGCGTCCCGCGCCATCCGCCCGACCAGGCCGAACCGGTTGACCTGACGGGGCGTCGCCTCCGGGTCGGCGAGCAACATCACCACGCTGGCGCCGCCCAGCCGAGCCCGGTCGATGCTCACCGACCCGTTGGCCTGCAACGACACACGCTTGGCGATATCCAGGCCGAGCCCTGTCGAGCCCTGGTCGCTGGTGCCCCGGCGTAGCGCCCGGTCCGGGTCGGGGATGCCGGGGCCCGCGTCGTCGACCCGGATCGCCACGTACCCGTCGCGGCGGGACACGGCAACCTCGAACGCCGTCCCCTGCGGGGTGTAGCGGAAGACGTTGCCGATCACCGCGTCGAGGGCGGCGGCCAACTCGGAGCGCGGCACCGGAGCGGGAATGCGCAGCTGAGCGCCGATCACCCGGTGCGGGCGGTTCTGGTCGCCGGCCAGCGCGGCCCAGAAGACCATCCGGTCCCGGACCACCTCGCTGACGTCACACATCGCAGGCCCGGCCTCGTGCGCCACCGCCTTGCGGGTGGTCTTGATCAGCACGTCGATCTCACCCTCAAGGGTGACGATCGCCTGCCGGATCCGCCGGATGCCCCGCAGCCGGTCCAGCTCCGCCTGACTGAACGAACCCACGCTCGTGTCGTCGGACTCCAACGCCTCGGCGTCCAGCCGGAGCACTGTCAACGGCGTACGCAGCCGGTGCGACAGGTCCGCCACCAACTCCCGCTCGTCGGTACGCGCCGCGTCCAGCCGATCGGCCATCCGGTTGAACGCGTACCCGGCCTCGGCCAGCTCGCGGGGGCCGGTCGGCTCCACGCGTACGCCCAGGTCGCCGTCGCCGATCGAGAGCGCCGCCTTGACCAGACCCCGTGTGGAGTCCACCGCGCGGGCGGCGACCCGGTCGACAACAAGCACCGCCGCGCCGACCATCGCCGCGCCGACGGCGAACAGCAGCAACCACGTGCCGCCGGCACCCTCGCCCAGCCGGGAATCCGGTACGAAAACCTCGACCACCGCCGTCTGGTCGCCCAGGACCACCGGGTCGAGGCGGACCACCCCGCCGTCGACGTCAGCGACAAGCGAGCGCAGGTCGGCGCGGGCCTGCGCCAGGTCGCTGCCGCTGGCCCGGCCGTCGGACTCGTCCAACCCGAGCCCGTGCACCACCGGGCGCGTCGGCGCGCCCTCGGCGCTGGCCACCACTGCCCGCTCGACCACCGCCGGGTCGGTGCTCACCGCCAGCGCCCCGGTCACCAGCGCGCTGCGGCGGGCCGCGTCGGCGATCGCCTCCTCGCGGGTCTGCTCACGCAGGCTCAACCCCAGGGGAACCAGGAAGACGAGCGCGACGAGGCTGCACATGCCGGCCGTGAGGAGGGCCAGCGCCGTCCTCAGTCCGGTGCCACCAGCCGGAACCCGACCCCCCGCACGGTGCGCAGGTAGCGCGGCTTCGCCGCGGACTCGCCCATCTTTCGGCGAAGCCAGTACAGGTGAACGTCGATGGTCTGATCCTCGCCGACCGATGGCTGCCGCCATACCTCCTCCAAGAGTTCGCGGCGGGACACTACCCGCCCGGGTCGTGCGGCGAGATAGGCCAGCAGGTCGAATTCCTTGCGGGTCAGCGCCAGCGGCTCCCCGTCGAGGACGGCGCTGCGCTCACCGACGTCCACCCGCAGCCCGCCCACCGTGTGCACCGCAGGCTGCACCGTGCGGCTGGCCCGCCCGGCCCGACGCAGCACCGTGGTGATCCGGGCATCCAGGTGCGCGCCGGTGAAAGGCTTCACCATGTAGTCGTCGGCACCGGCGCGCAGCAGCTTGACCACCGACTGCTCGTCGTCGCGAGCGGTGGCGATGATGATCGGGATGTCGGTGATGCCCCGCAGCATCCGCAACGCGTCCGAGCCGTCCAGGTCGGGCAGGCCGAGGTCCAGGACGACCAGGTCAGGTGTCTCCGCGGCGACCCGGCGCAGCGCGTCCAGCGCGGTGCCCACGGCGTGCACCGCGTGCCCCCGGTCAGCGAGGGACCGCAGCATCGCGCCGCGTACGACGTGATCGTCTTCGACCAGGAGTACGGAGGCCACGACAAGACCGTACTTTGCCTGGCAAGTTGATCGCGTTGCGACGTACCTGGGAACGGGGCAAGCTGGTACAACGATGTCCTTCACCCTGTTTGCCGACGCCCGCCTGGCGCTCGCCCGGGACAGCCTCGCCGGCCTCTCCACCGGCGACGCGCTCGGCGCGCAGTTCTTCCTGTCGGGGCCGGCGCTGGAGCAGCTCACCGAGGCGACCCTGCCGCCGGCGCCATGGGAGTGGACCGACGACACCGAGATGGCCTGCTCGGTGGTCGCCGAGCTGGCCGCGTCCGGCAGCATCGACAGGGACCGACTGGCACTGGCGTTCGCCGAGCGCTGCGCCGCACAGCGGGGCTACGGCCCCGGCGCGATGATGATCCTGCGGTTGATCCGCACCGGCACCCCGTGGCCGGTGGCCGCCGCCTCCGCCTTCGACGGGCAGGGCTCCTGCGGCAATGGTGCGGCCATGCGGGTCGGCCCGCTCGGCGCGTACTTCGCCGACTCCACGGCCCGTGCCGCAGCGCAGGCCCGCGCCTCGGCCGAGGTGACCCACGCGCACTCCGAGGGGATCGCCGGCGCGGTCGCCGTGGCCGTCGCCGCCGCGCTCGCCGCCCGAGCCCGCCTCGACGGCCATCGGCCCGCACCGGACCGGCTGCTCGCCGGCATCGCCGCCGCCATCGACCCGGGCACCGAGGTGCACCGCTGTGTGCAGCGGGCCATCGGGCTGCTCGGCCGGCCGCTGCCCCGGGTGGTGGCGGCGCTCGGCAACGGCTCGCGCGTGACCGCCCAGGACACCGTCGGGTTCACCCTCTGGGTCGCGGCCACGTACCTCGACGACTACCCGGCGGCGATCCGGGTCTGCGTTCAGGCCGGCGGGGACGTCGACACCACCGCCGCCATCGCAGGCGCGGTCGTCGCCGCGTACACCGGTGTCGGCACGCCCGGGGGAGTGCCCAAGGCCTGGCTGGCGGCGCGCGAGCCGCTGCCCCACTGGCTGCCCTGACCGCCAAGCTGGGAGTGCTCTAACTGGCGGGCGTCGTGACCGCGTGGGCGTCGTGACCGTGGGGCGTCGTGACCGTGGGGCGTCGTGACCGCTTGGTTGCCTGGCCTCACAGGCTGCGCTCGACAGCCCGCCGGGGGGTCACGTCACCTTTGCTCTGCTTCAACCTACGCAACACAAAGGCCCTCAAACTGTTGCGCGGGTTGAAGCAGAGCAAAGGACGCATGGGGGCCCCGGGGTTCGCTCGCTCGGGCCGAGGGAAGGCCTGCCGGTGAGCTGCGTCAGCTGCTGCGGGCGGGAGTTGCTGCCGAGGCCAGTTCTGCGGCGGCCGGCCCCGTGGACGAGGCCGGGCTGTCGGGCGGCGTAGCTGCCGGCACCGATTCGGCCTCCGCCGCGTCGGTCACCTCGGCCAGCGCCGCGCGTTCGGCCGGGTCGCGGCGGCGCAACCGGCTGACCAGCCAGCCGATCGCCGCGCCGCCACCCAGCCCTGCCAACAGACCGGCAGCCAACATGGCGTCGGCGCTGCCAGACTCCCCACCCGCGGCGTCCGCCCCGGCCACCGCCGCGCCGTCACGACCAGTGCCGCCGTCACGACCAGCGCCGCCGACGCTGCCGCCGTCCGCGTCGGCTCCCGGGCCGGATGCCGCGCCGGCTGCCGGAGCGCCGTGGCCGCCATGCCCGGCGGGTCCGCCCGCGCCTGCCGCCGCGGGCAGGAGGGTGAGCACCGGGGCCGGGTGCGGGCCGTCCGTGCCCGTCCAGCGGATGACCGTGCCATCGGCGTACGTCTGGACGACCTCGAAGGTGAGCCGCTCGGTCTGCGGCAACGGCCCCATGGACAGAGCCAGGCGGGCCGGGCCAGGCGCGCTCGCGCCGACACGGACCCAGGTCACCGCGGTGGTCACGCTCGTCACCCCGGGGGCGTGCATACCGGCGACCGGCTTGTCGAGAGTACGGGAGCTGATCTTGGGAGCCCAGCCGTCGACAGACATCGGGTAGACCTCCGCCACCGGTGCGTCGGCTGGCAACCGGACCTCCACCTGGCGGGTGGTGGTGCCGGCCCGGTCCTCGGGCACGTTGAACTCCAGCCGTACCGCGTCACCCTGCCGGGCCTGGGTCGGAGTGGTCGTCACATCCGCCGCGTACGCCGCCGTGCCGGACCAGAGCAGCAGCCCGGTGGCGGACAGCGCGGTCACCGCCGCGATCCGCCGCAGGCGGCCACCGCCGTACGTGCTCGCCATCTCGTGCCCCCATCCGTGTCGACGCGACCGGCACCGGTTCCGGCCACACCTGATAGTTCGGCTGCCAGGCGCGAAAGGTTCAATGCCTGCCGTTCACACGGTGCCCTTCCCTGCCGGGGGTGGGTCGACCGATAGCATCGGCAGGAGCCGAGGACGGCCCCGTTTCGTACCACCTGAAGGAGTCACCGTGTCCGCACCCCGTACCCCCGCCGTGGCCGACCCTGTCGTCGTCGCCGCCGGGACGACGGCGGCCGACGCGGTGGCCGCGGCCGGACTGCCCGCGAACGGCCCCAAGGCGATCGTCGTGGTCCGCGACCCGCAGGGCCAGCTCCGCGACCTGGACTGGGCGCCGGCCGAGGAGACCGTCGTCGAGCCGGTCAGCCTGGACTCGCCCGACGGACTCAACGTCCTGCGCCACTCCACCGCCCACGTGCTCGCCCAGGCCGTGCAGGATGTCTTCCCCGAGGCCAAGCTCGGCATCGGCCCGCCGATCGAGAACGGCTTCTACTACGACTTCGACGTCGACAAGCCGTTCCAGCCCGACGACCTCAGCAAGCTCGAAAAGCGCATGCAGGAGATCATCAAGTCCGGGCAGCGGTTCCGCCGTCGTCGCTTCGGCAGCCTTGAGGAGGCTCGCGCCGAGCTGGCCGAGGAGCCGTTCAAGCTGGAGCTGATCGACGTCAAGGGCGAGGGTCTGGACACGGCCGAGGTGATGGAGGTCGGCGGCGGCGAGCTGACCATCTACGACAACCTCGACGCCAAGGAGGACAAGGTCTGCTGGTCGGACCTGTGCCGGGGCCCGCACCTGCCCACCACCCGACTGATCGGCGCGTTCAAGCTGATGCGCTCCGCCGCCGCGTACTGGCGCGGCTCGGAGAAGAACCCCCAACTGCAACGGGTGTACGGCACCGCGTGGCCGACCCGCGACGAGCTGAAGGCGTACCTGAAGCTGTTGGAGGAGGCCGCCCGGCGCGACCACCGCAAGCTCGGCGCGGACCTGGACCTGTTCAGTTTCCCCGACGAGATCGGCTCCGGCCTGGCGGTCTTCCACCCCAAGGGCGGCATCATCCGCCGCGAGATGGAGCAGTACTCGCGGCGGCGGCACGAGGAGGCGGGGTACGAGTTCGTCAACACCCCGCACATCTCCAAGGCGCAGCTCTTCCAGACCTCCGGGCACCTGCCGTACTACGCGGACACGATGTTCCCGCCCATGCAGCTCGAAGGCGCGGACTACTACCTCAAGGCCATGAACTGCCCGATGCACAACCTGATCTTCAGGTCGCGTGGGCGTTCGTACCGTGAGCTGCCGTTGCGGATGTTCGAGTTCGGCACTGTCTACCGGTACGAGAAGTCCGGCGTCGTGCACGGCCTGACCCGGGTCCGCGGCCTCACCCAGGACGACTCGCACATCTACTGCACCCGTGAGCAGATGGCCGGGGAGCTGTCCACGCTTCTCAGCTTCGTGTTGGACCTGCTGCGTGACTACGGGCTCGACGACTTCTACCTGGAGCTGTCGACCCGGGACGACTCGCCCAAGTTCATCGGCGCCGACGAGGACTGGGCGGAGGCGACCGAGGCGCTGCGCACCGCCGCCGAGACCTCGGGCCTGGAGTTGGTGCCCGACCCGGGCGGCGCGGCGTTCTACGGGCCGAAGATCTCCGTGCAGGCGCGGGACGCGATCGGCCGGACGTGGCAGATGTCCACGATCCAGGTCGACTTCAACCAGCCGGAGCGGTTCGGGCTTGAGTACCAGGCCGCCGACGGCACCCGGCAGCGGCCCGTGATGATCCACCGTGCGCTGTTCGGCTCGATCGAGCGGTTCTTCGGTGTGCTCACCGAGCACTACGCGGGGGCGTTCCCGGCCTGGCTGGCGCCCGTGCAGGTGGTCGGCATCCCGATCCGCGAGGACCACACCGACTACCTGCACGGCTTCGTCGCCGCACTGCGCGCCGAGGGCATCCGGGCGCAGGTGGACGCGGGTGACGACCGGATGCAGAAGAAGATCCGCACCGCGCAGCAGCAGAAGATCCCGTTCATGGTCATCGCCGGTGACGACGACGTGGCCGCCGGAACGGTGTCGTTCCGCTACCGCGACGGCTCCCAGCGCAACGGTGTGCCGATCGCCGAGGCGGTGACCCACGTCCTGGACGTGGTGAGCTCCCGCACGAACATCGGCCCGTCCGCCGCCGCCGAATAGCGCCGCCCGCGCCTGCCCTGCCCGCTCGTCGCACCCGCCCTGCCGCGGGAACGTCCGTCGCGGGCGGCGTGATCGCGCTCGATCCAGGATGTAGTGGCCTCCCAGCATGGGGAGGCCACTACATCCATGTTCGAGCACGATCATGCCCCGAGGGCGCGGTGCGGCACGGGACGGCGTTGCCCGGCGGGGTCGCT
The DNA here is from genome assembly GCF_049847245.1 of Micromonospora sp. DT68. Lineage (NCBI taxonomy): Bacteria > Bacillati > Actinomycetota > Actinomycetes > Micromonosporales > Micromonosporaceae > Micromonospora > Micromonospora sp. DT68. Next base: position 112,770 of record NZ_JBNCNZ010000017.1, read on the forward strand.
GTCAGATGCCGCAGTTCGGCGCTGACCAGCCGCCTACCGCCGCCACGTGGGTGTGGTCGTTGTGGTCCGGGTAGCCGGGGCCGAGAATCTGCCCGAACCCGTGGTAGCGGGCCTGCTGGGCCAGCCGGCAGAACGACGGCGACCCCACCAGGTCCACTCCGTCGCCGTACAGGTGCCTGCTGTTCGACGCCCCGCCGACCGCGTTGTTGCAGGCGGTGCTGCGGAAACCACTGCTGATGGCGATGGATACGTCCCCGAGGGCGTGCCGCAGGGCCTGGAGCTTCCACATCGAGACGAGCGCGTTGAACCGCGCGGTGCTCGCCGCGACCGCGCCACCGGACCAGGTGCTGTTGCAGTTGTTCAGTTCGGCGTAGCTGAAGTTGGCCGGCGTGCAGTCGTCGTCCTGCAGCGCGTAGAGCCGGTTGAAGGTCTGCGGGCCGGCCACCCCGTCGGCGGACAGCCCGTACGCCTGCTGGAAGCGGATCACCGCAGAGCGGGTGGCGGGGCCGTACGAGCCGTCGATGGTGAGTACGGCGGCGTAGCCGGGGTAACCGGCGACCCGGATCTGGAGTTGGCGGACGTCTTCGCCGGACATCCCCTGGGAGAGGGCGCGACCCCAGGTGTAGCAGCCGTCCGCCTGTGCCGCGCCGGCGGTGAGGGTGACGCCGGCCACCGTGGTGGCGGCGGTCAGCGCCAGTGCCGCGAGGATCCTGCCGAGCCGTTGGATCATGTATCTCTCCATCGCTGAATGTAACTGCATGAATGCATGGAAGTTTCAGGTATTGATGTCGATCCGTCAACAACTTGCAGCAAGTGGGCTTCCTGGCGATGGGTGTCGCGGCTGGACCGCGCGGCTCCGTAGGATCGGCTCGTGACAGGGGCGGAACGGCACACGGACAGCGTTGGCATGGCGGACGGCCTGGAGCGGCTCTGGACGCCGCACCGGATGACCTACATCTCCGGCGAGGACCGCCCCGCCGAGGGCTACGAGAAGCCGACCGGCTGCCCGTTCTGCCTGGCCCCGGGGCTACCGCCGGAGGAGAGCCTCGTGGTGGCCCGGGGCGAGCGCGTCTTCGTGGTGCTCAACCTCTACCCGTACAACCCGGGGCACCTGCTGATCTGCCCCTACCGGCACGTCGCCGACTACACCGACCTGGACGTGCCGGAGACCATCGAGCTGGCGTCGTACACCCAGACCGCCATGCGGGTGATCCGCAAGGTGAGCAACGCGCACGGCTTCAACCTGGGGATGAACCAGGGCGGCGTGGCCGGCGCCGGCATCGCTGCCCACCTGCATCAGCACGTGGTGCCCCGCTGGGGTGGCGACGCGAACTTCATGCCGGTGATCGGCCGCACGAAGGTCCTGCCGCAACTGCTCGGCGACACCCGCGAACTGCTCAGCCGCGCCTGGCCGTCCTGACGTACCCCGCCCGGGTTGTGGTGTTCCGCGCTCGACCGGCGCGGCGTCCGTGCTTGTCGGCGCGGTGTCCGTGCCGGTCGCGCTAGTCGGCGCGCAGCAGGGTGGTCAGCTCCGGCCAGCTCCGCACCTGGTGTACGAGGGGGAGCAGCGCTGCATGGGCGTCGACCTCCGCCGGACGGGGCCGGAACAGGTAGCGGTGCGGCACCGAGTCGAGGTAGCCGAGCACCTCCAACCGGTCGTCCACGAAGTGGGTCAGCCCGAGCCGCTGCGCGATCGGCGCCTTGGCCGGGCGGGTCCGGCAGAAGTGCACCCGGTCGACGGGGATCCCGGTGCGGGCCGGGAAGCCGTGATGGGCCAGCCAATCGCGGGTCCGCTGCTCGGTGGTCGCACCGCACTTGGACACCAGGTGCACCTCGTCGAACGTCGGCCCGAGCGCCGCGAGCGCGTCGAACGCCCCGGCCACCGCCGGTGTACGCAGATAGTTCGCGCCGAAGAAGGACGTGTCGGCGTCCTCGTCGGCCGGTTCGATGAGTACGCCGCCGATGTCCACGCCCAGCCGTCGCATTCCGCCGATCATGCCGTACCGCGCCGATCCCCGCCGTCACGCAGGCGTAGCACGGAAGCGCTACGCCTCGACCCGGCCGAGGTGGCACGATCTGTCGATGGCAGTCACGACACGGACGTTGGGGCGCAGCGGCATCGAGGTCAGCGCCCTCGGCATGGGGTGCTGGGCGATCGGTGGCCCCTGGGCGGAGGGCACCCAGCCGCTGGGCTGGGGCGCGGTCGACGACGACGAGTCCGTGCGGACCGTACGCCGGGCCCTCGACCTGGGCGTGACGCTCTTCGACACTGCCGACACGTACGGGGCCGGGCACAGCGAGCGGATCCTGGGCAGGGCGCTCGCCGGCCGCCGCGACGAAGCCGTGATCGCCACCAAGTGGGGCTACACCTTCGACGAGGCAGCCCGCCAGGCGACCGGGGAGGACGCGTCGCCGACGTACCTGCGGCGGGCGGTGACCGGGTCGCTACGCCGGCTGGGCACCGATCGGATCGACCTCTATCAGCTGCACCTGGCCGACCTTCCGGTGCCCCGCGCGGAGGCGCTGATCGACACCTGCGAGAGCCTCGTCGCCGAGGGCCTGATCCGGGCGTACGGGTGGAGCACCGACCGACCCGACCGGGCTGCCGCGCTCGGGCACTCCGCCCCGGGCGCCACCGCGGTGCAACACAACCTGTCGGTGCTGCGCGACGCCCCCGAACTGCTCGCCGTCTGCGACAAGTACGACCTGGCCAGCATCAACCAGGGACCACTGGGGATGGGACTGCTCACCGGCAAGTACACGGCGGCCTCCACGCTGCCCCGCGACGACGTACGCGGGCTGACCCCCGGCTGGCTGGAGTGGTTCCGTGGGGGACGCCCCGCGCCGGAGTGGCTGCGCCGGGTAGGAGCGGTCCGTGCCGCGCTCACCGTCGACGGACGTACCCTCGCGCAGGGCGCGCTGGGCTGGATCTGGGCGCGCAGCGGGCGCAGCATTCCGATCCCTGGCTGCCGTACCGTCGCCCAGATCGAGGAGAACGCTGCCGCGTTGCAGTGGGGTCCGTTGGAGCCGGACGTGTTCGTCGAGGTGGAACGGCAGCTAGCCGCCCTACGCACCGCCGCCCTCCGGGACGCCGACCGCCCTCACTGGCCCCGCCCCACCCACCCAGTCACCCACCCGTAGAACTCCCGCCCTTCACCTGCGCCAGGTCACGGCCCTCCGCCCGGCCTCGCGCGCCGTGCCTGTCCTCCGCGCGCCGTGCCTGTCCTCGCGCGCTGCCGTCCCCCGCGTGTCGCCGCGCTGCCTGGCGCTCAGCGCAGCATCTCCCCGCCTTCGTCGATCATGGAGTTGTGGTGCCTCACAAAGCAGGTGGAAATAGCTGTTTCCGCCCACCACAACTCCATGATCGACGGGGTGACGCGAGCCCGCACCCCGCGCGCCCCGCTCCCGGGCCGGCGCACTCGCCGATCTTGCACTTCCTGCCGTGACTAATGCCCGCAACAGCGACATTTCGGCGACAGTAAGTGCAAGATCGGCGGGGCGGGGCGGGGCGGGGCGGGGCGGGGCGGGGCGGGGCGGGGCAGGGCTCGGCAGGGCAGGGCGGGGTCGCAGGGCCCGGCTCGGTGGGACCTGCGGGTCAGGGTGGGCGCGGGTGGCGTCCAGCCTGGCTGAGGACTGGACTGGATTAGGGGGCTTGTTCTTTGCGGGTCTGGTCGGCCAGGTGGGTCGGCATGGGGTCGTGGCGGACGAAGTGGCGGCGAAACGTGCCGGTGCCGGCGGTCAGGGAGCGCAGCTCGACGGCGTACCGGAGCAGTTCGGTTGCAGGGACCTCGGCCCTGATCAGGGTGCGGCCGTCGACCTCCGGGTCCGGTTCGGTGCCGAGCACCCGGCCGCGCCGGCTGGACAGGTCGCCCATGACGGTGCCCACGGAGCCGTCGGGTACGCGGATGCGTACCTCGTCGATGGGTTCGAGCAGTGCTGGTTGGCCGCGTTCGGCGGCGTCGCGCAGAGCCAGCGCGCCAGCGGTCTGGAAGGCGGCGTCGGAGGAGTCGACGCTGTGGGCCTTGCCGTCGACCAGGGTCACCCGCAGGTCCACGACCGGGTGGCCGGCGACCAGGCCGCGTTCCAGTTGGGCGCGTACGCCCTTCTCCACCGACGGGATGTAGTTGTGGGGCACGGCGCCGCCGACGACCCGGTCGACGAATTCGAAGCCGCTGCCCCGGGGCAGCGGCTCCACCTCGATGTCGCAGATCGCGTACTGGCCGTGGCCGCCGGACTGCTTGACGTGCCGGCCGTGCCCCTTCGCCGGCACGGTGAGCGTTTCGCGCAGCGACACCTTGACGGGTTCGGTGTCCAGTTCGACGCCACCGGCGCGCAGCCGGTCGAGCACCACGTCGGCGTGTGCCTCGCCCATGCACCACAGCACCAGTTGGTGGGTTTCCGGGTTGCGCTCCAGCCGCAGGGTGGGGTCGCCTGCGACGAGCCGGGCCAGGTTGCGGGCCAGCGCGTCCTCGTCGGCGCGGCTGCGGGCGACGATCGCCACCGGCAGTAACGGTTCGGGCATCTCCCAGGGGGCGATCAGCAGCGGGTCGTCCTTGGCCGAGATGGTGTCGCCGGTTTCGGCGCTTCCCGATTTGGTGATCGCGCAGAGGTCGCCGGCGACGCAGAACGGCACCTCCCGCAGGGTGGCGCCCAGCGGGGTGTAGATGTGCCCGACGCGCTCGTCGGCGTCGTGGTCGGGGTGCCCGCGCTCGGCCATGCCGTGCCCGGAGACGTGCATCGTCAGGTCGGGGCGCAGCGTGCCGGAGAAGACCCGGACCAGGGAGACCCGGCCGACGTGCCGGTCGACTGTGGTCTTGACGACCTCGGCGACGAGCGGTCCGTTCGGGTCGCAGGTCAGCGGCGGGCGAGGTGAGCCGTCCACGCCTGTCACCGCCGGCAGCTCGTGCTCCAACGGTGACGGGAACGCGGCGGTCATCACCTCAAGCAGCGCGTCGAGGCCGACGCCGGTCTCGGCGCAGACGGGCACCACCGGGTAGAAGTGGCCCCGGGCGACTGCCTTCTCCAGGTCGTCGATCAGCACCTCGGTGTCGATCTCCTCGCCGTCGAGGTAGCGGTCCATGAGGGTCTCGTCCTCGCTCTCGGCGATGATCCCCTCGATCAGCTCGTTGCGGGACTCGTCGATGGCGGGCTGGTGCTGCGGGTCCGGGTCACGCACGTCGGCGGGGAGCCCGGCGGTGTAGTCGAAGACCCGGCGGGTGATCAGACCGAGCAGGCCCTCGGTGGAGACGCCGTCGTCGCCGAGCATCGGCAGGTAGAGCGGCATGACGTTGTCGCCGAAGAGACGCTGGCACAGGGCCACGGTCTCGTCGAAGTCGGCGCGCGGCTGGTCCAGCCGGGCCACCGCGACCGCGCGGGGCATGTCGACCGCCGCGCACTCCTCCCACAGCGCCACTGTGGCCGCGTCCATCCCGCCGGCAGCCGAGACGACGAAGATCGCGGCGTCGGCGGCCCGCAGGCCGGCGCGCAGCTCACCGACGAAGTCGGCGTACCCGGGTGTGTCCAGGAGGTTGACCTTGATGCCGTTGTGCAGCAGCGGCGCGCAGGACAGGCTCACCGAACGCTGCTGGCGTACGGCCGCCGGGTCGTGGTCGCCGACAGTGGTGCCGTCGACCACGCTGCCGGCCCGGCCGATAGTGCCGGTCGCGGCGAGCAGGGCCTCGACGAGTGTCGTCTTGCCCGCTCCGGAATGCCCGACGAGCACCACGTTGCGAACCTGGTCGGGCGTGGTCACCGCCGGCACGCCGCCGGTGGGACCTTTCTCGTGACTTTTCTGCGCCATGGGGGCGCACCTCCCTCAGCCGGTGGTGGGTGGCGACCGCCGCGCGACGGGAAGCGGCCCGGGGCGAGTGCGCGGCGATATCCTCCGGTGGTCTGCTGCACAGCGGGAACGGGACGGGCGGGCGGGTGAGCTGGCTCACCTCCTGGCTCGATCTCACACCTGTCGCCGGACAGGCACAAGCCTGCCCCGGCGGGTCGGAGGGGCGGGCCGTATCGCCGGAGATGGACGGACCGTTATCGTGGGACCGCCATGGCGAAGATCTTCCAAGTGTCGGCCCGCGCGGGGATGACCCGCGTCGTAGAGCCGATCGCACGCGCCCTGCTGCGCGCGGGCGTCACCCCCAATGCCGTCACCGTCGCGGGCACCGTTGGTGTGCTCGTCGGCGCGCTCGGCTTCGGTGCCCGCGGCCACCTGGTCGCGGGCGCGTTGATCGTCACCTTTTTCGCGCTCACTGACCTGCTCGACGGGACGATGGCCCGGATGAGCGGCGGCTCCACCAGGTTCGGGGCGTTCCTCGACTCGAGCATGGACCGGGTCGCCGACAGTGCCGTCTTCGGCGCTGTCGCGTACTGGCTGGCCACCCAGGGTAACCACTCCGGGGTGGCCGCCGCGCTGCTCTGCCTGGCCGCCGGCGGGTTGGTCTCCTACGTGAAGGCCCGCGCCGAGGGGCTCGGGATGACCTGCAACGTGGGCATCGCCGAGCGCACCGAACGGCTGCTCATCGTCGGCGTCGGCGGCATCCTCACCGGCCTGAACGTCAAGCCGGCCCTGGAGATCGCGCTGTGGCTGCTCGCCGCCGTCTCGATCTTCACGGTGGGCCAGCGGGTGGCGCACGTCTACCGCCAGGCCCAGCAGCTCCAGCCGGACGGTCAGGCGTGAGCGGGGCCAGGCAGGAGCCGCGACGACCCGACGTACTCGGCGTGGGCCACGCGCTGGCGATGCCGCGCCGCACGACCGGCGGCCGGGCCGCGTGAACCTGACCGAGCTGGGGTACGTCGCCGGCTGGCGGCTGGCCCGCGCGCTGCCCCGGCCGCTTGTGGCCAGGGCATTCCAGGCGGGCGCGGACCGCGCCCACCGCCGCGCCGGCGGGGGTACGGAGCGGCTGCGCGCCAACCTGCGCCGGGTGGTCGGCCCGGAGGTGCCCGACGCCGAGCTGGACGAACTGGTCAAGCGCGGCCTGCGCTCGTACGCCAGGTACTGGATGGAGGCGTTCCGCCTGCCCTCGTTGAGCCGGGAGCAGATCCTGTCCGGGTTCCGCCTCGACGGTGCGGAGCTGCTGGCCGCGGACGTCGCCGCTGGCCGGGGTGCGGTGGTGGCCCTGCCGCACGCCGGCAACTGGGACGCGGCGGGCGCCTGGGTGGCTGCCACCGGCTGGCCGATCACCACGGTCATGGAACGGCTCAAGCCGGAGGGGGTGTACGAGCGCTTCATCGCCTTCCGGAAGGGCCTGGGGATGGAGATCCTGCCGACCCACGGTGGGCCGCGTCCGGCGTTCGACGTGCTGCTGGACCGGGTACGCGCGGGGGCTGTGGTGCCGCTGCTGGCCGACCGTGACCTGTCGGCCCGGGGCGTTGAGGTGGATTTCTTCGGCGCGAAGACGCGCATGCCGGCCGGGCCGGCGCTGCTGGCGTTGCATACCGGAGCGCCGCTCTACGTGGCCTCCATGTGGTACGAAACGGACGCCGCGTGTGCCTCGCTCAGCGGCCCGCTGCCGGTGCCGGGGCCCGAGGTGGGGCCGCTCGACCAGCGGGTACGGTCGCTGACTCAGATGATCGCCGACCGTCTGGCGTCGGGTATCGCCGACAATCCGCAAGACTGGCACATGTTGCAGCGAATGTGGCTGGACCAGCGAGGGTCGGGCGACGCGGCAACGTCCGCGCCGGCCTCGGGCCGGTCCTGAAGGAGGTGGGCTCGGTGCGCGCGAGGAGTGCAGCGCAGCGGAGCCCCGCAGTCGCGGACAGGAAGGCGGGTTCGGTGCGCGCGAGGAGTGCAGCGCAGCGGAGCCCTGCAGTCGCGGACAGGAAGGCGGGTTCGGTGCGCGCGAGGAGTGCAGCGCAGCGGAGCCCCGCAGTCGCGGACGAGGGGCGCTGACGTATGCGGATCGGCATCGTCTGCCCGTACTCCTTCGATGTTCCTGGCGGGGTGCAGAACCACGTCGTCGACCTCGCGGAGGCGCTGATCGCCCTGGGGCACGAGGTCAGCGTGCTCGCACCGGCGGATGAGGATTCTCCGCTGCCGGAGTACGTGGTGTCGGCCGGTCGGGCGGTGCCTCTGCCGTACAACGGGTCGGTGGCCCGGATCGCGTTCGGTCCGGTTTCCACGGCTCGGGTCCGGCGGTGGCTCACGAACGGCGATTTCGACGTTCTGCATGTGCACGAGCCGCTCACGTTGAGTCTCTCGCTGTTGGCGGTGTTGTCCGCCCGTGGGCCGGTGGTGGCCACGTTCCATACGGCGATGACGCGTTCGCGGGTGCTGGCCGCCGCGCAGGGCGTGTTGCAGATCGTGTTGGAGCGGATCACCGCCCGGATCGCGGTGAGCGCGTTGGCCCGCAAGGTCCAGGTGGAGCACATGGACGGCGGTGCTGTGGAGATTCCCAACGGGGTGGCGGTGGCGAAGTTCGCCGATGCCGAGCCGCTGCCCGGCTGGCCGGGGGAGTGCGGTGTGGGCTCCGGGGGCACGTTGGGGTTTCTGGGCCGGTTCACCGAGGCGCGTAAGGGGTTCCCGGTGCTGCGGGACGCTTTCGTGTCGTTGGCCGAGTCCCGGCCGGGGTTGCGGCTGCTGGTCGCCGGCCCGGGTGATCCCGATGACCTGTTTGACCAGTTTCCGGCCGCGCTGCATGACCGGGTGACCTTCCTGGGGTTGGTCTCGGAGTCGGACAAGGCGCGGATGCTGCGCAGTGTGCACCTGTACGTGGCGCCGAACACCGGTGGCGAGTCGTTCGGGATGATCCTGACCGAGGCGCTGGCTGCTGGCACGACTGTTGTGGCGAGTGATCTGGACGCGTTCCGCCGGGTGCTCGACGGGGGCAGGGCGGGGCGGCTCTTTCCGACGGGGGACGCGGTGGGGCTGCGCGACGCCCTGGCCGAGTTGCTTGACGATCCGGGCGGGCGGGCCGTGCTGAGCGCCTGCGGTGATCAGGTGGTGGCGAATTTCGACTGGCCGGTGGTTGCTCGGCGTGTTCTGGAGGTATACGCAGCGGCGATCGAGGCGACCGACGGGCGGGTCATCGACCAGGAATGGGTCGGGCTGGGCTGAGCCGACGTGACGGATGGCGCTGCTGGTGACAGGGTGGCCGACGAGGACGCGCACAGTCGGAGGAGAAACGGAGCAGCACTACGATGCCGCACATGTGGTGGGTGGTGGCCGCGAGTGTGGTCGTGGGGCTGGTCGCGGCGTACCTCATCTGGACCGCCGGCCGGGTCGAGCGGTTGCAGGGCCGCGCGGAGCTGGCGGCGCGGGCCCTGGACGCCCACCTGTTGCGGCGGGCGGCGGCGGCCGCCGTGTTGGCGGAGCGGCGTTTCGGCGTGGAGTTGTACGCGGCGGCGCGGATCGCGCTGGACGCGGCGCCGGACGAGCGGGAGGCCGCGGAGAACGACCTGACCCGGCAGTTGCGGTCGGTGCAGTTGGACCCGGCGGACCCGGACTGCACGGCGGTGATCGCGGCGAGTCGGCGGCTGGCGTTGTCCCGGCAGGTGCACACCGATCTGGTGCGGGACGCGCGGTCGGCGCGCAGCAGGCCGCTGGTGCGGTTGTTGCGGATGGGGCGGGGTCGGGAGTGGCCACGCTACTTTGACATCGACGATCCGACGCTTGTGGTGCCGGCGGACGTCCCAGCGAACTGACCGGTGCGCAACCGCCGACCCGGGGCCGCCGGCGGACCTGTCGGGGGCCGGTGACGAGGGCCACAGGACAGGCCACCGGGGGTCGGATTGGCTGTCGGAGCGGCGTTGAACCGGACGTAGCATTTCGCTGCCACCTCCCACAGCCCGTCCAAGGAGCGATCACCCGTGTCCGACACCACCGCCTCGACCACCGGTAGCGCCCCCGTCGTCGGCACGGCCCGCGTGAAGCGCGGCATGGCCGAGATGCTCAAGGGCGGCGTGATCATGGACGTGGTCAACGCCGAGCAGGCCAAGATCGCCGAGGACGCCGGCGCTGTCGCCGTGATGGCGCTGGAGCGGGTGCCCGCCGACATCCGCGCGCAGGGCGGCGTGTCCCGGATGAGCGACCCCGACATGATCGATGGCATCATCTCGGCGGTCTCCATCCCGGTGATGGCAAAGGCCCGCATCGGTCACTTCGTGGAGGCGCAGATCCTCCAGTCGCTCGGCGTCGACTACGTCGACGAGTCCGAGGTGCTGACCCCGGCGGACTACGCGAACCACATCGACAAGTGGGCCTTCACGGTCCCGTTCGTCTGCGGTGCGACGAACCTGGGTGAGGCGCTGCGCCGCATCACCGAGGGCGCGGCCATGATCCGCTCCAAGGGTGAGGCCGGCACCGGTGACGTCTCCAACGCCACCACCCACATGCGCAAGATCCGTCAGGAGATCCGGCGGCTGTCGTCGCTGCCCACCGACGAGCTCTTCGTCGCGGCCAAGGAGTTGCAGGCCCCGTACGAGCTGGTCAAGGAGGTCGCCGAGACGGGCAAGTTGCCGGTGGTGCTGTTCACCGCCGGTGGGATCGCCACCCCGGCCGACGCGGCGATGATGATGCAGTTGGGCGCGGAGGGTGTCTTCGTCGGCTCGGGCATCTTCAAGGCCGGCAACCCGGCGCAGCGCGCTGCCGCGATCGTGAAGGCGACCACCTTCCACGACGACCCGGACGTGCTGGCGAAGGTCTCCCGTGGTCTCGGCGAGGCCATGGTCGGCATCAACGTCGACGAGATCCCGCAGCCGCACCGCCTGGCCGAGCGCGGCTGGTGAGTAAGGAAGGGCACCTTCTTAACGCCTGATGCATAGGAAGGGCCCCCTCCTAACAAGCTGACGGCGACGAGCTAACAAGCTGACGGCGACGAGCTAACAAGCTGACGGCGACGAGAGGAAAGGCGACATGAGCGACGTACCCGTGATCGGTGTGCTCGCCCTTCAGGGTGACGTGCGCGAGCACGTCGCCGCGCTCGTCGCGGCCGGCGCGGACGCCCGCCCGGTCCGGCGGCCCGCAGAGCTGGACGCGGTCGACGGCCTGGTGATCCCGGGCGGGGAGTCCACCACGATCAGCAAGCTCGCCGACATCTTCGAGCTGCGCGAGCCCATCGACAAGCGCATCGCGGACGGGATGCCTGTCTACGGCTCCTGCGCGGGGATGATCATGCTGGCGTCCGAGGTCCTGGACGGTCGGCCCGACCAGCGCGGCTTCGCCGGCATCGACATGACAGTGCGACGCAACGCCTTCGGCCGGCAGGTCGACTCGTTCGAGGCGCCCGTGGAGATCAGCGGGGTGGCGGGGGAGCCGTTCCACGCGGTCTTCATCCGCGCCCCCTGGGTGGAGCGGGTCGGCGACGGCGTCCAGGTGCTCGGCACTGTGACCGGAGGGCCGAGCACCGGCCGGATCGTGGCGGTTCGACAGGGTAACCTGCTGGCCACCTCGTTCCACCCGGAGCTGACCGGCGATGCGCGGCTGCACGCGTACTTCGTCGACCTGGTCCGCGTCGCCCGCTGACCGCCCGCGTGGTCGCGCCGCGCGGGCTCCCCGCCGGGAGTCCGTCGTGCCTGCTCGCGCGGCACGGCGTGCACCGACGCGGTGCCGCGCGTGACAGCGACCAGCCCGACGCCGGTAGGATTGCCGAGATTCGGCGGGGCCAGCTGCCCGTCGCGGCTTTCCCGCAGGGCTGACCGGCACCACCGCGTGCGCCGGCGGGGCCGGGGCGTGCGCGGTCGGTCGATGCAGACGGCGGGTAGCAACGGAGGTAGCAGATGTCCGGCCACTCAAAGTGGGCGACGACCAAGCACAAGAAGGCCGTCATCGACGCCAAGCGCGGCAAGATGTTCGCCAAGCTGATCAAGAACGTCGAGGTCGCCGCGCGGACCGGCGGCGGTGATCCGTCCGGCAACCCGACGCTCTTCGACGCCATCCAGAAGGCGAAGAAGAACTCGGTCCCGAACGACAACATCGACCGCGCCGTCAAGCGCGGCTCCGGCCTGGAGGCCGGCGGCGCCGACTGGCAGACCATCATGTACGAGGGTTACGGGCCCAGCGGTGTGGCGATGCTCATCGAGTGCCTCACCGACAACCGCAACCGGGCGGCAACCGAGGTGCGCACCGCGCTGACCCGCAACGGCGGTTCGCTCGCCGACGCGGGCTCGGTGTCGTACATGTTCTCCCGCAAGGGCGTCGTGATCGTCCCCAAGGGTGGCACGACCGAGGACGACGTGATGATGGCCGTTCTCGACGCCGGCGCCGAGGAAGTCAACGACCTGGGCGAGGCATTCGAGATCGTCTCCGAGCCGACCGACCTCATTCCGGTGCGCACCGCGCTTCAGGACGCCGGCATCGAGTACGAGTCGGCCGAGTCGTCGCTGGTCCCGAGCGTCAACGTCCCCCTTGACGAGGAGGGCGCCCGCAAGATCTTCAAGCTGATCGACGTCCTTGAGGACTGCGACGACGTGCAGAACGTCTACGCGAACTTCGACGTCTCCGACGAGGTGATGGAGGCCGTCGGCTGACCCTGCGCCACGTCCGCTGAGGAGGTGTTCCATGGGTGCGGCCTGCGATTCCTCGACGTACGGCGTCCGGCTGCTCGGCACCGGCATCCTGCACCGTGCGGTGGAGGCCGCCCTGCGCCCCCTGCCGACGGACGACGGCCGGGGCGTCGACGTCTTCGTCACTGACGACCGGTCCGACCAGGTGTCAGCCGCCGCCCGCCGCGCCCGTGCGGCGGGGCGGGCGTTCCTGCCGGTGTACCCGACGTTGCGCGGAGTGCGGATCGGCCCGTTCACCGTGGCGGGGCGGTCGGGCTGCCACCACTGTGTCCAGGTGCGGTCCTACCGCGCGCGGGTGGGTGCCGCGCCGCACCGGTCGGCGCTCTGGCAGGGGTTGTACGACGGCATCGTCACCGCGCCCGCGCCGACCTTCGGGACGCCTCTGCGGGCCGTCGTCGCGGCGCTCGTCGCCGACGAACTGGATTGTGTCGCCCAGGGGGCTGCCGTACGGTGCGACCAGGCGGTGCTGGAGGTCGACACGGCGACGCTGGCGATCTCCCGGCACCGGCTCATCGCCGAGCCGGGATGTGCCCTGTGTGGGGATCTGCCCGACGACGGCCCCTCGGCGGGCGACCTGCGGCTGGTGTCCCGGCCGAAGCGGGCGCCTGACGACTACCGGGCACGCAGCCTGCACCTGGAGTACGAGAGCCTGACAGCGGCGACTGTCGACGCGGAGATCGGGCTGTTCTCGTCGGTGACAGTGCACCACAAGGATTCGATGATCGTGGCGGCGGCGGTGGGCGGCCCGGTCTGCTGCGACGAGCTGTCCGGTTTCGGTAGGGCGTTCACGTACCCGGTAAGCGTGTCGGTGGCCATCGCCGAGGCACTGGAGCGGTTGGGTGGGGACACGCCGCGAGCGCGCCGCACCTGCGGTGGCCGCCGACAGGTGCCAGGCGCGGCGTTCCGGGTCTGCGGGCAGCGCGGCGGCGATGGCGAGGTGGGCGCCCCGACGTTCCTCGTGGGTGGACTTCGCGACGATCGCCGCCTGGATCAGGGGGTGACGGAAGACGAGGCGACCTGTGGAGTCGTCGACCCGTACCAGCTGGGCTCGCTCGGCGGGCGCCAGGTCGATGAGGCTCGTCATGCCGCGCAGGACCCGTACGTCACCGCTGCCCTCGAAGGTGGCGAGCAACAGCAGCAGCCGTGTCGCCTCCGGCAGGTCGGCGATCCGCGCGTCGAACACCGCCTGGAGGTGTTCGCTCAGGGGCACCAGGCCGGACTGCTCCGAGCACCGCCCGCCGGAGTCGGTGAGCGTGGCCGGAAGCTCGACAAGGGCGAGCGGGTTGCCCTGGGCGAGATCGAGCAGGCGTTGCCGGGCCGGAGGGGTCAGGTGGGGGGAGCGGGCTTGCAGGAGTTGGGCGCCAGCGTCCCGGGTGAGCGGTCCGACAGTCACCTCGGTCAGCCCGCGCCGGTCGAGAAAGCCCTCGGTGCCCGTCCGGGAGGCCGCCACGACGCCCACCGGTGAACCCGGCACACGCCGCGCGATGAAACCGAGGACCACAGCGCTGGGCCGGTCGACCCATTGCAGGTCGTCGATCACCAGAAGGACGGGCGCCTTCTTGGCGACGGTGTTCACAAGCGACAGCGCGGCATTGCAGATCATCAGCGCGGCCGGTGTCGCGCCCGGCCCGAACCCGAGCGCGACGGTGAGCGCGTCGCGCAGGGCAGGTGGCAGGCGCTGGATGTCGGCGTGCAGAGGCAGTAACAGTTGGTTGAGCAACGAGTAGCTGACGTCCGCCTCGAACTCCGAGCCGGACGCGCGCAGTACCCGCATCCCGGCGTCGTCGGCCAGGTCGGCCGTGGCGGCGAGTAGCGCCGACTTTCCGATGCCCGGATCGCCGCGGACAAGTCGAACGTCGCCGCTGTTTCGCACCGTTTGCAGGAAGCGGCCGATGCGCGCCAGTTCCACCTCTCGTCCGAAGAGCTGCTCCATAGCCATACCTCGATCGCGTCGGGGTGGGGCCGCTGACGAGACGGTGCAGCAGCGGTTCCCGGGTCTGCAGGTGGTGCGGGGAGTGGCGACTGTGGCGGCGCCGCTGACCTCGCACGGGCGGTGAAGCGGTCGTGCTGAGCGGCGGAATCGCGGCCGCTCGCCGACGAGAACCGCAGCCGCTCGAGGCGGCGAGGAACTGGTGTGTGCTGGCTGAGCGTCGTGCGCGGGCCTGTCGACGATCGTGTTCGGGGTGGCCTGAAGGGTCCGATCGCGCCGTGGCGCTGGGGCCCGACGTCGGGCGGCACGAGCGTCGGCATGCAATATATTGCACATTCCAAGTATATACTTGTCAAGTCAAGCACTGTTCATCGATATGTGACGGGCGTCACGTAGACTGCGCTGGCGCCTGAGCGCGCAGAGCCGGGGGGAGGATGCGTTCGCGGTTCGGCACGGCGATGCACGAGCCGAAGGAGGCGTTACGGCCCGCGCCGAGAGCAGCGGGCCCGGGGGCGGTACGCCAAGAACTGTTCACCGACGGAGTCGGCGTCCTGAGGGCCCTCCGGCCGGCGCAACCGCGCGGCGGGGCCCGGATCAAGGAGCAACGGCACCGACTGAGGCAACGGCACCGACTGAGGCAGCGGCACCGGCTGGAGCGGGCGCCACCGCGCCGCCCCGGAACCGGCGCGGGCCCTGCGTACCGCCTGGTCGGTGGCGGGCACCCGGTGGGCGGATCAGGTTGCGACCGACGGCCTCCTGATAGGCCGACGATCGATTCCTCGTGAGGGTCGACGGTGATGCTGGCCCGCCCGACGCCGGGCGGGCCAGCCGCGCTGGGTCAGCCCACCGTGTCGCGGGAGCGCCACGCCGCCAGGATCGAGGTGCGACCGTTGGTACGCATCAGCGATCCCTCGTACACCCGCGCCCCGGCGACCACGAACGCCGCGGCGGCGACCAGCAGCAGGACCAGCGACACCAGCGGCTCCCAGCCGGCCGCGTCCCCGGTGAACAGCCGCAACGGCATCGCGGTGGGGGCGGAGAACGGCAGGTAGGACAGCACCCGCATGGCCGTCGCGTTGTCGTTGAGGAAGATCACCGCGAAGAACGGCAGCATGACGGCGAGCTGCACGGGTGTGGACACCCCGGCGATGTCCTCCTGCCTGTTGACAAGCGCTCCGGCCGCCGCCCACATGGCCGCCACCAGTACGAAGCCGAGCAGGAAGAACGGCAGGAACCAGCCGATCGCGGGGGCCAGCAGCGACAGCAGCTCGGTGCTGTCGCCGAACTGCACACCGATCATCGCCACCAGGGCGATGAGGACGATCTGCCCGAGGGCCAGGATGGTTCCGGCGATCATCTTGCCGGCCAGCAACGCCCGGACCGGCACGGCCGCGACCAGGATCTCCACGATCCGGGTCTGCTTCTCCTCGGTGACGCTCTGCGCGATCTGCATGCCGAAGATCTGCGAGGTGAAGAAGAAGACGAACGCGAAGACGAACGGCACCAGGAACGCCACCACCGGGTCGACAGCGTCGGGGTCGAGCAGTTGGACCGGCGGCGAGGAGCTCAGTGCCCGCACCACCTCGTTGGGGGTCTCGTCCATGGCCAGCACCTTCGGCCCTGAGACAACAGCGGCGTCCACGTCACCGTCGCGCACCGCCTGCTCGGCGGCGCGGTCGTCGGCCACCACGAGGACGTCGAGGCCCGCGTCCCGCAACGGGCCGGCTGCCTCCTGGGTGACTGCCACACGCTCCGGCCCGCCGGAGAGCAGCGGAGGCAGGATCGTGCCGGCCGCCGCGACGAGCAGGAAGAAGAGCGTGCCGAACAGGAAGGTACGGTCGCGGAGCTTGACCCGGATCTCGCGCTCGGCGACGAGCCGGGTGGCCTGGGGGACGTTCACTGGGTGACCTCTCGGAAGATCTCGGTGAGCGAGGGGCTGACCGGGCGGAAGGCGCGGACCGGGCCGCGGGCCAGGGCCGCGCGCAGCACCGGCTGCTCGTCGGCGCCGGCCGGCAGGTCGAAGACCGCCCGCGCGCCGTCCAACTCGACAAGCGTGACGCCGGGCTGGTCGCGGACCCAGCCGGCGTCGGTCTCCACCACCAGTTCAAAACGGGGCGAGGTGTACGACTCGCGCAGCTGCTCGCGGCTGCCGGCGGCGCGGATCACCCCGTCCCCGATGATCACCAGGTCGTCGCAGAGCCGCTCCACCACGTCAAGTTGGTGGCTGGAGAAGAGCACCGGCACTCCGGCGGCGGCGCGCTCGCGCAGCACCCCCACTACCGTTTCGACGGCAAGCGGGTCGAGGCCGGAGAACGGCTCGTCGAGCACCAGCACCTCCGGGTCGTGCACCAGCGCGGCGGCGATCTGGGCCCGCTGCTGGTTGCCGAGCGACAGCGTCTCCAGCAGGTCGTCGCCCCGCGCGCCGAGCCCGACCCGCTCCAGCAGCGTGTCGGTGGCACGTCGGGCGGCGGGTGCGTCCAGGCCGTGCAACCGTCCCAGGTACGTCACCTGCTCCCGCGTGGTCATCTTGGGATAGAGGCCACGCTCCTCAGGCATGTAACCGAAGCGCGCGCGGTCCTGCCGGGTGAGCTGTGTGCCGCCCCAGCTCACCTCACCGGCGTCCGGCGCGAGCACACCCAGGATGATCCGCATGGTGGTGGTCTTGCCGGCGCCGTTGGCGCCGACGAAACCGGTCATCCGGCCTGCGGTCACCTCGAAGGAGACGTTTCTCAGTACCTGCCGGTCGCCGAAGCTGCGGTCGACGCCGTCCAGGCGGAGCGTTTTGGTCACGCATCCACGCTAGATCCGGTACGTCGATCCGCAGTCCGCCCGGCGGCGGAACCGGTCGGTCCCCCTTGCGGCGGATGCCGGTCACCCGCCGGGCCGGACCACCCCGCTCTCGTACGCGAACACGACGGCCTGCACCCTGTCGCGCAGGCCGAGTTTGGCCAGTACCCGGCTGACGTGCGTCTTCACCGTCGCCTCGCCCAGTTGCATGCTCGCGGCGATCTCCGCGTTGCTCGATCCGGCGGCGAGCAGGACCAGCACCTCCCGTTCGCGCGGCGTGAGCTCGCCCAGCGCGGCCTCGGCGTCCGGCCCGAGGTGGGCGGTGCCCGCCGGATCGCCGGGACGGGCGAACGTCGAGATCACCCGCCGGGTGATCTCGGGGGCGAGCAGGGCGTCGCCCCGGGCGAGCACCCGGATCGCGTCGACCAACTCCTCTGGTGTGCCGTTCTTGAGCAGGAAGCCGCTGGCACCGGCGCGCAGCGCCGCGAAGAGGTAGTCGTCGCGGTCGAACGTGGTGAGGATCAGCACCGCCGGCGCGCCCGGGCCGGTACCGGTGATCTGTCGGGTGGCCTCCAGCCCGTCCATCACTGGCATTTCCACGTCCATGAGCACCACGTCGGGGCGGGTGGCGCGAGCCATGGTGACGGCTCGGCCGCCGTCGGCCGCCTCGCCGACGACCTCGATGTCGTCCTCCACCTCGAGGATGACCCGGAAGCCGGTGCGGACGAGGTGCTGGTCGTCGGCGAGCAGCACCCGGATTCGCTCGTCGGCGCGCGGATTGGTGTCGCCGACGGGTGCTGTGCTCACACCGACCACCCCGTCCCGGCCGTAGCCTCGTCCCGCGCGGCTGCCCTCTCGCGCTGCGTCGGCGTTGCCGCGTCCGCGTCTGCGCGGCTCGCTGTCGGCGTACCGTCGTCGGACGCGGCGTCGGTTCGTGTCGGATTCGGCTGGTTTCCCGTGGGCACTGCCGGGGGCAGCGGCAGCCGGGCGCGGACCCGCCAGCCGCCGCCCCGGCGGGGGCCAGCCTCCAGGACGCCGTCCTGGGCGCCGACGCGTTCCCGCATGCCGATCAGGCCGAGCCCGTCAGCGGGGCATTGGCTCCCGCCGCGTCCGTCGTCGCTCACGTCCACCTCGACCTCCCGTGCCAGGTAGCGGATCCGTACGTCCAGCAGTCCGGCGTCGGCGTGTTTCAACGTGTTGGTCACCGCCTCCTGCACCACCCGGTACGCCGTCTGCGAGACCGACGCGGGCAACGTCACCGGGGCGCCGTACACCCCGGTGGTGGCCGTGAGCCCGGCGGCGCGGGCCCGTTCGACAAGCTCGCCGATCCTTTCGATCGTCGCGGCGGCCGGCGGTGGGGTTTCGGCGGAGCCGTCGGGGGCGCGCAGCACGCCGAGCATCCGGCGTAGCTCGTCGACGGCGGTGCGGGCGCTCTGCTCGATGGCGGCGAGTGCCGAGCGAGCCTTGTCCCGGTCGCGGTCGAACACCCGCCGGCACGCGGACGCCTGCACCCCCATCACCGAGACGTGGTGCGCGACAACGTCGTGCAGTTCCCGGGCGATGCGCACCCGTTCGCCGAACACCGCCCGCTCGCGGGATTCTGCCTGCGATTGGCGCAGTTCCTCGGCCTGGGCGCGTAGCTCGTGCTC
The DNA here is from genome assembly GCF_049847245.1 of Micromonospora sp. DT68. Classification (NCBI taxonomy): domain Bacteria; kingdom Bacillati; phylum Actinomycetota; class Actinomycetes; order Micromonosporales; family Micromonosporaceae; genus Micromonospora; species Micromonospora sp. DT68. The sequence goes on from NZ_JBNCNZ010000017.1 coordinate 131,637, forward strand.
GCGTCGAGCGGCCACCCAGGCGGTCTCGCCGAAGAAGTACGCGAAACCGAAGTACAGGCCGTTGATCAGGACGCCGGTGACCATCGCGGCGAGCAGCGGGGGCACCGGTCCGACGGCGTTGGCGAAGGCACCGGGTGGGATGTGCTCGATGCTGACCGCGTAGTAGACGCCCAGCCAGGCGAACATCGTGACGATCACACCGATGCGCAGCCTGCGGGCCAGCCGGCGGTTCTGTTCCCACGCGCCGACGGTGTAGAGCGCGCAGAAGAGCGACCACGAGGAGAGCTGCGTCTCCGGTGCCGATCGGGCCTGCGCGGCGATGAACGCCACCGAAATGACAAGCAGGGTGGCGGTCGGCAAGCGTCGCCGCCAGATCAGCGGCAGGGTCACCGCGACGGTCCAGAGCAACTGCTCCGGCCCGGACGGCGGCGGCCCCAGCAGGAACGCGCCGGTGCTGCGGGCCAGGGTGAGGCTCACCAGGGCAAGCAGGGTCACGGCCAACCCGATCCAGAGGTCGATCCGGAGCTGCTCCGACGTCGGACCTGGGCGGCGCCACGCGTCCCGCTGTGCCACGTTCATCCGGGAACGATGCCACGCCACCGGCCGTCTCTGCGAGCCGGACAGGTCGGAGGTGACCTGGTCAGGCTGGTCAGACCCTCGCACTCTGGTTGCATCGCCGCAGCGCGGCGGCCCGGCGCGGGGTGCGCGCCGGGCCGCCGTGTCCGGATCAGCTCACGCCGTCTGGCGGCGGGTCTTGATGGCGGTGTCGATCAGGTCCCAGACCAGCACCACCGCCGCGCCTATCGCGATGACAGCCCCGAGGATGTTCGTGTTGTCCGGCTCGGCCAGCCAGCTCAGGCGGTCGGCCAGGGCCGGGTTGAGCAGCCGGTCGTTGAGTGCCAACCAGATCAGCGGCACCGTGAACGCGAGGCTGAGCAGGGCCTTCACTCCGAACAGTGCCCAGTTCCAGCGCCCGATCCGGTACTTGACGATCTCGAACACCAGGCTGGCGACCAGCACCGCGATCAGCGCCGGCAGCCAGAACGACCACAGAGCCGGGTCGAGGATCGGGATGTTCTCGCCGTCGGTGCCGTTCACCCAGGACCGGTAGTGCTGGAAGGGCAGGTAGCCGATGGTCAGCACCAACATGGCCACCGACGCGATGGTGTCGGCGAGGGAGACGTCCTTGTGTGCGGGGACGTCGGGCAGCTGGTCGACGTTCCAGTCGGGCAGGTCGGCGGCGGGTTGGAAGCGGTCGATGAGCGCGAAGGTCAGGGTGAGCCAGAAGGCGATCTGTACGGCAACCTGTATGGCGGTGCCGATGCCGCTCCCGATGGCCCCGAAACCCTTGCCTTCGGCCACCTCGACGATGGCGACGATCGCGCCGACGATCGCCGGGATGAAGCTGAGCAGCAGCTTCAGCAGCCGCAGCCAGACGAGGTAGTAGGTCGGGCCGATGAGCTGCAGCCGACGGTCGGCGTACCGGGCGGCCAGCAGGTCCGGGTTGCCCAGCTCGGTGAGCACCGCCCGCTCGGCGGCGGTGGCGTCCTCGCCGCCGCTGGTCCGGTCCTCGATCATGTCCTGGATCGAGGCGCGCAGCTCCGTGGCGATCTCGCCGCGGCGCTGGGCGGGCACCGATCGCAGGGTGGCGGCGAGATAGCGGTCGGTCAGGGTGTTCATCGGTCCACTCCTTGGATCAGCCCGGTGATGGAGGTCTGTACGGCGGCGAGGTCGTCCAGGAGCCGGTTCAGCATCGACTCGCCCTCGTCGCTGGTCCGGTAGAACTTGCGCGGTCGGCTCTCCTCGGTGTTCCACTCGCTGGTCAGCAGCCCCTGGTCCTCAAGGCGGCGCAGCAGCGGGTAGAGCGTGTTGGCGTCCACCGGGAAGCCGTGGTCGGTGAGCCGTTGCAGCAGTGCGTAGCCGTAGTCCGGCTGGCGCAACGCCACCAGGCTGGCCACCACGACGGTGCCTCGACGCAACTCCTGTAGGTGCGTCCGTAGAACGTCCTCGCTAACCATGCGTCACACCATACTGTGTGGCACACACTGTTGTCTACGACGATAACGTTGTGCCGCCTCGGCGGCTTTCGTGGGACCTGTCGGTCGGGTGGGGAGGGTGGTCGGACCCGCCTTTGCTCTGCTTCAACCCACGCAACAGATAGAGCCGTCGGTGTTGCGTCGGTTGAAGCAGAGCAAAGGGCGCGCGGCGACCACCTCGGGCTGAAGGCGCGCCTGCTCACGGGTCATGCCGGGGCGGTCGGCAACGACCGCGCCGGGGCCCGACGCCGGGGGCGGATCGTTAGAGGGGGCGCTACTCGAAGCGGGAGGTGTCTCCCGCGCCTCGGCGCAGGATCTCCGGCTCAGGGCCGGACAGGTCGACGACCGTCGTCGGCTCCTTGCCGCACTCGCCGGCGTCGAGGACCGCGTCGAGCTGGTGGTCGAGCCGTTCCTTGATCTCCCACCCCTGGGTCATCGGCTCCTCGTCGCCGGGCAGGGCCAGGGTGCTCGACACCAGCGGCTCACCCAACTCGGCCAGCAACGCCTGGGTCACCGTGTGCCGGGGTACGCGGACCCCGACGGTCTTCTTGCGCGGATGCAGCATCCGGCGCGGCACCTCGCGGGTGGCCGGCAGGATGAAGGTGTAGCTGCCCGGGGTGGACGCCTTCACCAGGCGGAAGACCGAGTTGTTGATCCGCACGAACTGGCCGAGCTGCGCGAAGTCCCGGCAGACAAGCGTGAAGTGGTGCCGGTCGTCGAGCTGGCGGACCTCGCGGATCCGGTCCAGCCCGTCCCGGTTGCCCAGTTGGGTGCCGAGCGCGTAGCAGGAGTCCGTCGGATAGGCGATCAGGCCACCGCTGCGGATCAGGTCGGTGACCTGGCCGATGATCCGGGGCTGCGGATTCTCCGGGTGTACGTCGTAGTACCTCGCCACCGGCCAAGCCTAGGCGCAACCGGGCGCGCAGGCATCGGCGGTGGGGGTGGAAGTGCCGCGCGAGGAGACACGGGCCACCCTCGGCGCGGACGGTGGAGCCGCCGAGATCACCTCGGTAGGGTAGGTGCCGGTCGGCTCCGACCACCTAGATCCACACTGCCGGGGGGCGCCACGCATGGCTGATTCGTTCGCGCATCTGCACGTGCACACCGAGTATTCGATGCTCGACGGGGCGGCCCGCCTCAAGGATCTGTTTGCCGAGGCCAAGCGTCTCGGCATGTCGGCGGTGGCGATCACCGACCACGGCAACATGCACGGCGCGAACGACTTCTACAACCAGGCGATGGCCGCCGGGATCACCCCGATCCTCGGCGTCGAGGCGTACGTGGCGCCGGAGTCGCGCTATCACAAGGCGCGGGTCAAGTGGGGTCGGCCGGAGCAGAAGAGCGACGACATCTCCGGTAACGGCGCGATCACCCACAAGACGATGTGGGCGAAGAACGCGCAGGGGTTGAAGAACCTGTTCACCCTCAACTCGCGCGCGTCCATGGAGGGGCACTACGTCAAGTGGCCCCGGATGGACATGGAGCTGATCGCCGAGCACGCCGAGGGGATCATGGCGACCACCGGCTGCCCGTCGGGCGCGGTGCAGACGCGGCTGCGGCTGGGCCAGTTCGACGAGGCGCTCAAGGTGGCCGCGAGCTACCAGGACATCTTCGGTAAGGACAACTACTTCCTGGAGATCATGGATCACGGCCTCTCCATCGAGAGCCGGGTCCGCGAGGGGCTCACCGAGATCGCCCGCAAGCTCGACATCCCGCCGGTGGTCACCAACGACTCGCACTACACGCACGAGGCGCAGGCCACCGCCCACGACGTGCTGCTCTGCGTGCAGACCGGCAGCAACATCGACGACCCGAACCGGTTCCGGTTCGAAGGTGGCGGCTACTTCATCAAGAGCGCCGACCAGATGCGCGCGGTGGACTCGTCGGAGCTGTGGCAGGAGGGTTGCCGCAACACCCTGCTTGTCGCCGAGAAGGTCGACCCGAAGGGCATGTTCGAGTTCCACAACCTGATGCCGCGCTTCCCGGTGCCCGAGGGCGAGACCGAGGAGTCCTGGTTCCGCAAGGAGACCTTCGCCGGCCTGGCCCGCCGCTACCCGAACGGCATCCCCGAGGGGCACGTCGTCCAGGCCGAGTACGAGCTGGGTGTCATCAACCAGATGGGCTTCCCGTCGTACTTCCTCGTGGTCGCCGACTTCATCCAGTGGGCCAAGAGCCAGGGCATCTCGGTGGGTCCGGGCCGTGGTTCGGCCGCCGGCTCGCTCGTCGCGTACGCGTTGGGCATCACCGACCTGGACCCGATCCAGCATGGCCTGATCTTCGAGCGGTTCCTCAACCCCGAGCGTGTCTCGATGCCGGACGTCGACATCGACTTCGACGAGCGTCGGCGTGGTGAGGTGATCAAGTACGTCACCGACAAGTGGGGTGAGGACAAGGTCGCCCAGATCGCCACCTTCGGCACGATCAAGGCGAAGGCCGCGATCAAGGACTCGGCCCGGGTCCTCGGTTTCCCGTACGCGGTCGGCGACCGGATCACCAAGGCGATGCCTCCGGCCGTGATGGGCAAGGACATCCCGCTCACCGGCATCTTCGACCCGAAGCACCCCCGCTACGCCGAGGCCGGCGAGATCCGCGGCCTGTACGACTCGGACCCGGACGTCCGCAAGGTGATCGACACGGCGAAGGGCATCGAAGGGCTGATCCGGCAGACAGGTGTGCACGCTGCCGGCGTCATCATGTCCGCCGAGCCGATCATCGAGCACATCCCGCTGATGCGTCGCGACGCCGACGGGGCGATCATCACGCAGTTCGACTACCCGACCTGCGAGTCGCTCGGGCTGCTGAAGATGGACTTCCTCGGCCTGCGCAACCTGACGATCATCGACGACGCGGTCAAGAACATCGAGCTCAACCACGGTACGAAGCTCGACCTGCTGGCCCTGCCGCTTGACGACAAGGCCGCGTACGAACTGCTGGCCCGTGGCGACACCCTCGGCGTGTTCCAGCTCGACGGCGGGCCGATGCGGTCACTGCTGCGGCTGATGAAGCCTGACAACTTCGAGGACATCTCGGCCGTCCTGGCGCTGTACCGACCCGGCCCGATGGGCGTCGACTCGCACACCAACTACGCGCTGCGCAAGAACGGCCTCCAGGAGATCACCCCGATCCACCCGGAGTTGGAGGAGCCGCTGCGGGAGATCCTGGCGCCCACCCACGGCCTGATCGTCTACCAGGAGCAGGTGCAGCGCGCCGCGCAGATCCTCGCCGGCTACACGCTCGGCCAGGCGGACCTGCTGCGCCGGGCCATGGGTAAGAAGAAGAAGGAGATCCTCGACAAGGAGTTCATCCCGTTCCGGGACGGCTGCCGCGAGCGCGGCTACTCCGACGAGGCCATCCAGGCGGTGTGGGACGTCCTGGTGCCGTTCGCCGGGTACGCCTTCAACAAGGCGCACTCCGCCGCGTACGGCCTGGTGTCCTACTGGACTGCGTACCTGAAGGCGCACTACCCGGCCGAGTACATGGCAGGGCTGCTGACAAGCGTCGGCGACGACAAGGACAAGATGGCGCTCTACCTGTCCGAGTGTCGCCGCATGCGGATCCAGGTGCTCCCGCCGGATGTGAACACCTCGGCCGGGCCGTTCACCCCGGTCGGCAAGGACATCCGCTTCGGCCTGGCGGCGGTGCGCAACGTCGGCGCGAACGTCGTCGCCTCGATCATGCGGTGCCGCCAGGAGAAGGGCGACTACACCGACTTCTACGACTTCCTGTCCAAGGTGGACGCGGTGGTCTGCAACAAGAAGACAATCGAATCGCTGATCAAGGCTGGCGCGTTCGACTCGATGCAGCACCCCCGCAAGGGCCTGCTCACGGTGCACGCCGACGCCATCGACGCGTACGCCGATGTGAAGCGCAAGGAGGCGGTCGGCCAGTACGACCTCTTCGGTGCCGGCTTCGGTGACGCCGAGACGGGCAGCACGACGGTGATGCCGGTGATCGGCGACAGTGAGTGGGACAAGCGCGACAAGCTGGCCTTCGAGCGCGAAATGCTCGGCCTGTACGTCTCCGACCACCCGCTGTTCGGCCTGGAGCACATCCTCAACGCGGCGGCCGACACCACGATCGCATCCCTGGCCGAGGACGGCGCTGTGCCCGACGGGGCGGTGGTCACCCTCGCCGGCATCCTCTCCGGCGTGCAGCGTCGGGTCACCAAGCAGGGCCGCGCGTGGGCCTCGGCCACCCTGGAGGATCTGGCCGGCGGGGTGGAGACGCTGTTCTTCCCCAACACCTACGAGGTGGTCGGCCAGTACATCGCCGAGGACGCCATCGTGGTGGTCAAGGGTCGGGTGGACCGCCGAGACGACACTCCACGGATCATGGCGATGGACATGTCCATGCCGGACGTCAGCACCAGCGCCACCAACAAGCCCGTCACCCTCACCATCCCGGTGCACAGGTGCACGCCGCCGCTCGTGGAACGGCTCAAGGAAACCCTTGTGCTGCATCCTGGCGACACCGAGGTGCACGTCAAGCTGCTCAACGGCGGTCGGACCACCACCCTGCGGCTGGGTCCGTTCCGGGTGGCGGCGACGACCGCGCTGATGGGCGACCTGAAGAGCGTCCTCGGCCCGGCCAACGTGACCTGACCAGTCTCGTTTCCCCGCACCGGGCTGTGCTCGCCTGCTATTGACTCCGCAGGGCCCCGACTCTTCCCATTGCGCCAGCGCCTTCTCCCAAACCCCGTCCGGTGGCGACGAAGAACGGGGTCGAATGCTGCGGCTTGATCGTGTATGCATAGCCGCGACATCGATTCAAGCTGCTTCAACGGGGGAGATGGGCTTGGAGTTTCGAATGCTGGGCCCGGTGGAGGTATCGATCGCCGGCCGAGTCGTACCACTCGGTGGACAGAAGCCGAAGGCGTTGTTCGCCGCGCTGTTGGTCGACAGCGGTAAGAACCTATCGGTAGCACGCCTGATCGAGGCGATCTGGGGGGAGCAGCCGCCGGAAACGGCGCGGGCGGTGGTGCAGACGTACGTGTCCACCCTGCGCCAGGCGTTTGCTCGGGTGGGCGCTCCGGCCCTGATCGTCCGGCAACCACCTGGATACCTGTTGCAGACCAATGGCGCCAGGGTAGACCGGGACGCATTCGAGGCACTGTTCGCAGAGGGCCGGCAGGCATTGGCCGACCACCGGTATCACGAGGCGGTCGATCTGCTGCGGGACGCCACCCGCCTGTGGCGGGGAGGCGCGCTGGAAGGCATTGACAGCGAGTTGCTGTCGTCGGCGGCGACACGACTGGACGAGATGCGACTCGTCGCCGTCGAGGAACGGGTCGGCGCGGAGATCCAACTCGGCCGGCTGGACTCGGCCTGTCTGGAGCTGACCGAGCTGGTCCACCGGCACCCCTACCGGGAGCGGTTCCGGGCGCAGTTGATGGTGGCGCTCAACGGCCTCGGCCGGCGCTCGGACGCCCTCGCGGTGTATCGCCAGGGGCGGCGGCTCCTGGTCGAGGAGATGGGCATCGAACCCAACGCGCACCTCCGCGCGGTGCACGAGATGGTGCTCCGCGACGACGGGAGGAACAGGCCAGTCGACCTGGCCCGGCCCGTGACAGCGGTCCGCCGCCCGGTGGCCTGGCCCGGCAGCGCCGAAAGCACTCGCCCGGCGCTGCTGCCACCGGTGGCAGCGGACTTCACCGGACGCGCTGACGAACGCTCGGCGCTGGTCGTCGCCCTGGGTCCGGTCACCACCGGCGCGGCGGCGCAGGTGCAGGTGCAGGTGATCGTCGGACCGCCGGGGGTCGGAAAATCCGTCCTGGCGGTTCGGGTGGCGCACGACATCGCGAGGGACTATCCGGACGGCCAGCTCTACGCCGACCTGGGCGGGGCGGTGGGGAAACCGGCCGATCCGGGCGACATCCTCGGTCGGTTCCTGTCGATCCTCGGCTGGGCCACGAGCCTCACGCCCGACACCGTCGAGGCACGCATGGAGCGTTACCGCACTCTGCTCGACGGGCGCCGGATGCTGATCGTGCTGGACGACGCCGACAGCTCCCACCAGATCCAGGCGCTGTTACCCGGTGCCAACAGCTGCGCGGTCGTGGTTACCTCCCGGCGTCGTCTCGGTGGCCTGCCCGGGGCCCGGTTCACCGAACTCGGCGCCATCGGGCCGGGCGATGCCGGGGCACTGCTGCGCCGGATCGTCGGCAGCGATCGGGTGGAGGCCGAGCAGGGCGCGGCGGAACGGATCCTGCACTACTGCGCGGGCCTCCCGCTGGCCGTCCGCGTTGCGGGGACCCGACTGGTCCATCGCCAGGGGTGGCCACTGGAAATCATGGCGGACCGACTGGCCAACGAAGCCCGCCGGCTTGACGAACTAAGTGTCGACGGCGATTCGGTCCGAGGGCGACTCGACTCGAACTGTCGCGCGCTCGGGCCCGAGGCACGACGTGTTCTGCTCGCGCTCGGCGCGCTTCGGCTCACCGACTTTCCCTCGTGGGTGGTGCAGGCGACTCTGCCGTCCTCTGCCGTGGCAGCCGAACAGGCGGTCGAAGAGTTGGCCGACGCGCAGGTGGTCGGCTTCACCCGGGTCGACCCCCGGGGCCAGCTCTGGTACCGGATGAACGAATTCTTCCGCCTCTACGCCCAGGGCTGGGCCGAGCGGGAGATTCGACTCTCCGATCGACGCGACATCGTGTGCCGGGTGATGCACGCCTGGCCTCGGGACACGGCGGTGCCCAGGCCGGTTGGCGAATCCTCCGGGACGGGATGCGCTGTGCACCAGGCCGACGACGAGGAGCTTGACCGGATCATCCGCACGGTGCGGATGGCCCTCAGCGCCCTGGCCCACGGCGGGCTACCAACCCCACTCGCGCGGACGGTTTCCCGGGCAGCTCGGAGGCTTTCGATCATGCTCTGATCGGGCTGAACAGAGCCATCAGTGGCGACAGCGTAGAAGCATCCCCAACGAGCTGCGCGATCGTGCGGTGCGTTGTATCGGGAGCCACGCGAGCGAGCATGGTCGCTTCAACACGTTCTGCAGCGTAATTGATGAGGTTCTCCAGGACACGGAGGAATGCTGTCGCCCAGCGGGAAGGGCTCGGCCGGTGCTGTCGCAGCGGCCTCAGTTCGGAATGGTCAGGACGTGACGCCCGGACGGGTATCGACGACCGTCCTGACCCGCCTATCCCCCGACAGTCGACGTGGAGGAGCAATCTTGCAAAGAGGAATGTCCACTGTGCTTGGTCGCAGTGCGGCCGCTTTTGTCGGCGCCACTATGGTGCTGGCCGCAATGCCGTGTGTGGCGTCGGCTGATCCCGGGGGAACCCCGCTGCCGTCGAAGCCGGTGCCCGCGCTGGCCTCGCCGGCTCTGGCGTATCAGACGGTTGCCTGCGATCCGAGGGGGACGACCAGCCTCGACGCGGCGCTGGCCACGAGCCTGAACAGCCAACTCAGGGCCGACATGCGCGGTTACATGAACGCCTACCGCACATCCTGCGCCCGGATGATCGTTAACGCGGCAAAGGCCCGAGGGCTGGCCCAGCGCGCCGCGGTGATCGCCGTCACGACGGCCATCGTCGAGACGCACCTGCAGAACATCAGCGAGGAGGTCGACCACACCAGCTTGGGGCTGTTCCAGCAGCAGGAGTGGTGGGGCAGCCGGGCGCAGCGGTTGAACGCCACCTGGGCGACCAACAAGTTCCTCAGCGTGATGGAGAGCAAGTATCCCAACAGGTCCTGGATGACCGCCCCGATCGGCGAGGTGTGCCAGACGGTGCAGGTGTCGGCGTACCCGGACAGATACCAGGTCCAGGCCGGCGACGCCCAGATCATCGTCAACGCCCTGTGGGACGGAGCGGGAACTGCGGCGCCGGCGTTGATGCGTGATGACGGTGACGGGACGATGACGTTGTGGCGGTGGTCGTCGTCGGGTTCGTCGT